>NZ_CP086615.1:3402500-4002500 GCF_020883455.1 Spiribacter halobius | reverse complement strand
CCATCGCGTGGAGGCCGTGGATCGCCATGCGCCGCTCGATGCGGCGGCTCACCGTGGTCGCCTTGTAGAGCGAGAAGTCGTGGCGCGTGCGCGCCTGCAGCAGCTTCATGATGCGCTGCAGGGGCGCATCCAAGCCGTCCTCGGCGAGCGGGCCAGCGGCCTGTGACCGCGCTACGCCGGTGCGCCGGAGGTAGGCCAGGATGCGCTCCGGCAGCTCCCCGGGGCTGCCGGTGATGTCGCCGCCGCCGGCGGCGAGGGCGCTGCGCGGCATGGCATCGAACTGCGCGCTGGCCGGATCCTGGACGACGCCGAGCCCGCCCACCGCCTTGATCGCCTGCAGCCCGACGGTGCCGTCGGCGCCCATGCCGGAGAGCACGACCGCGATGGCCCCCTCGCCGCGGGCGCTGGCGAGCGAGGAGAACAGCACGTTCACCGGCAGGCGCATGCCCCGGGGCTCGGTCGGCCGCGCCAGATGCAGGGTGCTGCCGGCGATGGTGAGCTCCGCGTTCGGCGGGATAACGTAGACGCAATCGGGCTGGATGGGCATATCCGGCTCCGCCTCGCGCACCGGCATGGCGGTCGCGCGCTGCAGGAGCTCCGGCAGCAGGGCCTTCTGGGTGGGGTCCAGGTGCTGCACGACCACGTAGGCCATGCCCGTGTTGGCCGGGGTGGCTGCGAAGAAGGCCTCCAGTGCGGCCAGGCCGCCGGCGGAGGCGCCAATCGCGACGACCCGCGTGGTCTCGGTGGAGCTGTCGGAGTCGTTGGCGCCCACCATCTCCGGAGGATCCCCGGCGCGCCCACGGGCGCGCCCGCAGTGGCCGTATCCTGTCAGGCAGCGTCGGTGAGGGCCATCAGTATCGCCTCGCCGCCCGGGGAGCGCGTGGCCGTGAGCCGTGCCGCCCGGGAGTCGCCGTCGCCGCCGCCGACCCGCACATCGAGGCCGGCCCGCGGCGCGCCGGCCCGCAGGCGGTTGAGCAGATTCATCAGCCCTGGCCGGCTGTGGGGCGCGAGGAAGCTGTCGACCCGCCGACCCGCCAGCGCCTCCGGCTCCATGCCGAGCAGCTCCGCCGCGGCGGCATTGCCCTCCAGGATCTGCCCCTCCAGGGCGACGATGAGATAGCCTATCGGGGCGGCCTCGAACAGGCCACGGTAGCGCGCGAGATCCTGCTCGAGCTCGCGCTCGTTTGCCTCCAGCTGGCACTGCTGCAGCTCGAGCTCCACCTGATAGGCCTGCAGCTCGTGCAGCAGCTTGAGGGCATCAGAGGCGGTATCCGGCGCGCTCGCCAGCCGGTAGAGCAGCGCGAGGGCCTCGGAGCTCACCGTCCAGCCGCGGCTTGCCGGCGCCTGGCCGGTGCTCAGCCGCTGCTCCGCCTCGCGCCGGAGCGCCTCGACGATGGCCTGCGCCGCTGCCGAATCGGACATGGTTCACTCCGCATCGCTGTCTGGGAACATACACTAGGTGTCAGCCGTCTGCCCGGCCGCGGCCGGTCGCCGGTCGGATGGCCTGATCACGGTGGCTTCGGCATCAGTCGCGTGCCGCCGGCTCCCGGAAAGCTGGGGGGGGGGCTGGCGGCGAGCAGCAGCGCGGTGTCGGCGGCATCGAGCGCGGCCCCGAGCTGAAAGCCCTGGCCCACGGCACAGCCTTCTGCCTGCAGGAATGCGAGCTGGGCCTCGCTCTCGACGCCCTGGGCGATCACCCGATGGCCGAGCTGGCGGCCGAGCTCGAGAATCGCCCGCATCACCACCGCGCTCTGCGCTGCGGTGGTGATGTCCTCGAGAAACGAGCCATGCACCTTGATGGTGTCCACCGGGAAGCGCCGGAGGTAGTCGAGGCTGGAGTGCCCGGTGCCGAAGCCGTCGATGGCGAGGGCCACGCCCTGGTCGCGGAGGCTGCGCAGGGCCGCCAGCGAGCCGTCCGCATGGCGCATGAGCGCGCTCTCGGTCAGCTCAAGGCCGATTCCGGGTGCCGCCACCCCGCTCTCCCGGAGGGTTTCGGCGACCCCCGCCGCGAAGCCCTTCTGCCGCAGCTCCACCGCGGACACGTTGACGGAGACCGGCGGCGGCGTCAGCCCGGCAGCCTGCCACGCCCGCACCTGGCGGCAGGCCTCAGTCAGCACCCAGCGGCCGATGGGGACGATCAGCCCGGTGCGCTCGGCAAGGGCGATGAAGCGGTCCGGCGTGATCAGGCCGCGTTCCGGATCCGTCCACCGCAGCAGCGCCTCCAGCCCGACCACCGCGCCAGAGGAGAGATCCACCTGCGGCTGGTAGTGGAGCAGGAACTGCCCCTCGGCCAGTGCCTCCCGCAGCCGGCTCTCCAGGCCGCAGGCCACGGCATCGAAGGCCCGGCGCTGCACCCCCACCAGGCCGTCGGGCCGGGCGGGCCGCGCCTTGGAGCGGTACATGGCGGCGTCGGCGTGTGCCAGCACGGCCTCCACGGTTTCGCCGTCCTCGGGGTAGACGCTCATGCCCACGCTCAGGGAGACGTCCAGGCTATGACCATCCACCACCAGGGGGTGGCCGCGGAGGGCGAGCACCTTGTCGGCGACGCGTTCGGCGTCCTCGGTGGTGTCGATCTCGGTCAGCAGCATCACGAACTCGTCGCCGCCGAGGCGGGATACCGTATCGGTCGCGCGCACGCAGCCGGTCAGGCACTCGGCCACGGCCTGCAGCATGTGATCGCCCGTCACGTGCCCCAGGGTGTCGTTGATCTCCTTGAAGCGGTCCAGGTCCACGAACAGCAGCGCCACCCGCGTGCCATGGCGGCGGGCGAAGCGCATGGCCTGCTCCAGGCGCTCCTCGAGCAGGACCCGGTTGGGCAGCCCGGTCAGCGGGTCGTGCTGGGCCAGGTAGGCCATCTTGCGGGTCATGGCCACCGACTGGCTGACGTCCCGAAATACGATCACCGCCCCGGAGACCGCGCCATGACGGTCGTGAATCGGCGCGGCGGAGTCCTCGATGCCGAGCTCCGTGCCGTCCCGCCGCAGCAGGATGCAGTTGGACTCCAGCAGCACCGTGCGGTTCTCCTGCATCGCCCGCCGGGCCGGGTCGACGGCCGGGCCGCGCGTGCGCGCGTTGACGATGTTGAAGACCTCCGCGAGCGCGCGCCCGGACGCCTCCACCGCGGACCAGCCCGTGAGCCCCTCGGCCACCGGGTTCAGGTAGGTCACCCGACCCTCGGCGTCGGTCACCAGCACGGCGTCGCCGATGGAGCTGAGGGTGACCTCGGCGCGCTCCATCTCCTCGTACAGGGCCTCGTCGGTGGCCCGCAGCGCGGCCTCGACCCGCTGGCGCCGGGTGACGTAGTTCAGCACGCGGGGCAGCCAGTGGCCGTCGATGCCGGGACCCGGACCCTCGCCGGCCAACCCGGCGCTGCTCAGCGGCAGAAGCAGGGCTTCCGGCGCCCCCAGGCCGAGCTGCTCCAGCGCCCGCTCGCGCCCGCAGTCGCCCAGGCTGGTGCCGACCAGGATCACCTCCACGGTTCCCTTCGCGAGCCGCGCACGAGCCGCGCCGAGGCCGGACACCCGCTCGAGGCGCAAGGCCGCGCCGAGCACGCCGTCGAGCGATGCGCGAACCGTCTCCGCGGCGGCGGTGTCGGCCTCCACCAGCAGTACCGTGGCGAAGCGGTCGTCCCCGAGAGCCAGGGACAGCGGTACCGCGTCCGCGTCCGTCTGCGAGTTGCCGTGCATGGCCTTGGACCCCCGTCCAGTGTGAAACCTGAAGGTGCCCGGGAGGCCCCGGGGGTGTCTGTGCGCTTGCGAACGCAGGCCGTTGCGGGGCATCGCCAGGGCGGGCGGGCCCGTAACCGGCGCGACGGCGTCCGTGGGTCAGCGCACTGACGGCGCCGCCTCGGCGAGCGCAGGCTGCATTGGCACATGGATCAGAAGGCGCGGCCATGCCGCGCGCGGCCGGAGTTCATCGAGATGGCGAACAACCGAGTTCTTGCGCTGGTGCTGCTGGCGGTAGGCGGCATACTGCTCTTCTTCGCGTACCAGTCGTCCCAGAGCCTGGGCGATCAGGTGACGGAGGCGGTCACCGGCCGCTTCACCGAGTCCACCACGTGGTTCCTGATCCTTGGGGCGGCCTCCGCGGCCGCCGGCGTCGGGCTGCTGCTGTCCGGCCGGTCCGCGAGCCGCTGACGCGGGGAACGGCATTGCCCTTCGACACGCAGGCACCTGCCGCAGGCGCGCCGAGGGCCGCCGACCCCGACGCCGCTGCGCTGTCCGCGGACAGGCGGCTGTTCAACGCGGTGGAGCTTCGCCTGTTTCGCTACACGGCGGTCCTGCTGTGCCTGGTGGCGCTGACCGCATTGGTGGGCATCATCGTGTGGACGTTCGGCTGGATACTGAACGTCTTCTACAATCTGCTTCTGCCGCTGTCCCTGGCGGGTATCCTGGCGCTGGTGCTCTACCCGGTGGTGGGTCTCCTCGAGCGCCGGCTGCGTCTGCCGCGTCTGGCCGCCACCCTCCTGCTGCTGCTTGCCTTCTTCCTCGGCATCGGCGGCCTGGTGTTTCTGCTGGTGCCCATCGTGGTGAGCGAGGCCATCCAGCTGATGACCGTTCTGCCGGACATCCTGAATCGCTGGCAGGCGTATTTCTCGTTCCACTTCCCGGGGCTCACCTCGATGATCTCCACCGGCATGGAGCGCAGTGAAGGGGAGGCGTCCGCCGGCGTCCTGACGGGTCTGGAGGTCACGAGCCGGACGGTCCTGTCCTATCTGGGCCTGCTCGCCGGGATCAGTTTCGTGCCGCTGCTCCTGTTCTTCACCCTGCTCTCCGGCGATCTGCTCCGGGGGCAGGCGTCGGAGCTGCTGTCCGTGTTCCAGGCGGGCACACGGCGCAAGGTGCTGTACTTCATGGACATGTTCGTGGAGTACGTCACCACGTTCTTTCAGGGCCAGCTGATCATCGCCGTAAGCATGGGGGCCCTGTACGCCGTCAGCTTCACGCTCATCGGCCTGGAGTTCGGCGTGCTGGTGGGGCTGGTGCTGGGGCTGCTCAACATCGTCCCCTTCCTGGGCACCCTGATCGGGCTGCTGGTGGTGCTGCCCACGGCCTATCTGCAGCCGGGCGGCGGTGCCGAGTTGCTGTTCTTCACCGGGCTCGCGTTCGCGGCGGTGCAGCTGATCGAGAGCTGGCTGCTGACGCCGAAGATCATGGCCAACCGCTCCGGCCTGCACCCGGCGTTGGTGGTGATCTCCCTGTTCTTCTGGGGTACGGCGCTGGGCGGCATCATCGGCATGGTGCTCGCGGTGCCCCTGACGGCGTTCTTCGTGGCCATCTGGAGCGAGATCAAGGCTGGCCTGAAGTGCACCCTGAATGGTCCGGAGCCCGAACCGTGACGGAAGCGGAGCGCTCCGAAGATGCGGCCGCGGACGGCGACGGCCTCCGGGACATCGCCGGTGCCGTGAAGGCCCTGTCCGCGGACATGGCCCGTCTCGTGCTGGTGGAGGCGCAGCTGTTTGGGCACACGGCGCTGGCCATGATCGGGCTGGCCGTGGCGATCGCGCTGCTGCTGGTGGGTGCCTGGCTGTTCAGCGGGGCGGCCCTGGTGGTGGCGCTTACGGGCTTGCAGGCCTTCAGCGCGACGGGCGCCCTGCTGACGGTGGCGCTGGCGCACCTGGCCCTTGCCGGGCTCGCCCTCTGGCGGCTTCGGCACATTACGCGGGATCTCACGTTCCGAGAGAGCCGGGCCAGCGTGAACGGCCTGCTCGCCCGCGCTCGCTCGCCGGGTGACGCTTCGGGGCAGTCCCCGGGGGAGGGCTGAACCGCTCAGCGGGCAGCTGACGCGGCGAGCCCGGCGACGCTCCGCAGGGCCTGCGCCGGGCCTGCCAGGCCGGTCAGCAGGCGGCAGGCACGGTTGACGACGGGCACCGGCAGACGTTGCGCCAGAATGCCGGCCACGAAGGCGACAGGCAGGGCGACGGGGCTGCGGGCGAACGTCCGAAGCTGGCTCACCAGCCCGTCGACGCGCTGGTGAATCCGACGGGCCCGGCGATCGACCTGGCCGCGCAAGTGCGCGGCCTCCCGCCGCAACCGGGTGCGGCGGGACACTACGACCGGCGGGTCAGGGCGGCCAGTATGGCCCCGGCGGCAAAGGCGAGGCCAAGGGACGTCAGGGGGTTGTCGCGCACGTACCCGGTAATGGTCTGTACCGTTTCGTCGGATCGTTCCCTGGCCTTCTGCCCGGCTTCCCGGATCCGGGCTTCCGCCTCATCCGCCCCCTGGCGGACGCGCTCCTCGCCCCGGCCCGCGGTCTCGGCAATCCGGTCCACGGACTCGTGGGCCCGCTCGGAGAGGCGGTCGGTGGTGGCGTGGTCGCTACTGGCTGTCTTGCTCATGGGATTCTCCATCGCGTTATTGGGGAAGCCGGTCGACGGCGTTCGGCGTCGCTGACATACAACCGGGAGTCTTAGGGAATCGCGCCCCGGTGTCTGCGCGGCAGCGAACAGAGGCCCGCGGAGGCGGCGCGGTGCCTTCCCACTACACCCGACTCCGTGCGCCCGGCGACGGCCGTCGAACGGTTTTGGAGGGTGCCTTTTGTGTACGCAGGCGCACGGAGTTTTCCGCGCCATGGCCTCATCCTCGGCCTCGGGCTTCGGCCATGCACGGTTCGCCGCGCGCAGCGCCGTTCCGCGGCCGACGCGTCGCGGTGTTCTGCCGCATCGTCGTCGCCGTTTGGATGCTGCGTGCACTAGCAAGCGCGGGCCGCCGCGAGCCATCCGGGCATCTCCGCCAACCGATCGAAGAGGACAAGCACCATGAGAATCCGCAACGCCATTGCCGGCTCACTGCTCGCGAGCGCCCTGTTGCTCGCGCTCTCCGGCTGCGACGACCAGGGCCCCCTCGAGGAGGCCGGCGAGGACGCCGATGACGCCGTCGAGGATGCCGGCGACGCCGTCGAGGACGCCACCGACGGCGGCTGATCCGCAACATCGTTCGGGACGACGTGCGCGGGGGCCGCGGACTGAGGATCTCCGTGCGAGGCATGCCCGGCCGAGTGCGGCCGGAACGGGGACGTCTTTCTGACCGGGGCCCGCGCGGAGCGCACGTTCGGCAACCGCCGCGGCGGGACCAGGCACCGTCGCAGGTCGCCAGCAACCGGGCGATGAGCGTGTCTCGAGATGATCTCAGCGGGATACGTGCCGATCCACGAGAAAGCTCGTCGCCCCGTGGATCAAGGCCGATGCAAAGATCGTATACGCGGCCAGCGCCCAGATCTGATCCTCGTTGATGAACTCCAGATGACCCGTCGCAAATCCCACGTAGTAGATGGAGCCGATCCCGCGTACACCGAAGAATCCCACGATCCAGCGATCCCCGGACGGCATGCCAGCGCCCAGCAGAGAAAGCCATCCAACGAGAGGGCGGATCACGAGCAGCAGGCCGAACCCGATCAGCGAGTGCCGCCAGTCCAGCACGGGCCATAAAGCGGGCAACGCGCTCCCCAGGAGCACCAGCAGGACCGCCGTGATAGCGTGCTCGATGGCCTCGCTGAACGCGTGCAGGCGGGTATGAAAGCTATGCCTCTTCTGCACCTGGCGACAGCACAGTCCGGCCGTGAAGGCCCCGATAAAGCCATATCCTTCCACGAGCTCGACGACCCCGTAAGTCATCAGGACCGCTCCCAGCGCCAGTACGCCGGGGCCGCTTTTCTCCATGGCCCAGGCGCCCCACGTGGAAAAGAGGCTTCTCCCGAGTAGCCAGCCGACAAAGCCTCCGACCACGGCTCCGACGGCAATCCGGTAGAGCACATCGCGCACGACCCACTCCGTGAGCCATAGCGACGGATCGATGCCCTGCGTGCCCATGACGAGCCCGAGGTAGACGAACGGAAACGCCAGACCGTCGTTGAGGCCAGCTTCTGCGGTTAAGGTGAACCGGACAGGATGTTCCTTGCCCTCGAGCGGTGGCCCGACCTGAACGTCGCCAGCGAGCACAGGGTCTGTCGGAGAAAGCACCGCCCCAAGCAACACGGCACCCGCTACGGTCATCCCGGCCAGAGCCCATCCCAGGAACGCGACGCAGGCGATCGTCAGCGGCATCGCAATGAGCAGCATCCTGACGGTAGGCCGCCAGCGGTTCCAGCTGCTCACGTCGTCGATCCGCAGGCCGGTTGCGAACAGCACGATGATCACCGCCATCTCGCTTACGACTTCCCATAGCCGGGGCGAGACCGTCGGATCCAGAGCGTCGGGCATCCCGGGCACGAAGACGTAGATGATCAGTCCCAGGATCATGAGAAGCACGGACGAAAACGCCGTGCGCCGAAACAACAGGTGCGGCAGCCAGTATCCGAGGAAGATCGCGCCGCCGGTGGCCGCCATGAGTACGTGGGTCGGAGATAGCCCGAAGAAGGCGTCGGCGTCATTCATCTTCGCTCACCTTCTTGTTTGGCAGGCCGCCATATGCACCGCTCAGGGCCGCGCACTTATCGCCGGCCTCCGGACCGGTGCCGAGGTGCCGGCCCCGGTTAAGCCCGAGTGGTGAGGGGATCTTGCCGAACCGCGGCGGCAGGCTTCGGGTCGGCCGAGGCGGCCATGCGTTCGCCCGCGCCGGCGGTCGCGCATGCAGCCGCTCGACGCACGGCCTCGATGTCGTCCAGAAGTGACAGGGCGCGCTCGGAGCGAGCCAGTGCCATTCGGGAATGCCGCCTGACGGCGGCGAGCATCTCCGGGTCACCGCTCTCCGCCAAGGCGGAGAATGCCTTCTGCAGCCGCACGGATACCTCGACGATACCGGCGCCGTCCCGTGCGATGGCCGTGAAGGCGTCGTCGAACAGGTCGTCGATCGCCAGTTCCGGCACCGACACCCGGTCATGGGTGATCGCCACGACTTTGTCCGGCTCGAGCGGCGACTGCCAGAGCGTGAACAGTCGCACCATCGCGCCGATGACGTGGATCGCGGTGCCCGGATCATTGATGCCGGGCGACAAGGCCTTGTCGGCGATCTCGGACAGCGCGAGAAGGCCGAATCGGGGGTCATCCTCGAAGGCGCGGTTCGGCGTGATCTTGAAGGCGCTGGAAAAGGCCTCGGCCTTGAAGGTGTCGCAGCCCTCGACATGGAGCAGCGGGCGGTGCGTGCTCACGAACGTGCCGGGTAGCGCCCTCACCGTCACGCGGCCCCCGAATTCCACGGCCCGGGACTGCAGCGTCTGCAGATCGATGTGCTGGACATAACCCACCGTCGGGGAGCACACGGCGACGCCCCCGTCTCCCGACCGCCTCGCGCGGACTGGCAACGCGCCCAGCGTGGTCGCATGGCGGCGGCGATCCAGTGCGTTGCCGGCGGCCCGTTCCACCTGCTCGAGGGTGTTCACCACCCGGCCCAGCCGGGCGATTCTGTCCACCCAGCGAACGAAGGTGATGATGACGATGGCGAACACCAGCAGGGTGAGGACGAAGATCGCGAACAGGCCGGCGGCCTCGAACATGCCGTTCTGCACCGCGACCAGGGAAACGATGCTGAAGATGAAGGCGCCGATGAACGCGGACAGGGCGTTCTGAGTCACGTCGTCCGCGATTACGATGGGGATGGAGCGGGGCGTGGCGCCGGTACTGGCGGATGCGTAAGCGGCCACCATGGACCCCACGGCGAACGTCGCGATGACGAGCATGCTGGAAGCCATGATGGACAGCAGCGACTCGACGGAGGCCAGGTTGATCGCCGGCAACCAACCGGACAGACCCGCAAAGTCGGCCAGCTTTGCAACGAATATCCCGCCCACCGAGAGCACGCAAAGCACCAGCGGCTTGACCCACAGGTGCTCCTTGATGCCGCTGACCAGAAAGCGCAGCCGGTCCGAGGTCATCCATGTCGACTGGGGCATGATTCCATCATCCGCGGTTATGCACGGCATCCACCGCGATGTTGCGCACCATGCGGGCGGGCACGTCGTCGGGACCGTCGGCGCGGGCCTACGGCGAGCCCTGCCGCGCGGCTCTCCAAGCAGTGGGAGGACACCGCATCCTGACCTGTCAGGCACCGAGGGTTCGGTGCGGCATCCCACACTCGGTCCGCCGCCGATCCGGCGGCCGTCGGATTCCGCAGCGGCTGGGGCGGTAATCGCGGGCGGGGCTATCGCGGGGGAGGGTAGCGAGTGCCGCTTCGCCCGGGCCGTTGGCTAGCGGTCTGCGTCGTCGCGCGCGGTGGCCAGGGCTAGGCTATCGGCGCGACGTCCGTAGAGCCGCCGGACTCCGCGCAGGTCGCCTGGCTGCAGGTCTTCGAAGGCCTCGGTGTAGCGGAATGCCATCACCTGCCCGGAGGGTCCCGGATGGTCCAGGCCGATGGCATGGCCGATCTCGTGAATGAGCGTGTAGCGGATGTCGTAGACAGTCTTGTCGCCGCCGAAGCCGACCTTCCACGCCTGCTCGGGATTCAGGCACACCAGCGCCTGCTCGATTGCACGCACACCCGCCGCCGGCTCGGGTGCATAGGCCACGTTGGCGAATGCCCGCCCGCGCGGCTGGCCCTGGGCGCCGAGCACGACATCGGCATCCCGCGCGTCGTCGACCTGGTAAAAGGAAAGCCCGGCGGCGCGCTCCCAGACCCGAAACGCCGCCGCCGTTTCCCGCGCCAGCATCTCCATGGTCAGACCTTGCCGGGAAAGCGCCGCCATCGGCGCCAGTTCACGACAATTGCGCGCATCATCGAAGCGCAGCGTCTCGTCGGCCAGGGCGTAGCTGACTCGCGCCCCCACTCCTAGTGCCTGCTCGCCCCACTTGACCTTGTAGCCGTCCAGCTCGAGCAGCCGATACCCATCGTCGCCGGCATGGGCCGGCAGCGGGCTCGCCAATTGCAGGAGGCCGGCCAACACGACCGCCCGCAATGGACGGCGCGCACGCATGACTGATTCCACCGTAGTCTCCGAACCGGCATGCCTGAACAGGCACGGGTCGACGCTACGATGGCGGCGCGCGAGCGTATGGGGACTGGATCACATGACGGGCGCCCGATGACGATCAACGCTTCTCTAAGAGTCTGAACTCGGGGTTTCCTCCTCACGCCGTCCCGGCGCGTTGCCGCGCCCTATGATGGGCGGCGCGCGGCGGGTCAGCCACTGGAACAGTCCGATGGCAACAATTCCGGAAATCGTGGTCGCGAACAGAATGGCCGGGTAGACAAGCTCGCTGAGCTGTTCGCTGGTCGAGACCTCGAAGACCATGAGCAGGCCCTCCAGGCTCATGGCGATCAGGATGATCGTCATGAACTTCGTCAGTGACGAGCGGACTTCATCGATGTGGCTCATGTCGCGGCCACCAGTGACCTGCTCTTCAAAGAAGAACTTGCCGAGATCAAGAACGGCCGCGCTGATCACGATGATGCTGGCATTGTCCAGCAGCGCACTGACATGGAATTCGCCTTTAAGCGCATCCTGAATCACTGAAATCAGGGACATAGCGACCATGCTCACGGACAGGAGCAGGAGCGAGAGGCCGATCAGCACGAAGATGCCTCGGATGAGGTAGTTGATCCATTTTGCGGTCATATCCCGGCCCTTGTCGGATCACTCCGGCGCGTCCGCGCCACGGTAGTCAGCCGGCGTTGACAGATACTGCGCTGATCCGGCGCCGCCTCCGCGTCAACGTGCTCGGGCAGGGGCTACTGCCTGCGGCCGGAGGCTGCCCTTCGGCAGCCGCATACCCGATGCCCGAACGTCGCCGGGCGGACCTCCGGGCGTCTGTGCGCTGGCGAACGCAAGCCAGGAGCAGGATCGATCACACTGGCCGCCTTAAGGGCCGGCGGCTGCAATGCCGCCCGGGTGTGCGGTCGCGGCCGCGGCGGAGCTTCATCTCTCCGGCGCAGAGAGGACAAGTCAGCCATGTTCGAATGGATCACTGATCCCAACGCCTGGGTCGCCCTGGCGACGCTGACGGCGATGGAGATTGTGCTCGGCATCGACAACATCATCTTCATCTCCATCCTTGCCGATCGCCTGCCCGAGGCGCAGCGGGCGCGCGCCCGCCGGATCGGCCTGATGGTGGCGATGGCCACGCGCCTCCTGCTGCTGTTCTCGCTGGTCTGGCTGATGGGCCTGACGAGGCCGTTATTTGAGTTGTTTGGCATGGCGCCTTCGGGGCGCGATCTGATCCTGCTGGCCGGCGGCCTGTTCCTGATCGCCAAGGCCACCGTGGAGATCCACGCCAAGCTCGAGGGCGAGGGCGCAGCGGAACACCTGCCGAATCGGGCCGCCGCGGGCTTCGCCGGCGTGCTGCTGCAGATCGCGCTGCTGGACCTGGTCTTCTCCGTGGACTCGGTGATCACCGCCGTGGGCATGGCGGAGGATGTCGCGGTCATGGCGCTGGCGATCATCATCGCGGTGGGCGTGATGCTGCTCTCGGTGGGGTTCATCAGCCGCTTCGTCGAGCAGCACCCCACGATCAAGATGCTGGCGCTCTCCTTCCTGCTCCTGATCGGTGTCTCGCTGGTCGGCGAGGGGCTCGGCTTCCATATCCCCAAGGGCTACATCTACTTCGCCATGGCCTTCTCAGTTCTGGTGGAGCTGCTCAATCTGCGCGTGCGGGCTCGCAGGGCCCGGCTGGCGGCGAACTAGAAGTGCATCCGGCGTCCGCGGCCTGGGGAGCGTCTGTTCCCGGTGCTGCGGGGGTACGCCACCGCACCGACGCGCCGGTAGCCGGGGATCAATGTCGGGTACGCCTGCGCAGCTGTGCTGGCAGGCGTTGCGTTACCACCACTTCGGAGTCCGCCCCATGCGATCGCTTATCCGATTGACGTCCCTGCTCCTGCTGGCGCTGATGGTCACGTCCCTGCTGGCCTGCGCCTCGACCGAGACCCGCCAGGCCCCCGGCGAGTACCTCGACGACAGCGTCGTCACCGCCAAGGTGAAGACGGCTATCTTCAATGAACCGGAGCTCGAGGTCCTGGAGATCACCGTCGAGACGTTCCGCGGCGACGTTCAGCTCAGCGGCTTCGTCAGCTCCCGGGCCGCTGCGACGCGGGCGGTGGAAGTGGCACGTGCCGTCGAGGGCGTGCGGTCCGTGCGCAACGACATGCGGGTCAAATAGACCGAGACGCGCATGAATGACGCGATGACGCTGATCGGCCGGACCGTCATGGCCGAATTCGCCGGCCTGAACGACCTCGGCGAGGTAATCGTCGTCCTGATCAGGGTGATGCTGGCGGCGTTGCTCGGCGGGGCGCTCGGGCTGGAACGGGAGCAGCAGGGCAAGGCCGCCGGCGTGCGCACGCACATGCTGGTCTGCATGGGCGCGGCCCTGTTCATCCTGATTCCGCAGCAGGCGGGCATCTCCGACTCGGAGATGAGCCGCGTGATCCAGGGCGTCATCGCCGGCATCGGCTTCCTGTGCGCGGGCACGATCATCAACAGCAGGGATGAGCAGCGGGTATCGGGGCTGACCACGGCGGCGGGCATCTGGTTTACCGCCGCGATCGGGACCGCGGTGGGTCTCGGGCGCGAGCAGACGGCCATTCTGTGCACCGTGCTCGCCTGGATGGTGCTGCACATGGTGCCGATGTTCTCCCGTTTCAGGCTCGCCAGGAAGTCCCGAAATCCGCCTCCCGCCACCAAGTAGGTGTTCCAGCGTACCGACGGCGTGTACCCGGGGGGTGCAGTCTCGAGGGTGACGCCGAGCTCCGCGATCCACCTGCG
This sequence comes from Spiribacter halobius, assembly GCF_020883455.1. Taxonomy (NCBI): domain Bacteria; kingdom Pseudomonadati; phylum Pseudomonadota; class Gammaproteobacteria; order Chromatiales; family Ectothiorhodospiraceae; genus Sediminicurvatus; species Sediminicurvatus halobius. Next base: position 3,988,874 of record NZ_CP086615.1, on the reverse strand, counting down.
TGGCCACTTGCTGGAGCCGGCTCTGGGACCGTCCGGGGAACACCCGGTCGGAACACGATTCCGCGGAATGCGAGGCAACAGGCAATGAACTGGGACACCATCGAAGGCAACTGGAAGCAGTTCAAGGGCAAGGTCCGGTCGCAGTGGGGCAAGCTCACCGACGACCAGCTGGATGTCGTCGCCGGCAAGCGCGATCAGCTGGCAGGCAAGATCCAGGAGAGCTACGGCGTCAGCAAGGACGAGGCCGAGGACCAGATCAGGCAGTTCGAGCAGACGGCCAGCGACCGGGACGACAACCGCGGCTGACGGCCGGTCGGGCGCGCCTCAGCCTCCATCCCGCAGGGGCGCCTGCGGCCCTGCGGGCACAACCTGGAGAGATTCCATGAACAGTATCGTCTACCTGGTCGGGGTGGTGGTCATCGTGCTTGTCGTTCTTTCGTTCTTCGGCCTGCGCTGAGGCAGGGCAAGGGTAAGGGCATGCTGAGGTGCGCGGCGGGGCGGCACGGGATGGCCATCAGCCAGGATGACTGGCGGACCCCGGGAAAGTGGTGGCCGTGTGTCCGTCCGCACCGCTGCTATGCTTCAAACACATTGCGAGCCCCCCAATAAGGCCGGCGGAGCAGGCAGGCAGCAGACCCGCTGCCTGGACGGACTGTGACCGCATCGGGCGCAGGCTGCCCCCGGAATTCCACACGCAAGCGGGAATCCAGCCATGAACGACAAAGACCAGTACATCGAGAAGGCCAAGGCGCAGCTGGACCAGTGGGCTGCGGAGATCGATAAGCTCAAGGCGAAGGCCGACGAGGCCGAGGCCGATGCCAAGATCCAGTATCAGCAGCAGATCGAGGAGCTGCGGCGCAAGCGCGATGAGGCCCAGGAGCAGCTCGACGAGATGCAGGCAGCGAGCGATGAGGCCTGGAAGGACATGAGGTCCGGTTTCGACAGGGCGTGGGACAACCTCCGCGCGGCCTTCGACCGCGCCATGTCGCGGTTCCGGTGATCCCCTCCGGCAGGCTTCGGCGGACGCCCAGCCGCCGGGCGTCGGCCAGAGCCGTCTTCGGCCTCGCCCATCACGTCCGTGATTCTGCTGCCCCGGGTCCTCTGCCGCCGTCCCGGGCGTCGCCGTATCCCATGCGGTTCAGGGGCGCCCTCCGAGGAACATCAGGTAGCGCCACAACCCGGCGTAGGCGGGCCGGGAGTCCGCGAGCAGCGGCCTGAACCGCTGCTGCAGGGCGGGGCGCAGATCCCCCTCCATGCGCACGTGATTGAGCCGCATCCAGCGGCGGAACAGCGGTGACGCCGAGTGCTCGAAGTCCACCACCGCGACCAGACCCCGCGGGGCGAGATCCTCCAGAGCGTGGTCCAGCGCGTCGTCGCGGCCGGGGTTGAACATGGACAGGGCATAGGAGAAGAGGATCAGGTCGAACCCCCCGCTCGGCCCTTCCGGTCTCAGGTACGGCCGGTGCAGCAGACGCGGCCGGACGTCGAGCCGCGCCAGGCGCCGGGCAGCCCGCCCGAGCATCCGGGCCGAGGCGTCCAGGCCGGTGATGCGGGCCGTCGGAAAGCGTCTCCCCAGCCGCACCAGGTTGACGCCGGTGCCGCAGCCTACCTCCAGGATGGAGGCCGGATGCAGGTCGGCGGGCAGTGCCTCGATGATGCCCCGTCGCCCGAACAGGAAACTCCAGCGGGTGAGGTCGTAGATCCCGGCGTGGCGCCGGTAGTAGCGCTCCACGGCGGCGGTGGCGCGGGGCGACGGCGCCGTGCTCACAGCACTTCCGCGAGGTGGACGCTGCCGTAGGTGCCGACCCGGTCCCGGCGGTGCAGCGCCGCCGCCCACTCGGGGAAGAACCGGAGGGATCGGCGGGCGAACTCGGGGAGAAAACTGGCGTCCTGGGCCGCCGAGCGCATCAGGATGCGGCTGCCCGGACGGCTGTTGGCCAGCAGGAGCTCCCATTCCTCCTCCAGTGCGGGCCGGTCGTGGCGAACCAGCCAGTCCTGGTGATCGAGCAGCACGAAATGGCTGTACGTCCCCGGGTTGCGGCGCAGGAAGTCGCTGACGGTGGTGGTGTGGGTCCGCACCCGGTCCACCCGGTCGGCAAGCCTGTCGAAGTGCTCCGCGCGCAGGTACTCCGGGCAGCAGCCGGACGCATACGAGCCCGTCAGGTAGACGCGCCAGAAGTAGTTGTCCCGGGTCATCACCTCGGTGGCCACATGGCGGAGCTTGTCCGCGAGGTAGCTCGCCAGTCCGCCGGGGTAGCCGTCGCGGATCAGCTGCAGCTGGGAGCGGGGCACGCCGAGCAGGGACATCACCCACGGCTGGCGCACGAGCCAGGAGATAAGGCCGCCCCAGATCAGGGGCTCGATGCGGGTGTAGATGGCCTGCTGCTCGCACAGACTGTCGGCATCCATGAGGTCCAGGAGTCCGGCCCGCAGTGCAGGGCGGCGCAGCAGCACGCGCGTGAACAGCCAGGCCGCTGTGCCCGCGGTGCCGTGATAGTAGAAGGACGGGCGGCCCCGATGGCGGTCGAAGTAGCCGATACGCCGGTCCCAGAATGCCGCCGAGGGGGCGTCCAGGTGCGGGCGGGCGGCGGCATAGACGCGGGCATAGCCGTCGTGGCTGCCCTTGCCGAACATGGCGTAGAGGTCGTCGAACCCGCCGAGACGGAACAGCGCCAGCTTGAGCTGCAGCAGGGCGTTCTGCCGGGGGTTCACATCCACCGCATGAATCGTCGCGGGGCTGTCCAGCAGATAGTCCAGGGCATTGCAGCCGGCACTGGTGACCATGACCACCCGGCTGCTTCCATCCAGCGCCAGCAGCTCCCGATCGATCCGCGGGTCTTCCCAGCAGGTGTTGTAGATGAGATGCCGGTTGTGGACGTTGCGGAAGAACAGATCGTGCGCTGCCCGACCGAGCCGCGAACCCGCCCCATGCGAGGTTCCCATAGACGAACCGCCCGTATGGCTGCCAGAGACGCTGGCAGGCTAGCTGTCGAAGATGACAGGGAGGTTTTAAGGGCTGGACCAACCGCCGCATCGCCGGGAGGCTCGGGGTGACTGAAAAGACCGTAGAGGCATAGCGCTCGCGGGTCCTGCGCAAGACCGGTGCCGGGGAGCTCCCCGCCCTGACGCGGATGGCGATCCGAGCCGGACTTTTCGAGAAAAGGGCCCCGGCTGCGGGGCGCGGATAGCGGGTCTCGGCCCTGCGCCCGCCCGGCACGGCGCTGACCTGACCCGTGCTCTACTGTGCGCAGGCGCACACAAACGACTGATTTCACAATTTTTTTTGACTTGACGGATCGGCAGGTAGGGACCAGTGTTTACAGTGGCTGGTGCACCAGCCACATCCAATCGAGGAGGAGAGCTCCGTAGGAGGTTGCCATGCCCTCCAGGAATCAGTTGATACCCAAAACGATCATCAGCGGCGCCCTGATCATATTTACATTCCCCGTCGCTACCCAGGCCGCGGACGAAGGAGCCGGTGCCACAGGGAGCGCGCTCGCGCCTCAGTTCAGGGTGGATCCGGACTGGCCGAAGCCGCTTCCGAACAACTGGCAGGTAGGCCAGGTCGCCGGCGTGTCGGTCGGCCCGAACGACAACATCTACGTGCTGCATCGTCCGCGCTCGCTTTCCAGCTCGCAGGCCGGCGCCACGGATGCCGAGCCGGGCGTCTATGTCTGTAATGCACAGGGCGAGCTCGTGGAGCGGGGGACCACCTGCCGGTCGACCGACGAGTTCGAGGAGGCCACCGCGGCTGACGCATTCGGTCATCCACGCCCTCACGGTCCAGTATCCGACAACTCCATCCCGGCTCCGGCCGTCCTCAAGTTCGACCAGGAGGGCAACCTGCTCGATGCCTGGGGCGGGCCACGCCACCATGGCGAGGATTGGGGCTGGCCCGATCCTCTGTGGACCTCGGCGCCCGGCGCGGACTGCCAGTGGCCCGCGAACGAGCATGGCCTGCACGTCGATGACGACGGCCATGTCTACATCGCCGCCAACGGCGAGGGTGACGGAACGACCGGCGTGGCGCTCAACGACCGTGGCTGGGACGGCCACTTGCTCAAGTTCAGCGCCGAGGGCGAGTGCCTGTTGCAGGTCGGTGAACCGCTCGGCCCCGGACGGCCGGACAAGCTGGCCGACAGCAACGACACCGACGGCGGCGTCAACGGCACCCCGCAGCTTTTCCGCGCGGCGAACATGCACGTGCATGGCGACAACCTGTACATCGCCGACGGCTACGGAAACCGTCGCATCGTCGTGGTGGATAAGGAGACCGGGGAGTACAAGCGTCACTGGGGTGCCTACGGTGACGTCACCGTCGACGACACGGCGCCGGGCCCGTTCGCCGAGGAGCGGCCAGTGACGGCGAACCGGCCGTCGCAGTTCCGCACGCCCGTGCACTGCGTGCGGGTCGCCGACGACAACGAGCGCATCTACGTCTGCGACCGGGTGAACAACCGGATCCAGGTGTTCGATCAGAGCGTGGGCACGGACGAGCGCTGCACCGAGCCGAGCCAGCAGAAGAACAACGAGTGCGGCTTCCTCTTCGAGAAGTTCGTGCGCGCAGACACGCTCGGCCCTGGCTCCGTGTGGGATCTCGCCCTTTCCTCGGATCGCGCGCAGTCCTGCGTGCACCAGGCGGACGGCTCGAACCAGCGGCTGTACACGCTTCATCGGCCCACGCTGAACATCCTCGACAGCTTCGGCGAGTCGGGGCGTCAGGCCGGCGCGTTCCACTGGCTGCACGACGTGGCCGCGGACTCGCACGGCAACCTCTACACCACGGAGGTGGATACCGGTAAGCGGGCTCAGCGCTTCGAGCGTGTGGGACGCCGCAACTGCCGAGAGCAAGCGGCCGAGGACTGAACCGAGCCTCGCGGGGGCCGAGGTCCGTTGCGCACCGTGGGCGCGGCGGGCCCCGGCCCCGGGTCGGAGTCGGAGAGACGGTCATGGCTCGCGTGTGGCGCCGGATCGGTGTGATCGTGCTGGTCGCGATTCTGGGCCGGGTCTCCGCGGTTGATGCCCACCCGGAGCATCTGCCGGAGCATTTCGTGATCGACGTGCACGTGCGTCTGGCCGGTGAGCAGGTGGAAGTGCTCGTTCGCACCCCGCTGTTTCTTTTCGCGAACGTGGGTCTACCCCTGCGCGGCGAGGGGCATGTCGACATCCGTGCCTTCCATTCGGTGGACCCGCATGTCGAGGGCGACCTGACCTACGCACAACGTGCGGCCAACGCCGTGGAGTCGGCGATCCGTCTCTCCAGCGCGGGCGAGCTGATCGAGCTGACCACGCACGACGTCCGGCTGTCGCGGGAAGAGAACACGGCCTTCGGATCGTACGAGCAGGCCAGGACCCAGGTCGGGGCCGGGCGGCAGACGCGCGAAGTCCACCATTCTCGCGGCTTCGTGGACGTGCGGTTTGTGGGCTGGCGAGAGCACGAAGACGCGCTCGCCTTCACGCCGACCATCAGTCCGGCACTGGCCGGGCGCACCACCTTCCGTGTGACCGTGAACGGCGGCGGCCGCGTGCGCACGCACGAGATTGCCGGCGACGGAGCCGCGGTTCGGCTGCTGGAATGACACCCGCCGGCCGGGATGACTTACCTCCATCCGCAGGGTGTAGTCGCGGCAGTCCATCCGTCTCGCAACCCGTGTCATGGCGAGTTCCGGCTCCCCGAGGCGGAGGGCCTCGAGGGCGTGCGCCAGGGTCATCTGCGTTGCGGCGCCGGGGCGAGTGCGAGGGTTGCGACGTCGTTATGAGGGGATGCCTGCAGCCAATGGCAGGCGTGCTGGCCCTCATGGCGACCACGATGGTGGCGACAGGTTGACCGCTGTGTCCCGCAGGGCGGTGGCCTGACCCCTGGTTCCGGATGGGCACGAATGCCCGGAGTTGCGGGGCGGGCCCCGGCGCATTATGTTCCGCGATCCGGACGCCGGGCCGGCCGTTGCCGGGCCATCCGCAGGATGCAACGCATACCCCGGCATTCGTCGAGTCCACGGGGCAGCGGCGCGGATTCCCGCCAACCCCGCTTGCCATCGGCCATCGATCCTGCCGAAGCCATCGCGTGGCCGCGTCCGCGCCGCCGGCACGGATCGCGGAACAGCGGCCCGATACGCCGCGGCTGGAACCGAATATGCCGGACTGGGGCTTTCCGCTGCTGGCGGACATCGAGATCACGACCATCCTCCTGGTCATTGCCGTGTGCTTCGGTGCCGCCGCCCTGAGCGGGATGAGCGGTTTCGGGGCCGGATTGATCATTGCCCTGTTCCTGACCCCGATTCTCGGTGCCAAGGCAGTGGTGCCGGTGCTCTCGGTGGTGATGATGATCAACAACTTCAGCCGCGTGTGGTTCTTCCGCGGCGAGTTGCACTGGCGTCTGATCGCGCTGGTGGCCGGCCCGGCCACGGTGACGGCGCTGCTCGGTGCGGTGCTCTACGACCGACTGGACTCGGCCGTGGTGCAGGCGATGATCGGCGTCGTGCTGATCGGCTCGATTCCCCTGCGGCGGTACCTGGCGGGGCGCAAGGTGGCGCCCAATAACGGCGTCATGATCGCCTTCGGGGGCGGCTTCGGATTCCTCAGCAGCCTGGTGGTGGGGGCCGGCATCCTGGTGGTGCCGCTGCTGCTCGGTGCCGGGCTGGCGGGGGCCAGCCTGCTGGCGACGGACGCCGCCATTGCCGTCGCCGTGAACCTGGTCAAGATCGCCGCCTTTGGGTCCCTGGAGACCCTCAACGCCGAGCTCGCGATCATCGCGCTGATCATGGGCGCCTGCACGATTCCCGGCACCTGGGTGGCGGCGTGGATCGTGCGGCGCACCGATGTGCGCATCCACACCGCCGCGGTCGAGGCGCTGGTCGTGGTCGGCGGCGCGGCGATGCTGGTTGGTGCCTTTCTCTGAGGCCTGGCCGCTCCCGCCCCAACTCGCACTGCCGGCGCTGGCGTCGGCTTCCGCGACGAATCCGCATACTGCCCGGAAGATTGGCGGCGCGAGGTGCGGCAGCCGTCATGGTGCGTTCACCATGCTGCATGCGCACAACCCCCTGCGTTGACAGACGCCCGGGGCGGGGCTTCAATGCTGACTGTTGGCAGTTATCAATTGCGGCATACGATGAACGCTCCGGCGGCCGTTTCACCATCTGCCAAACTGCCCTGGTGGGCATGCTCGCCAGGGGCGTATTTGCGCGGGACCGCCGCCACTGAGCTGCGCCCCTTCCCCGAACCACCCTGCGGCGAGTCGCAGCCGGCCTGCTACCGGGTTCGCCGACCACCGCAGCCGAGACAGGAGCCCGGACAGTGAGCGCAGGATCCCCCAGCGAGGCCCCGACGGCGGCCGCCAAGCTCGCGACCTTCATGCACGGGCTGCGCTTCCAGGATATCCCCCCGGAGGTGGTGGATTCGGCTCGCCTGCGGATCCTCGACATCCTCGGCATCTGCGTTGCCGCCCGCGAGGAGTCCGGCCCTCAGGCCGTGCGCGCCCTGGTCAGCGAGTGGGGCGGGCGCGAGCAGGCCGAGATCGTTGGCTGGGGGGATCGCGTGCCCGCGGCCCTGGCGGCGCTCGCCAACGGCACTCTCGCCCACAGCATGGACTTCGATGACACCCACCATGAGGTGCGCATCCACCCGAGCACCGTGGTGGTGCCGGCGACCCTCGCCGCGGCCCAGCAGGCCGGGCTCGACGGCCGTGCCCTGATCACCGCGGCGGTGGCGGGCTTCGAGGCGCTGGTGCGGATCGGGATGGTCGCGCCGGCGCGCTTCCACGAGCGGGGCCTGCACGCGACGTCCCTCTGCGGCACGCTGGCGGTGGCCGGCATTGCCGGCCGCGCCCTGGGACTCGACGTCCGGCAGATCACCCACGCCCTCGGCGTCGCCGGCTCCCAGGCCAGCGGCCTGCGCGAGGCGTACCTGGGCGAGGCCACCGACACCAAGGCCTTTCACGCCGGCTGGGCCTGCCACGCGGGGCTGGTCGCCGCCGGTCTGGCGGCGCGGGGATTCACCGGCGCCAGCACCGTGCTGGAGGGCCGCTTCGGCTATTACAACGCCTTCGTCTCCCCGGATCCCTGGGACATCGAGCGCCTGACCGACGATCTCGGCCGCCACTGGGAGACGCCGAACATCGTCTACAAGCTGTTTCCCTGCGGCTCGCTCTCCCATGGCTGCATCGACGCCGCGCTCAGGCTGCGCGCCGAGGAGAACCTGGATCCCGATCAGATTGCCGGCGCGACCTGCATCGTGCCGCCGGGCATGGTCTCCACCATCTGTGAGCCGGAGCACCAGAAGCTGGATCCGCAGAGCGGCTATCAGGCGAAGTTCAGCATCCAGTACGCGGTGGCCGAGGCCCTGCTCAGCGGCAACGTCACCCGCGCCAGCTACACCGACGAGCACGTGCGCGACCCGCGGATGCAGGCGCTGCTGCCGAACATGCGCTACCGCACCGACGACAGCATGCCGTTCCCGAAGAAGTATCCCGGTGGGGTCGTGGTGCGTCTGCAGGATGGACGCGAGCTGGAGCGACGGGTGCCGAACAGCCCCGGCAGCCCCGACAACCCGGCCACCACCGAGCACATCGTGCGCAAGTTCCACGGCAACGTCGCCGGCCTGCTCACGAGGCCAGCCGCCGACGAGATCGTGGAGCGGATACTGGGCCTTGAGAACGAGGCCGGCATCGACGCGGTGCTGGCCCTCTGCCGTACGGACTGACCCGGCGGCACCCGTGGAAGGAGGAGGAGAGGAACGATGAAGAGACTCATAGCGACGGCCGCCCTCGGGGCGATGCTGACGGCCGGCGGGGCGCTGGCCCAGGACGACTGGCCCACCGACGACGTCCTGTTCGTCACCCACTCGAGCCCGGGCGGCGGCAGCGACGTCCTCGCCCGCGCCATCTGCCGGGCCATGCAGGACATCACCGAGCACTCGTGCACGGTGGAGAACCACACCGGGGGCTCCGGCGCGGTGGCACTCCTGTACATGGCGAACAACGCCGAGACCGACGGCCATACGCTGATGACCGTCACCCCGACGCAGATCATCACCCCGCTGCGCAGCGAGGGCATCCCCAACTACCAGCAGATGACCCCCATCGCCCGGCTGTTCATGGACCCGGCGCTGCTCTATGTCCGGGCGGACAGCCCCTACCAGGACGCCGGCGACATGATGGACGCCCTGACCGAGAACCCGGGTGACATCACCTGGGGCATCGGCAGCGCCGGCTCCCTGGACCAGCTGGTGATCCAGCAGACCGAAGAGGCGGCCGGCGTGGACGTGCGCATCGTGCCCCACGAGGGCGGCGGCGACGCCAAGACGGCCGTCCTCGGCGGCCACGTGGACGCCGCGCTGGGCGAACCGGCGGAGCTGGTGTCGCAAATCGACAGCGGCGACATCCGGGTGCTGGCCACCTATACCGAGGAGCGGCTGGACATCCTGCCCGACGTGCCGACGATGATGGAGCTCGGCTACGACGTGGCCTCCACCAAGTTCCGCGGCGTCTTCGGCCCGCCGGGTCTGGACGACGCCATGGTGGAGCGCATCGCCGCCCGCCTGGAGCAGCTCTACGACGCCGAGACGTTCAAGGAGTATTACGTCCCGGGCGCCCTGCAGCCGGCGTTCATCCACGGTGACGAGTTCGTCGAGTTTCTCGGCCGCAGCAACGACCGCATTGCGGCATTCCTCGCCGAGCAGCAGTGACGGCGGCGCGGGCCCCGGACCGCCGTCCCGGGGCCCGCCCTTTCTCAGGGGCGGAAGCAATGAATCGAGTCAACGTCGCCTCCGGCCTCGCCTGTGTGGCGTTCGCCGGCTGGGTGTACTGGATGGCGCTGTCGCTGCCCACGGCGGGGGCTCTGGATCCCCTTGGCGGCGCCTTCCTGCCGAAGGCGCTGGCGGTGGTGCTGGCCCTGCTCGGCGCGGCGCTGGCGATTACCGGCCTGCTTGGCATCGGCGTGCCGGGCGGCCAGGCGGCGGCGCCGAAACCCGGCACCCCGGCAACCCGCCGCGAGGAGGAGGACACGGCGGAACCGGCGCCGGAGTCCATCCGGCGAGTGCTCGCCTATGCCGCCGGCCTCGTGGCCTACGTCTGGCTGATGCCCGTCATCGGCTTCCTCCTCAGCTCGTTCGTGGCCTTCACGTATTTCATTACCGTGCTCGGGCAGCGCCATCCGGTAAAGGCGCCGCTTGCGGCCGCCGGCATCACCGCCGGGCTCTACCTGCTATTCGGCGTGCTATTCGGCGTGCGCCTGCCCGTCGGGACACTGTTCCAGTGAGCGCGCCCCATACCGCCGGAGGACAGCAATGATCGACGCCGCCGCTCTCGCGGGCGCCCTGTCGACGGTATTCGCCGTCGAGAATCTGTTCTTCCTCTGCCTGGGCGTGGTGATCGGCATCCTCGCCGGCATCCTGCCGGGCATCAACGCGGCCATCGGCATCACGCTGGTGATCCCGTTCACCTATGGCATGGAGCCGGTCACCGCGCTGCTCATGGCCCTCGGGCTCTGGGGCGGGGAGAACTACGGCGGATCGGTGACGTCCATTCTGGTGCGCACCCCCGGGGCGGCCTCCGGGGCGGCCACCATCTTCGACGGCCATCCTCTGCACGAGCAGGGGCATTCCGGGAAGGCGCTGGGTATCTCCTGCATCGCCTCCGCCACGGGCTGGTTCATCAGCACCATCATCCTGGTCCTGCTCGCCATCCCCATCGCCGCGTTCGCCCTGCGCTTCGGCCCGGCGGAGTACTTCGCGGTGGGCATCTTCGGTCTGAGCATGGTCTCGGCGGTCAGCGGCGAGAACCTGCTCAAGGGGTTTATCGCCACCGTGGTCGGCCTGCTGCTGGTGACGGTGGGCACCGACCCGTTCTCCGGGCTACCGCGCTTTACCTTCGGCCAGATCGAGCTGTTCGAGGGTATCGATTTCCTGATCGTGATGATCGGCGTGTTCGCACTCTCCGAGGTGCTGGTGCAGGCGAGCCGTGCCGCCGCCGAGGCGGAGCGCGGCGCACAGCGCTACTCGGCGGAGCTGCCCAGCTGGGCGGAGATCCGCTCGGTAATTCCCACGGTCCTGCGCTCCAGCGTGCTCGGCACCTTCGTCGGCTCCGCGCCCGGGGCGGGTGGCTCGATTGCGGCCTTTATCGCCTATGGCCAGGCGAAGAACTTCTCCCGGCATCCCGAGCGCTTCGGCAAGGGCTCGCTGGAGGGGATCGCCGCGCCGGAGTCCGCCAACAACGCCACCGAGGGCGGCGCGCTCATCCCGCTGCTGACGCTGGGCGTGCCCGGCTCAGGGGCGGCGGCGGTCATCCTCGCGGTGATGATCATCAACGGTATCCAGCCCGGGCCGCAGGTATTCGAGGAGCAGCCCGTGCTGGTCTACAGCCTGTTCATCGGGCTTGCCATCGGCGCGTTCTTCCTGCTGTTCGCCGGCCTGTTCGCGGCGCGCTGGCTCATCTACGCGGTGCACACCCCGCGCCCCTACCTCGTCACGGGCATCACCGGTATCGCCTGCATGGGCGGGCTTGCCATCTCCAGCAGCATCTTCGATCTGCGGCTCGCGGTGCTGTTCGGGCTGATCGGCTATCTCATGCGCCGCTGCGGCTTCCCGGCGGCGCCGCTGGTGCTGGCCATGGTGCTCGGCTTTCTCATCGAGACCTCGCTGCGGCGGGCCATGATCACGGCCGACGGGGACTGGACCACCTTCCTGACCCGGCCCATCAGCGCCACGCTGCTGGCGCTCGCCGTGGCCTCGTTCTTCTGGCCGATCGTGAAGGGCATTCGCGACCGCCGCCGGATACAGGCCGCGGGTCGCGGCTGACCGTCGCCGACACGGCGGGTTGCCTGAGGACGTTCCTGGCGCCGGCCTGCTTGCGGCAACGGGGCCGCTAGGCAGAGCAGGGGCCCAGGCCGTGCCCGGTGCGAGGTGAGGCGGGCGTCCTCGGGACACGCTGTGAATACGTCCCTGTACGCTCGTAGGCGAGGTCCATCTCGCCTACGGTCCCGAGGACGCCCGCCCCACCTCGCACTGCCGGCGCCGGTGCTGTGTTCCGCGGTTCAATTGGCCCAGGCAGGACAGTGCCAGGGCCGTGTGCAACGTGTGCTGGCTGCTCTGGTGCGGGAAGCCATGAGCCGTAGCCTCAGGCCGGCTGTACCCGCAGCCAGTCGCCGATGACGGCGGTGTCGTCCAGCGCCACGAGGCCCATGACGCCGTCGATGACGGCCTGCTGGCGCGCCGCGCTGAGCAGGCCGTCGGTGCAGGCGCGGAATTTGTCGGCGACCTCGTCGTCGGTCATGGGCAGGGAGGGGCCGCCGCGATAGCGCTCGTCGGCCCACTGGGTCAGGGTCCTGCCATCGCGGGTCACCAGCTCGATCCGGGAACGGATGCGGTCGAAGCCCCGGGCCTCGATCTCCGGGTCGAGCTGGGTCGTGATGCGCCGCTGCATGTCCTGCATCGCCGCCGAGCCGACGCACTCGTCGGTGAACTCGCGCCGCCCCGCCCCCCGGTAGAGCACCATCATTGCCAGCAGAGCGGCCATGGAGAACTTCGCCTGCAGGTGATTCTCGGCGATGTCGTAGCGGATCGGCTCGAGGATGTTGCTGCCGGCGTAGAAGGTGATGCGCTCCACCTCGTCCGGCTTCACGTCGTGGTCGGTCACCAGCTTGAGCATGGCGTCCATGGACTGGTGGGTGAGGATGCCCGACGGGTAGGGCTTGATGCTCACCCCCGGGGAGACGATGGTCAGGGGATTGGCGAAGCCTTCGGCCACCTTCTCCTCGCTGAAGCCGTTGCCCATGACCTGCAGGTAGCCCCAGCGCCCGTCCAGCGGCGTCGGGTCGGCGGTGAAGCCGCGCTCGGCGAGCAGTGCGGCGATGACGCCGTTCTCCGCGGCCCGCCCCACATGCAGCGGCTTGGTCATGGTGCCGAAGTTGCAGCGGATGCCGGCGGAGAAGCTCGCCGCCATGCCCAGGGCGTGGCGCAGCCGCTCGCCGGTAAGGCCGATGAGGCTGGCGGCGGCGACGGCGGCGCCGAAGGTGCCGACGTTGCCGCTGGTATGGTGGCCGCGGCGGTAGTGGTCCGGCTTCATCCACTCGGAGATCTTGCACTCGACCTCGAAGCCGGCCAGGAAGGCGGTCATGAAGCGCCGCCCATCGACACCCCCGAGGCGCTGCGCCATCACCAGGGTAGCGGTCAGCGGTGGCACCGAAGGGTGGGTGAGCAGACCGTAGACGTGGGCCGGGTCGTGGGAGACCTGGGTGTCGTCCCAGTCGTGGGCGTGGCCCGCGGTCCCCAGCACCCGGGCCGCCATGGCCGCGGGGACACGCGTATCCGTGGCGCCGAGGAGGGTGGCGTCCGCCCGGCCGCCCTGGTCGCGGGCCTCGTCGATGAGGATCCGCACCGAGTGCTCGGTGGTGCCGGCGATGTAAAGGCCGACACTGTCCAGGATGCAGCGCAGTCCGAGGTGAACGGCCTCTTCGGGAAGGCGCTCGTAAGCGAGGCCCTCGACGAAGGCGACGGCCTGATCGGTGATGGCGTGGGATGTGCTCATGATTCCGTCCTGGGTGGGCCCTGTCCGGTGCCAGGGCCGCCAGCGGGGCCGCCCCATCGCCGGGCCAGGAACAAGGGTAGGGGGCCGCTCCCGCAGCCGGTTTCCTCCGGGAGCGTGCCGGCGCCCCGGGCAAGTGTCAACAGTTGCCAGGCTCGATCAGTCTGGCAACTGTTGACAGTTTGCGCCTGTCCGGTACCCTCGTCGGCGTTGGGCGCGGCGGTTTCTGCTGACCCTCGGGGCGGCGGTCGGGCGCGCTCGGCGGAATCACCGGCCGCGGCGGCCCGACCGCGCAGACGTTACGAGGAGCGACGAGAATGGCTGACGACATCAAGCACTACACGCCGGACATCGATTCCAAGCACGCCGAGGGTCTGACCCGGGAAGTCGCCGAGTTCGTGCTCAACACGCCCTTCTCGGCGCTCTCGACGGAGCTGCTGGATCTGGGCCGCAAGTCGATCCTGGACGGCTTCGGCCTCGCGCTCTCGGGCTCCGTCGCCGAGAGCGGGCGCATCGTGCAGCAGTATCTCGCCGGCCAGGGCGTGCGCGGCGAGGCGACGGTGATCGGCACCGACATGAAGGTGCCCGAGCGCTTCGCCGCCTTCGCCAACGGCGTCGGCATTCACGCCGACGACTACGACGACACGCAGCTGGCGGTGCACAAGGACCGGGTCTACGGCCTGCTGACCCACCCCACCGCCCCCTGCCTGCCGGCGGCGCTTGCCATCGCCGAGGTGAACGATCTGTCCGGCCGCGACCTGATGCTCGCCTATCAGATCGGCGTCGAGGTGGAGACGAAGATCGCCGAGGCGATCTCGCCCCGGCACTATCAGCACGGCTTCCATGCCACCGCCACCTGCGGCACCTTCGCCGCCGCGGCGGCCGCGGCCCGGCTGCGCGGGCTGGATCTCGAGACCACCCTGCGGGCGCTGGGCATTGCGGCCTCGCAGTCGGCCGGCCTGCGGGAGAACTTCGGCACCATGACCAAGCCCTTCCACGCCGGGCGCTCCTCGGAGTCCGGGGTGGTGGCCGTGGACTTCGCCCGCGCCGGCTGGACCGCAACGGACCGCATCCTCGAGTCCCCGCGCGGCTTCTTCCAGGCCCACGGCGGCGGCTTCATGCTCGAGGCGATCCACGGCAAGCTCGGCAATCCCTGGACGTTCATCGAGCCGGGCGTGTCCATCAAGCCGAACCCCTCGGGCTCGCTGACGCATCCGGGCATGACGAAGATGCTGGAGCTCATCCTCGAGAACGACATCCGGCCGGAGCAGGTAGAGCGTGTCGACGTCGGCACCAACCACAACATGCCCAACGCCCTGATCCATCATCGCCCCACCAACGAGCTGCAGGCGAAGTTCTCGATGGAGTTCTGCATGGCGATCCTGCTGCTGGAGCGCCGCGGGGGGCTGCCGGAGTTCACCGACGAGGTGGTCAACCGCGCCGACGTCCAGGAGCTGATCGGCCGCGTGCACTTCGGCGTGCATCCGGAGGCCGAGGCCGCCGGCTACGACAAGATGACCACCATCATCGACATCCACCTGAAGGACGGGCGGACCATCTCGGGCCGCGCCGACTTCGGCAAGGGCAGCCCCGCCAACCCCATGACCTACGATGAGGCGGCGGACAAGTTCCGCGGCTGCGCGGAGTTCGCCCGCTGGGACAGCGCCCGTACCGAGCGCATCGTCGAGGCGGTGCGGGAGCTGGAGTCGATCGGCTCCGTGCGGGAGCTGACGCCGCTGCTGGCGCGCTAGCGCCGCCCCTGCCAGGCGGGGGCGGCAGCACCATTCGGGGGATACGGGATGCTCTGCAGCTGCGGGGAGAGCGCACTGGCCGGCCGGTGTCCCGCGTGAGGGCGGCGGCTCGGGCGATCGCGCACTGGGGCGTGGTGGCGGCCGCCGGTATGGTGGCCGGCTGGCTCGGCAGTGGCCTCGGCATGCCCCTGCCCTGGCTGCTCGGCCCGCTTGCGGTCTCCGCGACAGCCGCCCTCAGCGGCTGGGCCGCGCCGGAGTCCGGCAAGGTGCGGCGCCTATCCCAGACGGTCATCGGAACGGCCATCGGCCACAGCTTCTCGGCCGGGGTCATGGGCGCACTGGTCGCCCTGATTCCGCTGATGGTCGGCATGGCGCTGTGGTCGGTGCTGATGGCCGCGATCTGCTCGCTGCTGCTGGTGCGCTTCGCCGGCATGGACCGCACCTCGGCGCTGCTCGCCAACATGCCCGGCGGCGTGGCGGAGATGGCCTTCCTCGCCCAGGAGATGGGCAAGCCCACCAGCCCCATGATCGCCGTGGTGCAGACCATGCGCCTGACCTCCATGGTGGTGCTGATCCCGTTCGGCATGGCGCTGCTCATGGGCACCACCGGCGAGAGCATGGCGCTCGGCCAGGGCCATGCCACCATTGGCGTCGAGACCGTGGCGATCCTCGCCCTGGGCCTCGCGGCGGGCTGGGTGCTTCAGCGCATCGGCGTGAAGAACGCCTTCATCCTGGGTGCCCTGCTGGTCTCCCTCACCGACACCGCCACCGGCCTGCTGCACGCCACCGTACCGGGCATCCTGGTGGTGGCCGCGCAGGTCTCCATCGGCCTGTCCATCGGTGCCCGCTTCCGGCGCGAGGACATCGTCCGCCTGCCGCGGGTGGCTGTCGTGGGGCTGCTGGTGTCCCTGACCACCTCCGCCTGCACATTGACGAGCGCGGTGCTGGTGGCCCTGGCGACGGGCCTCGACCCGTACACGCTTGCCCTCGCCGGCGCTCCGGCCGGCATTACCGAGATGGTGCTCACGGCCGGCGCGCTCGGGCTCTCCGTGCCCATCGTGGCCAGCTTCCAGATCCTGCGGATCTTCGTCGTCAACGCCTTTGCGGCGCCGATCACCACGCTCTGGGAGAAGGCGGCGGTGCTGGGGGGACGCTCGGCGTAGGCGGTGTTTGAAAGTTAACTGACAATTGTTGACAGTATGGCCCGCCTCTGCGAGGCTCGGTTTATCAGCACTCCCGGGCCGCCCGATGCCAAAGGCGCGAGGAGACGGCGGCGCCCCCGTCGGTGGCGTGGCAGGCTCGGCAGGCTAGAATGCCGGCGGTCGAGACGCGACCGAAGCCTGAGAACGCCCGCGGGAGACGGGACGGGAGTACTGACGCAATGACAAGGATCCAGGTGCAGGGACTGACGTCGGCGATTCGCGCCGAGATCGAGCGGATGATCGCCCGCGGCGAGCTCCGCATGGGCGACCGCATCAACGAGGTCGCCCTCGCCAATACCTTCGGCGTAAGCCGCGGCCCGATCCGGGAGGCCTGCAGGGGACTGGCGGAGCGGGGATTCCTCACGGTGATCCCCAATCGCGGCGCCTTCGTGCGCAAGATCAGCGTCGAGCAGGCGAAGAAGCTATACGAGGCACGCGCCGGGGTCTTCGGTTACGCCGGGTATCTGCTGGCCCGCAACCCGGATCCGGCGTTCATCGAACGCCTGACCGCGATGCTGGAGAACATGGAGGCCATCGTGGCGTCCGGCGACGTGGCGGACTACTACCCCGCCAACCTGGACTTCCACCGGGCCATCCTCGAGGCGACGGAGAACCCCGAGCTGGTCCGGATCTACCAGACGCTCGTGGACCAGCTGCACCTGTTCCGGACCACGGGCCTCGTGCAGCCGGGCAGCCTGGAGGAGTCGAATCGCGAGCATCGGGACATCGTCGCGGGGATCGCCTCCGGCCAGCCGCAGGTCGCCTTCGCGGCGCTGCATGCCCACGTCGAGGGGGGCATGCGCCGCATGCTGGCCCATCCCGCGCGCAGCCGGGAAGAGGAGGAGCGGCACGCAAGCGGTGAGTCCGGCTAGCCGGTATTCGCCACCCGGGCGCGCCCGCCGCCGACCGCCTCCCCCCGGCATTCACGGCGCCCAGGGCGCCCAACCCATGAGGGGGAGCAATGAAGGACAATTACCGGATCGGCGTACTGGAAGGGGATGACATCGGCCTCGAGGTTGTCCCGGAAACAGTGCGTGCGATGAAGGCCGCGCTGCAACGCGTCGGCGTCACGGCGGAATGGCTCGACATGCCCATCGGCCGCCCCGCCTATGACCAGCTCGGCACCACCATGCCCGACGGCACACTGGAGCAGCTCGCCGGGCTGGACGGCTGGGTGCTGGGGCCCATCGGCCACCGCGAGTACCCGGACGATCCGCGGGCGGTCAATCCGCACCCGATACTGCGCAAGCACTTCGAGCTGCACTCGAATATCCGGCCGTCGCGGGCGCTCAAGGGCCTGCCCGCGATCCACCGGGACACGGACCTCGTGATCGTGCGCGAGAACACCGAGGGCTTTCAGCCGGATCGCAACGTGGTCGCCGGCTGCGGCGAGTTCCGCCCGACCCACGACACCACCATCTCGGTGCGGGTGATCACCCGCAAGAACTCCCGCGCCGTGGCCCTGTCCGCCTTCGAGCTCGCCCGCCGCCGGCGCAGCAAGGTCACC
This sequence comes from Spiribacter halobius, assembly GCF_020883455.1. NCBI lineage: Bacteria > Pseudomonadati > Pseudomonadota > Gammaproteobacteria > Chromatiales > Ectothiorhodospiraceae > Sediminicurvatus > Sediminicurvatus halobius. The sequence goes on along the minus strand of NZ_CP086615.1, from coordinate 3,970,898 downwards.
GCCGTGCACAAGAACACGGTGTTCAAGCTTGGCTGCGGGATGTTCGCCGAGGAGTGCCGGAAGGTGGCCGCCGATTACCCGGACGTGGAGTACAACGAGGTCATCGTCGACACCTTCGCCATGAAGGTGACCATGAAGCCCTCGGACTACGACGTGGTGGTCACCACCAACATGTTCGGCGACATCCTCTCCGACCTCACCGCCGGCCTGGTCGGTGGTCTCGGGCTCGCGCCGGGGCTCTCCGCCGGCGACGATCACGCCATGGCCCAGGCTACCCACGGTTCGGCACCGGATATCGCCGGCCGCGGCGTCGCCAACCCCTACGCCATGATCGTCTCCGGCGCCATGCTGCTGGACTGGCTCGGTCAGAAGCACGGGGACGACCGCCTGCACCGGGCGGCGGAGCTGGTGCAGGAGTCCATGGTGTCGGTGCTCGAGCAGGACGGCGTCATGACCCCGGACCTAGGCGGCAGCGCGTCTACGGGCGAGGTCGGCCAGGCGGTGGCGAGGCGGATCGAGGCGGCGGTTCTGTAGTCTGACGGGACGTGGACTGCGTCCTGCGGGGCAAGTGGGGCGGGACAGTCAGGTGCTGTAGGCCCGATGCCCGCGGAGGCGTCAGAGACAGCCTGTGGTGGTGCCGGGGCCGGCCTCGTGTCCGGGGCGGCGGGACACGGCGTGGATACATCCATGTAGCCTCCACTGCGGCATCCCTGCCGCAGAGGGTCCCGCCGCCCCGGACACGAGGCCGGCCTGTAACGCGCGGTGGCCGATCCGCGAGGGGCCGGGCAAAGGGATGTCGCACGCAGCTGCGCCGCGCACGACCTACGCGAGTACTGCCCCGCCTCGCTCGGCCGACGTGAGTGCCCGCCGCCGCGCCGATACCGGCGGGCGGCATACCTGAAGCTCGTTGCTAATCAGGTCCGCCGATTCGCCTGCCGGCGTGTCGGGTACCGCCTGCGGCGGTTCCAGACCTACGACTACTTCTGCTGCCCGTCCCCAATCCCGCGGCGGCGAGCACCAGCGTCGGCCGGTCAGGAGCCGTGTGCCTCCCGGCGGGACCCTCTGCGACAGGGATGTCGCAGTGGAGTCTCCATGGACGGATTCACGACGTGTCCCGCCGGGAGGCACACGGCTCCTGACCCTGGCACCGAGCGCCCTTGCCTGGCAGCGTCGCGGATTCCGCGTGGCCTCGTGGACGGGTTCCCTGTGCACGGGGAAGGCGCGTCCCCTCGGAAGCACAGGGCTCCTGAGCGTGGCACCACGCCGTGATGTGCCGTGGAGTTGCCGGATCCCGCGCGCTTACCGTGGGCCTCACCCCTCGACCCGGGTCTCCTTCAGGCCGTCGCGGTCCACGGTCAGCCCCAGGCCCGGGGCGTCCGGGATGCGGATCACGCCGTTCTCCGGGCGCGGCGGGTCGACGAAGATGCTCTCGCCGACCGACACCATGCCGAGGTGCCACTCCACGATCCAGCCGTTCATCAGCCCCGCCATCATGTGCATGTTGAACAGCGGCCAGCCGCCGCCGTTGGCGATGGGCATGTTGTAGGTCTGGGCCAGGTGGGCCGCCTTGCGCGCCTCGGTGTAGCCGCCGCAGTAGGTGACGTTGGGCTGCAGGATGTCCACCGCCTGCTTCTCCACCAGCTCCCGCAGGCGCCAGCGGTGGCCCTCCATCTGCCCGGCGGCGAGGGGAATGCGGGTGCTGCGGCGCAGGTCCGCCAGGGCGCGGGCGTCGTTCTGCTGCAGCGGCTCCTCGAACCAGGTGATGTTGCAGTCCTCGATGGCCCGGCAGAGCATCTTCGCCTCCACCGGATTGAAGAGGTAGTTGGCGTCGATCATGATGTCGACGTCGTCCCCCACGGCCTCCCGGATCACGCGCACCCGCGCCGCATCCTCGCGCCAGCCGCCCTTGTCCACCGCCACCACGCTCTTCAGCGCGCTGAAGCCGTTGCGGACATGCAGCCGGGCCGCCTCGGCCAGCTGCTCGCGGTCGTACTGCGGAAAGCCGAAGGTGACGTAGGCCGGGGCGTGGTCGCGCGCGGCGCCGAGGAGCTGGGCCACCGAGCGCCCGGCGTGCTTGCCCTGGATATCCCAGAGGGCGATGTCGAGGCAGGACAGCGCCATGGACACGGTGCCGGTCATCGCCCGCGGGTTGAGCTTGGCGAACACCCGCTGGTGGATGGCCTCCAGATCGCGGGGGTCCATGTCGCGCACCACCGGCAGGAAATGCTTCTCCAGCGCGGCCACCACCGAGTGGGCCAGGAAGTGCCCGGTCAGCCCGATGCCGGTGATGCCTTCGTCGGTCTCCACCTCGCAGACGACGAACAGCTTCTGCTCCTCGCGCCCGTAGCCGGATACGCGGCCCTCGAGCAGCGGGATCTCGATGGAGGTGGTATGGAGGCTGGCGCGGATATCCTTGATCTTCATTATGTTCTCTCTCTTCCGGGGCGGCGGTGTCGCGCTTGCCCGAGGCAGGTCGGGACCGACACCCTGACGAATCGACCGGCAGAATTGCCGACAATTGACAATACTGTCAATCTGAATCCCAGCCCGCATCTCTCAGCGATCCGCGCCCGCAGCCGTGGATCGGTGAGAGATGCGGGCTAGGCGCCGCCGGCCGAGCATGGCCGGCGGCAGACCGATGCAAGCTGCTGTTCCGGGGGGAGACAATCGTGTTCGAGCACTTCACCGAGCGACGCGTCACGGTCAGTGACGGCGTCACCATCCATCTGCGCCACGGCGGCAGCGGCCCGCCGCTGCTGCTCCTGCACGGCAATCCGCTGACCCATGTCATGTGGCACAAGATCGCGCCGCGCCTGGCCGAGGACTTCACCGTGGTCGCCATCGATCTGCGCGGCTACGGGGACAGCGACAAGCCCTTCGGCGAGCCCGACCACAGCACCTATACCTTCCGCCGGATGGCCCAGGATGGCGTCGAGGTCATGGCGGCGCTCGGCTTCGAGCGCTTTCTGGTGGCCGGCCACGATCGGGGTGCGCGCGCAGGTTACCGCATGGCACTGGACCACCCGGAACGGGTCCTGCGGCTGGCGAGTCTGGACATCGTGCCCACCCACTGGGTGCTCACCCACATCACCCGCGAATGGGCCCGGGCGTCCTACCACTGGTTCTTCATGGCGCAGCCCTACGACTTCCCGGAGCAACTGCTGGCCGGACGCGAGGACTACTACATCCGTCGCAAGCTGAACAAGCCGGGGGTAGGGCTTGGCGGCTTTACCGAGGAGGTGCTGGCGGAGTATGTCCGCTGCTGCACGCCGGAGAACATCCATGCCGTGTGCGAGGACTACCGGGCCGCCATCGGGCCGGACTTCGAGATGGACGCGGAGGATCTGGAGGCCGGACGGCTGATCGAGTGCCCCGTGCTGGTGCTTTGGGGCGAGCGCAGCCACGTCGAGCGCAGCTTTCGCCCGCTGGAGGCCTGGGCGCCGTATGCGCGCAATATCGCCGGTGGGCGACGTCTGCCGTCGGGCCACTACCCGGCGGAACAGTGCCCGGACGAAACCTATACTGAGCTGGTGGGGTTCTTTAGCCGGTGACGCACGGCTGCTCTGGCGGGCCGATCCGGCGCGAGAGGGCTGTAATTGTTCGCTGTTGACAATCGACAGACCGACGTGTCTAACTGGAATGGCCCGTTATAGCGCTACTCAGTGAGCTTCAAGGAGCCCCCGGGGCGCTTCAGACTCGAAAGTGGTTGCAGTAGCTGCTACTTTCCAAATAACGCGAACAACAACATCAAGGCTGGATCGGGCTGGAGCGTGCTCCGGGCCCGTGACGACAACCAAGGCTTTGCCACGCGAAGTAGGAGAGGAGAGAAGCATGATTCACTCGCCCAACGTGACCCATCGGGCCGCCCTCGGGGCGGTCGCCGCCGCGGCGATGCTCGCCGCCCCGCTCACCGCCAGTGCCCAGGACTGCTCCGCCGAGGAGTGGCCCTGCGACACCATCGAGGTGGTCTCCCATGCCTCCGCCGGCGGTGGTACCGACACCACGATCCGCATGTGGCTTGACGCCGCGCGCGAAACCATCGACGAGGAGATGCGCGTCGTCTACAAGCAGGGCGGCGGCGCCCGGGCGGCGCACGAGTACATGATGAGCCGCGGCCCGGACGGCCACACCATCATGGCGCTCACCCAGACCCATCTCTACACCATTGCCCGGGGCAACTCCCCGATCAAGGAGATGGACCAGATCCAGGGCGTGGCGCGTGCCATGGACGACCCCTCGGTGATCGTGGTCAATCCGGACAGCCCCTATGACACCTACGAGGAGTTCCTCGAGGCGTCCGAGGACCAGGCCCTCACCTGGGGCGTGGCGCAGGTCGGCGGTACCGAGCACATCGGCATTTCCCGCTGGGCCGAGCAGTCCGGCGCCAAGACCCGCGTAGTGCCGTTCGGCAGCGGTGGCGAGATGATCACCTCGCTGCGCTCGGGGGCGGTGGACGCCTCGCTGGCCAACATCAGTGAGGCCCTGGCCCAGATCGAGGAGGGCGACCTCAAGCCGATCGCGGTGCTCTACCACGATCGCGTCGGGGACCTGCCCGATACCCCCTCGACCTATGAGCATGGCCATGAGGTCAGCGTCACCACCACGCGCGGCTACTACGTCCACGGTGAGACCGATCCCGAGATCGTCGAGCGGATCGAGCAGCTGATCCTGGCCGGCATGGACAGCGAGCGCTTCAAGGACTATCTGCGCTCCAGCGGTCTGGATCCGGAGACTAACGTCGCCGGCGCCGACGTCTGGGACAAGCAGATCAAGGAGGAGTACCAGGTCTCCCTGGAGGCCCTGCGCAAGCTCGACATGACCGACCGCTAAGGCCGGCCATCGTCACGACCCAAGGGGAGCTGTAGCCATGACTGACCAGCCCACTGGGCGTGGCGACCGGAGTGCGGAGCCCTCGGGCTCCGCACTCTCCCGTCTCCACCGCCCCGACCTCTACGTCAGCGCCGCCGTGCTGATCATCTGCGGGCTCCTGTTCGCGCGCACCTTCGCCTTCGATTCGGTGCCCTCGTCGCTGGCGCAGAACGTGCAGCCAACGACGTTCCCGCGTCTGGTCCTGATCGTCATCATGATCATCGCGCTGATCCTGCCCTTCGAGTTCGGGCAGAAGTGGCGGGCCGGGATCGATCTCGACAGCGATCGCCGCGAGCCCATCCCGCCGATCGTCTTCCTGACCGGTGCCGCGCTGCTGGTGTTCGTCGGCGTGATGCCCTGGCTCGGCACGTTTGTCGGGCTGCTGATGATTGCTGCGCTATTGCCGCTGCTCTGGGGCGAACGCCGCTGGAAGATCCTCGTGCCCTATGTCGTGATCTTCCCTACGGGGGTGATGTGGTTCTTCTCCGAGGTGCTGCGGGTAACGTTCCTGCCCGGCATCGTCGGCCACATCTTCTGGTAGGCACGACCACCAAGAATGCTCAGGCGGTCGCCGGGCGGCGACGCGTCGCAGGAGGGGAATACCTGTGGATATCGATTCGATCGTCACCGGCGTAACGCTGATCCTGACGCCGACGAGCCTGCTGCTGATCATGCTCTCGGTGCTCATCGGTGTGACGATTGGCGCGCTGCCGGGGCTCAGCTCGACCATGGCCGTGGCGCTGCTGCTGCCGTTCACCCTCGGCATGGAGCCGGTGGTGGCCATCTCCATGATGGCGGCGCTCTACTGCGCCGGCACCTTCGGCGGCTCCATCACCGCCATCCTGATCAACGCGCCGGGGGCGCCGCCTGCGGTGGCCACGGCGCTCGACGGCTATCCGATGGCGCAACGGGGCGAGGCCGGCCGCGCCCTTGGCATGGCGGCCATCGCCAGCGTCAGCGGCGGGCTTATCAGCCTCGTGATCTTCATCTTCGCGGCGCCGGCGCTGGCGGCGGTGGCGCTCAGCTTCCGCCCGCAGGAGTATTTCGCGCTCACCCTGTTCGGCCTGTCCATGCTGGCGGCGATCAGCGGCAAATCGGCGCCCCGCAACCTCATCTCCGGGATGCTGGGCGTGCTGGTGAGCGTGGTGGGCATCCACCTGGTCACCGGCGTCGAGCGCTTCACCTTCGGCACCACCTGGCTGTACGACGGCATCGACTTCGTGCCGGTGCTGATCGGCGTGTTCGCCATCTCCGAGATGCTCAAGCAGTCCCAGGCGCCCGAGCAGATCATGGAACGGGTGAAGAACCTCGCCATCAAGCTGCCCGGCCGGGACGACCTGCGCCGCACCTGGGCCACCATCCTGCGCTCCTCGGGCATCGGCACCATCGTCGGCATCCTGCCCGCCGAGGGCACCACGGTGGCGGCGATCATGGGCTACAACGAGGCCAAGCGCTGGTCGAAGCATCCGGAGGAGTTCGGCAAGGGCTCCATCGAGGGCATCGCCGGCCCCGAGGCGGCCAACAACGCCGGCACCAGTGGCGCCATGGTGCCCACCCTGGCCCTGGGCATCCCCGGCAGCGGCACCACCGCCGTCATCCTGGCGGCGCTGATCATGCACGGTTTCCGCCCGGGTCCGTTCCTGATGCGCGAAACCCCGGAGATCCTCTACGCGATCTTCGCCGCCATGCTGATCGCGAACTTCGCGTTCCTGTTCGTCGGCCTGGCGGGGGCGCGGGTGTTCTCCATGGTCACGCTGATCCCGCGGACCTTCCTCTGGCCTTCGGTGTTCATCTTCGCGGTGGTCGGCGCCTACGCCTACAACCAGCAGATGTTCGACGTCTGGGTCATGCTCATCGCCGGCCTGGTGGGCTTCGTGGGCCTGCGCCACGGCTTCGGGCCCGCGCCCTTCGTGATGGGGCTGGTGCTGGGTAACCTGCTGGAGAAGAACTGGTCCCAGGCGATGATCATCTTCGACAGCGACTGGACGCTGTTCTTCCACAGCTGGATCGCCAATCTGTTCTTCGTGCTGACGGCGCTGAGCCTCTCCAGCCCGATTCTCGGTCCTTGGCTGCGGCGGCGCTTCAGCTTCCGCGCTAAGCGGGCCACCCAGCAGACCGACAGCGGGAGCTGACGCGATGACGGGCCGCCATGTCTCCCCCGAGACCCTCGAGCGGATGCTGGGCGACGGCGGCGAGATCGCCGTCGTCGATGCCCGGGAGCACGGTGAGTACGGCGAGGGGCATCTGTTCTTCTGCGTCTCGGTGCCGTGGTCGCGCTTCGAGCTGGATCTGCCGCGGCGGGTGCCCAACCGCCGCGTTCGCCTGGTGATCTACGATCAGGCCGATGGCGCGGTGGCCGGGGCGGCCGCGGAGGCGGCCGAGGCCCTGGGTTATACCGACGTGGCGCGGCTTGATGGCGGCCTCGAGGGCTGGCGGGCAGCCGGCTATGGCATCTTTGCCGGCGTCAACGTGCCGAGCAAGACCCTGGGCGAGCTGGTGGAGGCCGCCTACGGCACGCCAAGCCTCACGCCGGAGGCCCTCGCCGAGCGACAGCGGCGGGGCGAGCGGGTGCTGGTGCTGGACGGCCGGCCCTGGGAGGAGTACCACGCCTGGAGCATTCCTGGCGCGATGTCCTGCCCCAATGCCGAGCTGCCCTACCGGATAGGGGAGCTGGTGCCCGACGACGAGACGCCGGTGGTGGTCAACTGCGCCGGGCGCACGCGCAGCCTCATCGGCTGCGAGATGCTTCGCCAGCTCGGGGTGAACAATCCCGTGTACGCTCTGCGCAATGGCACGATGGGCTGGCGCCTCGCCGGCATGGAGCTGGACCATGGCGCCGAGCGTCGGGTAGCGACGGATGCGCCCCCGCCCGACCTCGAGACCCGGCGGCGGCAGGCCCAGGCCATGGCCGAGCGCGCCGGAGTCCGGCGCCTGTCGGCCGCCCAGGTCAGGGACTGGCTGGATGACAGCGGGCGCACCACCTATCTCCTCGACGTCCGCGACCCGCGGGAGTACCAGCGCGGCCATCTCGAGGGCGCGGTCTCGGCGCCGGGTGGCCAGCTCATTCAGGCGACGGACCAGTGGGTCGGCGTGCGCCGGGCACGCCTGGTGCTGGTGGACGATACCGAGGTGCGGGCCGCGGCGTGCGCTTTCTGGCTCGCGCAGATGGATTTCGAGGTCGCCGTGCTTGCCGGCGGCGAGGCCGCCTGGTGGGCCACCGAGTCCGGCTCGACACCGGCGCCGGTGGCGCCCTCACCCGCACGCCGCCTCGACGTTCCGGCTCTCGTTGCGGAGCTTGCGGCGGCCGAGCCCCCATGGCTGCTGGACTGCCAGCCGGGCATGGACTACCGCAAGGCCCACGCTCCCCAGGCTGAGTGGGTGATCCGCCCGCGGTTGCCGGCGCTGGCGGCGGACCGCGACCGTACCCGCCCCGTGCGCCTGATGGGGCGGGGCGAAGGCCCGGCCGACCTGCTGGCCAAGGACCTGTCCGCGCTGGGCTTCAGCGATGTCGCGGTGCTTGCGGGGGGCGTCGAGGCCTGGCAGAACGCCGGCCAGCCGGTGACCGCGAGCCCCGGCACGCCCTCTGACGGTGAGTGCCTGGACTTCCTGTTTTTCGTCCACGACCGCCATCACGGCAACCTGGAGGCGGCGAAGCGCTATCTTGCCTGGGAGCACGGCCTCGTGGCCGCCCTCTCGCCGGGCGAGCGGGCGCATTTCCGGCTGGTCCCGCCGCGCCGGCGTAGCCCGCCGCTCCGGTTCGCCTAGGCTGTCGCCACCCGCGCCTGCAGCCAGTTGATCAGGCCACCGGCGTGGAAGATCTCGCGCTGACGCGCCGACATGCCGTGGCGGGCCGCGATGCTCAGGCCTTTCGCCGGGACCTCCACCATGACCTCCGCGCCGGCATCCACCTGACCGTGGACGTCATGCACGGTCAGTACGTCTCCCGCCTCCAGACGCTCATAGTCCGCCGGATCGGCAAAGGTCAGCGCCAGCACGCCGGCGTTGACGAGATTCTGCTGGTGGATGCGGGCGAAGCTCCGTGCGAGCACCAGGCGCAGGCCCAGGTAGCGCGGGGCGAGCACCGCGTGCTCGCGGCTCGACCCCTGGCCGTAGTTGTACCCGGCGACGAGGGCATGGCCGGCGCCGTCCCGCGTCGCCCACCCCCGATTCGGGTACTCCGGATCGACGTCCCGGAAGCAGAACTGGCTGATGGCCTGGACGTTGGAGCGGTAGGGCATGGCCTCGGCGCCCGCCGGGGAGATGGTGTCGGTGGAGACGTTGTCGCCGAGCCGGAGCAGCGTTTCCGGCGATAGGGTGTCCGTCAGCGGCTCTATGGCTGGCAGATCGGCGATGTTCGGCCCCTTGCGGATTTCCACCCGGCGCGCCTGCTGCGGCGGCAGCACCGGCAGCAGCGCCGATGCCTCGGCGGCTGGCTCGCGGGGCCGCAGCTCGGCGCCCGGCCACTCAAGCCCGAGGCGCTCCGCGAGCGCCCGCGGGTCGGTGATCTCGCCGGTGAGCGCCGCCGCGGTCGCGGTCTCCGGGCTGCAGAGATAGACGTGATCGTCGGCAATACCGGATCGCCCGGGGAAGTTGCGCGGGGTCGTGCGCAGGCTGTTCTGGTCGGTGGCCGGCACCTGGCCCATGCCCATGCAGCCATTGCAGCCGGTCTGGTGCAGCCGCCCGCCGCACTTCAGCAGCTCGGTGAGCAGGCCCTCGTTGGCCAGATCCGTCAGCACCTGGCGGGAGGCCGGGTTGAGATCGAAGGACACCTGCGGATGGACCTGGCGGTCGCGGACCATGAGCGCGGCGATGGCCAGGTCCCGGTAGCCGGGGTTGGCGGAGGAGCCGATATAGGACTGATGCACCGGCGTGCCGGCCACCTCGCGTACGGGTACCACGTTGTCCGGGCTGGAGGGCGTGGCGATGAGAGGTTCCAGCGCGCCGAGGTCGATCTCGTCATGGTGGGTGTAGCGGGCTTCGGCATCCGCGCTGAGCGGCACCCAGGCGTCGCCGCGGCCATGATCTTCGAGGAACCGTCGGGTCTGTTCGTCGCTCGGAAAGATGCTGGTGGTCGCCCCGAGCTCCGCGCCCATGTTGGCGATGACATGCCGGTCCATGGCCGTGAGGGTCTCCACCCCGGGCCCGTAGTACTCCAGGATCCGGCCGACGCCGCCCTTGACGCTGTGCCGCCGCAGCAGCTCCAGGATCACGTCCTTGGCGCTCACCCAGGCCGGCAGACGGCCGGTGAGGCGGATGCCCATGATCTCGGGCATGCGGATGCTGAGGGGCTCGCCCGCGAGGACGCTGGCGATCTCCACCGAGCCGGCGCCGAAGCCGAGCATCCCAAGCGATCCCGCCGCGCAGGTATGGGAATCCGAGCCCGCAAGGACCGCCCCCGGCACCCCGAGCCGCTCCATGTGCACGGGGTGGGAAACGCCCGTCCCCGGCGTCGCGAAATGCATGCCGAAGCGCGCCGCCGCCGTCTGCAGGAAGACGTGATCGTCCCGGTTCCGGTAGTCCGCCTGCAGGAGGTTATGGTCCACGTACTGGCACGCGGTATCCACCCGGATACGGTCGAGCCCCATGGCCTCCAGGGCCAGCATGGTGAGCGTGCCCGTCGCGTCCTGCAGCAGCACCTGATCCACGGCGAGGTGGATCTCCTCGCCGGGCGTCATGTCCGCCCCGGATTCGAGGTGACGGCTGATGAGCTTTTCGGCGAGGGTTGCGGGGGTGGTCATGGGATCGCTCCAGGGGTTGGTGGCCGGCGGCTGGGCCGGCGGCCACCGCCGCCGCACCCGTGCCGCGACCGCGTGGCTTCAGGCGTTGGTCAGCTCCGCAAGATGCGTCTCCACGAAGCCGGTGCTGACGCGCCCCGCCCGGAAGTCCGGGTGACCCAGGCTCTTCATCAGGAACTCGACGTTGCTGCGTACCCCCTGGATCGTTACCTCGCCCAGGGCTTCCAGCATGCGCTCGACGGCCGCCTCGCGTGAGTCCGCATGGCAGATCAGCTTGGCGATCATGGGATCGTAGTAGAAGGTGATCTCGTCGCCCTCGCGCACGCCGCAGTCGACGCGCACGCCGTCGCTCTCCGTGGGCATCACGAACCGCTCCAGCCGACCGGGGGAGGGCATGAAGCGCTTGTCCGGATTCTCGGCATACAGCCGGCACTCGATGGCATGGCCGGCATGGCGCACGGCATCCTGCGGCAGCGGCTCGAGCCGGCGGCGCGCAAGGTCGATCTGCATGGCGACCAGATCGGTGCCGGTGCACATCTCGGTGACCGGGTGCTCCACCTGGATGCGCGTGTTCATCTCCAGGAAAAAGAACTCGAAGCTGTCGGCATCCACCACGAACTCCACCGTTCCGGCTCCGACATAGCTCTGCTGCCGGCACAGGTCCGCGGCCACGTTGCACATCCGCTCGCGCACCGCCGGCGGCAGTCCGGGGGCGGGGCTCTCCTCGACAACTTTCTGGTAGCGCCGCTGCAGCGAGCAGTCACGCTCCCCGAGATGTACGGCATGACCGTCGCCGAAGCCGAACACCTGGACCTCGACGTGCCGGGCGTTGGCGACGTAGCGCTCGAGGAATACCGCGCCATCGCCGAAGGCCTTCTCGGCCATCGACTGCGTGGCGCGCGCGATCGGCACGAGCTGCGCCGGATCGTCCACGCGCTTCATGCCGATGCCGCCGCCACCCGCCGATGCCTTGACCAGTAGCGGATAGCCCACCGCCTCCGCGGCCCGGGCGATGTCTGCGTCGGCGGCATCCGGGGCGAAGCGCGCGCTGCCCGGGAGCACCGGAACGCCGGCGGCCGTCGCCAGCGTCCGGGCCCGGTCCTTGTCGCCCATGGCGTCGATGCTGTCCGGATGAGGGCCGATCCAGACCAGCCCGGCGTCCATCACCGCGCGCGCAAAGGCCGTGTTCTCCGCAAGGAAGCCGTAACCGGGATGCACGGCATCGGCCGCGGAGCTCGTGGCGGCCTCGAGCACACGGCGCGTATCCAGGTAGCTTTCGCGGGCCTGGGCGGGGCCGATCGGAATGGCCTCGTCGGCCAGGGCGACGTGCAAGGCGTCGGCGTCCGCCTCCGAGAACACGGCCACCGTGGCAAGGCCCAGGCGGTGGCAGCTGCGAATGATGCGGCAGGCGATCTCCCCGCGATTGGCGATCAGGACCTTCTGCATGGCTTGCCTCCTCGGCAGGTGCTCAGGCCTCGAGCACCACCACCGTCTCGCCCTCGGTCACCACGCCGCCTTCCTCAACGTGCACGCTCTTCACGACGCCGTCCTCCGGCGCCATCACCGGGATCTCCATCTTCATGGACTCGAGGATGACGAGGACGTCCCCCTCCGCCACCTCGCTGCCGGCGGTGGTCTGAACCTTCCAGACGTTGCCGGTGATCTCGGTCTTCACTTCCACGGTCGCCATGCTCGGTCCTCCCCCAACGGTGCCCTGCTCTAGCCCGCCTATCTCACCGATTCGCGGCTGGGCGGTGACGCGGCCTTCGCGCCGGTTCGGATGGATACTAGGCATTGGTAGTCTCACTTGCAACCACTAACGCCCTCGACTAGCCTCTGCCGCGTCCCCGGCGCCGCCCGGCCGGCGCCATACCGCAGCAGTGGCAAGCCCACGGGAGAGTGATCATGGCCCTGGATACGGCGCACCTCGAGCAGTGGATCGGCAGGACCGAGTCCGCCACGGAGCAGCTGGAGCGCTGGCCGGTGACCGCCCTGCTCGCCGCCCTGGACAGGCCGCCCGAGGACTGGCCTGCCACCGGCGACCCGATCCCGCCCACCGCTCACTGGACCTATTTCGTGCCCCGGGTCCGCCAGAGCCGGATCGGCGCGGACGGGCACCCCGAGCGCGGCGACTTCCTGCCGCCGATACCGCTGCCCCGGCGCATGTGGGCCGGCAGCCGCATCCGCTACCTGGCGCCGCTCACCCTGGGCGAGGACGTGACCCGCACCGCCACCGTCAAGAGCGTGACCACCAAGGAGGGCCGCAGCGGTCTGCTGGCGTTCGTGACCGTCGAGTACAGCTATGCCGGCGCCGCCGGCCCGGCGCTGGTCGAGGAACAGGACCTGGTCTACCGGGAGAACCCGCCGGCCGATGCGCCGCCGCCGCAGCCGAGGCCTGCGCCCGCCGATGCCGCCTGGAGCCGCGAGATCCATCCCGACGAGCCGCTGCTCTTCCGCTACTCGGCGGTCACGTTCAACGCCCACCGCATCCACTACGATCAGCCCTACACGACCGAGGTCGAGGGCTATCCGGGGCTGATCGTCCACGGCCAGCTCATTGCCACCTTCCTGCTCGACGCCTGGCGGCGCGAGCACCCGGAGCGGCAACTGGAGAGCTTCTCGTTCCGGGCCATGAGCCCCCTGTACTGCGGCGCGCCCTTTCACGCCGAAGGCCGGCCGGGCGAGGCCGAGGGCGAGTCGGCGCTCTGGGCGCGCACCGCGGAAGGCGGACTCGCCATGCAGGCGGACGTCACCTGGAGTTAACATGATGTCGACCACCGCCAGACCCCGCCGCAGCGTCCTCTACATGCCGGGCTCCAACGCCCGCGCCCTGGACAAGGGCCGCACCCTGGCCGCCGACGCCCTGATCCTCGACCTCGAGGACGCCGTTTCCCCCGAGGCGAAGACCGACGCGCGGGATCAGGTCCTGGCGGCGGTCGCCGCCGGCGGCTATGGCCACCGCGAGGTCGCGATCCGGGTCAACGGCCTGGACACGCCCTGGGGCCATGCCGACCTGGCCGCCGTCGCCGGCTCCGGCGCCGATGCCGCAGTGCTACCCAAGGTCGAGAGCGCCGACGCCGTGCGCCGGGCCGATGCCGTCCTGCGCGCCGCCGGTGCCCCCGAGGATCTGGCGATCTGGTGCATGATCGAGACCCCGCGGGGCGTGCTCCACGCCGAGGAGATCGCCGACGCCCATCCCCGGCTGGCGGTGCTGGTGATGGGCACCTCCGACCTTGCCAAGGATCTGCACTGCGCCCACACCCAGATGCGCCTGCCCCTGCTGCACAGCCTCTCCCGGTGCCTACTCGCGGCCCGCGCCGCCGGGCTCGCCATCGTCGACGGCGTGCACCTGGACCTGAACGACGAGGCCGGCTTCCGCCGCGCCTGCGAGGACGGCCTCGCCCTCGGCTTCGACGGCAAGACCCTGATCCACCCGAAGACCATCGCCACAGCCAACGAGGTGTTCGCCCCGGACGCCGACACGGTGGCCTGGTCCCGGCGCGTCATCGAGGCCCACGAGGCGGCGGCGCGCCGCGGCGAGGGGGTGGTGCTGCTGGATGGCAAACTCATCGAGAACCTGCATGTCGAGGATGCGCATCGCATCGTCGCGCTTGCGGAGGCCATTGAGCGCAGGGGGGAGTGACCGGCCGTGACATGCCAGGCACGGCCCTGCGGCTGGCGACCGTCATCGCGCTGCACCAGGCGTCGGGGACCACGGCCTCATGTCACACGCGCGCGGAAAATCGATGCTTCCTTAAGCGGGCAGGGGAGATGCAGTACCCTAAGCGGAGGCTCGCGCGCCGCTGACACCGCCGGAGGGAGTCTTGGCCAGCAAACTGCGATTCAAGGAAAGCGTACCCGGGGATCTCTCCCGGGAGCTGCAGCGGCTCGGCTTCACCGACTACGAAGCCAAGATCTACATCCAGCTGCTGCGCACCAACCCCGTCACCGCCTACGAGCTGAGCAAGGCCTCCGGCGTGCCACGGGCCAATGCCTATCATGCCCTGCAGAGCCTCACCCGCAAGGAGGCGGTGCAGCCGGTGAGCGAGGACCCGGTGCGCTTCGTGCCGGTGCCGCCGGAAGTCCTGCTGGAGGGTATCGCGAGCTCCACCCAGCGGCTCTGCGACCGCCTCGCCGAAGACCTGCGCGGCGTCGGTGGCCCGGAGGATACCCACTACGTGTGGACCATCTCCGGCGAGGCCGCGGTCGAGGAACGGGTCACGCAGATGATCCGCGGCGCCGAGAGCAGCATCTGGATCAAGGCCCAGGCCGCCTCCCTGCGGCACCACGAAACCGCTCTGCGGGAGATGGCTGCCCGCGGCGTGGAGATCCTGGTGATCCTGTTCGGCGACGCGGCTGAGGAGTTCCGCTTCGGCGACAACGTGCGCGTGTTCCTGCACGAGAGCAACGGGCGCACCATCGGCACGGCGGACAACCTGTTCACCATCACCGTCGACCATGAGCAGCTGCTCACGGCCAATGTCGCCGGCAAGGTATTCGCGTCCTATACCCGCAATCGCCCCATCGTGATTACGGCGGAGTCTCTCATCCGCCACGACTACTACCTCGCGGAGATCATGGCCCGCTTCGGCGAGGAGATCGACGCCGCCTTCGGCCCCCACCTGCAGCGGCTGCGCGAGGCCTGCTTCACCCCCGAGCAGCTGGAGCGCTTCCACCGGCAGGTGAATCTCGGCTGAACGCCTCCGGCCCCCCGGGGCGGTGGCGCTCAGTGGTCGGGGCTGGCGCCGGCCGCGAGGCGTTCCTCCATCTGCTGGACCTGGGCCAGCGCATCGGCGGCGTTCGTCACCTCGTCATACACCGGAATGCCCACGGCCAGCGCCCGCTCGCGGTACTTGCGCTTGATGTCGTCCAGTTGCGGCGAACCGTCGGAACGCAGGACGAGCAGGAAATGGGCGCGGCCCGGGTGTCGGGTCTGGGAGTGTTCCGCCACCTGGATCAGATTGTCCACGGGATCGCTGTCGCCGCGGCCGACGAAGGCCGCCAGGTTGAGATGCATGACGATGGCGTCGGGCTGGCTGGTGGCGTACACCCGGTCCAGGATCTCGCCGGCGACCCAGCCATCCTGCTGCTGCAGGGTGGCCACCGGCGTGTCGATGGGGTTGGCCACGCTGGTCCCCGGCGGGAGTGCCAGCGCCTCCAGGCTCTCGCGGGTCGCGGCCTCGAAGGGCCGGATGTCGAGGCCGCGCTCGGCGAAGTAGTCGGTGGCGAGCACCCCGGTACCGCCGCCGTTGCCGAACAGGACCACGTTCCGGGTCGGGCGCTGCGGCCGCAGGGTCAGGTTCTGGAACGCCAGCAGCGCGTCGATGAAGGTCTCCAGCGAGCTGACCATGGTGCACGGCGTCTGCCGGCAGAGCGCCTCCCAGGCGCGCTGATCGCCGGCGAGCGCACCGGTGTGCGAGGCCGCGGCGGCATTGCCCTGAGCCGAACGCCCGCCCTTGAGGATGACCACCGGCTTGCCCGCGCGCTGCGAGCGCAGCAGCCGGAACAGCCGCTGGCCGTCGCGGATGCCCTCGAGGTAGAGGCCGATGACCCGGGTCTGGGGATCGGCGAAGTAGTACTCCAGCAGGTCCACCGGGCCGATGTCGGCGCTGTTGCCGACGGTGACCACCCCGCTGAAGGTCAGCCCCCGCCACTGGCCGCGCTTGATGATGTCCGTGCCAAGGCCGCCACTCTGGGAGATGACGCCGACGCTGCCCACCGTCTCCGGCGGGTTCACCGGAAAGGTGACGCGCCCGCGGGGCGAGTACAGGCCGAGGCAGTTCGGCCCGATGACCCGCACGCCGCCCGCGCGGGCGGCCGCCACCAGCTCCTGCTCCAGCGCCTCGCCTTCCGGCACTTCGGCGAAGCCGCTGGAGAGGACCTGGGCGAATCTGACCCGCCCGGCGGCGCCGGCGAGCACCTCGGGCACGCGGCTGGCGCCGAGGGCGATGTAGGCGTAGTCGATGGGCTCGGGTGCCTCGGCGAGGCTCGGATAGGCCTTCAGGCCCTCGATCTCCCCGGCCTTCGGGTGGATCGGGTAGAGCCCGCCGGCGTAGCCGAAGTCGCGCATGCGGCGGATGAACGTGTTGGCCATGGTCGCGCTGGAGGTGGACGCGCCGAGGACGCCGATGGCCTTGGGCTCGAACAGGGGTGTGAAGCGCTCGAGCACGGTCGCGGCGTCCTCCGGCCCGGGCATGCTGGCCGGCTGCCCGGCAGGGGGCGCGTCGGCGCGCAGGATGAAGCGCGCGTCCGCGGCCACGGCGCCGGTGCGGGAGACGATCAGCGGGTTGACGTCCACCTCCTGCAGCTCGTCGCCGCTCTGCATCAGGAGCCCTTCGGGCCCGCCGAGACGCAGCAGCACGTCGACGATCGCCTCCCGGCTCGCCGGCGGGCCGCCACGCGCGCCGTCGAGCACGGCAGCGCCGCGCAGCTCGTCGAGCATCGCAAAGGCGTCGTCGCGGGTGACGGGGCAGATGCGGAAGGCGACATCCTGCATCACCTCGACGAACACGCCACCGAGCCCGACCATGAGCAGGGGGCCGAAGTACGGATCGCGCACGGCGCCGACCACCAGCTCCTGACCGGCGGGCAGCATCTCCTCCACCAGGTAGCCCTCGACCCGTGCCGAGCGAATCCCGAGTTGCCCGGCCATGGCGCGCATCGCGCCTGCGACGGCGTCGGCGTCCGCGAGATCGAGCGCGACGCCCCCGACGTCGCTCTTGTGCAGGATGTCCGGCGAAACCACCTTCACCACGAAGGGGCCTTCACGGCCGACGAGGGCGTTCGCCACTTCGTCCGGGCCATCCACCACCACCGACCACGGCGTCTGCACGCCGAAGCGGTCGAGCAGCCGCTTGCCCGCGGCCTCGCTCAGGGCACTGCGGCCGGCACGGCGTGCCGCTGCGATCGGGTCCAGGGTCTCGGTCATGGCTCGCGGTCCTCAGCTGCTGGTGGGCCAGGTCTGCATCAGATGCTGGCCGAGGCCGCCGCTGCGCCGCCGCCGGTGGACGTCGAACATGCGGATCAGGTAGTCCCGCGTCTCCTGGGGCTTGATGACGTCGTGGGCGGAGAAGATCGACGCCATGTCCCAGACCTCGATGTCCTTCTGGATCTCGGCCAGGGCGTCGTCGAAGCCATCGTCCCCCGGGGCGAGGCCGTGGACGATGCGGGTGGCGAACACCGGGTCCATGAAGCTGATCTCGGCGGTGGGCCAGGCCACCATCTCGTCGTTGTGCTCGCCGCCGCCGAGGGCGACGTAGGCGCGGCCGTAGGCCTTGCGCACCAGCACCGTGATCTGGGGCACGGTGGTCAGGCAGGTGGCGTTCATCAGATTCATGATGTGCCCCGGGGCGCCCTTCTTCTCCGCGCCGGTCCCGACCACGAAGCCGGGGGTGTCCATGAAGCGGACCATGGGGATGTTGAAGGAGTCGCAGAGCACGGTCATGTCGATGAGCTTGCGGATCGCCTCCACCGACATGGCGCCGCCGCCCACCATGGGGTTGTTGGCGATGATGCCCACCGGTCTGCCGCCGAGGCGGGCCAGGGCCGCGATGGCGGGCTTGCCGAAGCGCGGCTTGAATTCGAACAGGCTCCCCGTGTCGAAGATCACCTCCAGGATCTTCTTCATGTCATACACCTGGGTGCGCTTCTCGGGGAGGATGTCCAGGATCTCGTTCTGGCGATCCCCCGAGCCGGCGGGCACGTCCGCCTCCGGCGGCAGCTCCGAGCTGTTGTTCGGCATGTAGCCGAGGAAGCGGCGGATCTCCTGCATCGCCTCCTCGTCGGTGTTCACGAAGCGGTCGATCAGCCCGGTCATGTCCGCATGGATGCGCCAGCCGCCGAGATCCTCGGGGTCGACCTTCTCGCCAATGGCCATGGAGACCAGGCCCGGACTGGAAACGGACATCACCGAGCCCTTCTTCATCACGGCGAAGTCCGAGCAGCAGGCGAGCCAGGCTGAGGAGCCGAAGGAGGTGTCCAGCGCCGCGGCGGCCCACGGGTTGGTGCGGATGCGCCGGAACTGCGTGACGTCGTTGCCGAGCATCGCGCCCATGCCCTTCGAGCCCATGGCATCGGGCAGGCGGGCCCCGGTGGACTCGCCCACATGCA
The DNA here is from genome assembly GCF_020883455.1 of Spiribacter halobius. Taxonomy (NCBI): domain Bacteria; kingdom Pseudomonadati; phylum Pseudomonadota; class Gammaproteobacteria; order Chromatiales; family Ectothiorhodospiraceae; genus Sediminicurvatus; species Sediminicurvatus halobius. The sequence goes on along the minus strand of NZ_CP086615.1, from coordinate 3,952,185 downwards.
CGAACGGAATGCCGCGCTCCATCGCGACCTTGCGCATATGGCCGAGCTTCTTGGAGTTGGTGGCGCCGGTGGAGGCCCCCTTGACCGTGAAATCGTTGACGCAGACGGCGACATCGCGCCCGTCGATGCGCCCGTACCCCGTGAGCTTGCCATCCCGGGGCGTCTTCGCCGGATCCAGGCCGCCGCCGGCGGCGGTGCCGAGCAGACCCACCTCGATGAAGCTGCCCGAGTCCACCAGCGCCGCCAGGCGCTCCTCGGCGTTCAGGCTGCCCCGCTCCCGGCGCCGGGCCAGCTTCGCCTCGCCGCCCATCGCGCGGGCGTTCTCCCGCCGGCGGTCCAGCTCCTTCATCAGCTCGTCGTGTGCCATGGTCCTCTTCCGTTCGCTCTATGGCCTGCCGAATAGCAGGCTCTGGGTGGTGCTCGTCTCCAGGGCGTCGGCATCGATCGCCGGCCGATAGCCCGCCGGCAGGATCACGGCGCCGTCCGCGAAGGTGAGCGGTGGCGACAGCAGGCCGCCGGTGGGCTTGAGGAAGCCGTTGAACTCGCCGGCATTGCGGATGGTGTCCCGGGCGACGCAGGCCTCCATCCAGCTGGTGATGTCGCTGCCGAGGCCGTCGCCGAGCACCGGCTCCATGCCGTGCGCGCGCACCGCCTCGAGGCTGCGGTGCAGCGCGGCCATGCTGCCGAATCGCTTGAGCTTGAGCTTGCACAGGCGAACGCCCGGCATGTCTCCGGCCCGGCGGATGTCATCGAGGGTGCAGATCGGCTCGTCGAGCATCAGCGGGACGGTGGACACGCGGGCCACGGCGCCGTTGGCGTCCCAGTCCTCGGCGGCGCAAGGCTGCTCGAAGAGCTCGATGCCGGCGGGGTCGAGGGCAGCGGCGAAGCGGCAGCCCTGCTCCCTGTCGAAGGCACGGTTGGCATCGAGACGCAGAGTGGCGCGCCCGGGCACCGCGGTCTGGATCGCGGCCACCCGGGCCAGATCCGCGTCCACATCCTTGCCTACCTTCACCTTGAAGGTACGGAAGCCCCGCGCCAGAAGCTGCTCCACCTCGGCGGGGATGGCGTCGATATCCGTTGCGTTCACCGGGACCAGCAGCGGCAGCTGCGCGCGCTCGCGCACGTCGATCAGCGGCGTGCCACTGAGCACTTCGAGGGCTGTCGCGAAGGCGCTGGCCGCGACCTTGCTCTCCTCCTGACGGCTCGCGACAACGCGTTCCGCTGCGGTGACCGGCAGCCCCACCAGGGCCTCCGCAAGCGCCTGGCTGAAGGCCCAGGCGCCGTCACGGGTCTCCGCGCTGGAGCCGGGCGAGACATGGCCATCGCCGAAGCCGACGGCGCCGTCGCCCGTGCGGATCTCGACGTAGAAGGGCTCGAACTCCTCGAACGTGCGGTAGGAAAGGCGGTACGGGACCTCCAGGGGGAGGCGCAGCCAGCGCAGGTTGATCGAGCTGATATTCATGCGGATCTCTCGCTCCGTCCGGGCTCCTTCTGGCGGGCGCCGGTGTTATGGCCACCGGTTCTTACGGGAGCCTTGGGGGAGCCTATCGCGAGAGTAGTTGCTATGACAACCACCCTCGGGAAGGCGGAGCAAGCCAGCGCGTCAGGCCGTGGCCCCGCGGGTCAGGTGACCACGCCGCCGTTGATCTGCAGCAGCTGCCCGTTGATGAAGCCGGCCCGGTCCGAGACCAGGAAGTCGATGGTGGCGGCGATGTCGGCGGGGGTACCGAGGCGCCCCGCGGGGTTGGTCGCCAGCAGCTGGCGCAGCTTCTCGTCTGCGGCGATGTCCGTTCCCTCGTCGACGATGGTGCCCGGGGAAAGGATATTCACGGTCACGCCCTTCGGCCCGAATTCCTTCGCCAGGGACTTGGTGAGACCGAGGGCGGCATGCTTGGCCACCGTGACGTGGGGCTTGCCGGGATAGCCCTCCTGGGCGTTCATGCCGGTGAAGTTGATGATCCGCCCCCAGCCGCGCTCGATCATGCCGGGGAGGCAGGCCCGGGACAGCCAGAACGCTGCCTTGAAGTCGATGTTGAATACCCGCTCCCACTCCGCCTCGCTGACCTCGAGGAAGCCGGCGCTGGGGCGCACGGCGGCGTTGTTGACGAGCACGTCGATGGTGCCGAACTCGCGCAGACCCGCCTCGGCGACGGCCATGGCCGCGTCGCGCTCGCCGACGTTGCCCATGGCCACCGCAGCCCGTCCGCCGCCGGCGCGGATCTCCTCGGCCACTGCCTCGCACTCCGCGGTCTTGCTCGAGCCATTGACCACGATGTTGAAGCCGCTGGCGGCCAGCGTGAGCGCCGTGGCGCGGCCGCTCTTGCGGCCGGAGCCGGTGATCAGTGCCGTGCGCGTACCCGGTTCCATAGTCTGTGCTCCCTTGCATAAGGTCGATTGCCGGAGAGGGCCGGGGCTGCGGCCGGGTGGCGTCTCGCCCGGCACGTCTCCCGGTGATACGCTCCCCGGATAACTGTCAACTGTAGACCTTTCAGTTGCCCCAGCGCGAGCGCCTGACCGTCCCGGCACCGGGCCGGCGCGACTGTGGCAGCATCGGCGCCCATGCTGGACACCTTCCTCACCACCCTTCACCCCGGCCTCACAGCCGGGGCCACGGCCGGACTCCTTTTGCTGAGCCTGCTCGGCTCGTTCGTCTCCGCGGCCTTCGGCGCCGGCGGCGGCGCCCTGCTGCTGGTGGGCATGACCCTGTGGCTGCCGATTACCGCGGCGATTCCGCTGCATGGCGTGATCCAGCTCGGCTCCAACGCCGGGCGCATGGGCGTGATGCTGCCGCACGTGCAGTGGCCGCTGTTCGGTGCCTTTGCCGTCGGCGCGGTGATTGGCGTGGTGGCCGGCTCGCAGCTGCTGGTGGAGTTGCCCGAGGGCTGGGTGGAGGCGCTTCTCGGCGCCTTCATCCTGTATTCGTTGTGGGGCCGGATGCCGCTGCCGCCGCGGGGCAATCGCGGCATCACCGTCGCGGTGGGAGCGGTGACCAATGCCCTGACCCTGCTGGTGGGGGCGACGGGGCCGCTGGTGGCGGCGTACTTCCGGACACTGCACCTCCACCGGCTGCGGCATGTCGCGACCTTCTCGGCGTGCATGATGCTGCAGCACTCGCTGAAGATCGCCGCCTTCGGCGCCCTCGGCTTCGCGTTCGGGGACTATGTCGTCTTCCTGGCGGTGATGATCGGCGTCGGCTTCATCGGCACCCTGCTCGGGCGCGCCACCGTGCAGCGCCTGAATGATCAGCTGTTCCGCCAGATCCTGCGAATCCTGCTGACGCTGCTCTCCCTGCGCCTGCTCATCAACGGGCTGGCGGGGGCGCTGTGAGGGGGACGGACGCCGCCCGCGGCCGCTGAGCGGTGCCAGCCCGCATATCTCACCGACTCGCGAAGCGAGGGCGTGGAGATGGCGGGCAGGACAAGGTGTGGGGGAGAGTCCGGGTGCGCAGGCGTACTCGACCGTCCGGAGCTCTGGGCACGCGGCGGCTGATGAGCCGGCCGGCGGTTTGCCGGCGTGCAGCCTTCGTCAGAACAGCGTCACCCGCGGCATGCGGCAGGCGATGCTGCGGAGATCGACCCGATCCCAGCCTGCGGGCGTCGCCGCGCGCAGGCTGATGGTGAGCAGTGTCCGGCCCTGCCCCTGGCTGAGGCTGACGGAGCGCTCGCGCGCGGCGGTGGGGCGTTCCGTCGCGCCCTCATCGCCTCCCGCCTGCGCCTCCAGGGTCACCGCACACTCGACCGTCGCCCGGCCCCGCGGCCGGCTCTCCGCGGAGACCACCATGGTCAGGCTCACCTGGCAGCGATCGATACGGTCATGCGCGCCGCGCGAGCGCCGGCACTCGAGGCTGCCGTCTACGGCCACAGCCTCCATGAGCAGTGTGGTGTCCCGGTACTCCACCCGCCGCTCCGCCCGCGCCATGGCGAGCTCCGGCTCGCCCAGGCGCAGCGCGTCGCGGGACTGCGACCACACCGGCGGCGACTGCAGTCCCGGGACCACGGCAAATGTGAGGGCAAGAGCGAGGCTGATGCGAGGAAGCGGCAAATGTGTGCTCCTGCGGTCGATGACGGGCATGCCGATGCACTCTCGACAGCTCTGCGTCGCCGCGAGTTGCCGCGGACGTTCGAGACCACGTGGCCGGGACCGCCACCGGCCTCACCGCACTGTGGTGCACCCCCTGCAGACGTCCGCCGATCACGGTTTACCCAGCACCATGAAGCCGGACCAGGCTGCCGGATCCGCGAACTCGCCGTCCGCGAGCATGTCTCGCTGGGCGCCGGCGAGGGCTGCGTAGATATCGCCCCCCTGCCGCAGGCGTTCATAGAAACGCGTCATGAGCGCGGTCGTTGCACGATCGTCGACCCGCCACAGGCTCGCCACGACCGATGGCACCCCAGCGTGGGCGAAGGCCCGGGCCAGGGTGGCCACCTCCAGACCATCCGTGCCGATGCCGGTCTCGCAGGCGGAGAGTACCACTAGATCGGTCTCGGCCAGCTCGAGCGCCTGAATGTCGAGGACGTCGAGCCGCCGACCGCCGGCCAGCACCAGATGGCTGTTTGCCGGGTCCTGGTGGTCCAGCACGCCATGGGTGGCAAGATGCACATAGCGGCCCTCCGGGGCGCGGGTACTCAGCTGCTGGTAGGTCGCCTCCGATCCGGTGAGCAGCGTTCCGCTGCCGCCAAGCAGTGCGTGCACGCGCTGCGCCTCCGAGCGGGCGCCCGGCAGAGTGCCATCGGGGTCACCGACCACGAACGCCTCGGTGAGGAGGCTCGGGCTGTGCTGAAGGACCAGGCTCAGGTGGAACAGGCTTGGCAGCATGCCGATGGCATGGCGTTCGGCGACGAAACGCACGGCCTCCCCGCTACGCTCGCGCAGGGCAGCAAACGGCAGGTAGTAGAGGCTCCGGGAAGGCACGATCAGCACCCGATCGGCGTCCTCGAGCGCGAAGCGCACGGGGCGCAGCAGATGGTCGTACAGCCATTCAAGGTCTGCATCCACCAGCGCGTCATCCACCGCCGCGAGATCGGGAGCCGACAGGCCGCGGGCTTCGGATGGCAGTGCACCGAGCCGACCCACCCGCGCCGCCATCGCGCTGGTCACCCGGGTGACGCGCTCGCGAATCGCCTCGCGACCCACCTCCACCTGGGTGAGACGGGTACCTTCCCGAGTCACCACCTGGATGTGCAGACGTCTTCGGTCCGGGATGTACTGCACCACGGTGTGGCCGGGCTGCAGCTGGCGATGGAGCGCCGACAGCGCGCGCGGGTCGAGGGTGAGCATCTGATGCAGGCCCCGGTCCTCCCGTTCGAGCCGGGCGAGCAGGCGATCCCGGGCCCGCCGGCGCTCCTCCAGGCGGGCACGCAGTGATTGGGCACCGCCCTCAGTGTCTGCCGCTCGGGAGGCGGCAGTAGCGGGTCGCTGCGTGTCCCCGAGCTGGGCCTCGAGCTCCGAGATCTCGCCCTCCGCCGCCTGGATCCCGGCCAGCAGTCGGCCATCCATGCCTGCGCGCGGCGTCTCGGGTAACAGAATCTCGCGCTCCCGACGCAGGGTGCGCAGGTTCTCGCCGGTGAAGGCGATGTCGGCGAAACCGTTGTCCACCAGCAGCGAGGCAGCCTCGCCCCCGGCGTCATAGACCAGCAGGCCGCGATCCGTGCCCGCATAGATGCGACCGCTCGCGTCGCTCTCCACGGCATGCACGGTCCGCCCGCCGTACTGGCCAACGGCGACGTCATCGGGGAGCAGCCGATTGAGCCTTGCCGGATACTGCCAGCGCTGCTCGTGCCAGAGCAGGACGCCAGCGGCCGAGGGGAACACCCAGCTATCCTCGCTGACGCGGGCGCCGTCGCCGCCGAGCCAGACCTGTGGATGCGCGGCCGCGAGCGCGCTGTAACCGGGATCCCCGAGATCCGCGAACGCGGCGTAATCCCCTGCCTGCTCCCGACCGAAGCCGCGATGGCTGCCGACGATGGCGGTGTCCGGATCGATGGCGGTGTAGCCGGTGATGAACCAGTCCGCGCCGTAATCGCCCCACCCCGCACGCTCGAAGCGATCGCCGCGCAGGCGCAGGAGCCCGCCACTCAGTGCCACGCCGCGATGGCTGAGGTGGCGCTCGTTGGAGGCCACGGCCAGGATCTCGCCGTCCACGCTTTCGATGAGCCGCGAGATCATATGGCTGCGGGCAGGAAAGCGCTCCGCGTCCTGGAACCAGCTGAAACGCTCGAGCTCGCCGTCGTGGTAGCGGAACACGGTCGGGCCGGCGGCCGCCCAGATGGCGCCGTCGTTGCTCACCATGAGGTCCCGCAATGGGCCGCGCATCCAGTCCTCGGGGACCGTCTGCTCGGCACGGAATAGCTGCCGCGGGCGATTCTCACCCGGCGGATAGTGCAGCACGGCAAGGCCGTCGTTGGTGATCACGCCGCCGTCAGCCGTGGCAGCCAGCCGTGTGCTGCGTACCGTGTCGAAGGTCTGCACGCCCGCGCCGGGCTGCTGGTGGTCGACGTACCCGAGGCGATCGCCTTCGGCGACCAGGGTGAGGCCGGGCGCGTCCAGCGTCAGCAGATCGTGCACACGCCCCCGGGTGGCAATGCGGCTGCGCTCGGGCTCGAAGCCGTAAACCCCTTCGGTGGTGAGCAGCCAGCTGGCGCCGTCGCCGGACGCCGCGAGCCGCGGGCCCACGGTGCGTCCATCGCGCTCGTGAGCGAGCGGCAGCGACATGAAGTTGACCTGCAAACGATGGACGAAGGCCAGGCCGGTGTCCGTGAGCACCACGGGCAGCGTTCCCAGCGGTGCGACCTCGAGCCGGGCCAGACCGTGTATCCGGCGCTGGAAGCGGACCGCCTCCGCTCCCGGCAGGGCGGTCAGTCGACCCGTGCCGCCGAAATCCAGCGCCCGCAGGCGGTCGCCCTCGAGGACATGGATCAGCTCCGCCTCCAGGTCCAGCAGTGCCGCATCGACGGGGCGCTCCAGGAGTGTCCGCCAGTGCCCGCCATGACGGGCGGCCAGCCCCTCCGCCGTCCCCACCAGCAGGGTGTCCGCCGTGGTCTCGCCCGGCGGTGGCGCATCGAGGAAGCGGATATCCGCGTCCGCCACGGTTGCCGGTGGCGTGGACATGGCCGTGCCGTCCCAGCGCCGCAGACCGGCGGAGGTCCCGATCCACAGCGCACCATCCAGCGCGGCCAGGGCGGTCACCCGGCCCGAGGGCAGGCCATCGGAGCGGGTACGCCAGACCCGCGCACCCGAGTCGTAGTCGCCTTCCACGGCGAGCAGACCGTCCTCGGTGCCGATCCAGAGGGTGCCCGCCCGGTCCTCGGCCAGCGCCAGGACACTGGAGCGCGCGTCAAGGTCGGATCGCTCCAGCATGCTCGACATGCGCGCCTCGGCGGGGTTGAATCCGAACCACTCCCAATACCCGCGCCGCTGCACCGTCAGGCCCGCGCGAGTGCCGATGACCACGTCGCCGTTGCGGCGCACCAGCATCGCCCGGGCGTCGGCCTCGCGCATGGCCGGTGGCAGCACGCTGGCGCGCCCGAAACGCCGCCAGTGGGCGGGGTTGCCAAGCGCGTGGGTATCCAGCCAGGGCCGCTCCAGCCGGGCCGGCAGGCGGCCGGAGTCGCCGGCGGCCGGGGTGTCTTCGCCGCGCAGCGCGCGCCAGCGCTGTGCCTCGCGCCACAGCGCGTCCTCGTCGTCGGTCACGCCGTAGGGCCGCAGGTCCCGCAGGAGCGCCTGCCAGGCGTTGATCGCCTCGTGCACGAGCGGATCCGGCATCGCATGGGCGTCGCCGATACCCGTCTGCACCAGTCGACGCAGACGTTGCTCGGCAGCGGCGCCGTACCCGGGGTCGAGCCCCCGGTGGGCGGCCTCATGCCCCGCCAGCGCGAGCGCCGCCCGGCTTTCTGCCTCGGATCCGCGGGGGGCGCGCTGCAGGGCGGCGAACAGCCGCTCGTGTTCCGGATCCGAGTCATCGAGTGCCCGCGGCTCGCTGGCCTCGAGCGCGCGCTTGAGTGCGGCGATGCGCCCCTGCAGGGTCTGGAATGCCTGGGTGATCCGCAGCGTCAGCTCCGTCCCGGCAGCATCGCCCTCCTGGTCGCTGGCCTCCAGGGCGGCGATCCCGCCGTCATCGGCATACTCGATCCGCAGGCGGCCCACGCCTGCCACCTCGACCCGCGCGGGTCGGCCTCCGGCCGCGTAGCCGATGGTGACGGTGGGGTCTCGATCCGAGCGCAGGCGGGTGACGCGCCCCTCTGTGTAGTCGAGGGCGAGCCAGCGGCCGGCGGAATCCTCCACGCGGGCGAGCTGGAGCCGCTCGGGCTCGAAGTCGGCCCGCAGCCAGGCGCCGTTGCGCCGAAGCAGCGTCGTGCGGCCGGTGACCGGGTGATCGCTGCGGCGGGTAACGCTGCCGTCAGGGTCAATCAGATCCACGCTGGGCTGCTCGGCGTCGCTGACCAGCCGCACCCGCATGCGCTCGTCCCCCATGGCCGCCGCCCGCGCATCCTCGTACCAGTCGACATAGCGCTGACTCGGGCCGATGGCATTGCTGCGCACATAGTTGGCCTCGTACTCGCGCACGGCATCGCCGAGTTGACCGTAGGCCCGGCCCTCCAGCCCCGCGAGGCGCTCATGGTCCGCGACGCCGCGGCCGCGGGCTTGTTCGATCAGCGTCAGTGCCACCACCGGACTGCCGCCCCAGAGCACGTGCTTGTGGACCAGCTCCACGATCACCTCGGGGTCCATCGGCCGGCGCTCGAGGGTGCGTCGCCCGAAGCGCCAGGCCCGTGCGCCGAGCTCGGCGCCGTGCTCGGCGATCAGCTCGTGCAGCCGGCCGGGTCCGGGGTCCACGCGTGCGGCCGCGAGTGCGCTCTCGGCGGCCGCCGGGGCGTCGCCAAGGGCCTGATACAGCGGCACGGCCAGCTCATGATAGGTGACCGTGCTGCCGCCAAGTTCGCGGTAGCGCCGCAGGTCGGCGAGTGCCTCCTGCACCACCGCTTCTGCGGGCATCTGCCGCGCAGGGTTGGCATCGAGCAGGCGTGGCAGCAACAGGCGGACCTGCCGTGACTCGCCCCCGCTGCTAACGACTCCGTCGCGATAGGTACGCACCGTGGCCAGCGCCTCCTCCCAGTTCCCGGCTGCGGCGAGCGCCTGTGCCAGCCGGCCCACCGGCCAGGCGTGGTGCGGATTGGCGGTGGCGGCACGCCGCCAGACGGCGAGCCTGGCACCCTGCTCGCCGGCCCGCTCCGCCAGCTGCTCCCAGAGCTCGGCCTGCCAGGGATAGCGCGTCGCCAACGCGGTCAGCAGATCCGGCTCTCCCGGCTCGCGGGGCCGCTCGGCGGACCACCGGGCTGCCTGCCGTATGGCCCAGGTACTGGAGGGCGCCAGTGTGATCGCCCGGCGCAGCGTGTCCAGTGCACGTCCGGTCTGCCCAACGGTGTGCAGGGCCAGCGCGCGCTCCCGCCACATCCACGCGGACTCCGGGAACCGATCCACCGCGGCCGCGGTGACCGCCAGCATGCGCTCGTTGCGCTCCAGGGCACGCAGTGCCCCCGCCGCCGCCCAGTACGCTCGCGGCGGCAGCCCGGGTACCCCCTCCAGGGCCTGCTCGAAGGCGTTGACCGCCTCCCTATGCCGCCCGTCGCGGCGCAGCAGATCGATCAGCAGCGTCCAGTGACCCGGGTCGCGATCGCTCAGTGCTACGGCCTGCCGTGCGTGGGCGACGGCCTCGGCGAGTCGCCCGGCCTCGCGCTCGAGTCGGGCGCTCTCGGCGTGGACGCGGGGGGTGTCCGGAGCTTCGGCGAGCTCGTGGTCCAGGATCGCCCGGGCCTCGCCCAGGTCACCTTCGAAGCGTCGGGCGGCCGCCAGATAATGGTTGACGTCGCGCTCCCGCTCCGGGGCCAGACGGTGATAGCCGCGCATCAGCCGGTCCAGAAGCAGCTCGCCCCGCAACGGCTCGCCCAGCCGCGTGTCCGCGGCCAGCAGGCGATCCCAGTTGGTGTAGAAGGGGTACGCCTGCAGGGCCTTCATGGCCTCCTGGCGACTCTCGGCCATGTGCCCGAGCTCGTAGAGCCGGTTGGCGAGGTACATGCGAGCGCGCACGTCGTCCGGTTCCCGGCGCAGCCAGGCGCGGGCGAGGGCGACACGGTCCGATGCCGAGGGCCGTGGATTCGCCAGCCAGGCAGACAAGGCCTCTGCCGCTGGCGACCCTGCCGGGATTGGCCCGTTCGCCAGCGCCTCCTGCAGCGCGCCGCGCGCCGCCTCTCCGCGGTAGCGATCCCCGAGCAGCGGCCATACCAGCTGAAACTGTTGCGGCCAGCGGGCGATCGCGGCAATCCGGATCGACTGGGCCAGCGTGAGCTGACCGAGGTCCTCGGCGCTGCGTGCCACCAGATCGGCCGTCCACAGCGAGCTCGGGTCGCGGCGCTCGACGTCGGCGTAGCGCTCGATGACGAGATCCGCACGGCCGGCGTCCTCGAGGCGACGCATTTCGGGATAGGCACCGAGGGCCTGCACCCGTGCGGGCGGCAGGCGCCGTAGCGCCGACGCCAGGGTATCGGTACGCCGATGCATCGCCGTCCATGCCTGCGCGGCGAGGGGGTGTGGCGACTCGCGATCGAGCTCGGCCTCCAGCCGTGCGATCACGGTGGCGGGCTCGCCGCGCCAGAAGGGCTCGCGCCAGTGCGCCACCGCGTCGTCCCCGAAATCGGCCGCCGCGGCGCATTGCCCGAGCAGACCGGCGAGCAGAAGCCCCAGGGCGCCCAGGCGGCGGCGTGTTGGACTGAAGGTCATGCGGGTGGCACTCCTGGATGTCTGCAGCGGTTCGGGGAGGGACGGCCGACGTGAACGTTGGTCAGGCACTGACTTGCTGGCCGGCTGCCGGCTGCCGGCTGCGCGTTGGCGCTCCGTGCGCTTTCCGCGATAGGGTTCTCAGACGGTGCGGCAGCCGGTCGCATTTTCGTGACGTTTCGCCGGCCGAGGCTTGCGGGCGCGGCGACTCTGCGAAACAGTGCCGGAGATGGCAGTCAGCAGCCGGGGCTGCAGCCCGGTTCTTCCGGGCAAGAATCAATACCAAGAACAGTCTGGGAATCTGCAAGTGTGGTGACGGGACGCTTGGGGCGGCTACCGCTCACTCCGGGATCGGGCGAGGAGGCTCCCGATGAGGACGCCGCTCTGCTCGCTGCGCTGCAGGATGGTGATGATGCGGCGCGCCGGCAGGCGATCGAAGACCTCTACTTTGCCTACGCCGGCCGGTTCCAGGATTACTATCGCCGGCATGGGGCGTCATCCGCCGAGGCGGCGGACTGGACCCAGGACACCTTCATTCAGGTGCTGCGCCGGGCGGACACCGTCCGCGACCATCGCCGCCTGCGCGCGTGGCTGTGGACGACTGCACGGCACGTCATGATCGATGCGATCCGCCGGCGCCGCGGCACTTTCGCCCTGAGTGACGAGGTCGCGGAGCGGCTGGTGGATCCCGATGCGCCACCGCTCGAGCAGATCCAGCGCGATGAGCACCAGGACTGCCTCCGGCGGGAGTTCGAGCGGTTCGCGGAGGCTTTCCCGGACCGGGCGCAGTGCCTGATCTGGGCAGCCGTCGATGGCCTGTCCATGGTGGAGATTGGCGATCTTCTGAGCCGCACGCCCGGCGCCACCCGCGAATATCTCTCCCAGTGCCGCAAGAAGCTGCGCCCCTTCCTGGAGCGCTGTCAGGAGTCAGAGCCCTGAGATTCGGCGCAGACTCCTAGGGTGGGCTGAAGGGGCATGGGTTATGGCCTGCTGACCCGGATGCGGTAGCGCCCGGGCGCCTCCACCTCGGAGGCTTCGTCGCCGAGGCGGCGCTGGAAGGCCTCCAGGCATCCGGGTGCCACATCGGCCACCAGGGTTCGGGAGCCATCCGCTGCCGGTCGGTCCCGATCGGCCGCGCAGCCTGCCGACCTCAGGTCAGCCATGGTGTCTTCGATCCAGCGTTCCGGATCCGTGGCAGCCACCTCGATCGGCGTCCCCAGACCGCGGTAACGGATGGGATCCGTCGGCGCTGGCTGCTCCCCCCATGGCCCGATCACGATCACGGCTGCCGCGAGGCCGGCGGCGATGGCGCCCGGGAGGCTCCATCGGGGCCAGCGATGGCGCGGCCTGAGCAGGCCATCACGCTCGGCCCGGGCGAGAAGTCGGTCCAGTCCGGCCTGATCCGCCATGGCGCGCCGCTCGCGCTCCCGGGTCCGCAGCCTCTCCCCCAGGGGTTCCGGTGCATCGGGCCCGTCATGCCCGGCGGCTCCCGCACGCGGCCGAGAGCCGGCGGACAGTCGTCTCCACCAGCTATCGGCAGTCATGGGTCGATTGTCGTCGTGGTTGTTGGCGCTGCATGCCGGATGCCACCGATCTCGGACCTCTCCGCTGGGTGGGGACGCGCGCGCCCGCGCAACGTCAGGCCAGCGCAGATGATCCTGCGGCAATCGGAGTGCTGTCGAGCGGCCTGACAGTTCTGTCGGTGCCGCGTCACACCGCCGGCACGCGCCGACTGTGCGCGGTGCTGAACCCAACGCCCATCTCGAGGTGCGAAAGTATGAAGACTGTGACATTCCGGCGGGCTCTCGTGCTGAGCCTCCCCCTGCTGATGACTGGCCTCGGCGGCCTGGCGCTGGCCGACCAAAGTGGCACCAATGTCGCCGATGACAAGCCCGACGGCTCGGCCTCGGCCGAGGTGCGGGCCCTGACGCTGGCAGACGAGCTGGCCCTTTACGGCATCGAACAGGGCGACGCGATGCTCGTGGTCCAGGCCGCGCGCATCAAGGCCGGTATCGACACGCGCTCGCTGGACGTGGCCGCTGACAGCAGCGGCGGCGGCGAGGCCGGCGATGACAAGGACGAAACCCTGGATCTCTCCGTCTCGGCGCTGCTGGACCGCGCACAGGTGCTGGCCGGGGGCGACGAGCAGGTCATGGCCATCGTCGACGAGGTGCGGGATTCCGGCACCACGCGGGGCCGCTCGGGCGGCGCGGCGGCTGGCAACTTCCGCGTGCTGGCCCGCTCCACGGACGTGTTCAACAACGTCTACTTTGACGGCGGGCGTACCGCGTCGGTCAGTATTCGTGGTGACGGCGACACCGATCTCGACCTCTACGTCTATGACGAGAACGGCAACGAGATCTGTGCGAGCGTGAGCTACAGCGATCGCGAGACCTGCACCTGGCGGCCCCGCTGGACCGGACCGTTCCGGATCGAAGTGGCCAATCTGGGCGGCGTCTGGAACGGCTATCGCATGGTCACCAACTGATGTCCCCGCTGCCCGGGCGCCGACGCGCGCCCGGGTCGGCCACCTGCGCGGGGCGGCCGAGGCCGCCTCGCGTTCATTCCTCCGGGCCAGCCAGCGCCCACTGTTCCAGCACCTCGTCAGACCGGATGCGTGCAACCGCCAGGCCCGCCGGGTGCACTGCCCAACGTCCGCGTACTCCCGAGCTGCCCGCGTCGAGCCAGGCCGTATCGGCACGCGCCATGACGTCGATGACCCGGAAGCCCGCCGGTCGCTCCGGTGTGCCCGCGAACAGCGCCTGCAGCGTGCGGGGATTGCTGTCGTGGACCACTAGGCGGGGCGCCATGGCGGCGATGCGGAAAGTGACGGCCCCAGCGAAGTCGCGGCTGAGCACTCGCTGGCCGGTAGCGATATCCCAGGCCTCGATCCGGTGCGTGACCGGCTCGCCGTCGTCCGTGCCCGCCTCCGGGCCGGAGGCGAGGGGATGGCGCCGCACCAGAAGCCGGCCCGCCGCGCCCAGCTGCACCGCGCCCGATGCGGCAGCGGCATAGCGCCGGTCCGCGGGCGGCGCCGGCACGGTCCACCGCGACAGCACATCTCCGGAGCGCGCCGCAAGATCGATCACGGTGCCGCGGTCGTCGGCCAGCCGGAAGCGGCCGTCGTCGAGCGGCTCGATGTCTGCGAGCAGCCCATCGAGCCCAAGGGCATAGTGCCGGGCCGGACGCCGGGCGTCGCCGGCGCGCCAGACCACGACGCCGTGGCGCTCGAGCCCCGACTCCGCCACCAGCCACCCGGCGTCGCCGCTGAATCCGGCAACCAGCGGGTCGCGCAGGCGCAGGGTCGCGCCGGCCGGCGCGCTCAGGCTTCTCGATTCGCCGTTCTCGAGGTCGGCGAGCATGAGCCTTGGCGAGCCCTCCGACCCATGGACGAGCAACGCCGCATAGCGGCCCCTGGGGCCGGCCACCAGGTCCCGGATGGTGCCATCGGCCAGCATGATGTGCCGCGGCTGCTCACTGCCATCGCGCGCGTGACGGGTCACGCCGTTGCCGCGGGCGATCAGGAGATGACGCCCGTCGCCGCTGTAAGCGACGGCCGCTGGAGCCGTGCCCCCGGACACCGCGGGCGGTCCCTGCAGCAGGCGAGTGTCCGGGGCGCGTGCCGCGGCCAGGGCGAAGTCCCGGGCGTAGTTGCTGCGGCGGCTCGTTGGACGCTGGGCACCCGCCGTGAGCTGGGACACCCGTTGCGAGACGTAGCGCCGCAACTCGTCGACGCGGATGCGCCGATCGCCGTCGAGGTCGGCGCTCCGGGTCTCCAGGCCATGCAGCACGGCCGCGGTGAACACGCCGTTGGCCCAGCGGGGTGACTCGAGGGCGAACTCCGCCGCTCCCGCCGCGGCGATCACGTGGGCCCCGCTCGCCTCCCGCAGATCCAGGAACTCGTCCTCGAGCAGGCTGCGTGCCGCCAGCGTCGGGGGCTCGGCACCCTGCGCCTGACGCATGCCCCGTGTCGACACCAGGCCCAGGTCCGTCTCGCGCCCCGCCTGCGCAGGCTCTGCCGACAGGCCGTCACCGCGGACCTCCCCGGCGTGGCAGCTGTCCACGAAGATCAGCCGCTCCCGGGCGCCGCTGCTGCCAAGCAGACCCTCGATGGCGGCGAAGCCGAGGCCCCGGGCGGCGGGGTCCTGGAAGTCCATGTCGGTCGGCGCGAACCGGTAGCGCCCCGCGGCGTCGCGCAGCCCGTGTCCGGCCAGGTAGAGGATGACGCGATCCCCCGGTGCAGCCTCGGCGAGGAAGCCGCGCAAGGCGAATATCGCGGTCCGAGTGGCCTCGCGATCGAGCAGCAGGCGACTATGAAACGCCCCGGGGCTGTTCAGGCGGAAGTGGCGCTCGGCGTCCGCCACGTCACGCGCCGCGTAACGCAGGTCATAGGCATCGTCGGCGTAGTCCGAAACGCCTATGCCGACGAAGAACGTGCGTCCGCCGCGCGCGGGTATCCGTGCGTGCACCTGAGCCAGCAGCAGCGGGGAGCGGCGTCCGGCAGCGTCTTCGAGGTAGGCGGTGATGCGGTTGTCCCCGGCCGTCAGCTCGACGGGGACGGCGATCTCGCCGCCCGGATCCCCGGCACGCCCCCCGGCGGGCGTGACCCGCACGTTGTCCACGAAGACGTGGGCGCGGCCGCTGGCGGGGCCTTCGAGCCGCAACGTCAGCTGCCGCTGGCCTGTGACGAGCGGTGGCGGACCGGCCCAGCCTGCGGCTGGCCGCTCCGGCCTGCTGCCTGTGGCCTGCGTGGCGAGGCGTGCACGGCGTTCCGCCACCAGCGCGGCCAGCTCCGTGATGCGCTCCTCCGGCACCATGCCGAGGCGGGCGAGCACCCGGTCGGGCCGGTTGCGTGCCAGGTCGAAGTCCGCGAAATGCCGCAGGGTCAGGCCGTCGCGTTCCGAGAGTGCGTCCACCGCGTCCCGGCTCGCGGCGTACTCACCGTCTGGCGCGAGGACGACGCTGCCACGCTCGCCCACCGGGTAGAGCGTGCCGAGGAGCTCGTGGCCCGCCCGGGCGATGACATGGATGCCCCCGTTGCGGGCGCTGGCGTAGATGCGCGTCTCGGTGAGCAGCAGCTGGTCGACTGCGAAGGGACCGAGCTCCCGCATCGCGAGCCGCTCGCCGCTGGTGATGTCGAGCACGGCGATACCCTGGTCGACCGCGACGACCAGGCGCCCGCTGTCCGGATCGAAGGCGCTCGCCCGTACCGCGCCCTCCAGCAGCGGTGCCTCGCGGCGGCTGTCGAGCACACCGCTTGGCAGGACCGTCCAGACTCCGTCCTGCGCCGCGAAGCCGATATTCAGCACGCTTGCGCCGCCGGATGCCGCCGGGCCGATGCTGGTTCGTGAGAGCCGTCGCTGGCTGGACCAGTCCCAGATCGCAAGTTGGCCGCGCGTGTCCACCACGAAGAGGTATTCGCGGCCGTCCGGCCCGGTGCGCAAGCGCACCAGGGTCGCCCGCTCGCCGGGGGGGTAAGGTGTGGGCCAGGCAAGATGGCCCCGCACCGTCGCCCCCCGGCAGATCCAGACGCCGTCGGCATCGGCGACGAGCACCCGGCCATTGGCGAGCCTCTGCCCGGTGCGCCAACCGTCGCGCCCCTGCGGCGCGCCGCAATCGGAGGAGTTCGGGTGGCGGCGGCGGAGCGCTTCCAGCTCGGCGGGCCGGGTTATGACGGAGCGCTCCAGCTCGCCGAGGGACCAGCGCTGGAATTCGATGCCGCGGCGCCGGTTTCGCTCCAGCGTCTCGCCGCCGTCTCCCCAGGGGTCGGCCGTGCCGGGGGCCGGTGCCGTGCGCAGCGTCAGTAGCCCGCTGGCTTCGTCCACGGCCATGAGCCGGCGCTCGCGCGTGCGCCGGGTGAGCTCGCCCAGGGTGTCCCCGGTCTCGGCGTCGAGCAGCCGGCGACCGCTGAAGAGCACGTCCCCGGCCGCTACCGCCAGGGCCGGCTGGGGATCGTCGCGACAGGGGGTGGCCGCGAGCCGGCGGGCCGGCTCGCGCGACGGCGGCTTCAGCCACAGGCAGCCGCGAGCGCCGAAGTAGGCCAGGCGGCCATCGTCGAGAAACCGCGGGCTGCGGGCGCTCTCGAGGTTCTCCAGTCGGGCGCTCGGCAGGTGGAGTCGGTGCGCCTGCGTGCCGCTGCCGATCACCAGCCAGCGGGCATCCGGCGAGAAGCGCAGTGTCTCCGGGGAGGCCCCTACGCCCTGGGGCAGTGCGACCCGTTGTGCCTCCCGTATCGCCTCGCCGTCGGTGCGCCACACCACCAGCTCCCCGGCGGTGGCGGTGGCGAGCCTGCGGCCGTCGTCACTGAGCGCGAGGCGCGCGGACGCGACGCCCGGCACCGGCAGCTGGCGGCTGCCCTCGGCGCTGGTGAGGACGACGAGCGTGCCGCCAGCATGGCTGCCGGCGTAGCTGCGGCCGTCGGCGCTGGCGGTGAAGTCATTGAAGCCCTCGGCGCCAGGGTGCGGCGCGCGCGGCCAGCGCTGCACCGCCTCGCGCCGTCCCGTGTGCCAGAGCGCAAACTCCTCGGTGGTGGCGGCGAACAGCGCCTGGCCCCGGTCGAGCAGCCGCAGCCGCCGTACGCCGTTCAGCAGCGAGCCGGCGGGGAGCCGGGTGAGGCGGCGGCGACTCGAGAGATCCCAGAGGGTCACGGCCCCCTCGGCATCGCCGATGGCGGCGGTATACCCGTCCGGTGCCACGGTGACTGCCGTCTCGGTGGCGAAGAAGCTGGCCGGCTCGGCGTCCTGAACCACCAGCTCGGCATGGCTGGTGGTCGCCGCCAGGGCAAGCCAGGCGAACCCGAGCGGCCGTCGCCAGCGGCGCTCCGGCCGCCGCCATCGCCTCGCTCTCACTCGCTGTCTGGCCGGACGCGGGTGGGGAAGACGGCGGCCTCCAGGCCCGCGCCGCCGCCGCCCGGTGCCCCCATGCCCCGGGTGCGGCTGGCGCCGAAGCCGCCCTCTGCCAGCAGGGCCTCCAGCGGACGGGACGGAGCTGCGCTCCGCGTGCGCACGCCGGCCTGGGCCAGGAAGCGCAGGTCTGCCGGCTGGGAGGCGGCTTCCACTTTCACTCCGAGCACGATCAGCTGCTCCCGGCCGACGGTATCGGCATGGGCCGCGAACTCGCCGACGGCGATGCGGCCGTCCGCCTCGATGCGGCCGTTGTACAGCTGCCGTGGCCCCGGCCAGAGGGCGGTGATGCCGAACTGTGCGTCGACGAAGAGGACGGTGATGTCCACCGGGCTGCGACCACGGTTGGTGATGACGAGGCTGACGCAGTCCCCCGCGGTCAGCTCGAGCTCGCGGCCGGCGCGGTGACGCTCGCTGTCCGGCGGCGGTTCGGGGGCGTAGAGCCATTCGCAGGCACGACCATCGCCCTCGCGACCGATGGGACGCACGTGCAGGGCGGTCTCCAGCGCCGGGGCCGCGGCTGACGCGGACTGCCGCGCGACGCGCAGCAGATTGCGCACCCGTGAGACACGGCCGAGGGCGTCCTCGAGCCGGTCCGCGAGCGCGGTGGAGCCGGCCGCGGCGAGGTCCAGGTAGGGCGCGAGGGGCGCTCCATCCGTCTCGTCCACGGGTGTCTGGGGGCCGAGCAGGTACAGCCGCTGCCCGATACGGCAGAGCCACACGTCGGCAGCCCCCGGCTCACCCGGCCAGTCCAGCCGCTCGGCAAGGTCGCTGCCGCCGGTGCGAACGGTCGCCACCGCACGCTGCAGCGCGGCGTCTGGGGCCGCGCATCGGCCTGCGCCGCTGTCGTCACCCAGCACGGCCACCGCTAGGGTGAAATCCACCGGCAGTACCGCCGGCCGGGCGAAGGAAATCAGCGGCAGGTCCAGCACTGCCGGTGCCGGCATGCCGTTATGGGCTACGGGTCGAACCCGCGCCGAGGTGAGGTCGGCGTCCGTGACCTCCACGTAGCCGAGGCGGGCATCATCGTCGGCGGTCGCCGAGGGCAGCACCGCCAGGACGGCCCCTGCGGTTATCCGATGCAGCTTGCCCGCCTTGAGCGCCAGATTGCGTCCGTCCGAGACCAGCTGCCACTGCGTGATGGCGTCCGCATCGGCGCCGAGCACGCCACGGTCGAGGTCGAGGCCCTCGGCCAGGGGGACCGCCGTCGCCCTCGGCATGGTCTGGAAACGCTGGATCACCGCGTCGATGGCCTGCCGGTACGTGGCGCCCGGCGCCTCGGCAAGCACCTCGTGCAGCGTGAAGCTGAACACGCCGTGCTCGCGTGCCTCAGCCGCGCCCCGCGGCAACCGGTACTCCGGCGTCTCCTGGGTGCTCTGGGCGGCGTAGAAGGCGACGAGACCGCCATCGCCGCCCTGCAGATCCGCCGGCGATTCCGGTTCGCCGCCGCCAGCGCCCCGTGTACGGACACCGGCATGGGCCTGGGCGGCCTCGAGGGCCTCCGGCGGGATGCCGAGCTCCGCTGGCGGCACCTGCCGATAGCGAACGCCCTCGGCACGCACGGCGCGGGTGGCTGTCGCCGAATGGCAGGTATCGAACACGGCCCAGACCGAGGCACCGCTGCGCCGGATGGCGGCGATGGCGGTGCGCAGCTCGTCGTCGACGATCGCGTTGTCCACGGCCTGACGCGGCGCGTTCCAGCCGGCGGCGTCCCGGGGCAGAAAGATCTCGTCAAGGCCATCCGGCTCGTCCCCGGCACCTTCGGCAGAGACCGGTTGCTGTGCACCGTGGCCGGCGAAGAACAGGAATACCTCATCGCCCTGGCCAGCGGTGGCCGATAGTGCTTCCAGAGCATCGAGAATGGCCTCGCGGGTCGGTAGCCCGCCGCCGTCCACCCCATCCGCCAGCACATGAACCTGCTCGGACGCGACGCCGCGGCGGGCGAGGAAATCGCGCCACAGACGGACGTCGTTCCGTGGCCCCGCGAGCTGCACCGACTCGGACAGCTCCGGATACTCCGAGACGCCGACTAGCAGGGCGTGAACGCTGCCTTGTGCCGAGGCCCCCGGTGCCGCCGCGAGGCCCATCAGAAGCGCCAGAACCAACCCCTGCCGGTGCCAGAACCGTCTGCAATTCATGCCGTTGCCTTCTCACCCGCGGCGCCCGATCGGGCAGGATTTCCCGAAGATTCATCGGGGGGACGAACAGTGCCGGCAAGTGTCAGGGGGCGAGGGAGCCAGGGCCTGGGGGGGCTCAGCTCACCGCCCGAGCCAGCCCAGCCGCCGGAAGTAGAACAGCAGCAGCGCGCCGACGCCCACCAGCAGGCCGAGGGCGAACGGGTAGCCGTAGCGCCAGCCGAGCTCCGGCATGTTCCAGGGCGAGACGGCGGGGTCGAAGTTCATGCCGTAGATCCCGGTGATCACGGTCATGGGCATGAACAGCGTGGCGATGATGGTGAGCACCTTCATCACTTCGTTCATGCGGTGGCTGAGCGCGGAGACATGCAGATCCACCGCCGTGCCCAGGCGCTCGCGGTAGATCTCTAGCAGATCCATGATCTGCAGGACGTGGTCCTCGCAGTCGCGCAGGAACAGCCCGGTGTCGCCGGCGAGGCGCCCCTCGCCCTCGCGCAGGCCGCGGAAGAGCTCGCGCTGCGGCCAGATGGCGCGGCGGATCTGCAGCAGCTCCCGCTTCAGGCGCTGGATCTCCAGCATGCCGGCGTGCTCCGGCCGGGAAACGGTGCGCTCCTCCAGCCCCTCGATGCGCTCGGCATACTGCTCGAGCAGCGGGAAGTAGCTGTCCACGACCGCGTCCAGCAGGGCATAGGCAAGGTAGTCCGCGCGCAGCAGCCGTCCGCGGTTGCCGGCGTGCTTGCGGATGCGGGTACGAACGGGGTCGAAGCAGTCCGCCGGCTGCTCCTGCACCGAGACCACCAGACCGTCGGCGAGAAACAGGCTGATCTGCTCGAGCTCCAGCGCTTCATCGGTCAAATGCGGCAGCCGCGTGATGATGAAGCTGCTCTCGTCGTAGTGCTCCACCTTGGGGCGCTGGTGGGTGTTGAGCACATCCTCGAGCGCCAGCGGGTGCAGGTCGAACAACTGGCCCAGCTGCGCGATGGTCTCCGCATCGCCAAGGCCCCGCACGTCCACCCAGACCAGTGCGTGACGGCCGAGCAGCCGCTCCACCTCGTCGAGGCTGACGTCGGCCCGCTCGATGAGCTCGTCGTCGCCATAGGCCATGACGTTGATCGTCGGCGGGCGCGCGCCCGGCGGGGCCACCAGCGTGCCCGGCGCCGTCCCACTGCGGGGCCGGTGGCGCAGTTCGTAGGGACGGGAGGGTTGTCCTTTCATGCCTGGGCTGCTTCCGGGTGGCTGCGGGGGGTGGGCCGCGTCGGCCGCAATCCGCCGAGGCTAACGCGGTGGGCGGCGGGGCGGAAGCTGGGCCGCAACCGATTGGGTGTCGGGGGTTTCCGATGGATGGCGTGGCGCGGGGCGAAAGGTCACTGGTGCTGGACACTGGGACGCGGTATAAGGCGCTGCCCTGCAGTTCCAGCAGCCGGAGTTCGTCGCCGAGCTCGCCGCGATTCTGCACGAGACCGGCGCCGATGCCGCCTGTCTTGTTCTGGAGAAAACCGAGAGCGTGCTGCTGGCCGATTGGAGCGACCGTGCGGCGACGTGCAGCGCGCTCCAGATGCTCGGCATTCGGCTGGCCCTGGACGACTTCGGTACCGGCTACTCCTCGCTGGCCTAGGTGAAGCGCCTGCCGGTGGACGTGCTGAAGATTGACCAGTCCTTTGTCCGTGGCCTGCTGGACGACGGCAACGACCAGTTGATCGCGCGGTCCATCATCAGCCTGGCGACCCATCTTGGGCTGCAGGTGGTCGCCGAGGGTGTGGAGACCCCGGACCAGCATGACTGGCTGCTGGACAACGGCTGCACGGGCTTTCGGGGCTGCCTGTTCGGCCGCCCGGGGCAGCCGCCGCCCTCGCCGTAGTGGCTGCAACCCGTGAGGCTACGGGAGCGATTGGATCGATGCCGGTGCAGCTGCTTGGCGATTCACGCCGGGCAAGCCCTGGCTGGGCCGGGACGGCCAGGGCGCATATCTGCGCCGGCTTTCCAAGGGGCTTTCGAGTTGGCGGTGAGCCCGATTCGAGCCGTCAAGTGGCCAGCCGCCGGCCGTCGGGATTCAGGGGATACTCTGCACGGGAACGAACCGTCGCAGTGCCAGGGTGGCGCCCGCCGCCCCGATGACGATCGCATCGAGCGTCAGGCTGGCTGGCGCGAAGAGGACCCCTGCCACGGCCAGGAAAACGCCGCGCGACAGCCAGTCCAGCGTGCCGAGCCACCAGATGGTGCCCTGCAGCGCTGCTGCCAGGGCCACGCTCGCGAGCAGGAACGCGATGCTGCGGTGGATGATCTCCGGCGTCGTGCCGATGGTCAGCAGCTCCGGCGTGTAGGCGAATGCGAACGGAATGAGGACCAGCGTTGCGCCGAACTTCAGGGCGGCGAAGCCGGTGCGCATGGGGTCCGACCCGGCGATGGCGGCAGCCGCATAGGCGGATACGCAGACGGGCGGTGTGATGTTGGACAGGCAGGCGGCGTAGAAGACCGCCAGATGCGCGGCGATCATGGGCACGCCGAGCGCCACCAGCGCCGGCGCGGCGACCACCGACAGGATGATGTAGGAGCCGGTGGTGGAGCTCCCCATGCCGATGATGATCGAGATCAGCGTGACCATCACCACGGCCGGCAGCAGGTGTCCGCCGGCAGCCTCGACGAGCACTGCGGAGAACTTGAGGCCAAGGCCGGCGAGGATGATGCCGCCGATGATGATGCCCAGGGTGCCGATCGCCGAACCCGCGGCGGTGTTGCTGTGCCCCGCCCAGGACAGCGCCTGGAATAGGCGCTTGGGACCCATGCGGGTTTCGGGGCGTAGCCAGGAAAGTACGAACGCCGCCACCGTGCCCCAGAAAGCGCCGAACTCCGGCGAATAGCCGATGACCAGCAGGCCTACCACCACGACAAGCGGCAGGAAGAAGTGGCCGCCGCGCAGGAGCACGCGGCCCACGGAGGGGATCTCCGCCGCCGGCAGTCCCTCGAGGCCGCGGCGCACCGACTCCAGGTCGATCATGACCAGCAGGAAGATGAAGAACAGCGCCGCCGGGATGATATTCATCAGCGCGATCGTGAGGTAGCTCGTCTGCGTGAGCGTGGCCAGGATGAATACGCCCGCGCCCATGATTGGCGGCATGAACTGCCCACCGGTGGACGCAATGGCCTCGATGGCGCCCGCCGTGTGCGGCTTAAAGCCGGTGCGCTTCATAAGCGGGATCGTGAAGCTGCCGGTGGTTACGGTGTTGGCCACCGAAGATCCGGAGATGGATCCGAGCAGCGCCGAGGTGAGCACGGCGATCTTGGCAGGGCCGCCGCGCCAGCGCCCCGCAAGTGCCGTGCCGAGCTCCATGAAGAAGGTCCCCGCCCCGCACCGCTCCAGGAATGCGCCGAAGATCATGAACGGGAACACGAAGGTGGCAAACGTGGCGGTGACCACCCCGAACAGCGCTTCCTGGGTCGAGAAGGTGAATTCCAGGATGCGGGTGACCGACATGCCCGAATGGGCGAGCTTGCCCGGCAGGTACGCGCCGAAGTAGAGCTGGGTCAGGAAGGCAACGGCGATGATGACGAGCACGGGCCCCAGCACGCGCCGGCTGGTCTCGAGGATGGCAACGATGGCGATCGCCGCCATGATCTGATCCATCTCGCTCGGCGAACTGACGCGGAACATTGCGTACGCGACGTACTGGTCCATCCAGTAGACGATGGGTACGACAGCGGCGGCGATCCACGCGAAGTCGACGACGCTGGGACGGTGCGTCGGCGAGTGGCGGCTCGCGGGGTAGAGCAGAAAGACCAGCACCGAGGTCAGCATGAGATAGACCCCGCGGTTGGTCTCCGTCGAGATCAGGCCGAAGCCGGAGGTGTACAGGTAGAAGCCGGCAAATCCGGCCGCCACCAGCCGGAAGGCAACGGCGAACCAGCCGCTCAGCCGGCGCTTTGGGCCCTCGACGGGACCGAACCAGAGGTCACTGCTCATGGGGTGCGCTCTGAAGCCGGCGTGCGACGCGCGCCTGCCGGGGACACGCCGAACCGGCCGCCCGGTGCTCCCAGGCGGCCAGCGATGGGGAACGGCCGGGGATTACTCCTCCCAGAGACCCTCGCGCTTGTAGTAGGCCTCCGCCCCAGGGTGCATGGGCGCGCCCAGGGCCAGGAAGTTCGCCGTGTCGGGCTCCATCTGTGCCCAGGCGGCGTGCCCCTCCGCAAGCCGTCGACGATTGTCCTCCTGGTATGCCACTTCCAGCATGCGCTCCACGACATCGGCCGGAACGCGCTCATGCGCCACCCAGTACACCGTCATGAAGGGCATCCGCGTCTCCGGGACGCCGGTATACACGTCCTCCGATAGGTATCCGGTGTTGTAGAAGGGGTACATCTCGCGGATGGTTGCCATCTGCTCCTCGGTGTACTCCAGGATCCGCACGCCTCGCGTCTCGGCGAGCTCGGAGACCGCCGCCGCGGGGGCGGAGGACTGGCAGACGGCATCCACCTGACCGTTGGCGAGCGCCCGACCGGCGTCCGCGAACGTCATCATCGTCGGGTCGACGTCGTCGAGAAGCTCCAGGGCGCGCAGCATGTTGGAGCAGTTGAAGACCGTGCCGGAACCGGGCGGGCCGAGCGCAACGCGCTTGCCGGCGAGATCCTCGATCCGCTCGATCTCGGAGTTCTGCAGTGTCACGAAGTAGGTCGGGCCCTCGTAGGCCTTGGCCACTCCGCGCAGCATCTCGCCCTTGGGGTCGTTCTGGAACGGCCCCTCGTTGTGCAGGGACATGTAGACGTGGGCGCCATAGACGATGCCCATGTCCAGCTCCCCCGCGATGAGGCGCTTGGCGTTCTCGGTGGAGCCACCGGTGGTGACCTGGGTGACGTTCAGATCGTCAATCTGGTCCGAGAACAGGGTCCCGGCGACGCCGACCATGTAGTACATGACGCCACCCGGGTTGGAGCCGCCCCAGGCAATCTGTGTCTGGGCCGCTACCGGCCCCGCCATGGCGGCCGCAAGGCCGCCGCCCAGGCATGCCGCTATCAGATGCTTCTTCATCACTCTCCTCCTACTGGTCCAGGTCTTATGCATCCCCGTTCAGGTGACGGGGTTCTCCAATGTGCCGATGGGCTCGATGGTGATCGCCACCGAGTCCCCCGGCCGGAGATAGCGGGGCGGCTGAAACCCGATGCCGACTCCGGCCGGGGTGCCGGTGGCGATGATGTCGCCGGGCTCCAGGCGGATGCTCCTCGAGATGACTTCGATGAGCGTGGGAATGTCGAAGACAAGGTCGGCGACGCGGGCCTGTTGCCGGGGCTCGCCGTTTACGGTCGTGGTCAGGGTGAGCTCGCGGACATCCGGAACCTCCTCCGCGGTCACCAGGGTCGGTCCCATGGGGCAGAAGGTGTCGATGCTCTTGCCAAGGAACCACTGCCGATGGGTCTGCTGCGTAATGCGCGCCGTGACGTCGTTGACGATGGTGTAGCCGAAGACGTGCGACCAGCAGTCGGCCTGCCGGATACCGCGCCCGCCACGACCGATGACGACCGCGAGCTCACCCTCGTAGTCCGTCGAGCGGGTGGGGTCCAGTCCCGTGTCGATGGGCACGCCGGGGCCGACGATGCTGGTGTGCGCTTTCGTGAACACCACTGGATGCTCCGGCAGTGCCGCTGCGTCTTTGCCGCTCGAGGCGTCGAAACCGCTCGAATGAAACTCCTGGGCGTGTGCGTGATAGTTCTTGCCCACGCACATGACGTTCTTCGGCGGATGGCTTAAGGGCGCATGCAGGGTGATGTCGCTGGCCGGTCGCCTGGACGCACCGGAGTCGATTGCGTCCCGTGCCGCGGCAAGCGACTCCTGGCCGCCGGCGATGAGATCCTCAAGCGTATCGGCCACCCCGGCCGCACTGAGGTCGACAGCCGCATCGCCGCCGTCGACGAGGGCTCCGACCCGGGGTGCGGCTGACTCCGCCGATGTGAAGGTGATCAGTCTCATGGGTGATCCATTCTCTAAATGGACTAAAATTGGGGCCTCCGCTAAGTAAATCATGGTTTCCCGATTCGTCAAGATCACCCGTGACAGGGCCGCATTTGTGATCCAATATTGATTGGGTCAAACGCAGGCTAGCGAAGGTCGGTTAATGCGCAGCAGTGACCTCGTCGAGACAGTTCGTGAGTACATCCGGAGCGAAGGCCTCGGCCCGGGAGACCGTCTACCGCCGGAGCGCGAGTTGGTGCGTGTGCTCGGTGGGAGTCGGGGGACGATGCGCCGCGCGCTCGATGCCCTGAAGTCGGAAGGCCTGCTTTGGCGAGGCGTTGGCAGGGGCACTTTTCTGGGGCCGCCCCCGCCTGAGCGCTCGCCGCCCCTGCGCTGGGACGCGGGCCCTGCCGCCGGCCTCCAGACGACCAATCCCGCCGAGGTGCTGGAGGCGCGAAGCGTGCTCGAACCCCGTATGACCGCGATCGCGGCGTTGCGGGCCACCCCCGAGGATCTGGCGCGCCTGGACCGGTCGTTGAGAGAATGCGCTACGGCTAGGGTGCTCGCGGACTTCGAGGTCGCCGACAGCGCCTTCCACTGCGCCGTGGCGGATGCCTGCCACAACGCCATGCTGATGAGCCTGTTTCAGGCGCTCAACGAAGCCCGGCAGGGCGACTTGTGGGGCCGGCTCAAGCAGGCCTCCCTCACCCGCGAGCGCATGAGCCGGTATGTGCGCCAGCACCAGGCGATTCGCGACGCGATTGCGGACCGCGATCGCATGGCCGCGGAGAGCGCGATGCGCGACCACCTGCGGGAGGTCACGGCCAACATGCTGGGCGAAGGGGCGGCGTGACGGGGTGGCCCGGGGCCGCGGCAGGAGCGTTCGTGTAATCGCTGGGCGTCAGATGAGGCGGCGCAGGCGGGCGGCCAGCCATGGGGCGATCGTGATCGTGGCGAGGACGAGCAGCCACAGGTTGCCCCCGGCGGGGCTGTACTGGGCCAGCAGCTCGTCCCCGGACTGCCGGAGCACGAGCACGCCAAGAACGAGCTCGAAGGCGACGGTGAGCACGAGCCAGTAAACGCCCAGAGCCGCCAGGACCGTCGCCGGCTGACGGCCGTAACAGGGTGCCCCTGCGTAGGCCACGGCGAGGACCAGCACCGAGAGCAGCAGGCCACTGGTCACCAGTCCGAGCGTTGGGCCCAGCGCCGGCTCGAGCGCCGCCTCGCGCACAGCGCCATTGCCAATCGCGAGCGCGCAGATGGCCACCCACAGAATCGTTGCGCGGAGCAGGACCGGCGGCCGCGCGGTGGGGGCTCTCGGTCTGGCACCTGTCATGCCGCCGGTCCGCGGTGACCCGAAGCCGCCTGTGCCTGCGCCTGGTCCGCGGCATACCGGACGACGTCCGGCAGTGGGCGGCGGTAGGAAAATGGCATGGGCTCGGCGTAGCCGAGCCGGATCAGCAGCACCGGACGTCCGCTGAGACCGAACGCCACGCGCAGGCGCTCGCTGGCTTCCGGCACTTCGCAGGGCATGTTGACGTGGGCGTGCCTGACGCCTTCGCTCGTGGCCAGCAAGGCGGCGCGCTCGAAGCTCTGGCCCGCCCGAACCCAGGCCTCGGGGGTGTCGGTTTCCACGCTGAAGATCATCAGCGCCGAGGATGAGCGTACCTGGGCCGCTGCACGCGCCGCCTCCCGGGCGGGCGTCAGGGCGAGGCGCATCAGCCTTTTGCCGAGCCAGCGGGGCATGGAAGGCAACCCCATGACACGGGCGGCGAGGCCGTCCCCGCGTGCCTCGGCCTCGCGGCGCCCGAAGCGGATCCAGCAGATCAGCTCCTCGACGAACGCCGGGTCGGCCAGCTGGGTCCGGCAGGCGCTCTCGACCTGTTCGGCCACCCTGCCGATAAGGTCGCGGTCGGTGACGAGGCGAGGGCTCACCAGCGGCTCCGCGGCCAGCTCCGCGATGGCCCGGACAACGGCCGCAGGCAGCGGTCGGCTGTCAAAGGCGCGGCGGGTGGACTGGCGCTTGGGGATGGCCCGGAACAATGCTGCGGCTGTCCCGCCCGGCGTCTGCTGGCTGTCCGCGTCGGGCCGGGCCAGCCTGACCCGGATGGTATTGGCCTCTTCATCTTCCGGGAAATAGGCAAGCGAGGGCTGAATGCCCTCACTGCCGGCAGCGATGACGAGATTCTCGAGCGCGCAACCGAGGCTGATGAACAGCGCGTGGTCGTCCGGATCGACGACCGGCAGCCGGCGGTGGAAATCCGGGCGCAGCCGGATCGCGCCGTCGCCCAGCTCGAAACGCCATGGCTGGGTATTGTGGCTCGACGGCGCCATGACCGCGTGGCGGATGAGCTCCATGCATGCGTCCCGGTGCATCGCGCGACCTGCTTTCCCGAATGCGGCCCCAGTCTGAACCTCGCGCCGGGCCCCCATCCTGATCCAGGTCAGGGTCCGGTGCCGTTCAGGCCGTGTGCATAGGGTGTCTCCGCTATGTCCGGCGCCACAGAGGGCGTCGGTGGCGGCGCGGTTGACGGCCTCTGCCGCTCATCGGTCCGACCATTGACGATGCCAGGGCGCTTAACTAGCCTTCAAATGGTCCGACCATATTGGTCCGGCCAATTGGAGGAGCGTTATCGTGTCAGAGCCAGACGACGATCTCTTCGGCCGTCTCAAGGCCGTGGTGCTCACCGCCCAGACCAGCAGCGATGGCCGTATTCGCCTGCCTGCGGAGCGGCGGCTCGCCGAGCAGCTCGGGGTACAGCGCTCCACCGTGCGTGAGCGCCTGGCGACCCTGGAGAACCTGGGCTTCATCGAGCGCACGCCCGGTAGCGGC
Source organism: Spiribacter halobius (assembly GCF_020883455.1). NCBI lineage: Bacteria > Pseudomonadati > Pseudomonadota > Gammaproteobacteria > Chromatiales > Ectothiorhodospiraceae > Sediminicurvatus > Sediminicurvatus halobius. Next base: position 3,923,607 of record NZ_CP086615.1, on the reverse strand, counting down.
ACCTACGTGCAGATGCCGAAGCCCGGCTTCGTCCAGCTCTACTTCGATCTTGCCGTGCGCCTGGGCTACGTCTCCGTGGACCAGATGGAAGAAGCGCGGGAGATGCTCGAGCGCGAGATCGCCCGCCAGGCCGCCATCCGTGCAACCGATGACGACGTCGCCGCGCTCGCCGAGCTGCGCGACCGCATTCTCCATGCCGAGACCATCGCGGACGGCCTGCGCGCCGACCACGAATTCCACATGCGGCTCGCCTACACCACGCGCAACCCGGTGATCATCCTGATGATCCAGGGCCTGTCCACGGTGCTGCGCGAGGTGGTGCACCAGCGCCGCGTGCGGGTGCGCCAGGTACCCCGCGGCGCCGAGCGCACCAATGCCACCCATATCCCCATTGTCGAGGCCATCGCCGCGCGCGATCCGATTCAGGCGGTGGCGGCAATGGACAAGCACTTCCGCGTCTGGGACGAGGAGTCGGCCCGGGTGCTGAGTGCCCGGCCAGCGAAGGCCGGGTCCAACGATGAGGGAACCGCCAGCGATGACTGACTGAGCCGGACACGACGGCGCTGCACGAATGGCGTCGCGACCCGGCCGCAAGAGGAGGAGCAACCATGTTCGATTTCTCGAGCCGTGCCCTGCGCACGATTGCGCCCGCCGTGGCGCTCACCCTGGGTGTCAGCCTTGCCGCCGACGCCCGCACCCTGGTGCTCGGCCACGGGGCCGCTCCAGGCAACCCGCGCACCATGGCCGCCGACCTGTTCGCCGAGCTGGTGCATGACTACACCGACGGCTCGCTCGATGTGCAGATCCAGGGCTCCGAGCAGCTCGGCTCCGACGTCGAGATGCTGGACCAGGTGCTGAGCGGCCAGCTCGACCTCACCGCCAACAGCCAGGGGCCGCTCGCGAACATCGTGCCGGAGGCGAACGTGTTCGGCCTGCCGTTCCTGTTCGACTCCCCGCAGGCCGCCTGGGAGGTGGTCGACGGCGAGCTCGGTGACCGCGTCGCGGATCTGACCGAGGAGCGCGGACTGAAGGTGCTCGCCTGGTGGGACAACGGCATCCGGCACATCACCAACAACGCGCGCCCGATCGAGCAGCCGGAGGACGTGGACGGCCTGAAGATCCGCACCCCCGAGGACGCGATGACCATCTCCATCTTCGAGGAGCTGGGCGCCAACCCGACGCCGCTGGCCTTCGGCGAGCTCTATACCGCCCTGCGCCAGGGCACCGTGGACGGGCAGGAGAACCCGCTGGTCAACATCTGGTCGTCCAAGCTCCACGAGGTTCAGGACTACCTCTCCCTCACCGGCCACAAGTACGAGGTGACGCCGTTCATCGTCGGCATGCAGACCTGGCAGAGCCTGAGCGCCGACGAGCAGGCGGCCGTCGAGCGCGCCGCACAGGAGGCGGGGGCCTACCAGCGCATGGAGCTGGTGCGCCAGAGCGCTGATCTTGGCGGGCGCATGGAAGAGGCCGGCGTCGCCATCAACGAGGCGGACGTGGCGGCCTTCCGCGAGGCCACCCAGCCGGTCTACGACCACTGGCGCGAGCGCCTCGGGGACATCGTGGACCTGGCCCAGGAGGCGGCGGCGGACAACCGCTGAGCGACGGACCCGCCTGTCTCGCTCCTGTGCGCCGGGTGTGGCCCGGGAGTGAGGCAGGCGGGTTGCCCACCCGATCACCGGCGGGGAATTGCCCCGCCGGCCCTCGGACCACGGCAGGCTCCCGGGAGGTGGCCATGTCCGTACAGACCTTCCTTGCCGGCATCGTGCGGCTGCGCAGCGGGATTCGGATCGCTGCCTCCGCGGTGGTGCTGGCCACCACGGTGGCCATTGGCTGCACGCTCATGCTCGGGGTGATCGTCCGCTACATCCTCGCCGGCAGCGTCGCCTGGGCCTCGGAGGTGCCGGTGATGCTCTTTCCCTGGCTGATCATGGCCGGGATCGTGCTGGCGGCGGTGCATGAGGAGCATCTCGGTGTGGACTTCTTCGCCCGCAAGCTGCCGCCGGCGTGGCAGCGGGCGTTGCAGCTCGCGGTGCTCGTCCTTGTCGCCGCGCTCATGCTGGCGCTGGCGGCGCAGGCGCCGTCGATCCTGAGCTTCATGCAGTACCGCTCGACGCCGGTGCTTGGGCTGCCGAGCACCTGGGCGTTCTACAGCGTGCCCATCGGCATGCTGGCGGTGGCCGCCGTGGCGCTGCTGCGGCTGGCGGAGGTCGCCACGCAGCCGCTGGCCGGGCGGGGAGGCCGCGCATGAGTGCCGTCGCCCTGCCGGCCTTCCTGCTGCTGATGCTGCTGGCGGTGCCCATCGGCTACGCGCTGCTGGGCGCCAGCGCTGCCGCCGTGGCAGTGAGCGAGCGCTACGATCTCGTGATCGTCATCCAGAAGTTCTACAGCCCGTCCCAGAACCCGCTGCTGCTGGCCATCCCGTTCTTCATCCTGGCCGGCGAGCTGCTCATATCCGGGGCACTGGGGCAGCGCCTGATCCACTTCGCGAGCCTCGTGGTAGGCCGCATCCGCGGCGCGCTCGGCCAGGTGAGCGTGGTCACCTCCATGCTGTTCGCGGGCGTCTCGGGGTCGGCCGTGGCGGATGCCTCGGCGCTCGGCTCGGTGCTGATCCCCTGGCAGAAGAAGGAGGGCTACCCCGCCGCCTTCGCCTCGGCGGTGAACTCGGCGAGCTCGGTGATCGGCGTGATCATCCCGCCGTCAATTCCGCTCATCATCTACGCGAGCGTGGCCGGGACGTCGGTGGGAGCGCTGTTCCTCGCCGGCATCATTCCGGGGCTTCTGTTCGGGGGCGCGAGCCTCGCCGCGGTCTATCTGATCGCCCGGCGACAGGGCTTCCCGCGCCGGGAGCACCGTACGCGGCCCTCGGAGCTGGGGCGCGCCGGCATCGACTCCCTGCCGGCGCTTGCCATGCCGGTGCTGATCCTGACCGCCATCATCAGCGGCGCGGCAACACCCACCGAGGTCAGCGTCATTGCCGTGTTCTACGCCCTGATCGTGCGCCTCTGCTATCGGGATCTCTCCCTGCGTGACGCCGTTGGCGCCATGATCAACGCCGGCCGCGCCACGGGCGCGGTGCTGCTGCTGATCATGGCCTCGTCCGTGCTCTCGTGGATGATCACCATCGACCGGGTCCCGGACGAGCTCACGGCCATGGTGACCGGCATGGACCTGCCGCGGACGGCGGTGATTGTGTTCATGAACGTGCTGATGCTGGTGGTCGGCACGGTCATCGACATGACGCCGGCCATCCTTCTGCTCGGGCCCGTGCTGGTGCCCCTCGCCGTGGCGATCGATCTCGATCTGGTGCAGCTCGGCGTCATGATGACGCTGAACCTCGGTATCGGGCTGTTCACGCCCCCCGTGGGCACCACGCTCTACATCTCCTCATCCATCGCCGGCGTGCGCATAGAGGAAACCGTGCGGGCGCTGGTGCCGTTCTATCTCTTCGCGCTGCTGGTGCTTGCGCTGGTCAGCTACGTGCCGGCCTTCACGCTGCGTTTCTAGCCGCGCCGTCAATTCTCCGGAGGTGATGACCCCATGCTACTCAACGACCATATCGCCGTGATCACCGGCGCCGCCTCGCCCCGGGGCATCGGCCGCGCCACTGCCGAGCTCTTCCTCGAGCACGGCGCCACCGTGGCGGTGCTCGACCGTGACCGTGAGGCCCTCGAGGCCACCTGTCGCGAGCTGGGCGAGCGTGCCCACGCTTACGTCTGCGACGTCACCGACTGGGAGAGCGTGCAGGGGGCCATCGAGTCCGTCGTCGCGCGGCTCGGGGTGCCGCATACGCTGGTGAACAACGCCGGCATCACCCAGCCGAAGGGCCTGCTCGAGATCGAGGAGGGCGACTTCGACGCCGTCATGGCCGTGAACCTCAAGGGCGCGTTCTTCTGCAGCAAGGCGCTCATGCCCCACCTGACGCGGGCCGGTCGCGGCAGCATCGTGAACATGTCCTCGGTATCCGCCGAGCGCGGCGGGGGCATCTTCGGCGGGCCGCACTACAGCGCCGCCAAGTCCGGGATGCTCGGGCTCATGCGGGCGCTCGCCCGCAACCACGCCGCCGACGGCATCCGCGTCAACGCCGTCGCCCCCGGCTTCATCGAGACCGACATCACCGCCGGCAAGCTCACGGAGGCGCAGCACCGCCAGATCCGCGAGTCGATCCCGATGCAGCGCACGGGCCGGCCGCTGGACGTGGCCCGCATCTGTCTGTTCCTCGCCTCGGAGCTCTCCGAGTACGTCACCGGCGAGGTGATCGACGTCAACGGCGGCATGCACATCGACTGAACGATTCCAGACGACGCTTCGAGGTAGAAGACCATGGCAAGACGCGAGACCAAAGACGTGCCCCGCGCGGAGCTGCGAGAGAAGGCGCGCATGATCCGCCGCGAGGTCCTGCGGCTTACCGACATCTGCGGCTCCGGCCACTACGGCTCCGCCTTCTCCATCGCCGAGCTGCTGGCGGTGCTCTACTACCGGTTCCTGCAGGTAGACCCGCAGCACCCCGACTGGGCGGACCGTGACCGCTTCACCATGGGCAAGGGCCATGCGGCCATCGCCCTCTACCCGGTGCTGGCGGATCTCGGCTACTTCCCGCGCCAGGACCTGGACGGCTATACCCGACTCGGCTCGCCCCTCGGCGATCACCCGGACATGCGCAAGGTCCGTGGTGCGGACTTCTCCTCCGGCTCCATCGGCCACAACCTCTCGGTGTCCGTGGGCATGGCGCTCGGCCTGCGTCATCGCGGCTCACCCGCGCGGGTGGTCTGCATGATGGGTGACGGCGAGCAGGCCGAGGGCCAGATCTGGGAGGCGGCCATGGCCGGCGCCCACTGGGGCCTCGGCAACCTGGTCGGCATCGTCGACATCAACGCCGCCGGCTCCGACGGCTACACCCAGGAGACCCTAGCCAGCGAGCCGCTGGAGGACAAGTGGCGGGCCTTCGGCTGGGACGTCGTCAACCTCGAGGACGGCCACGACCTCGCCCAGACCAGCGCCGCGCTGGAGCTGGCGCTCAACGGCGAGCGCGACCGGCCCTGCTGCGTGCTCGCCCGCACCGTCGCCGGCAAGGGAGTCTCCTTCATGGAGGGCGGCTGGCAGTGGCATCTGGGCTACCTCGGCCCGAAGGACCTGGAGCGGGCCTACCGCGAGGTCGAGGCCGGCGAGATCGGCTGAGCGCCGCCCCCCCCACGGACATCAGACAGGAGCGCGACATGACCGAGCGCAACAGCTACATGGACCCCAGCAAGCGGCCCCAGGTGGACCTCTCCGAGTCCACCGTCGGCCCCGATTTCGACGAGAAGACCTGGGACATGCCCGGTTCCCTGGCCCTATCCAGCCAGCTCACCACCGGCCAGGTGCTGTGCGAGCTGGCGGCTGAAGGTCGCGACGACCTCGTCGTCTGCACCGCCGACCTGGCGCGGCCGACCCAGGTGATCAACTTCGGCAAGCAGTACCCGGACCGGCTGTTCAACTTCGGCATCGCCGAGCGCAACATGATCGGCGCTGCCGCCGGGCTGGCCACCACCGGTCTGCTGCCGGTGATCTCCAACTACTCGTTCTTCCTCGCCCTCATGGGCCTGGAAAACATCCGCGACGATATCTGCTATCCGAACCTCAACGTGCGCATGATCGGTACCCACTCCGGGATTGCCATGGGCTTCTACGGCACCTCACACCACAGCAACGAGGACATCGGCGCCCTGCGTACCCTCGCCAACCTCACGCTCATGGCCCCCTGTGACGGCAATGCCATTCGGGCGGCCTTCCGCAGCACGCTGGACCATGAGGGCCCGATCTACTTCCGCGCCGGTCGCGGCCGGGAGAAGCCGGTCTACGACGCGCCGCCGGAGTGGCGCATCGGGGGTTCCAACACCCTGCGCGGGGGCAGCCACGCCACCGTGCTCGCCGTCGGCAACCTGGTCTCCGCCGCCCTCGAGGCCGCCGATCAGCTCGCCGGCAAGGGCATCGAGCTGACCGTCGTGGACATGTACTCGATCCGCCCGCTGGACCGCGAGGCCGTGCGGGCGGCGGCGCGGCAGGGCGTGCTGTTCACCGCCGAGGAGCACAACGTCACCGGTGGCTTCGGCTCCGCGGTGGCCGAGGTCATCGCCGACGAGGGCCTCGGCTGCCGCCAGGTGCGCATCGGCCTGCCCGACGAGTACTCGCTGCTCGGCCCGCCCACGCACCTATACCGCCACTACGGCCTCGACGGCGACGGTGTGGCGGCGACGGTGAGGCAGACGCTGAAGGCGAGCCACTGAGAGCCCGCCACCGACCTGCGGGGCGAGGTCTGCCCGGGCAGAGCCACCCGGGCAGACTGCCGGACTCTGGCGGCGAACGCCTGCAGCGCCTGCCAGGCGGGCTTGATCTGCCTGTGAACGACTCCCGAGTGATCTCTGCCAGCGGCCGACCATGCACGTCGGTTTGCTAGCTAACCGCCGTTGTGGCGATGCCCCGCGAGGAGCCCATGCCTGCTAGCGTAGTAGCCTCCGGGTGCGCGCTGAACGCCAGCCGGGTGAAGCCCGGGGTGGTTCGATGCCGAATGAAGACACGTTGCACGGGCTCAACTGGAACGATATCAAGTTCTTCCTGGCGCTGGTCCGGCAGAAGCGGTTGACGCGGGTGGCGCGCACTCTTGGCACCACGCACGTCACCGTGGCAAACCGGCTATCCGCGCTGGAGAAGGCGCTCTCCGTGCAGCTTCTGGCACAGTCGAGCGAGGGCTATCGGCTGACCAAGGCCGGTGAGCAGTTCTTCCGGCATGCCGAGGCGCTGGAGCGTCAGCTGATTCTCGGCCTCGAGCGGACCGAGCCGGGTGGCAGCGTTCAGCCAAAGGTGCGGGTCGGGGTCACCGAGGGCCTTGGCGACAATTACCTCTCGCCGCGCATCGCCGCCTGGCTCCGTGGCCAGGCAATCGACGTGGATTTCATCTCGCTCCCGAAGTCCACCAGCGTGACGAGCCGCGAGGCGGACATCAGCATTACGCTGGAGAAGCCAAGGGGTGAATATGTCATTCGGCGCCTGCTCACGCAGTACGTCCTCGGGGTCTACGCCAGCCCCGAGTACGTCGCTGCACATGGTCCGATGAGCAGCCGTGAGGCGCTGCTTGGGCATCCCTGGATCGGTTACATCGAGAGCATGCTCTTCGCCGAGGAGCTGAAGTATCACTACGAGCTCGCCACGAACCTTAACTTCGTGTTCCAGAGCACCAGTATCCGCGCCCAGCAACAGGCGGCCCGGCAAGGCCTCGGGCTGTCCATACTTCCCAACTACATGGCACTCGAGGATCCACAGCTTCAGAGGGTGCTCCCCGAACTGTGCTTTGTGCGCCAGTACTGGATCTCGACCAACCGCGATCTGCACCGCTTCGAAGCGGTGAACCTGGTCTGGAACTTCATCCTCGAGTGCTGCCGCCGCGACCAGGCGCTGCTGTTCCAGGTCGGCGGCGACAGCGGCAGCGAGGCGACCGGCTAAGCTCGCCGTTGATTTTCTTACATCCGCTGTAATTCCGCTCGCATATCCCTGCCGCCCCGATGCTTCTAAGTTGGAGCTCAGAGCGGGGCCGAACGCCGGCTCCGGACCAGGCGAAGCGGAGGCGTGATGGAGCGGGACGTACAGGTGTCGGTGGTGCAGCACGAGCCCGGTGGCATGGAGGCGCGCCCGCAGAACGTGGCCTTCATCGTCGACAGCCTGCGGCGCCTGGCAGGGCTTGGCAGCCAACTGGCCGTGTTCCCGGAGGTCGGCATCACGAGCTTCTTCCGTCACGCGCCCGGGGGGCTCAAGGCGTACTGGGACGGCGGCACCATCGCTGTGGATGGTCCGGAGCTGGGGGCTATCGCGGAGGCGGCGCGCGGGTGCGGCATCCATGCCGTTGTCGGCTTTGCCGAACGCTCGGAGATCGCCGGGATGATTTTCAACAGTGCCGCGCTGGTCGGCCCGGAGGGCGTCATCGGGGTCACCCGGAAGCTGCACATGCCGGGTATAGAAAAGCTTTACTATACGCCCGGCGAACACGTCGAAGCGTTCGATTGCGCGCTCGGGCGGATCGGCATCGCGATCTGCTATGACGCCATGTTTCCCGAGTACTTCAAGGCCCTCTCCGACCAGGGTGTGGATATCATTGCGATCACCTCGTCCACCTGGGCCGGCGGTGCCAAGGGGGGCGTCGGCCTGCAGAGCGCGAAGCGCGACTACTGGAATGCGCTGCCCATGGTCACGGCGATCCAGAATCAGGCCTTCGTGGTGGCCTGCAACGCCTGCGGGCGCCTGGACATGGGGCCGCAGGCGGGTGTCTGGGAACGCCTCGGATTGAGCCAGATCGTCGCTCCCACTGGCGAAATCCTCGAGCGGGCAGGGCCCAACGAGGCAGAAACACTGACCGCAACGCTAGCGACCGCGGATCTCGTCGCCGCGCGCACCAGCTACCGCTTTCTCACCGACCGGCTGCTATGAGCAGCCACCACCGCTTGTGCGGCAAGGCCGCCATCGGAACAACGACACGACACCAAGGGGAAACAGGATGCACGAAGTAAGCGGCCCGAACGGGCAGAACAAGGCCGGCATGCTCAAGGGGATCGGCGCGGCGCTGACCCTCGCGTTCGCCACCGGGGCAGCGGCCCAGGAGACGGTCACCATCGGGGCCATGCACGATCTCACCGGCGGCCTCAACATCTACGGCATCCAGCAGAGTCAGGCGCTGCAGCTCGCAGTGGACAAGCTGAATGCCGATGGGGGCGTCAATGGCATGGACGTGGAGGTGGTGGAGTACGACACCCAGTCCGATGACGCCAAGTACACCCAGTATGCGCGCACGCTCATCCTGCGCGATCAGGTCGATGCCATGTTCGGCGGGCTGGCGAGCTCCTCGCGGGAGGCGGTCAGACCCGTGGCGCGGCAGCGCAAGGTGCCGTATTTCTACAGCGCGCTCTACGAGGGCGGCGTTTGCGACCGCTACACGTTCCTGACCGGCGTCACTCCCTCACAGCAGCTGGGGGTGATGATGGAATGGGCGGCCGAGCGTTACGGCGATCGCTTCTACGTGGTCGCGCCGGACTACAACTTCGGCACCATCTCCGCGCACTGGGTCGAGCACTACGCCGAAGAACTCGGTGGCGAGGTGGTCGGCCAGGACTTCCTGCCGCTGTCGCAGAGCAATTTCTCGAGCTCGCTGCAGAAGATCCAGGACGCCGAGGCCGACGTGGTGGTGGCCCTGCCCGTGGGGGCCAGCCAGACCTCCTTCTACGAGCAGTTCGCTGCCTCGGGGCTGAAAGAGGACATTAGCGTCATCTCCACCAACTACGGTTCGGGCAACCAGCAGGTGGTGGTGTCCTCGGAGGCCGGGGACGGCATCATCGCCTCGCAGAACTATTTCATGGTCGTGGATACGCCGGCCAACGAGGAGTTCGTGCGCCTGTGGCGCGAGGCCTACGGTGAGATCGAGGAGCCGATCATCTCCGAGGCCAACGACACCTGGAATGCCGTCATGCTCTGGGCGGCAGCGGCCGAGCAGGCCGGCTCCGTGGAGTCCGAGCAGGTGATCGACGCCCTCGAAGGCGGCATCGAGATCGACAGCCCCGAAGGCCGGGTGCGGATGCTGCCCTCGCACCACCTCATGCACCAGGTCTACCTCGTGCGGGGCGACGACAACCACAGCTTCGAGGTCATCCAGCACTTCGAGGACGTGATGCCCGCCTACGAGCAGCAGGTCTGCGACCTGGCGGCGAATCCCGGCATCTCCGAGCAGTTCACGCCCCAGGACTGAGCCAGAGCGGCCCCTTCCCCCGGCGACGGCCGCCCGATCAGGGCAGCTGTTGCCGGGGCCTAGACACCACCACCGCAGGAGGTTCCGGGCATGGATCAGCTGGCCTCGACCGGTATCACCGCGCTGTTCAGCATCAGCGTTCTGCTGATCGCGACCATGGGGCTTGCCGTCATCTTCGGCATGATGGGCGTGATCAACCTCGCCCACGGCGAGTTCCTGATGCTCGGTGCCTACGCCACGCTGTTCGCCACCAAGGCCGGGGTGCCATTCGCACTTGCCGTGGTGCTGGCGGCGCTCGCTCTGGGCCTGTTCGGGGCGCTCATCGAACGCGCCATCATCCAGTTTCTCTACGGGCGGCTGTTCGACACCCTGCTCGCGACCTGGGGGCTCGGCATGGTGCTCTACCAGGGCGCCATCCTGACCTTCGGCGCCTCCACGACCGGCATCGGTCTGCCCATGGGGTCGTTCTCCATCGGGCGCTACTCGATGCCCGTGTACTACCTGTTCCTGATCGCCATGGCGGCGCTGATGGCGGTTGCCGTCTACCTGGTCTTCGTGCGGACGCGCTACGGGATCATGGCGCGGGCGGCGATCCAGAACCCGGCCATGGCGGGCTCCGTGGGCATCGAGACCCGGCGCATCAATACCGTGACCTTCGCCTTCGGCGCGGCGCTCGCCGGCCTCGCCGGCGGATTGCTGGTGCCGGCCTTCCCCGCCACCCCGGACATGGGGCTCGCCTTCGTCTCCAAGGCCTTCCTCGCCGTGGTCGTCGCCGGCCCGCTCACGCTGACCGGCACGGTCGCCTCGATGACCGGCCTCGGCGGGCTTTCCAGTCTGACCAGCAGCATCCTCACCTCCGTGGCCGGGGACGTCGCCTTCTTCGTGGTCACCATCATCATTCTCCGGTTCTTCCCGGGCGGAATCTCCAGGGGGTGGCGTGGAAAACTCTGAATCGATCACCACGCCGAGCCCGCTGGCCCTGGCCGGCCGCTCGGCCTGGTGGGCGCTGCCGACGGCCGTGGCGGGCGTGGTTGCACTGCTGGCGATGAACGCGGACGAGTACGCGATCTACATCGCCACGTCCTGGCTTGCCTTTGGGCTCGTGGCCCTCGGTCTCGACCTGGTCTGGGGCAAGGGCGGCGACCTCAGCCTGGGGCACACCGTGTTCTTCGGTCTCGGCGCCTATGTCTACGGCATTGCCGGCAGCAACCTCGGGCCGCTACTGGGCAGCACGGCGCTGATCGGGCTGCTGTCCGGCGCCGCCATCGGCGCGCTGGCGGCGGCCGGCGTCGCCTACTTCCTGTTCTACGGGCGGCTCGGGGCCCTGCAGACCACGATCATCACCTACACCCTGGTGCTGATCATGTACACGGTGGCCGTGGGCTGGACCTTCGAGCTCGGCGAGGCCCGGGTGGGCGGCGCAAACGGCATGACCACAGTGCCCATGCTGACCCTCGGCTTCGGGCCCGATGCGGCGCCGGCCAGCACCGCGGGGGCGTTCTACTTCGCGCTCGCCGTGGCGCTGCTGATCTTCCTGGGCGTCAAGGCGCTGCTGCGCCGGCCATTCGGCCTGGTGATCAGCGGCGTGCGGCAGAATCTGCTCAAGACCGAGCTGCTCGGCTACGACGTGCGCCGCTACCGACTGGTGCTGTTCACGATCTCCGGGGCCATCGCCGGCATCGGCGGTGCCCTGTACGGGGCCTGGGCCCTGTATGTCAGTCCGAACGTGTTCAGCGTGGCCCAGGCACTGCTCATCCCCATCTACGTCCTGGTCGGTGGCCGCGGCACCCTCTGGGGGGCGTTCGTCGGTGCGGTGTTCGTCGGCGGGCTGTCCTTCTGGCTTGGCGGAGGCGTGGTCGGCGGGCAGACGGCCCTGGTGCTGGGGGGCGGGCTGATCGCTCTCGTACTGCTGGCCCCGCGAGGCCTGCTCGGCATGCTTCGCCGCCGCCGCCAGCGATCCGCACAGGCCGGCAGCGTGCCTGCCGACCGGGCCGAGCTCGGCGGCGTTGACGCCCTGTTCGACCGTCAGTCCACGGGAGCCGTGGTGCTGGAGACGCAGGACCTGCAGAAGCGTTTCGGCGGTGTCACGGCCACCGACCACGTGTCGATGCAGTTCCATGACCGTGGCATCCACTGCCTGATCGGGCCCAACGGTGCGGGCAAGAGCACCTTCCTCGGCACCTGTCTGGGGCTACTGAAGCCGGACGGCGGCCAGGTGCTGTTCGAGGGCGCGGAGATCACCGGCTGGGCGCCGTATCGCCGGGTGCAGGCCGGGCTCGGGATCAAGTTGCAGGTGGCCAGGATCCTCGAGGAGCTGAGCGTGCGCGAGAACCTCTGGCTCGCCGCATACAGCCGCCACGAGGATCCCGACACGGCCAGCGAGCGGGTACGGCGCACTCTTTCCGTCATCGGCCTGACCCATCGTGCCCACGAGCCCGGCGGGGCCCTCTCCCATGGCGAGCAGCAGTGGCTCGACCTGGGCATGGTGCTCTGCCTCGAGCCAAAGCTGATCTTCCTCGATGAGCCGGCGGCGGGCATGACCGGCCAGGAGCGCCAGCACACCGTCGCCCTGCTCAAGCGGATCTCGCGATTCGCGGGCGTGGTGGTGGTGGAGCACGACATGGACTTCATCCGTGACCTCGATGCGCCGGTCACCGTGCTGCACCAAGGCGCCGTGTTTGCCAGCGGCACCATCGACGAGTTGCGCCAGGACGAGCGCGTGCTCGATATCTACCTCGGGAGACAGTCGGATGCTTGAGGTGCGCAACGTCACCGCGGCCTACACATCGGCAACAGTGATCGAGGACGTCAGCCTCCGGCTCGGGCCCGGCGAAATCAAGGCGGTGCTGGGGCGCAATGGGGTGGGCAAGAGCACCCTGATGAAGAGCATCGCCGGCGTCCTCCCGGTGCGCGAGGGCAGCGTCCTGCTGGAGGATACCGTGCTCCCGGCTTCGGCCGCGAAGCGGGCCAGGCGCGGCATCGCCTACGTCCCGCAGGGACGGGATATCTTCCCGCGGCTGACCACCACCGAAAACATCGAGGTGGCCGCCCATGCCTGCGGGCACGATGCGAAGGCGGCCGTGGCCCAGGCATTCGAGCGCTTCCCGGCGCTGCAGGAGCGCGCCCACGTCATGGGGGGCAATCTCAGTGGCGGCCAGCAGCAGATGCTCGCCCTGGCGCGTGCGCTGGCCCTGCGCCCGGCGGTGATGCTGCTCGATGAGCCCACGGAGGGCATTCAGCCCTCCATCATCATGGCTATCCAGGCCCTTCTCGGTGACCTCAATCGCAGCGACGGCGTCGCGATCCTGGTGGCTGAGCAGAATCTCGATTTCGTCACGGGGCTGGCCAGCGAGTGCTACGTGATGAACCGCGGTCGGATAGAGCGCCATCTGAGCATGGGTGAGATCCGACAGGACCCTGCCCTCGTGCAGGAGATGCTCGGGGTTTAGGAGGGACAGTCCAATGGACGAGAAGATTGAACGCCTCCGCCAGGCGCTGAATGGTCGCGGGCTCGCGTCCGATGAAGTCGAAACCGTGTGCGGCCTGGTCCGCTACATCGCCAGCGTCGATGAGATTCCCGAGAGCCGTCTCGGCGCCGGGTTGCCGCTGGTGTACCAGGAGGAAACGGACGGCTTCGGAGGTGAGCCATCATGAGCGACCCGAACGGCGGCACCATCCGGGCAACCCGGGAGGCACTCCGCGAGGGGCGCACCACCTCGCAGGCGGTGGTTCAGGCCTGCCTGCGGCGCATCGAGGCGCGTCACCGGGAGCTCAACGCCTTCGTCGCGGTGCATGCGGAGGCTGCACTGGAAACCGCGGACCGCTGTGACCGCGAGCGGGCGGCGGGTATCGACCGTGGGCCCCTGCACGGTATCCCGGTGGCTCTGAAGGACAACTTCGACTGCGCCGGCGAGCCCACGACGGCCTGCAGCCGCGCATTCCGGGACAATATCGCCGAGCGCGACGCCGAGAGCGTTGCCCGCCTGCGCGCGGCCGGGGCCATCATCATCGGCAAGACCAACATGCACGAGCTTGCCTACGGCGGTACCGGCGAGGTCTCCAGTGCAGGGCCCGCCCGCAACCCGCTGGACCCGGATCGCCTGGCGGGTGGCTCGAGCAGCGGCTCGGCCGTGGCGGTGGCGGCCGGCATGGTACCGGCAGCGCTTGGCTCCGACACCGGCGGTTCGGTGCGGATTCCGGCCGCCGCCTGCGGCGTCGTAGGCTTCAAGCCCACGCTCGGTGCGATCAGCACGCGTGGCGTGATGCCGCTTTCCTGGACCCTGGACCACGTCGGCCCACTGGCGCGCACGGTGCGTGATGCCGCATGCCTGGCAGGCGCCCTCGCCGAACCGGGGACGTCGCTGGCGGCAGTGAGCGGGCTCGCCGCCGACACCGCAGTGCTTCCGGCGCGGGTCGGTGTGGCGCGGTTTCCCGGGCTGGCTCTCGAACCGGCGGTGGAGGCGGCCTTCGAGGCCGCCTTGGCTGGCCTCCAGCAGGCCGGCTGCGACATCGCGCGCTTCGAGCTGGAGCATACCCGCGAGGCGCACGTCAGCTGGCTGGCGATCATGTACCCCGAAGCGTCCGCCCGTTACCGCGAGGCCCTGGCGTCGCGTTATCAGGACTTCGACCCTGCCGTGCGCACCCAACTCGAGGCCGGTTGCCACATCGACGCGACCAGCTACCTGCGGGCACAGCGTTTCCGGGCCTTCTACGCCCGCCGTATCCGGGAGCTCGCGGCGGGATACGACGTCATCTGCATGCCTACCCTGCCGACCGTCGCACCGCGAATCGGGCAGCAGACCGTGGAGTTGCCCAGTGGCACGGTCACCACACAGGACGCCATGACCTTCTCCAACCTGACGGCGAACCTGCTCGGCTGGCCGGCCATCACGCTGCCGGTGCCCGTCCAGGCCGGGGCCATGCCTGTCGGCATGACGCTGCTGGGCCGGTCAGGCGACGACGTTCAGCTGCTACGCAGTGCGGCAGCGGTCGAGTCCTTTCTGCGAAGCTGCTGAGGTATTGCGTCAGGTCCGGTATTCGGAGGCGGATGCATACGCCGGCGCCGGCAAGGTCTCCAGCAGCGCTGCGACCACCACGACCATGGCACCGATTCCCATCAGCATGCCGAAGGGTTCGTCGGTGAGCAGTGCCGCGGACGCGGCGCCGGCGATCACCTCGCTCATCAGCAGTATGCCGACCCGGGCCGGTTCGAGGCGTTGTGCCGCGTGCAGGAAGAGCGTCAGCGACGCCGCCCACCACAGGCCGCCGATCACCAGCGTCCAGGCGATGGCCGGCGCCAGCGCCGAGGCCGCGAGCAGCGGCGGCGGGCTGCCGGCAGCGAGAACGAATAGGCCCGCCGCCAGGGCCGCGCCGCCGCAGAAGACGAAATTGGTCGTCGCCGGTGGCGTGCGGGAGTACCGGTTGATCCCGACCGAGGCAATCGCCCAGCCGATGCCGGATGCGAGGCCGAGCCAGTCGCCTGCGCTGTGGGGCAGTGGCAGCCCGCCATGGCTGCCCCGAAGCACCAGGGCGACGCCCACCAGTCCCACCCCCACGGCGGCATAGCGCCACCAGGTCATGGGCTGGCCGAGCCATATGCGGCCGATGAGTGTGCTCCATACCGGGGTGAGGTAGAACAGCAGGATCACCACGGCCACGTGGCCGTAGAGCAGACCGTTGGAGTAGAGCACGAACGAGGCGCCCCCGAGCAGCAGGCTCGCGAGCGCGGGCCAGCCTGCCCGCTGCAACTCGCCCCGCCCGCGCCAGGCGGCGGGCGCGAGCACCAGCAGCCCGGTTACGGTGGTTGCCAGTGTGGCCCAGGGCCCGGCGGTGGCAACGTCGTCCAGCGCGCGCAACGGCAGCCAGTACAGGCCCCAGAGCACACCAACGGTGACCACGGTGAGGTTGGCGAGTAAGGTCATGGCACGACGAGCAGGCAGTCGGAAAGCAATCTGCCCCGCGTCACGCCCGGGGGCACGAAGGCCGGGAGCATAAGCGCCGGGGATTACCCTGTACAGTCAGGACATCGGGTGCGGGGCCTGGCAGCAACTTCCGAAGAGATTCCGTACTGGCGGAGGCGATCGCTCCTGAACCGGCGCGGTGACTCAGTCACTGACGCTGCCACGCGGCGTGCGCCAGACTCCATGCCCGGCCATCGCCGGCGGGCCGGCGTCACGCGAACCGGGGGAGTCCATGGCACTGGAAACCAGCCTGCCTGCCGTATTCGTCGCCGCGCTCATCACCGCCGTCACCACCGGGCTTGGCGCCGTCCCGCTAGCCTTTGCGCGACGGGTGCCGGTGCACTGGCTCGGTATCGGCGCGGCCGTGGCCTCCGGCCTCATGCTGGCGGCGAGTCACAGCCTGCTCGAGGAGGCGAACGCCATCGCTCCCTGGCGCGGCCTCGGCGGGCTGGTCACGGGGCTGGTGCTGATCCTGCTCGCCAACGCCTGGATCGAGCGTCGTGGTGCTCTGGATGTCGGGGAGCTGCACGGGGCGGACGCGCGCAAGGCCCTGCTGATCATCGGCGTGATGACGGCGCATTCGTTTGCCGAGGGGGTCGGTGTCGGTGTCGCCTACGGTGGCGGCGAGGCGCTTGGCATCTACATCACCGCCGCTATCGCCGTGCATAACATTCCGGAGGGACTGGCCATCGCGCTGGTGATGGTGCCCCGGGGCGCGCCGGTCTGGAAGGCGAGCGGATGGGCCATTTTCTCCAGTCTCCCGCAGCCGCTGATGGCGGTGCCTGCGTATCTGCTGGTCACGACCTTCCAGCCGTTCCTGCCCGTAGGGCTCGGACTCGCCGCGGGGGCCATGATCTGGATGGTGTTCGCGGAGCTGCTGCCGGACGCCGGCGAGCACCTGACGCCGGCCCGCATCGGTACCGTGGTAGTGCTTGCCTTCGCGGCAATGATGGCGTTCCAGTTCAGTCTGCCGCACCAATGAGCCCGCCCGGGGCACAGGGCGCCCCCGGGCGGGCTACTGGCGGTATCAGGGCTGCCGGGACGCGCCGTCAGCGCTCGATGACGATGAAGCGCGCCGCCTCGCCACGGTGGACCCGGAGCAGGAGACGGGATTCACCCTCCACCGCGCGCCGGAAGTCCGCCGGCGAGGCTACCGGTTGCCGGTTCACCGAGGTGATCACATCGCCCTGCCGCAGCTGGCCGGCGGCGGGGGACTCGGCCGACACCGCCGCGACCACGACGCCGCGGTCGAGCTCGCCGGCGAGGGGATGGCGGTCATCCAGCGGCACAATGCGCAGACCGAGTGCGGCGGCATCGCCGCCGCCCCGCCGGTCGTCCGTCTCCACCGTGCGCTCGCCGAGGGTGGCGGTGATCTCGCGGCTCTCGCCGTCGCGCATGAGGCTCAGCGTGACCTCGCTGCCCGCCGACTTCAGGCCGATGGCGCGGCCGAGGTCGCTGGCATCGTCCACCGATTCGTCGTCGACCGCGGTGATCACGTCGCCCGCCTGCAGCCCGGCCTCGTCCGCCGGCGAGCCCTTGCTCACCTGCGCGACCAGGGCGCCGCGCCCGGTCTCGAGACCCATGGCCTCCGCCAGGGCCGGGGTAACATCCTGTACGCGCACACCGAGCTGCCCACGGCGGACCTCGCCGTACTCGATGATCTGCTGCATCACGGTTTCGGCCATGTTCACCGGCACGGCGAAGCCGATGCCGATGTTGCCGCCGCTGCGGGAGAGGATGGCGGTGTTGATGCCCACCAGCTCGCCTTCCAGGTTCACCAGTGCGCCGCCGGAGTTGCCCGGGTTGATGGAGGCGTCGGTCTGGATGAAGTCCTGAATGCGGGCGCCGCTGGCCCGCGGTCCCAGGCTGCGGCCGAGGCCGCTGACGATACCGCTGGTCACGGTGTGATCGAGGCCGAAGGGGTTGCCCAGCGCCATCACGTAGTCACCCGTGCGCAGCTCGCTGGAGTCCCCGAGCGTCACCGCCTCGAGGTTGTCGGCATCGATGCGGATCACGGCGATGTCCGTCTCCGGGTCGGAGCCGATCACCTCCGCCTCGAACGTGCGCTCGTCCTGCAGCGAGACGGTGATCTCGTCGGCGTTGGCGATGACATGGTGGTTGGTGAGCACGTAGCCCTCGTCGGCATCGACGATGACGCCGGAGCCGAGGGACTGCACCTGGCGCTCCCGCGGCTGCGGCATCTCGTCAAAGAAGCGCCGGAAGAACGGGTGTTCCATCAGCGGGTTGCGCTCGGCCTCCACGGTGCCGCGGGTGGCGATGTTCACCACCGACGGCGAGACTTCCTCCACCAGCGGCGCGAGGCTCGGCATGGGCGCAGCCGCGGACTGGGCGCTGGCGAGACCTGGCAGGAGCAGAAGCACGGCCAGCAGGGTAATCAGCCGGCGTCGTACCGGGTGATGCGTCTCGGGCATGAACATCCTCCGGGTTAATCGGTTTAGGAGCTAGCAAAGGACGTGTCGCTGCAGACAAGGACCGCTGCCGGTGTGTTCCGCCGCTGAGGCGCACGTTCATCGGAGACCCGGGCAGGTGTCGCGACCAGTGGGGCACAAGCACCCTGCAGACCGCATTACCTTCTGGTTAACTGGAGAGCCACCGGGGAGGGCGGCCCCGACGGCGAACAGCAATGGATCCCGGTTCGATCCGGAATGGGGCGGGCACCTTGAGCGCGGACTGGTACACCCTGAGTGTCCTGCGGGACGATGGCGCGACGCAGCTGCTGCGAGTCGCCCGGCGTGCCGATCCAGTGACGAGGCGGCTGGTCAAGCGGCGGGCGGGAGCGCCGGCGCCCGAGAAGGCCGAACGGCTGCTCCACGAGCACGACCTGCTCAGCCGGCACAATCTCGACTGCATGCTGCCGCTGGAGGGCCTGGCCGGCTCCGGTCAGGATGCCGAGCTGCACTTTCGTGACCCCGGGGGCGCGACCCTCACCGGCTGCGGCCCGCAGCCGGTGGCAGGCGTGCTCGAGCTCGCCCTGGAGATTACCGCGGTGGTGGCCAAGCTGCATGACGCCGGGCTGCTGCATGGCGACCTCGGGCCGGACGCCTTCCTGCGCGCCGAAAGCGGCCTCTACCTCACCGACCTCAGCCAAGCCGTACGCCTGGATCGTGTCGCCAGCGCGCCGCCCCTGCCTGCCGCCGTGCGGCTGCGCTATCGGGCCCCGGAGCTGAGTGGCCGCCTCGCCCAGCCCGCGGATGCGCGCGCCGACCTGTACAGCCTCGGTGCGCTGTTCTACGAGCTTCTGACCGGCCAGGCCCCGTTTACCGCGGAGCCGCCGGACGAACTTCTCTACCAGCATCTCGCCGTTGGCGCAGCGGACCCGCGCAGTCTCGTCCCGGACCTGCCGGCGCCGGTGGCTGAGCTCGTGCTCCGCCTGCTGGAAAAGGCGCCGGACGCGCGTCTGCCGGATGCGGCGTCCCTGCTCGAGGCGCTCTCGGCGGTGCGTCGCGGCGCCGGGCATGGCACCTTGCACGGCGCGTCGCAACAGCGCCCGCCCGCCTCGCCGCAACGGCTGCACGGGCGTGACTGCGAGCGGGCGGTCATCACCGCCGCCCTGGAGCGCACCCGCGACCATCGCCCGGAACTGCTGCTGGTGGCGGGCGCCTCGGGCATCGGCAAGACCGCACTCATCCGTGAGGTCTGCCAGCGGGAAGGCGACGCGCGGCGCCTGTTCGTCAGCGGCAAGTTCGACCAGCTCCAGCGCGGCGAGCCGTACAGTGCCTGGACCGCGGCCCTGGAGGAGCTGATGGTGCTGCTCCTTGCGGAGCCCGCGCCTGCGCTGGCGGTTTGGCGGCAGCGCCTGACCGAGGCACTCGGTTCCGAGGCGGGTCGACTCGCCGGCCTGATCCCCAGCCTGCAGGCGCTCATGGGCGAGCTCGCGCCGCCGCGGCCGGCGCCCGCCACCGAGACGCGCGCCCAGCTCCACGACGCGTTGCTTCGCCTGCTGGCGGTCTTCGGTGCCCAGGATCGACCGCTGGTGCTGTTCCTGGACGATCTGCAGTGGATCGACCCCGCCTCCCTGGAGCTGCTCGAAACCCTGGTCGGCAAGCTGGATCCCGCGCCCGTGCTGATCATCGGTGCCTACCGCGACCAGGCCGTGGATGCGGCGCATCCGCTGATGCAGACGCTGGTACCGCTGCGCCAGCAGCGGCGGCTCGCGGTCACGGAAATCGACGTCGGCGCACTCGACGAGCAGGCAGTCGGTGGCATCCTGAGCGAGGCCTTCGGGCGGCCCGCGGCGGAACTGGCCGACTTCACCGCCGAGGTTCAGCGGCGCACGGGCGGCAACCCGTTCTTCCTGTGGCAGCTGCTGCGCACGATGCATGAGCATGGCTGGCTCGGCAGCGACGGCGCCGGCGGCTGGCGCTGGGACCTGGAGGGTCTGCGCGACGCCGGCTTCGCCGACCACGTGCTAGCGCTAATGGCCCAGCGTTTCGAGGGTCTGCCGGAGCAGACGCGGGCGCTGCTGTCCGCTGCCGCAGGCATGGGCACCGTCTTCGAGTTCGACCTGCTCGCCGGACTCGCGGGCGAGGATGCCGAAACCCTCCACCGCCGCCTCGAGCCGGCGCTGCGGGATGCCTTCATCCTCCCGCTCGAGGTCGCCGGGACCGGTCCGCACCCCGCGCGGCTGCGGTTCGTTCACGATCGCATGCAGGAGGCGGCCTATGCTGCCCTCTCCGCTGCCGAGGCGGCGGCGCTGCATGAGCGGATCGGCCGCCTTCTGCTCGAGCGACTGGCACCGGCGGAGCGCCAGGCGCGGCTGCTGGAGATTGCCGCGCATCTGAACCTTGCGCGTGGGCGCCTGAGCTCGGTGGCGGAGCGCCTCGAGCTTGCGCGGCTGGATCTGCAGGCGGCCAGGCGCGCGGCGAGTGCCGCCGCCTTCCCGTCGGCGGTGGATTACCTGCGCCAGGGAATGGAAGCGCTGCCGGCGGACATCTGGGAGCGGGAGCCGGCACTGGCCGCCGATCTGTGGCGCGAGCGCAGCGAGCTCGAATACCTGAACAGCGAGTTCGAGACCGCCGAGCGCTTCCTCGCCGAGGCCATTGCGCGGGAGCCGGATCCGGTACGGGCGGCGGATCTGCACCACCTGCGGGTGGTTCAGTGCACCCTGCGTGCCCGCTACGGCGATGCCGTCGCGGCCGCCGCCGAAGGGCTCGCCCCCCTTGGCGAGCACCTGCCGAGGGCCGACTTCGAGGCGGCGCGGGATGCGGAGCTTGCCGCCGTCA
The DNA here is from genome assembly GCF_020883455.1 of Spiribacter halobius. Classification (NCBI taxonomy): domain Bacteria; kingdom Pseudomonadati; phylum Pseudomonadota; class Gammaproteobacteria; order Chromatiales; family Ectothiorhodospiraceae; genus Sediminicurvatus; species Sediminicurvatus halobius. Next base: position 3,902,638 of record NZ_CP086615.1, on the reverse strand, counting down.
GCGAGCGACTCGGCGGCCGGTCGCTGAGCGTACTCGGCGAGCTGCCGGCCATGACCGAACCGCGCCGGCAGGCGGTCATGAAACTGCTCACGACCCTAGGCCCGGCCTGCTACCGGGCCCATCCGCGTCTCTGGTCGGTGCTGGTGGCCCGCTCCGTGCGCCTGAGCGTGGAGCATGGTTGCGTGGCCGCGGCAGGCTATGCCTACCCCGCCTACGGTGGCCTTCTCATGCACGTAGGCCAGGGCGACGGTGCCGGCGCGCGGGCGCTGGCGTCCGCCACCCGGCGGGCCATGGAGCGGCTGGCTACACCGGCGGAGCGCAGCGTCGCGCATCTCATGACAGGCAGCTCGCTGCGCCACTGGTTCGCGCCGCTGGCCGAGGCGAGCCGGGACTACCGGGAGGCCTACCGAATCGGTCAGGCCTCGGGGAATCTGCAGTACGCCGTCTATGGCTTCGGCCATGACACCTACTGCCGGTTCTTTGCCGGCGAGCCGCTGGATGAGCTTATCCCGGCGGTGCTCGGGTACCTCGCCTATAGCCGTCAGCGCCGCAACCGCTGGGGCGTGGACCTGATCACGGGCGCGCTGCGGGTGTTCGAGAGTCTGCATGGCACCTGGCAGCACGACGACTGGCCGGACCGCGACGACGCCGAGGCCGACTATCTGGCCCGCTGCGAGGCCAACGGCAACCTGCAGGTGCTCTGCATCTACCATGTCCTGCGCGCGGCCGCCTGCCTGATCCGCGATGACCCGGCGATGGCGGCGGCGAGCATCGCCGAGGCGGAAGCACGGCTGCCGAGCATCTCCGTGCAGGGGCTGCTCCCCGCCGCCCTGTTTCCGGCCTTGCGGGCGCTGGCCGTGGTCCAGGCACCGGAGGCGCTGGGTGTCGAGGCCGATACCGTCGAGGCCGAGCTCGAAAGCGCGGTCGCGCGCTACGCCGCCTGGCAGCGGCATGCGCCGGAGAACTTCCGCCACTGGCACCAGCTGCTGGTGGCGGAGCTGGCGCGGCGGCGGGGCGACGTCAGCCTGCTGATCGACGCCTACGACGCCGCCCTCCAGGCTGCGCGGCACCAGTCCTGCTGGCCCGCGGTGGCACTGATTGCGGCACGCGCCGCCAGCTACTGGCTGCAGCGTGACTGCCCCGCATTCGCGGAGGTCTACCTGGAGCCCCGCCGGCTTGCCCTGCGCCAGGGTGCGGCGTACGCCCTGCTCGCCGAGGATGCGCGTGGCGATGTGCCCGTTGCGGGCCGCGGTGGCGAGCGCATCGACACGGTGATCCGCATCGCCCAGGCCCTGTCCCTGCATACCGAGCTGTCGCGGCTGGTGCCCGAGATTATTCGCCACGTGGCCCTGCAGACGGGTGCTCAGCGGGTCGTGCTCCTGCTTGCGCGTGGCGACGGGTTGCAGGTGAGCATGGACAGCGGCCTGCAGGGCGCTCGCTACTACCAGCGGCCGCCCGATCTCGAAACCGTGGCTAGCCTGCCGCAGGCGGTCATCCGTTACGTGGCGCGCAGCCAGCGTACGCTGCGGTTCACCGCTGGCGACGTGAGCCGAACCCAGCTGCTCGCTGGTGACCCGTACCTGGGAGGCGGGGACGGCGCAGGCTTCCGCGGTACGGCCTGGTGCGTACCGCTGAGCTATCTCGGCAACCTGATCGGCGTGCTCTATCTCGAACACAGCCTGACCACCGACGCCTTCGACGAGGGCCAGGCGCCCCTGGTGGAGTTCCTCGCCGCCCAGGCCGCCATTTCCGTGCGCAACATCGAGCTCATCAACGAGCTCGCCGCCGAGGGCGAGGCGCGGCGCGAAGCCGAGCTCCGCACTCAGACCGCGGACGCCGAGCTGGCCGTGCGCCGCGAGATGGAGCGGCACCTGCAGTGTCTCGCCAACACTGACGCCCTGACCGGGCTCGCCAACCGCCGCCGCTTCCTCGAGGCGCTGGAAGACGCCTGGCGGCGGCGCACCGAGCCCACGGGGCCGGGTGCGGCGGTGCTCATGATCGATCTCGATTACTTCAAGGACATCAATGACATGTACGGGCACGCAGCGGGGGACGCAGTGCTCCAGCACATCGCGGCGGTGCTCGAGGAGACGCTGCGGCCGGTGGATCTGCCGGCACGTATCGGCGGCGAGGAGTTCGCCGTGCTCCTGGCCGACGGCGACGCCGAGGCGGCCATGGTCATTGGCGAGCGTCTGTGCCGGGCGCTGGCCGCGACGCCCGCCCGCGTCGCGGCTCGGCAGATCGTCTGCACGGCGAGTCTGGGGGTGGCCGCCCTGAAGCGCGCCGACGCGAGCCACGAAGCCGTTCTGAACCGGGCCGACCAGGCGCTCTACCGCGCCAAGGCGGCGGGCCGAAACCGCGTCTGCGCCTGAAGCGGCGTACCCCTGTCGGCCACCCCGCTCCTGCGGTAGTCGCGAATGAACAGATAGCCGTAGCCCGCCCGCGCCGACAGCGCCAGCATCAGGATCAGCAGCACCCCGGCAAGCTGCCTCTGCAACGGCCAGCGCAAGAAGGACCCCTGGGGCGTTTTCGGCGCGGCCGGGTAGCCGCGATGGTCCGTGTTGCGGCGCCGTGACACTATGCCGATCGATGCATAGTCACGGTTCAGCGGAAAGTCTAGTCTACCCGGGAAATTCCTGCGGAGAGCGGGTCGGAAGGCGGGGCGTGGAGTGACCGGATGGCCGAGGCCGGGCGGGTTCTGATCCTGGACGACGATGCCCACGTGGCAGACACCGTAAGTGCCATGGTGGCGGCCTGCGGTCTGGAGCCGCGCGCGGCGGGCGATGCCGAGACCTTCTTCCGCCTGCTTGCGGAGTGGCGGCCGAGCCATATCCTGCTCGACCTGATGATGCCGGACATGGATGGCGTCGAGGTGCTGCGGCGACTGGGCGAGCAGAACTGTCAGGCGCGGATCATCATCTCCAGCGGCCTCAACGAGCGGGTGATCGACGCGGCCGGGCGCGCCGCCGCCGAGCACAGGCTCAAGGTGGCCGGCCGCCTGCCCAAGCCGTTCCGGCTCGGGAGCCTGCGCGAGCTGTTGCTGCGCGCGTCGGATCCGCCGGCCGGTGCGCAGGCCGGCGAGGCCGCGCCGGTGCTGGCGCTGCCCACGGCCGGCGAGATTTCGCTGGCGGTGGCCGAGCGCGCCTTCGAGCTGCACTACCAGCCGTTGGTGGCCTGTCGTGATGGCTCCCTACGGGGGGTCGAGGCGCTGTTGCGCTGGCGGCGTGCGGACGGCCATCTGGAACCGCCGGGCCGCTTCGTCCCGCTAGCCGAGCGGGAAGGGCTGATGGGGGCCATCAGCTGGCAGGTGTTCGAGCTCGGCGTGAACTGGCTGCGGCGGGATGCCCCCACCGCCGACTGCGGCCTGTCCATGAACCTCTCGGCGCGCAATCTCGACCGCCTGGACATGGCCGATGGGCTTGCGAGTCTCTGCGAGGCGGCGCAGGTGGATCCGGGGAGAATCACCCTGGAGATGACCGAGACCGCCGCCATGGACGACCCCTCCACCGCCCTTGAGCTGATGACGCGCCTGCGTGTCAAGGGTTTTCGGCTCGCTCTGGATGACTTCGGCACCGGCTATTCCTCCATGATACAGCTGGCGCGCCTGCCGTTCTCCGAGATCAAGCTGGACAAGTCCTTCGTGATGACCGCGCTGGACTCCCAGGAGTCCCGGACCATCGTGCGCAGCATTGTGGAACTCGGCCACGCCCTCGGTCTGCAGGCGGTGGCGGAAGGCGTGGAGAACCGGGCAACCCTGGAGCTGCTCGCCACCGCCGGCTGCGACCTGGCCCAGGGCTTCTACATCGGCCGCCCGATGCCCGGCGACGCCGTGGCCGACTGGTATCGCCAGTACCGACCCCGGGCGGCCGGGCCCTGAGCCCTCATTGCGTCCCGAGGATCTCGGCCAGCTTCGCCGCCAGCGTCGCGCGGCGGTACGGCTTGGGAATGAAATGCGGCGTCTGCCCCGGGGGGGGCTCGCCAGCGTCCCGCTCGAGATAGCCCGAGGCGAGCAGTACCCGCACGGCGGGCCAGCGCCGGGCCACTTCGGCTGCCAGCTGATGGCCATCCTGGCCGCCGGGCATCACCACGTCCGAGAACATCAGGTCCGGCAGTGGCGTCGATGCCTCGAGGGTGGCCAGCGCCTCGGCCGCATCGCCCGCAGCGCTGACCGAATAGCCCAGGCCACCCAGGAGGGTGACGACGTAATCGCGCACCAGGGGATCATCCTCCACCACCAGCACATGGGCGCCGGAGCAGGCGTCCTCCCCGCCCGGGACAGGCGCCACGGCCTTCGCCTCGACCCCCGGGATGCGCGGCAGCAACAGGGTGATGGCGGTCCCCGCACCGGGCTCCGAGCGGACGCTGAGGTCACCCCCGGACTGGCGCACGAAGCCATGCACCATGCTGAGGCCGAGCCCGGTGCCGTGGGCCCGGGGCTTGGTGGTGAAGAACGGATCGAAGATGCGGTCACGGACCTCGGGCGGCATCCCCGCGCCGGTGTCGACCACGCGCAGGCGCACATAGGGGCCACTGCCCGGCGGAATCTCCGGATCGCGCGGGGCTGCATGGTCCACCGCGATCCGCAGATGGCCGCCGCCGGGCATGGCGTCGCGGGCATTGACGGCAAGATTGAGGATGGCGGCGTCGAGCTGCCCGGGGTCCACGCGCGTGATGCATGGCGTGTCGGCGAGGCACAGCTCAAGGGTGACTGCCTCGGTAACGCTCTGCTGCAGCAGCTCCCGCTGCCCCTCCAGGTGCCGGCAGAGGTCCAGGCGCTCCGGGGCGAGCGGCTGCTGGCGGGCGAAGGCGAGGAGATGACGGGTCAGCCGCGTGGCCCGCTCGCCGGCAGTGCGCAGGTTGGCCAACAGCCGGGACGTCTCGTCGCTTGGGATGTCGCCACGCTGGAGGATCTCGGCGTTGCCGCAGATGACGGTGAGCAGGTTGTTGAAGTCATGGGCGACGCCACCGGTGAGCTGACCCAGGGCCTCCAGGCGCTGACCCCGCTGGCGCTCGCGCTCCAGCTGGCGCTGCTCGGTGATGTCGGCATGCATCAGGACAACACCGCCCTCTCCGTCGATGAGCACCGGCGCCAGGGTGGCGCGGAAATGATAGGCGCTCTCCTTCTCGCCCACGGCGTACTCCAGCGACGCGGACTCACCGTCGCCGTTGAGCAGGGCGTGGATGCGCTGGCCGAGCCCGCCGGCCACGGTGTCCGGCAGGTCGGGGGAGGCCCGGCAGGCCGCCAGGTAGTCGTCCCCGGGGCGCGCGTTGCAACCGGCGAAGGGCCGGCCATGCCTGCGCCAGCCCTGGTTGGTCGAGTGCACGCGGCCGGCGTGGTCGAGCAGGGCGATGGCGGCCGGCAGGGCGTCCAGGATGGCGCCGCGCTCCCGGGCATTGGCCGCCTGATGCGCGCGCTCGTCCTGCAGATCCCGCTGCGCCTCGCGCAGCATATAGGTGGCGCCGGAGCTATGATGGACGGCATCGATGCCGCCGCCGGTGAGCGCGAGAATGCGCTCATGGGTCGCGTGCAGCTGCTCGACAAGCGCGCGCAGCTCGGCGTTGGCATCCGCTGGATCGGGGCATGAATGACTCAAGGCGGCTCTCGCATCGCGCTGGAGGCTGTGGCACCGGGCCGGCGCCAATTATGGATGGACTCCAGGCAGCAAGCATAGAGAACCTGCCTGGACGGCGGGTTGACGCAGTCGACGACTTTCCTACGCTGCCGCGCAGACGGGAGGCAGCGCGTGGGGGCCACTGATCGCCGGCACTCGGGGGAGAGGCGCATGAGCAGTCTGGCCAAGCGGGCCACGGGCATCGCCGGTCTGGATGACATGACCCGCGGCGGGCTGCCAGCGGGGCGGCCCTGCCTGGTGGTGGGCGAGCCCGGCAGCGGCAAGACCCTGCTCGGGCTGAACATTCTCGCCAACGCCCTGGCCGGCGGCGACGGTGCGGTGTTCGTCAGCTTCGAGGAGCCGGTGGCGGAGGTGCTCGCGAACACGGCATCGTTCCCCTGGGAGCTGGAGCGCCATGCCGAGGGCGCGCTGGCGCTGATCGACGCCCGTCCCCCGGCGGACGCGCAGACCAGCGGCCGCTTCGATCTTGATGGCCTGCTGGCAGGGCTCGGCGCCGCCGTCACGCGCACCGGCGCCGCCTGGGTGGTGGTGGACGGGATCGACCAGCTGCTCGATCTGCTGGGGGAGCGGGCCGCGGCGGTCACCGAGATGCGCCGCCTGCTCCTGCGGCTCACCGAGCTCGGAGTGACGGCGCTGGTGACCGCCAAGCGCGACGCCCGGGAGCGTTCCGCCTACCCGGGCTACATGGAGAGCGTGGAATACCTCGTGCCGACGCTGATCCGGCTCAACACCGAGGTGGTGGACCATCGCCTGATGCGCAAGCTGCGCATCGCCAAGTACCGTGGCAGCGAGCACGTGGCCGACGAAGTGCCGATGGTGATGTCGGCGGAAGGCGTTCGCATGCCGATGGCGCGACCGGCGGCGCCCGCCTGGCAGGTGTTCACCGAGCGCGTCAGCACCGGCGTCCAGCGCCTGGACGGTCTGCTCGGGGGCGGCGTCCACCGCGGCAGCAGCACGCTGATCTCCGGGGCTCCGGGCACGTCCAAGACCACCCTGGCGAGCGCCTTCGTCGCTGCGGCGGCCGCGCGCGGCGAGAAGGCCCTGATGGTGAGCTTCGACGAGGCCGCGGACCAGATAGTCCGCAACGTCAGCGCCGTCGGCATCGACCTGGAGACGCCGCGGCGCGCCGGGCGGCTGCTGATCGAGTCCCGCCGCACCTGGAACGCGCTGGTGGAGGCGCATTTCATGGACCTGCTCGACCTGATCGAGCAGGAGGCGCCGGCGTGCGTGGTGATCGACCCGGTCTCCGCGCTGTTCAAGGCCGGCGGCAGCGATCAGGCGTCCTTGTCCATCGAGCACCTGATCGACGAGGTCAAGGCGCGGGGCATCACCACGGTGCTGACCTCGCTCGCGAACGACGAGACCGGTGTCGAGGGCACAGTGGCTCGGGTGTCCACCATCGCCGATACCTGGCTCGTGCTCGGCTACCAGGTGAGCGCCGGCGAGCGCAATCGTTCCCTGTCCATCGTGAAGTCGCGCGGCACGCGGCATTCGAACCAGGTCCGCGAGCTGGTGCTGGCGGACAGCGGGCCCGATCTGGAGGACGTCTACACGTTGGGCAGCGAGGTGCTCATGGGCACCATGCGGCTGCAGCGCGAGGCGGAGGCGGCGGCGGCCGACGAAAGTGAGCGCCGGGCCCGGGATGCACGGGTGCGCGACGTCAGCCGCCAGCTCGAGCAGACGCGCCTGCGCGTTGCCGAGCTGGAGCGCGAGGCGAAGCGCCTGGAGGAGGAGCTGCAGGATACCGAAGACGCCCGCCGGAGCGATCAGGAGGCGGGCGCTCGCCACCGCGAGCGCATCCTGCGCAGCCGCGAGGGGGCGGACCGGACCCCGCCGTCGGACGATGCGGAGGCGAACCGATGAGCGGTGTGGGGGACGCTCAGCTGACGCTGTTCGTTGCCGGCGACTCGCCGCGCTCCCGTCACGCCCGGGAGGTACTGCGCCGGGCGCTGGCCGAGCGCGGCCTCGACCCCGGCGCGCTGGAGCTGGTGGACGTGCTGGCGGAGCCGGAGCGCACGCTGGAGCACGGGGTGTTCGCGACGCCTGCCCTCGTCCTGCGGGCCGACGGGGCGACGCGGTCGCTGTACGGCGACCTCTCCGACGAGCAGGGCCTGCAGCAGTTCCTCTCCGGGGCGGCGTAGCGCATCGCCCGGCGCCTCCGGTGCGCACCCGCCGGGTGTCGCGGGCGACCCAACCTCACCGACAGCAGACAGAGGCACTCCCTTGGCGCGACAGAATGACCATGCCCGCACCGCCGCGCCGGCGCCGGAGGCGTTCCGGCTGCTGTTCGAGGGCCTCCCGGGGCGCTATGCGGTGGTCGAGCCGGAGGCGTTCCGCATCCTCGCCGTCAGCGGTGCCTTCCTGGAAGCCACCGGACACACCCGCGAGGGGCTCCTCGGTGCCCCCCTGTGCGACCTCTTCGCCGACGCCGCCGGGGCGGGCGAGCTGCGCCGTTCGCTGGAGCGCGTGCTGGCGCGCGGGCAGCGCGACGCCATGGCCGTGGGGCGCTATCCGATGCTGTCCTCGGACAAGCCCGATGACGAAGCACGCTGTTGGGCGCCGGTGAATCAGCCGGTGCACGATGCGCAGGGGCGGCTTTGCTACATCGTCCACAGCCTCGAGGATGTCACCCGCGAGCGACGGGAGCAGGGGCAGCTGCAGCTGCTGCGCGCGGCGGTGGCGCGCCTGAACGACATCGTGATCATCACCGAGGCGGAGCCACAGCGCGAGCCGGAGGGCCCGAAGATCCTGTTCGTCAACGAGGCCTTCGAGCGGCGCACCGGTTACAGCCGCGAGGAGGCCATTGGCCGCACCCCTCGCTTCCTGCAGGGGCCGGAGACGGACCGCGCAGAGCTCGACCGCATCGGCGCGGCCCTGCGCCGCTGGCAGCCGGTGCGCTCGGAGCTGGTCAACTACACCAAGGCGGGCGAGCCGTTCTGGCTCGAGCTCGACATCGTGCCGCTGGCGGACGAGACCGGCTGGTACACGCACTGGGTGGCGGTGGAGCGGGACGTCACCGAGCGCAAGCGCGCCGAGGAAGAGGCCCACGTCAACGAGGAGCGCTTCCGCCTGCTCTCCCGGGCCACCAACGACGTCATCTGGGACTGGGACCTGCGCCGGGGCCAGCTCTGGTGGAACGAAAATCTGGAGGCCCTGTTCGGGCATTCACCTGACGAGGTGGAACAGGGCCTGGAATCCTGGATCAATCGCATCCACGCCGAGGACCGGGAGCGGGTGCTTGCGGGGATCCACGCCTTTGTCGGCAGCCGCGAGCAGAACTGGGAGGACGAGTATCGCTTCCAGCGCGCCGATGGCAGCGTGGCCCTGGTGATCGACCGCGGCTTCGCGATCCGCGACGCGGCAGGCCAGGCGGTGCGCATGCTCGGCAGCATCACGGACGTCACCGAGCAGCGGGAGCTGGAGCGGCGTGTACGTCAGTCCCAGAAATTGGAGGCCGTCGGCCAGCTCACCGGCGGCGTCGCCCACGACTTCAACAACCTGCTGACGGTGATCCTGGGCAACGCCGAGGTGCTCGGCGAGTCGCTGCGGCACGATCCGCCGCTGCGCCAGCTCGCGGAGATGACCGGCAGCGCCGCCGAGCGCGGCGCCGAGCTCACCAGCCGCCTGCTGGCCTTCTCCCGCCAGCAGGCGCTGGAGCCGAAGGTGGTGGACCTAAACCGCCTGCTCGCCTCGCTGGATGGCCTGCTGCGGCGGACGCTGCCGGAGAGCATCGACATCGAGCTGGTTCGGGGCGGTGGTCTGTGGCTGGCAGAGGTCGACCCCGGGCAGCTTGAGGTCGCCCTGCTCAACCTCGCCGTCAATGCCCGCGACGCCATGCCCGGCGGCGGCCACCTCACCATCGAGACGGCCAATTCCCGGCTTGACGCGGAATACGCCCGGCACCACCAGGAGCTGCGCCCGGGCCAGTATGTGCAGGTGTCCTTCAGCGACACCGGCGCCGGCATGTCGCCGGAGGTGGTGGAGCAGGCCTTCGAGCCGTTCTTCACCACCAAGGAGGTGGGCCGCGGCAGCGGTCTCGGGCTCAGCATGGTCTATGGCTTCGTCAAGCAGTCCGGCGGCCATGCCAAGATCTACAGCGAGCCGGACCAGGGCACCACGGTCAAGCTGTATTTCCCCCGGGTGAACGCGAAGGCGGCCGCAGAGGCACCGCCCGAGGTGGAGATCGTGGCGGGCGGCCACGAGCACATCCTGGTGGTGGAGGACGACGACCTCGTGCGCGAGTATCTGAGCGGGCAGCTGGTCAGTCTCGGCTATCGCGTGACCAGCAGCGCATCCGGCCCGGAGGCACTGGAGCAGCTGCGTGCGCGGGACGACGTCGACCTGCTGCTCACTGACGTGGTCATGCCCGGCGGCATGAACGGCCGCGAGCTCGCCGACCAGGCTCTGGTGTTGCGCCCGGGGCTGAAGGTCCTGTTCACCTCCGGCTACACAGAGAACGCCATCGTCCACCAGGGGCGACTCGACCCCGGCGTCCAGCTGCTCGGCAAGCCCTATCGCCGGCAGGATCTGGCCGAGCGGGTGCGCCAGGTGCTCGACGCCTGAGACTTAGCCCGCATCTCTCACCGATTCGCGCCCGCAGCCGCGAATCGGTGAGAGATGCGGGCTAGGTAGGCTCTGCGCCAGGGGCGCTGTGTCACTCTGACCGGATGTGCCAGCGGGGCACGGTTGCCGAGGCACATATCGGTTTGTCGGCTCGCCCATTCGCGGCGAAGCCCCCCTCCGGCCGCGGGCTGCAGCATCTGGCACGCGGTTTGCTTGCTCTGGAGTGAGGCCTGCGCGAAAGGCGCGGGCCAGGACTATCGGAACCGGCCAACGGAGGATCCTATGCAGTTCCGTCGCATGACTGTCGCCACCGCCCTCATCCTCGGCCTCGGCCTCGCCATGCCGCTGTGGGCCCAGGACGAGGGCGCCCAGGCCCAGCCCGAGACCCAGCAGGAGGCGCCGAGCGCGGCGGACTTCTCCGAGGATCAGCTGGAGAGCTTCGCCGAGGCCCACGGGGAGGTCATGGAAGTCCGTGACGACTACACCCAGCGCCTGCAGGAGGCCGAGGGTCGCGAGCAGGCCATGAGCCTGCAGGAAGAGGCCAACGAGAAGATGGTCGAGGCGGTCACCGACACCGGCCTCAGTGTCGAGGAGTACGGCCAGATCGCCCGCGCGGCCTCCAACGACACCGAGCTCGCCGAGCGCATCCAGCAAATGATGAACTGACGCTGGCACGCGTCTCTCACCCAGGCGGCCTCCGGGCCGCCTTTTTTTTAACCCGCATATCTCACCGGTTCGCGGCTGTGCCATCCTGAGCCGCGATTCCCGCCGCCCATGGAGGTCGTGTCTTGGCGTTCCGCTTCCAGCGCAGCGAGAGTGTCCCCGGCGGCGTCCGCCGGCTGGTACGCGAGCGCATCGACGATGCCCGCCGCCGCCTCCAGGCCACCGGCGAGGCCCGCCACGAGGGCATCCACGAGGCGCGCAAGCGCATCAAGGAGATCCGCGCCTTGCTCCGTCTCGTGCGCTTCGCTCTCGGCGACCGCTTCGCGGTGGAGAACCGCTGGTACCGCGACACCGCCCGGGGCCTGTCGGCGGCCCGGGACGCCCAGGCGGTGGTGGAATCATGGGACAAGCTCGTGGCCGCTCGGGGGCAGGAGCTCGACGCCGGGCTTGCACAGGACACGCGCGAGCGGCTGCTGGCCCGGCGCGATGATGCCGCCGGCGTCACCGACACGGCGCCGGTCACGGCCACCCTCGAGGGGCTGCTGGCCGCACGCGAGCGCATCGCCCGCTGGCCACTGAATGGTGGCGGCTTCGCCGCCCTGTCACCGGGCCTCGAGCGCAGCTACCGCCAGGGGCGCCGGGAGATGCGCCTTGCCCTCGCCGGCGGCGGGGTCGCGGCGCACCACGAGTGGCGCAAGCGCGTGAAGGATCTCTGGTATCACACCCGGCTGCTGGAGCCGGTCTGGCCCGCGCTGATGGTGCCGCGGCGCCAGGCGCTGAAGGCGCTGTCCGACACCCTCGGCGATGACCACGACCTGGCGGTGCTGGACGCCTTGCTGGCCGCCGAGCCGGTGCTGGTGGGCGGAGGCGACGGAGAGGCGGTCCATGCGGCCATCGCCCGCCAGCAGAGCCGGCTCCAGGCCGAGGCTGCCCGCCTCGGCACTCTGCTCTACGCGGAGAAACCCGGTGCCTACACACGCCGCCTCGGCGTCTACTGGCAGGTCTGGCGGGGCGAGGCTGCCGCATGAAGGTGCTCGCGGTGTACAGCCTCAAGGGCGGCGTCGGCAAGACGGCGGCGGCGGTGAACCTGGCCTGGCAGGCGGCGCGCGGCGGCCTGCCGACACTGCTCTGGGATCTGGACGCCCAGGGGGCCGCCACCTGGTGCCTCGGCGTCGAGCCAGGGCTGGACCAGCCGGCGCGCAAGCTCCTCGGGCGCAAGAGCCCCCTCGGCCGGGAGATCCGCCCGACCCGCTTCCCGGCGCTGGAGCTGCTGCCGGCGGACGCCTCCCTGCGCCATCTCGACCGCGAGCTGGACAAGGGCAGCGACGGCGCCGAGCGTCTGCGCCGCATGGTGCAGCCGCTCTCGGAGACCGCCGGCCTGCTGGTGCTCGACTGCCCGCCCAGCTTCTCGCGCCTGGCGGAGGCCGTGGTGCGTCTCGCCGATACGGTCCTCGTGCCGGTGATTCCCACCCCGCTCGCGCGCAACGCCTGGCTGCAGATGCGCGGGCACTTCGACCGCGGCCGCTACGGCCGCGGCAAGCTGCTGCCCTTCCTCTCCATGGTGGACCGCCGGCGCGGGCTGCACCGCGCCTGGAGCGATCACCCGCCAGAGGGCCTGGAGGACTGCCTGCGGGCCTGGATCCCCTACGCCTCCCAGGTGGAGCAGATGAGCGTGCAACGCGCGCCCCTCGGCCACTTCGCCCCACGGGCCGCCGTCAGCCACGCCTACGCCGGCCTCTGGCGGGCGCTCGCGCGGCGCACCGGCATCGACGGCCGCGCCTGAGGGCTAGCCCGCCTATCTCGCCGATTCACGGCTGCGGCCGCGGATCTGGCGGACAGTCCGGCGTTGCGCTCGGTTCGGGTGCTCGACGTACTCTCGAGTACGCCTGCGCGCCCGAACTCTCCCGCGCCTTGTCCTGCCCGCCATCTCCACGCCCTCGCTTCGCGAATCGGTGAGATAGGCGGGCTAGTCATCACCCTGCAATGCGGGCGTGTTGCTCTGTGGCGATGTCCGCCCGTTGCCGTATTCCCGTTGCCGTCGTCGCGCTCTTCGCCCTGCTCGCCGCCGCCCAGGCGGGTGCCTGTCGGCTCCCGCCGTTCGCGCTCACCTATGCCCTGGAGCGTGGCGGCATCACCGTGGGGGAGGTCGTGATCCGCTTCCGCTACGAGGGCGAAGGTCGGTACAGCTACCGCAGTGATACCCGCACCACGGGACTGGCGGCGCTGTTCGCCGGCCAGCGCATCGAGCAGCGCAGCGAGGGGATGTGGACCGCCGCGGGTCCGCGCCCCGTGCGCCACGAGCAGGAGCGCGAGCGCGGCGGCGAGGTCGCGAGGCACCGCCTCGACCTCGGGCCGATGCCGCGCTACCAGGGCGATGCCGGCCAGTGGCTGCTGGCGGTGCCGGATGCGGTCTACGACCCGCCAGGCCTGCTGCTCGCGCTGATCCGGGCGGAGCGCTGCGGCGGGCTGCAGGGCAGCTACCCCATGGTCACCGAAACGGGCCTGCTGCGCCGCTTCCGCGTCGAGCGCGGCGTGCCCGTGGCCCTCGAGGCCCTGGGCGAGACCTGGCAGACCATTCCGTTGGCCCGCGAGGAGGTCAACGGCCCCTTCCGCATGACCCTCTATCTGGCGCCCGAATTCGAGCACCTGCCCCTGCGCATCGACTGGAGCGACGGCGAGCGCGAGTACCGGCTCAGGCTGCAGGACGCCGAGCAGGGCTAGCCCGCATATCTCACCGATTCACGGCTGCGGTCGCGGATCTGGCGGGGCAGTCCGACGTTGCGCTCGGCCCGGGTGCTCGACGTACTGTCGAGTACGCCTGCGCGCCCGGGCTCTCCCGCGCGTTGGGCAGCGCGGAGCCCTTCCCACGGACCTCTGCGCTTCAGAGCGGCGACCTGGCAAGGCGGCGTTCGCAGCGAATGGCCGTAGCCCTTTGCAAGAACGCCAACGCAGTCCAGGGCGCCGCTCTGAAGCGCCCTGCGGCCAGAGGCCCGCGGGAAGGGTTCCGCGTTGCCCATCTCCTGCCCGCCATCTCCACGCCCTCGCTTCGCGAATCGGTGAGATATGCGGGCTAACCGGCGCGAGCTTCACGTGCCTGGGCCAGCGTCAGCCGGCCCTCCTCTACGCCGTGGCAGGCGACGCGGCTGCCCTCGCGGGTGGCGTGCAGGCGCGGGACCTCCTGGCGGCAGCGCTCGTTGGCGTGGGGGCAGCGCGGGTGGAACAGGCAGCCGGTGGGCGGGGCGAGCGGGTTCGGGACCTCGCCGCGGATGGCCTCGCGGGGGTCGTCGCGCTTGTCCAGCGAGGGGATCGCCTGGAGCAGCATCTGCGTGTAGGGGTGTCGGGGGGCGCTGAACAGGCGGCCCTTGGGCGCCTCCTCGACGATGCGCCCGAGGTACATGACGCCGACGTGGTCGGCCATGTGCTTGACCACCGCCATGTCGTGGCTGATGAAGAGATAGGTCAGCCCGTGCTCGCGCTGCAGGTCGCGCATGAGGTTGAGGATCTGCGCCTGCACGGAGACGTCCAGCGCCGAGGTCGGCTCGTCGCAGACGATGAACTCCGGGCTGTTGGCGAGCGCCCGCGCGATGGAGATGCGCTGGCGCTGGCCGCCGGAGAACTCGTGGGGGTACTTGTAGCGGTCGCGGGCGGCGAGGCCGACCTGCTCCAGCAGCTCGCCGGCGCGGACGTCGCGGCGGCGGCGGCTCGGCTCGAGGCCGAGGACGCGCAGCGGCTCGGCGATAATGGCGCCCACCCGCCAGAGCGGATTGAGGCTGGCGTAAGGGTCCTGGAAGATCATCTGCAGCCGCTGGCGCACGGCCATCGCGCGCCGGCCCCGCTGGCGGGCGAGGTCGGTGATGTCCTGGCCATCGAAGGTCAGCCGTCCGCCGCTTGGCGGATAGAGCCCGACCGTCAGCCGCGCCACCGTGGACTTGCCGCAGCCGGACTCCCCGACCAGCGCGTAGGTGCCCCCGCGCGGGATGCTGAAGTCCAGCCCGTCCACCGCGCGCAGGATGCGCCGGCCGCCGCCCTCCAGCAGGCGGTTGAGCAGCGGCTTGCTGACATCGAAATGGCGCTGCAGATTCTCCGCCTGCAGCAATGGCGCCTCGCCGGCGCGGGCCCGATCAGCCGTCATGCGGCCCCCGCAGCACTGCCGGCCCGGGGCCGCGGTCGCCGCTCGCCGCGTGCAGCCAGCAGGCGGCGCGGGTGGACTCGGCGGGCATCAGGTCCGGGCGCTCGCGCTGGCAGCGGCCGAAGGCGTGAGGGCAGCGCGGATGGAAGGCGCAGCCCGGCGGGATGGCGGCGAGCCCCGGCATGCTGCCCGGAATCTGGGTGAGCCGGTCCACCTCGGTGTCGAGGCGGGGAATCGAGCCCATGAGCCCCACGGTGTAGGGGTGCTGCGGGCGCTGCACCACGGTGGTGGCAGGGCCGTGCTCGATCAGCCGCCCGGCGTACATCACCGCCACGTTGTCCGCGGTCTCCGCGATCACGCCCATGTCGTGGGTGATGAGCAGCACGGCGGTGCCGCGCTCGCGGCAGAGGCGGCGCAGGAGGGTGAGGATCTGGGCCTGCACGGAGACGTCCAGCGCCGTGGTGGGCTCGTCGGCGATCACCAGCTCCGGGTCGGCGCAGAGCGCCAGCGCAATGACCACCCGCTGACGCATGCCGCCGGAGAACTGGTGCGGATACGCGTCGAGGCGCGCCGCCGGGTCCGGGATGCCCACCTGGTCCAGCAGGTCCACGGCGCGCTCCCGGGCCTGGCCGGCGCTGAGGTCGAGGTGCGCGCGGATGGTCTCGGCGAGCTGGTAGCCGATGGAGTAGAGCGGATTCAGGCTGGTCAGCGGGTCCTGGAAGATCATGCCGATGCGCCGGCCGCGTATCCGGCGAAGGGCCGTGCTGCCCAGGTCGTCGATGCGCTCGCCGGCGAGCCGGATCTCGCCGGCGCTGATCCGGCCCGGCGGCTCGATGAGGTTGATCACGGCGTTGCCGGTCATGGACTTGCCGGCGCCGGACTCCCCCACCACGCCCAGGATCTCCCCGGCGGCGATGTCGAAGGAGATATCGTCTACCGCCACCAGCGTGCCGTGCCGGGTGGGGAAGGTCACTTCCAGGCCGCGGACGCTGAGCAGCGCAGCGTCGCCCCGGCCGCTCTGCTGCCGGGTGCGGATCATGCCTCGGGCTCCGGGCGGTTGCGGGTCTCGGTCATCAGCGCAGCTTCGGGTTGAGGACGTCGCGCAACCAGTCTCCCAGCAGGTTCACCGAGAGCGCGAGCAGGAGGAGGGCGATGGCCGGGAACAGGGTGATCCACCACTCGCCGGAGAGCATGTAGTCCTGGCCGACGCGGATCAGGGTGCCGAGGGAGGGCTGGGTGGGCGGCATGCCGACGCCGAGGAAGGACAACGTCGCTTCGGCGATGATGGCAAGCGCCAGGCCGATGGTGCCGATCACCAGCACCGGGCGCATGACGTTGGGCAGGATGTGCTGGAACAGGATCGCCGCCACGGGCAGCCCGATCACCCGGCTCGCCTGAACGTATTCCTTCTGCTTCTCCACCATGGTGGCGCCGCGCACGGTGCGCGCGTACTGGGGCCAGTCGGAAAGCCCGATGGAGACGATGAGCACGATGAGTGCGGCCTCGCTGCGCTCGCCGGCGGGCAGCAGTCCGCTGATGATGCCGAAGATGAGCAGCGCCAGCAGGATGTTGGGGAGGGTGAGCTGGACGTCGGCGACGCGCATCAGCACCGCATCCGGCCAGCCGCCGCGGTAGCCGGCATAGAGGCCGATGCTGGTGCCGAGGATCATCGCGAACAGCACCGCGGAGAAGCCCACCAGCAGCGAGATGCGGGTGCCGTAGAGGATCGCCGAGTAGATGTCCCGGCCCTGGCTGTCGGTGCCGAGCAGATAGGTCACGTCCGGGTCCATCAGCGACTCGCCCATGGGTGCCACGAAGGCGTCCATGAGCTCCAGCTCCGCCGGGTTGAAGGGGTTCTGTGGCGTCAGCAGGGGCGCGAACACCGCCCCCAGCACCATCAGCAGCGCCACCGCCGCGGACAGCATCACCAGCGGCTGGTGCAGGAAGGAGTACAGCAGGTCGCTGTCGCGGAAGGCGCGCCAGCTGCTGCGCAGGCGGCCCGGGCTGGCGATGTCGAGCTCGCGGGTGGCCATGGGCGCTCCCCGTCAGCCGCCGTCGCTGACCCGCAGGCGCGGGTCCACGGCATAGTAGAGCAGGTCGACGATGAGATTGATCGCCACGAACAGGAAGGCGATCAGCACCAGATAGGCGGACATCACGGGTATGTCCACGAAACGGATGGCGGTGATGAACAGCCGTCCCACCCCCGGCCACTGGAACACCGTCTCGGTGATGATCGCGAAGGCGATGATGGTTCCGGTCTGCAGGCCGATGATGGTGATCACCGGCACCAGGGTGTTGCGCAGGGCGTGGCCGAAGTGCACCACCCGGTCCGGCAGCCCCCGGGCGCGGGCGAACTTGATGTAGTCGGTGCGCAGCACCTCCAGCATCTCGGCGCGCACCAGGCGCATGATCAGCGTGAGCTGAAACAGCCCCAGGGTGATTGCCGGCAGCACCAGCGACGCGAGCCCGCTTGGGGTCAGCAGGGCGCTCTCCCACCAGCCCCAGAGCAGCACGGTCTCGCCGCGGCCGAAGGCGCGGAACCAGCCGAGCTCCACGCTGAACACGTAGATCAGCACGATGCCGATGAGGAACGTGGGCAGCGAGATGCCGATGAGCGAGAAGGTCATCACCGCGCGGCTCAGCCAGCCGCCGCGGCGCAGGGCGGTGTAGATGCCGAGGCCGATGCCGAGCACCACGGCGAACAGCGCCGAGGTCAGCGCCAGCTCGAGGGTCGCCGGCAGCCGCTCGGCGATGAGCGTGGAGACCGGCTGCGCCGCCCGGTAGGAGATGCCGAAATCCCCCTGCAGGGCGTTGCCGACGAAGCGCAGGAACTGCACCGGTACCGGATCGTCAAGCCCGAGGGCGGCGCGCAGCTCGGCCCGGTCCTGCTGGGTTGCCTCCTGGCCCAGCATGTTGTGGACCGGGTCGCCCACGTAGCGGAACAGCGAGAAGGCGACCAGCGCCACGACCGCCATCACCAGGAGCGCCTGCAGCAGGCGGCGAATGATGAAGGCGGTCACGGCCCGTGCGCCCCGCATCCGCCGGGATGCGGGCGCCCTTCGTCATGCGCGCTCGGCATCGCGTGCCCGGTCAGTCCGAGAACTCCACGTGGTGCATGTACGGGTTGTTCTCGCTCTGCACCGGGTGCTGGATCTCCTCGCGCATGGCCCAGGAGAGCACCTGGTGGTGCAGGGGCAGGTAGACCACGTCGTCCTGCACTATTTCCCAGGCCTCGGCGATGAGCCCGTTACGGGCCTCGGTGTTCACCTCGCGGCCCATGGCCTGGATCAGCTCGTCCACCCGCTCGTTGGAGTAGCCGGTGAAGTTCCAGCTGCCACGGTTGCCCTCGCTGGTGTGCAGTAGGTAGTTGAAGACGTACTCCGAATCCAGCGTCGGGACGCCCCAGCCGAGCATGTAGAAGTCGTACTCGCCGCGCTGCAGCTCGGCGAAGTGCACCGACTTCGGCTGCGCCACCAGGTTGACGTCGATGCCCACGCGCCCGAGGAGGCCGGTGACGGCCTCGCAGATCTCCTCGTCGTTGATGTAGCGATCGTTCGGGCAGTGCAGGGTGACGTCGAAGCCCTCCGGGTAGCCGGCATCGGCCAGCAGCTCGCGGGCGGCCTCCGGATCGTAGGGCAGGCGCTCGTCCAGGGCCTCGGTGTAGCCGTTGACGAACGGCGGCATGATGATGCCCGCGGGCTGACTGTTGCCGCGCATCACCGAGCGCCGGATCGCCTCGGCGTTGATTGCGTGGTAGAGGGCGCGGCGCACGCGCTCGTCGGCGAACGGGTTGCCGTCGGTCTCGGAGTTGCGCAGCGTCTCCCGGCCCTGGTGCATGCCGAGGAAGATGGTGCGGTTCTGCGGCGCCTGCTCCACCTTGATGCCCTCGGCCTCGCGCAGCCGGGCGATGTCCTGCACCGGCGCATCCAGGATCATGTCGATCTCCCCCGAGAGCAGCGCGGCGACCCGCGTGGCCGACGACTCGATGGGCTGGAACACCTGCCGGGACACCTCCATCGGGTACTGGTCCCGGCCCCAGTAGTCGTCATTGCGCACCATCTCCGTGCGCGTGTCCTGCTCCCGGCTCACGAGCTCGAACGGGCCGGTGCCGTTGGCGTTGCGCACCGCGTAGCTCTCCTCGCCGGAAGCGAAGTCCTGCGGGGTCTCCACGTCGTGCTCGGCGGCCCAGCCAGAGTCCATGATGAAGAGATTGCTGAGGTTGTTCGGCAGCAGGGGGTTGGGCCCGTCGGTGACGATCTCCACGGTGTAGTCGCCGGCGGCCCGGACCTCGCTGATCGAGGTGAGCAGGCCGCGCATGTCCGAGTTCTCGTGCATGGCGCGCTCGAGGGAGAAGACCACGTCCTCGGCGGTCAGCGCCTGACCCTCGTGGAACGTCACGCCCTCGCGCAGCTCGAACACCCAGACGCTCGGGTCGTCCTCCCGCGGATACCAGTCCGTGGCCAGCCGCGGCTGCAGCGCCAGCTCCAGATCGCGGTAGACCAGAGTGTCGTAGAGCTGGTGGGAGATGCGGTGGGTTGGGCGTTCGTTCTGGCTGTGAGGGTCGAGGGTGAGGCTGTCCGCCGCCGATGCCCAGTGCAGCGTGCGTGCCTCCGCGGCGGTGGCGAAGGCGCAGGCCGCGAGGCCGGTGACTACGAGGCCGGAGAGTGACTTTGCCATGTCGCTGCTACCCCTCAGTGATCGTTGTTGTCGGAGGCCGGCCGGGGGCGTTCCGCGGCGCCGGTAACCCCCTGAAGCTAGCAGCGCCCCGGGGTCTCATCAATGCGCCCCCGCATGGCGGACCGGGATGCCGGCGCCGGCGCTGGCCCCTATAGTAGGGGCAGTCAATCGTTGAGCGAAGGATTGATAGATCGCATCGCCATGACGCATATCAACTTCCGCGACCTGCGCTATCTGGTGGCGGTGGCCGACCTGCAGCATTTCGGCCGCGCCGCGGCGGCCTGCTACGTCAGCCAGCCCACCCTCAGCACGCAGATCAAGAAGCTGGAACAGTACCTGGGGGTGCAGCTGGTGGAGCGCACCAGCAAGCGGGTCATGGTCACGCCGGTGGGTCGCAGCATCGCGGAGCGTGCCCGGCGGGTACTGAACGAGGTGGAGGACATCGTCGATACCGCACGCGCCGCCGGCGATCCGCTGGCCGGTGAGCTGCGCCTCGGGGTGATCCCGACCCTCGGCCCCTATCTCATCCCGCACTTCTTCCCGCTGCTTCGCGAGGCCTACCCGCGGCTCCGGGTGCTGCTCCACGAGGAGCGCACGGCAGGCCTGCTGGAGCGGCTGCGCCGGGGTGGCCTGGACGCGGCCATCATGGCCAGGCCGGTACCGGACGAGGGCCTCGAGTGGCGCACCCTGTTCCGCGAGCCGTTTCACGTCGCCATGCCCGCCGGCCACCGGCTGGCGGCGCGCGGTCGGCTGCGACTCGACGACCTGCGCGCCGAGTCCATGCTGCTGCTGGAGGAGGGCCACTGCCTGCGGGATCAGGCGCTGGACGTCTGCTCCATGGTGGGCGCCCGCGAGGAGGCGGAGTTCCGCGCCACCAGCCTCGAGACCCTGCGTCAGATGGTGGCCTCGGGGGCGGGTATTACGCTGCTGCCGGCCCTCGCCGCGGGCCCGCAGGGCGGTGCCCCGGCGCAGGGGCTGGTGCTGCGGCCGTTCGCGGGCGAGCCGCCGGCCCGGGAGATCGCCCTGTTCTGGCGGCGGGGCTGCGCCCGGGAGGCAGCCGTGGAGGCCCTCGGCGAGCTCATCGCCGGCCTCGAGCCGGTGCGTGGCCTGGAGCTGCCGCTGGCCGCTGAAGGCTAGCCGCTTCGCGAATCGACCGCCCAGACCGGTGGGGCGCTGGTAGAATCCGCGTGCATGGATGTCTCCGACCTCATCGATCCGCTCAACGAGGCCCAGCGCGAGGCCGTGGGCGCCCCGCTCGGGCGCGCCCTGGTGCTGGCCGGCGCCGGCAGCGGCAAGACCCGCGTGCTCACCCACCGCGCCGCCTGGCTGGTGCGGGTGGAGGGCGCGACGCCCTACAACCTGCTGGCGGTGACCTTCACCAACAAGGCTGCCGCCGAGATGCGCGGGCGCATCGAGCAGCTGCTGGGCATCCCCGGGCGCGGCATGTGGGTCGGCACCTTCCACGGGCTCTCGCATCGCCTGCTGCGGCTGCACTGGCAGGAGGCCGGCCTGCCCCAGGGCTTCCAGATCCTCGACAGCGAGGATCAGCGGCGGCTGGTCAAGCGCGTGATGCGGGATCTGGAGCTGGACGAGAGCCGCTGGCCGGTGCGCCAGCTGCAGGGCTTCATCAACGCCCGCAAGGACGGTGGCCAGCGTCCCGAGGAACTGGATACCGGCGACCCCTACACCGGCCAGATGGCCCGGGTCTATGACGCCTACGAGAGGGCCTGCCGCAGCGCCGGGGTGGTGGACTTCGCCGAGCTCATGCTGCGTACCGTGGAGCTGCTGCGCGGTCATCCGGACCTGCTCACGCACTATCGCCGGCGCTTCCGCCACGTGCTGGTGGACGAGTTCCAGGACACCAACGCCATCCAGTACGACTGGCTGCGCCTGCTCGCCGGCGAGGATGCGGACGTGTTCATCGTCGGCGACGACGACCAGTCCATCTACGGCTGGCGCGGCGCGCGGGTGGAGAATCTCCAGCGCTTCCGTCGCGACTACCCGGACACGCAGGTGCGGCGCCTGGAGCAGAACTACCGCTCCACCCAGACCATCCTCGAGGCGGCGAACACGCTCATCGCCCACAACAGCGACCGCCTCGGCAAGAAGCTCTGGACCGCCGGCGAGCGCGGCGAGCCCATCGCCCTCTACGCCGCCTTCAACGAGCAGGACGAGGCCCGCTTCGTGGTGGAGCGGCTGCGCCAGATGTGCGAGCAGGAGGGCTTTGCCCGCAGCGACTTCGCCATCCTCTATCGCTCCAATGCCCAGTCCCGCACCTTCGAGGAGGCGCTGCTCGGTCGCGGCATTCCCTACCGGGTCTACGGCGGGCTGCGCTTCTTCGAGCGCGCCGAGATCAAGGACGCGCTGGCCTACCTGCGCCTGCTGGCCAACCGGGACGACAGCGCCGCCTTCGAGCGGGTGATCAACACCCCCACCCGCGGCATCGGCAACCGCACCGTGGAGGCTGTGCGTCTCGCCGCCCGCGAGCAGGGCGTGAGCCTCTGGGCCGCGGCGCGTGGGCTCGCCGCGAGCCGCGGAGCACTGCCGGCGCGGGCGGCCAAGGCGCTGGCCGCCTTTCTCGAGCTCATCGACGGGCTCGCCGCGGAGCTCGAAGGCGAGCCGCTGCCGCGACGGGTGGAGCGCACCCTCGAGGGCAGCGGCCTGCGGGCCCACGTCGGGAAGGACCGCTCCGACCGCGGGCAGGATCGCCTGGAGAACCTGGACGAGCTGGTCTCGGCGGCGCAGACCTTCGAGCAGGACGCCGAGATCGACGAGGGCATGGACACCCTCACCGCCTTCCTCGCCCACGCCGCGCTGGAGGCCGGCGAGGGCCAGGGCGGGGCCTGGGAGGACTGCGTCCAGCTCATGACCCTGCACTCGGCCAAGGGCCTGGAGTTTCCGGTGGTGTTCCTGGCGGGTCTGGAGGAGGGGCTGTTCCCCCACCGCATGTCCGTGGAGGAGCCCGGGCGCCTGGAGGAGGAGCGTCGCCTCGCCTACGTCGGCCTCACCCGCGCCCGCCGGCATCTGGTCCTCACCTTCGCCGAGCGGCGCCGCCTGCATGGGCGGGATGAATACGGCATCGCCTCGCGCTTCATCCGCGAGCTGCCGGCGGAGCTGGTGGAGGAGGTGCGGGCACGTTTCTCGGTGAGCCAGCCCGCCATGGCGCCGGCGGCCTCGGCCGCCGCCGAGCCCGGCTTCAGCCTCGGCCAGCGCGTCTACCACAGCCGCTTCGGCGAGGGCGTGGTGCTGGATTGCGAGGGCAGCGGCGCCAACGCCCGGGTGCAGGTCAACTTCCCCGACGCCGGCGCCAAGTGGCTCGTCGCCGCCTACGCGAACCTGCAGCCGGTCTGACGGGTTGATGACGGGTGACGGGTAACGGGTGACGGGTGACGGGTGACGAGGCACGCACCGGCGGTTGATCCCGTGACTCAGGCTCTCTCCATCACAATCGCTTAATCACCTAATCACCGACTAACGGCCGGGTAGATCGCACACTGCGCGGCACCGACTCAAAGTCCTGCCGTCACCCGTCACCCGTCACCCGTCACCCGTCACCCATCACCTCCCCACGGCCATAGGCGAACCGCGCATAGCCCTGCTCGGCGAGCCCGAACCATTCGTACTGCAGGTCGCGGAAGGCCTTCCACTCGCCGTAGATCTCGCGCCACTGCGCGTCGTCCTCCGCGAGCTCCTCGTACAGCGCGTAGGCCTCGCGCTCGGCGGCGGCCATGATGTCGTCGCTGAAGCGGCGGAAGCGCACGCCGTTCTCGCGCAGGCGGCGGACAGCCGGCGGGTTGCGCTGATCGTAGTCGCTGGTGATGCGCACGTTGGTCTCGGCCGCGGCGGCGGTGATTGCCTGGCGGTAGCGCTCGGGCAGGGCGTCGTAGCGCTCGGCATTCACGTACACCGAAACCATCGCGCCCGGCTCCCACCAGGAGGGGTAGTAGTAGTTCTTCGCCACCTCCCAGAACCCGAGGCGCTCGTCGTCCCAGGGGCCGACGAACTCGGTGGCGTCGATCACGCCCCGCTCCAGCGCCGGATAGATCTCCGCTGCCGCCAGGGTCTGCACGCTCACCCCGAGCCGCTGCATGATCTCCCCGCCAAGGCCCGGAATGCGCATGCGCAGGCCCTGCAGCGCGGCGAGGTCCGGTACCTCCTCGCGGAACCAGCCGCCCATCTGCGTACCGGTGTTGCCGGCGGGGAAGGCGACGATGCCGAGCGGGCGGAACACGCGCTCGTTCATCAGCTCGCGGCCGCCGCCCTGGTAGAGCCAGGCGTTCTGCATGCGCGCGGTCATGCCGAAGGGCACGGCGGTGTCGAAGGCGAGGGACTGGGCCGTGCCGGTGTAGTAGTAGGAGGCGGTATGGCCGGTCTCCACCGTGCCCGAGCGCACCGCGTCCAGCACCTGCAGGCCGCCCACCAGCTCGCCGCCGGCGTAGGGGCGGATCTCGAACCGCCCGCCCGTGAGCTCCCCCACCCGCTGGCAGAAGTGCGAGGCCCCACCGAACAGCGGCTCCAGGCTCTCCGGCCAGCTGGTGGCCATGCGCCAGCGCAGCCGGGGCTCCTGGGCGTGCACCCACGGGGCCGCGACGGCACCGGCCCCGGCCAGGGCACCGGCAGTGGCGGTCTGCAGAAACCGACGGCGTTCCATGTTCTCTCCTCCTCCCATGATGATTCAGCGCCTTCTCAAGCCTAGCCCGGAGTAGCTGGCCGGTTCAGCCCGGCTGCAGCCAGTGCACCAGTCCGGGCTGCAGCACCACAAGCACCAGCACGGCGAGCTGCAGCCCGATGAAGGGGATCACGCCGCGATAGATATCCCAGGTGCGGACCTCAGCCGGGGTGACGCCGCGCAGATAAAACAGCGAGAAGCCGAAGGGTGGTGTGAGGAACGAGGTCTGGAGGTTCATGGCCATGATGATGCCGAACCAGACCAGGTCGATGCCCAGGGTCTCGGCGGCCGGTGCGAGCAGCGGCAGCACGATGAACGCGATCTCGAAGAAGTCGATGAAGAATCCGAGCAGGAACACGGCCAGGTTGGCGATGATCAGGAAGCCCCACTCACCCCCCGGCAGGCCGGTGAGGAAGTCCTCGAGCCAGAGATCGCCGTTGAAGCCCCGGAACACCAGCGCGAAGGCCCGTGAGCCAACGAGGATGAACATGACCATCGCCGTGAGGCGCATGGTGCTCTCGGCCGTCTCGCGAACGGTGGCGAGTGTCAGCCGCCGGTTGGCGAGCGCGAGCAGCGACGCGCCCACGGCACCGAAGGCGCCGGCCTCGGTGGGGGTGGCGATGCCTGCGAAGATCGAGCCCAGCACCACGATGATCAGCACCAGCGGCGGCACCATCACCAGCAGCACCCGCAGCAGGAGGGCGCGCAGATCCGCCGGGCGCTCGGCGGCGGGCAGGGCCGGCGCAGTGTCCGGGCGCATCATGGCCACGGTGCCGCAGTACAGGGCGAAGAGCACGGCCAGGGCGAGCCCTGGCAGCAGCGCGCCCCGGAACAGGTCGCCGACGGAGACGCCGAGCTGGTCGGCAATGACGATGAGCACGATGCTCGGCGGGATGATCTGGCCGAGGGTGCCGGAGGCCGCGATGACGCCGGTGGAAAGCGTCGGTGAGTAGTTGTGCCGCAGCATCACCGGCAGCGAGATCAGCCCCATGGCCACCACCGTGGCGCCGACGACGCCGGTGGCCGCCGCCAGCAGCGTGCCTACCGCCACCACGGACAGCGCCAGGCCGCCGCGCAGGCTGCCGAAGGTCTGCCCCATGGTCTTGAGCAGATCCTCGGCGAGCCCGGAGCGCTCCAGCATGGTGCCCATGAAGATGAAGTACGGCACCGCGAGGAGGACGTAGTTCTCCATGATGCCGAACACGTTGTGCGGCAGTGCGCCCATGAGGCTGAGCGAGAAGAAGTCGAGGCCGATGCCGATGGGGAGGAACAGCAGCGCCACCCCGGCCAGCGCGAAGGCGACGGGATAGCCCGAGAAGATCAGCAGCAGGGCGCAGGCGAACATGAGCCCGCCGAACCACTCGATGTTCACCGGCTGCTGCCCTCCGCCGCGCCTCCGCTCGCCGAGCGGTCACCGCCGCGGTGGCCGATGAGCACGGCGAGGGACTTGATGGCCTGGGAGCCGCCTTGCAGGAAGATCAGCGCGAACGCGAGCGGTACCACCGTCTTGATCGGGTAGCGGGGCAGGCCGCCGGGGTTGGAGGAGGTCTCGCCGATGCTCCAGGAGAACATCAGCCAGTCCCAGGACAGCCAGATCGCCCCGGCGCAGAAGGGCATCAGCAGGATCACCGAGCCGGCGAGATCGATCGCGGCCCGGCCGCGCTGGCCGAGGCGTCCGTACATCACGTCAACGCGCACGTGGGCGTTGTGGCGCAGGGCGTAGGCCCCACCGAGCATGAACATGATGCCGAACAGGTACCACTGGGCCTCGAGGTAGGCGTTGGAGCCCAGGTGCATGCCGAGGAAGGCGCCGATATAGCGCGCGCCGGCGTTGTAGACCCCGATCAGGATCATGAGCACGGACAGCCAGATCACGATCCGGCCGACCTGCTCGTTGAGCCAGTCGATGCCGGCGGCCACCCTGAGGAGGAAGTGCATGATGTACTTGGTCTTCTTGCGGCTTCGCGGGGCGAGCCGGCCGCCGCGCCGCACGGCCGTAGCGGCGAACGCTAGCGGGCGCTCCCGGGGGCGTCAAGCGAGGCCGCCCCCGAGTCTCCGTCCGCCTCGGGCCCAGGCACGCAAGGTGCGGAGTGCACATCCAGCGCCATCACACGATGCAGAGTGCACACCGAGCGCCAGCCGAAGGAGATGAGCTCAGAGATCCAGCAGCATCTCCCGCTCGGCCTGGGAGGGCTCGAAGCCGCGGCGCTCGTAGTGGTCGAAGATGGCGTCCACCACTGCCTGAGGCTCGTCCAGCACCTGGAAGAGATTCAGGTCCTCGGGGTCGATGTTGCCCTCGCCGGCCATGCGGTCGCGCAGCCAGTCGATCAGCCCCTGCCAGTAGTCCGACTGCACCAGGATGATCGGTATGCGCTGGGTCTTGCCGGTCTGCACCAGGGTGAGGATCTCCGCAAGCTCATCCAGAGTGCCGAACCCCCCGGGCAGCACCACATAGGCCGAGGCGTACTTCACGAACATCACCTTGCGCGAGAAGAAGTGCCGGAAGTTGAGCGCGATGTCCTGATAGGGATTGCCGGCCTGCTCGTGGGGGAGCTGGATGTTGAGGCCGATGCTCGGTGACTTGCCCGCATGGGCACCCTTGTTCGCGGCCTCCATGATTCCGGGGCCGCCACCGCTGACCACCGAGAAGCCGGCGTCGGAGAGCAGCCGGGCGGTGTCCTCGGCGAGCTGGTACCAGGGGTGATCGGGTGCCACCCGCGCGGAGCCGAAGATGCTCACCGAGGGCTTGATCCGCGCCAGGCGCTCGAAGCCCTCCACGAACTCGGCCATGATCTGGAAGATCTTCCAGGACTCGCGGGTCATCAGCGAATCGTTGATGGGCGTGCGCTCGTGGGGCGGGAAAGGGGGTTGCCTCGACATGGGCGCGGAATGCCTCCGGGCGGTATCGGATTTCGGGCCGTGTACTCTACGCCCGCGCGGCAAGGGCGGCCATATCCGTGGCGCTGCGGGGGCCGCCATGGCCCTGCCCGATGCGGACGGGGGCGAACGCGCGGGATCTGACGGCAGGCCAACGTCGCGTCGAAACCGGGCGCAGGCTTGTATGATCTGGCCACTTCGGCTTGTCGGAAGATCGACAGCCGCCCTGGTACCGGTTGAGGAGCCCGCGATGAGCGACCCGGAAGCGCCGCTGATCCTGGTGGACGGATCGTCCTATCTCTATCGCGCCTTCCATGCCCTGCCGCCGCTGACGACGGCCTCCGGCCGGCCCACCGGCGCCGTCTACGGCGTGGCGAGCATGCTGCGCAAGCTGATGGGGGACTACCGGCCGAGCCACATGGGGGTGGTCTTCGACGCCCCGGGCCGCACCTTCCGCGACGACCTGTTCGACCAGTACAAGGCCAACCGCCCGCCCATGCCCGACGACCTCGCGGTACAGCTGGAACCGCTGAAGCGCCTGGTGAGGGCCCTCGGGCTGCCGCTCATCGAGGTGCCTGGGGTGGAGGCGGACGACGTCATCGGCACGCTGGCGGTGCAGGCCCGCGCCGCCGGCATGCCGCTGCTGGTCTCCACCGGCGACAAGGACATGGCGCAGCTCGTCAACGACTCGGTGACCCTGCTCAACACCATGTCCAACACCCTCCTGGACGTGGACGGCGTGGTGGCGAAGTTCGGCGTCCCGCCGGAGCGCATCGTCGACTACCTGGCACTGGTGGGGGACAGCTCCGACAACATCCCCGGCGTGCCGCGCGTGGGCCCGAAGACCGCCGCCAAGTGGCTCGGCGAGTACGGGTCGCTGGATGACGTCATCGCCCACGCCGGGGAGATCGGCGGCAAGGTGGGCGAGAGCCTGCGCGAGCACCTGGAGGACCTCGCCCTCTCCCGGGAGCTCGCCACCATTCGCTGCGACGTCGAGCTCGATCTCGCCCCGGGCGACATCCGCCTCGGCGAGCCGGATAACGACACCCTCGCCGAGCTCTACCGCGAGCTGGAGTTCGGCAGCTGGCTCGGCGAGCTGCAGCAGGCGGACCCGGACGCCGGCAAGCCCGAGAGCGAGCGCATCGAGGCCCGCTACGAGTGCGTCCAGGACGACGCCGGGCTGGATGCCTGGATGGCGCGCCTGGAAGGCGCGGAGCTCTTCGCCTTCGACGTCGAGACCGACAGCCTTGCCTATATGGATGCCCGCGTGGTGGGTGTGTGTCTGGCCGTGGAGCCGGGCCATGCCGCCTACGTGCCACTTGCCCACCGCGGGCCGGACGGGCCCGAGCAGCTCGACCGCGAACGGGTGCTGGAGCGCCTGCGCCCGCTGCTGGAGGACCCCGGGCGGGCCAAGGTGGGCCAGAACCTGAAGTACGACATGAGCGTGCTCGCGCACCACGGCATCGGGCTCGATGGCGTGCGCTACGACACCATGCTCGAGTCCTACTGCCTGGACGCCACCGCCAGCCGCCACGATATGGACAGCCTCGCCCAGCGCTACCTCGGCCACAGCACCATCTCGTTCGAGCAGGTGGCAGGCAAGGGGGCGAAACAGATCACCTTCGACCAGATACCGCTGGACGCGGCCACGGAGTACGCGGCGGAGGACGCCGACATCACGCTGCGCCTGCATCAGGCGCTGTGGCCGCGGCTCGCCGAGCGGCCGGGCCCGCGAGCGGTGTTCGAGGACATCGAGATGCCGCTGCTGCCGGTGCTCTCGCGCATGGAGCGCACCGGCGTGCGGGTGGACCCGGAGCTTCTCGCCACTCAGAGCGGCGAGCTCGCCGAGACCATGCAGCGCCTGGAGGCCGAGGCCCATGCCGCCGCCGGCGGCCCGTTCAACCTCGGCTCGCCGAAGCAGATCCAGGAGATTCTCTACGAGCGCCAGGGGCTGCCGGTGCTGCAGAAGACCCCCAAGGGCGCACCCTCCACCGCCGAGGCGGTGCTCGAGGAGCTGGCTGCCCAGGGCCACGAGCTGCCGCGGCTGATCCTCGAGCACCGGGCGGTGGCGAAGCTGCGCTCGACCTACACCGAGAAGCTGCCGGCGCTGATCCACCCGCGCACCGGCCGCGTGCACACCTCATACCATCAGGCCGTGGCGGCCACCGGCCGGCTCTCCTCGTCCGACCCCAACCTGCAGAACATCCCGGTGCGCACCGCCGAGGGCCGGCGCATCCGCCGTGCCTTCGTGCCGCGGGAGGGCTGCCGCCTGCTGGCCGCCGACTACTCCCAGGTGGAGCTGCGCATCATGGCCCACCTCTCCGGCGACGAGGGCCTGAAGCGCGCCTTCGCCGAGGGCCGCGACATCCACGCCGCCACCGCGGCGGAGGTGTTCGGCGTCGAGGCCCAGGCAGTGAGTGGCGAGCAGCGCCGGGCGGCGAAGGCGATCAACTTCGGGCTCATCTATGGCATGTCCGCCTGGGGGCTCGCGCGCCAGCTCGGCATCGAGCGCGGCGACGCCCAGACCTACGTGGACCGCTACTTCGAGCGCTATCCCGGGGTGCGCGCGTTCATGGACCGTACCCGCCGCGAGGCCCGGGAGCGTGGCTACGTGGAGACCGTGTTCGGCCGCCGGCTCTATCTGCCGGAGATCACCAGCCGCAACCAGCAGCGCCGCCAGTACGCCGAGCGCACCGCCATCAACGCCCCCATGCAGGGCACCGCCGCGGACATCATCAAGCGCGCCATGATCCGTGTGGACGAGTGGCTGGCCCGCGCGGGCCATGGTGCGGTGCTGGTGATGCAGGTGCACGACGAGCTGGTGCTGGAGGTGCCTGCGGAGGCGGTGGACGCCGTCGGCGAGCAGGTGCGCCGGTACATGGCCGGCGCGGCGGAGCTCGCCGTGCCGCTGGAGGTGGAGATCGGCGTCGGCGACAACTGGGACGAGGCGCACTGACGCCCGCAGCCGCCAATCGGTGCTCAGCGCTTGCCTGGCGCAACGCCATGACGGATGAGGGAAAACACGGATGCACGAGGAGCGAAACTTCCGCCCGCCGGCTGTAGTCATAACAGGTGCGCCAGTGCCCGGCGCGGCCCGCTACTCCCTCCTTTTGCATAGCGGGCCAATGGACCCGGCCCCGCCCCCAGGGCCGGGTCACACTTACCCCGGGTAGCCAGCCCCCATGGCTTCCCGGGGTTTTTTCTTGTCGGCCGGTTGGCCGACAAGAAAAAACCCCGGAGTTGGAAGTTCAAGGTTCAAAGTTCAAAGGGTGAGGGGCGCTGTTGCACAGAGCCCCGGCAGGGGGCTTTGAACTTTGAACTTGCCACTTTGAACTCACTCGCCGAGCTCGCGCGCCAAACCCTCAAGGCTAACCCTCGAAGCGCGTGCCGCCGCCGTGGCTCAGCCAGCCAGCCAATCGTCCAGCCGGGCGCGCGCCTCGTCCACGCCCATCGGCACCGTCGACGAGAACAGCTGCACGCTCGTCCCGGGGAACTCGCGCGCCAGCGTGGCGCGGACCTTCTGCAGGGCGTTGCCGGCGGGGCCGCGGCGGAGCTTGTCGGCCTTGTTGAGGAGGATGTGGGCGGGCAGGCCGGCGGCGGCGCACCAGGCGAGCATCTGGCGGTCGCTGTCGGTCAGGGGATGGCGGATGTCCATGATCAGCACCAGCCCGCGCAGGCTGCGGCGCGTCTCCAGATAGCGTGGCAGGGTCTGCTGCCAGTGGGCGCGCAGGGCCGCCGGGGCCTTCGCGTAACCGTAGCCGGGCAGGTCGATCAGGCGCTGGTGATCGGTGACCGGGAAGACGTTGATCTGCTGCGTACGCCCCGGGGTCTTGCTGATGCGGGCGAGCTGGCGCTGATCGGTAAGGGCGTTCAGGGCGCTGGACTTGCCCGCGTTGGAGCGCCCGGCAAACGCCGCCTCGGCACCCTCGTCCGGCGGCAGCTGCTCGGGGTTCGGGGCGCTCATGAGGAAGCGCGTGCTGCGGTAGTCGAGTCCGCTGGCGATCATGGGCTCTCCGGGGGTGCGGCGCAGAGGGTACCGGATTTCGGAGCGGACAGGGCAGCCGGGAGACGTTCTACGGCGCAGACTCCTGGCGTCAAATTGACCGCCCTGGGGGGCGCTGGTATAACTGGCGACCGTTTTTGGACGGCTTTCAAGCTACCCTCGACCGCCGGTATCCCCTGCACAGGCGGTGCCCCACAGGAGAATCCCGCGACCATGATGATCAGGCAGCTGTCGGCGCTTGTGACCCTCCTGCTGCTCGCCATCCCGGTGGCGGCGCAGATGGTGGATGGTGACCCCGAGGCCGGCCAGAGCAAGGCCCAGGCCTGCGCGGCCTGCCACGGCGCCAACGGCAACAGCGGTAACCCCGAGTGGCCGAACCTGGCCGGCCAGCACGCGGACTACATCTTCCAGCAGCTGCAGCATTACAAGTCCGGCGAGCGTCAGAACTCCATCATGCAGGGGCAGGCGGCCAACCTCTCGGAGGAGGACATGGCGGACCTCGCCGCCTACTACGCCACCCTCGAGATGGAGGTGGGCGAGACCAGCGAGGAGCTCGCGGAGCTCGGCCGCAGCATCTATCTCGGCGGCATCGGCGAGAAGGGCGTTCCCGCCTGCGCGGCCTGCCACGGCCCTGCCGGTCAGGGCATCCCGGGGACCGGCTATCCGCGTCTGGGCGGTCAGAAGGCCGTCTACACCAGCCAGCAGCTCCAGGCCTACCGGTCCGGGGACCGGGCCGGCTACGGTCAGGCGTCGGTAATGACCAGCATCGCGGCCAACCTCTCCGATGAGGAGATCGAGGCGGTATCGAGCTATGTTTACGGTCTCTATCCGGCCGACGGGGAAGACGCCGAAGAGGAATAGCGCGGCACACGCGGCGCGGCTGGCAGGGAGGGCGGCCGCCGGGGCCGCCCTTTTTCGTCGGCTTGACCCAGCTCATGCGGCAGCATGTGTCCGGATGCTTGACTGGCAGCACGGGCCGGGTTGATCCGGCGGCCCATCACGGCGGAGCAGCAGCCCCGGGCGATGACCGACAGCGAACTCTCCCTCAGCGCCGCGCCCCGCGAGCGCAGTACGAGCCGCGGCAAGAGCGCGGGGCGTATCGTCCTCGAGTTCCTCGGGTCGATGAATCTCGCCATCACCCTGCTGGTGGCGGTGGCAATCGCCTCGGTCATCGGCACGGTACTGCAGCAGAACGAGCCCTACGCCGACTACGTGCTGAAATTCGGGCCGTTCTGGTTCGAGGTCTTCGCGAGCCTCGGGCTCTACGATGTCTACTCCGCCGGCTGGTTCCTGGCCATCATGGCGTTCCTGGTGGTGTCCACCAGCGTCTGCGTCTGGCGCCACCTGCCCATGGTCTGGCGCGAGGTGACCCGCTACCGGGATCACGTCCGCGAGCGCTCGCTCACCGCCCTGCGCCATCACCGCCGCTGGCAGCTGGCCGCATCCGTCGAGGACACGGCCCTGGTCGCCCGGGGCCTGCTGGAGGGGCACGGCTATCGCGTGCGCACGCGCCAGCGCGGCGAGACCACAGTGATCGCGGCCATGAAGGGGCGCGCCAACCGGCTCGGCTATCTGTTCACGCACATTGCCGTGGTGGTGATCGCCGTGGGCGCGCTGGCGGACGGCAACCTGCCGCTCAAGCTGCGGGAGCTGACCGGCGACCTGCGCGTCGAGACGCGCAATATCCCGGTCTCCCAGGTGCCGGCGGAGAGCCGGCTGCCGGTGGGCAGCGGCTCGATCCGCGGCTCGGTGACCATCCCCGAGGGCGCGGGTGCCGGCGTGGTGTTTCTGCAGCTGCGGGATGGCTACGTCGTGCAGGACCTGCCCTTCGACATCCTGGTGGAGGATTTCCGCATCCGCCACTACCCCAACGGCCAGCCCAAGTCCTTCGAGAGCGATCTGGTCGTGCGTGATCCGGACCTCGACGAGCCGGTGCGCAAGACCATCTCGGTGAATGATCCGCTCACCCACGACGGCTACACCATCTACCAGGCGAGCTTCAGTGACGGCGGCTCCGCCCTGGAGATGCGGGCGTGGGCGCTGGATGGCTCCGGCGCCCACTCCACGCTGGAGGGCCGGGTGTTCGACGAGCTACGGCTGGAGACCGGCGGCGTCCAGCGCACCCTGGAGCTGGACGACTTCAACCTGTTCAACGTCACCGGCGACCCGCGCGCAGACCCCCGCGCGGTGCGCCAGGCGGGCTCCGAGGAGGGCTTCCGCAACGTCGGCCCGTCGTTCACCTACCGCCTGCGCCGGCCCTCGGGCGAGGCCAGGGAGTACCACACCTACATGGCGCCGGTGGAGGTGGATGGCCGCTGGTACTACCTCAGCGGCGTGCGCGACTCCGCGGCAGAGACCTTCCGTTACCTGCACCTGCCCGCTGACGCGGACATGAGCCTCGAGACCTTCATGGCGTTCCACACCCGCCTGCATGACGAACAGGCGGTCGCCGCGGCCTCGCGCCGCGCGGCGGAGCAGCTGCTCTCGGGCATGGGCCTGGCCGACGGCGACCTTGCCGGGCGCGTGGCGGTCACGGCGCAGGACATGATCAGCGAGCTCCTGGCGGGCGGCTTCGGCGTCGTTCGCGAGCGTCTGGAGGCGCGGGTCGCCGGCGCGGAACGCGCCGAGATGCTGCTCGAGTTCTCCCGCGCGGTGCTCCAGCGCACGCTGTTCGAGGTCTATCGCGACGTCCTCGCCGCGGGCAGCGATCGCCCCCTCGACGAGGTGCAGACCGACGCCGGCCAGCGTGCCTTCTTCGAGGATGCGGTGGACGGGGTCTCGGCGCTGGCCGAGTACGGCGCACCGGTGTTCCTGGAGCTGGAGGACTTCGAGCACCGCCAGGCCACCGGCTTGCAGATCACGCGCGCTCCCGGGAAGAATGTGGTTTACGCTGGCTGTGGCCTGCTGGTGGCCGGCATCTTTCTGCTGTTCTACGTCTCCCACCGGCGGGTCTGGGCGCTGGTCACGCCGCGCGGCGCGGGCACGGAACTCCTGCTCGCCGGCGTGAGTCAACGACGTCCCGAGGGCTTCGAGGGCGAGTTCGAATCACTGGAGGCCGGCGTCGATCGCCACCTCCCGCCCCGCGACGAGGAGTGAGGACAAGGCCATGGCCGTCTCCCGTGATGAGCTGCTTCGCGAGCTGCGCCGCCCCAGCCTCTGGCAGCGCCTGAGCCTGGCCGACTGGGGCTGGGCAGCCCTGGTGGCGCTGGCGACGGGCGGCGCCTACGGTGTGCTGCGCGAGGCCATCACCGGCTTCGAGCTCACCATCCTCATCGGCTCGGCGCTGACGCTGATCGGTCTCGGCTGGCACTGGCCGGCGATGCGCTGGTACTCGGTGGCCGTGGGCGCCGCGAGCCTGCTCGCGGTGATGCGCTATCCCGAGCTCGCGGCGGCGCAGAGCGACTTCCTCCTCCGCTATCTGCTCTCCAGCCAGTCCGCGATCATGTGGATGAGCGCGCTGTTCCCGGCGGCGACCCTCGCCTATGGCCTCGCCCTGGCGCTGAACAGCGATTTCACCGGCCGCGTCGCCTCGGCGCTGACCTGGACCGCCGCCGGTGCCGGGCTCACCGGCCTGATGGTGCGCTGGCACGAGACCTATCTGCACGGCGCCGATATCGGCTACATCCCGGTGAGCAATCTCTACGAGGTGTTCGTCCTGTTCGCGGTGATGACGGCGCTGATCTACCTCTACTACGAGGCCGCCTACCGCACCCGCGCCATGGGCGTGTTCGTGCTCACCATCATCTCCGCCTCGGTGGCCTTTCTGCTCTGGTACCACTTCGACCGCCAGGCCTATGCCATCGAGCCGCTGGTGCCGGCGCTGCAGAGCTACTGGATGAAGATCCACGTGCCCGCGAACTTCGTCGGCTATGGCTGCTTCGCCATTGCCGCGATGCTCGGGGTGGCCTACCTGATCCGGGTGCGCGCCCGCGAGGGCGGCGCCCTCGCCGAGCGCCTGCCGACCCTCGCCCAGCTCGACGACGTCATGTACAAGGTCATCGCGCTCGGGTTCGCGTTCTTCACCGTGGCGACCATCCTCGGTGCCCTCTGGGCGGCGGAGGCCTGGGGCGGCTACTGGTCCTGGGACCCGAAGGAGACCTGGGCCCTCATCGTCTGGCTCAACTACGCAGCCTGGCTGCACCTGCGCTTCACCAAGGGGCTGCGCGGGACGCCCATGGCCTGGTGGGCCATTGCGGGGCTGTTCGTGACCACCTTCGCCTTCCTCGGGGTCAACATGTTCCTCTCGGGGCTGCACTCCTACGGTGAGCTCTGACCCCACCGGCAATTCGGGAGATTGATCATGCTGGGATTGCGCTCACTCGGCCTCGCCGTCGTGCTCCTTGCCATCGCTGGCGGCGCCGTCGCCCAGGAGTACCGCGCCGAGGAGCACTACCAGGTGCTGGACGAGCCCGTGGCCACCGCGGAGGGCGAAGGGGTCGAGGTGCGGGAGTTCTTCTCCTACGGCTGCCCCCATTGCCACGACTTCGAGCCCCGTCTGGCCGCCTGGGCCGAGCGCATGGGCGACGACATCAACCTCGTGCACACACCGGTGACCTTCAACCGCGAGGCATGGGCACGGCTCGCCCGGGCCTATCACGCCGCCGAGGTGCTCGACATCACCGAGCAGACCCACCAGGCGATGTTCGAGGCAATCCACGTCGAGGGCCGGCGGTTCCGCAGCGACGCGGACATCGCGGCCTTCCTCGCCGAGACCGCCGGTCTCGAGACGAGCGAGGTGGAGGATACCCTCAACTCCTTCGCGGTGGATTCCCGCATGCGCCGAACCGAGCGGCTCGGCCAGGACTACGGCATCCGCAGCACCCCCACCGTGACCGTGGCCGGACGCTACGTGGTGGACGTGCGTCGCGCCGGCGGCCAGCAGGGGATGCTGGACGTGGCCGAGTATCTGGTGCGCGAGGAGGCTGCGGCGCAATAGGCGCCGCGCCATGGGCACGCCGGAGGGGGTGACGGCGGCGGCTGGCGCAGGCACACGCCTGCGCCTCATGAGCTACAACATCCAGGCCGGCATCGAGACCCGCTACTACCACGAGTACATCACCCGCGGCTGGCGTCACCTGCTGCCGGATGCCCGGCGGCTGCCCAATCTCGAGCGCATCGGCGAGCTCATCAGCGACTTCGACATCGTCGGCCTGCAGGAGCTGGACGCCGGCAGCCTGCGCAGCGGCTTCGTCAACCAGACGGCATTCCTTGCCCGCCGCGGGGAATTCCCCTACTGGCACTTCCAGACCAACCGTCGCATCGGACAGCTGGCGCAGCACAGTAACGGCCTGCTCAGCCGCTATCGGCCGCTGGAGGTGCGCGAGCATCGGCTGCCCGGGATGATCCCCGGGCGCGGCGCGCTCAGCCTGCGCTTCGGCGGCCCCGGAGAGGATCTCACGGTGGTGCTGTTGCACCTGGCACTCGGCCAGCGCACGCGGCTGCGCCAGCTCGGTTACGTGGCGGAGCTCATCGACGGCTGCCCCCACGTGATCATCATGGGGGATCTGAACTGCCACTCACGCAGTGCGGAGATGGCCTACCTGCGGGCCAACACCCATCTGCGGGAGCCGCTGCACGATCTGCTCACCTATCCGAGCTGGCGCCCGGCGCGCAATATCGACCACATTCTGGTCTCGCCGAGCGTGCGCGTGCACCATGCGGAGGTCCTGGACTACCCGCTTTCGGACCATCTGCCCATCACCATGGAGGTCGAGCTCGATCCCGTGGTGCAGCTGGTGGCCTGAGCCGGCCGGGGCGGCAACTGCGGACAAAAAAAAAGCCGACCAGGCGGTCGGCCAAGAGGAGGAGAGATCGGTTGGCGGCTGTCTCGATGTGGCCGCCGATTAACTGTCGAACAGGATATCGGCCGCCTGCCGGCTCGGGAATAGCCCCGGCGGACGAGCGGTTGTGAGCGGCAGGCACAGGCTGTGACGGAACTCTCGGAGTGGTGGCGTACGCCTCACCCGCTGCAGCTTGCCCCGCCGAGTACGCAGAAGCGGGCGCAGTGGGGATGGTTCAGCGCCACGCTGCCGGCCGCCTCGGCAAGGGTATGACCGAGCTCGAAGCGCGGGTCGTAGGGGAGCAGGGTGCATGCCACCACGGAAGGCCGGGGTGCGTCCTTGCGCTTGACGACCATGCGCGAGCTCGCACACATCACGCCGTCCGGCGACAGGCCGAGCTTGCCCCAGCAGGCCTCGGTGATCTCGGGCACATCGAGCCGGGCGTCCATCTCGGGAAACAGCACAACGGCATGCGGATCATGCGCGTCCAGCGCGATCCCCTCGCGACGGAACAGCCGCGCATAGCCCTCGCGCATGGCGGCCTCGCTCTCGCCGGAGAACAGCCGGCCCGCGATGTCGACCCGGAAGCCTTCGCGGGTCAGCCAGTGCAGGCCTTCCATTGCGGGTGCAAAGGTGTCCGGGCCGCGCTCGGCCTCGTGCAGGTCGCGGCTGTAATGGTCCAGCGAGACGCGCATGACGACCCGCGAGCGGGCCTCCGAGTCGAGTGCCCGCAGCCGCTCGCGCACCCTGGGGCGCATCATCGGCCGCATGGCGTTGGTCAGCACCAGCACCTCGTAGCCCCGGTCCAGGCTCTCCTCGAGGATGTCCGGCATGGCCGGATTCAGGAACGGCTCGCCGCCGGTATAGCCGAGGGCGCGGGTGCCGAGCCCGTCGCGCTCGATCTCGTCCAGATAGCCGCGGACGTCATTCAGGGTCAGATACACCAGCCGGTCATTGCTCGGCGATGACTCGATATAGCAGTTGCGGCAGGTGAGGTTGCAGAGCGTGCCGGTATTGAACCAGAGCATCTCCAGCCGGTTCAGCCGCACCCTCGCCCGCGGCTCGCCATCCGCCGTGACCGCGGGATCCCGGAACTTGCGGGGGTCGAGGAAGTAGGGCTTGGCGGGGGCGGTCTCTGGCATGTCGTATCTCCCTGTTGCCGGCCGCGGCCATCGCGCCCGGCCTCTGGAATGTTCCGACCGTGGAGGCGTGGCCGTGTTCGCCGCAGTCGGCGGCTGGCGTCGACCCCGGCGTGCACACCCCGTGTCAGCCCCCAGTGTCGCGCGAACCGTGCCGTCGTCACATACGGGAAAGCCGCATCAGCGCCCGGGTCGCACAAGCGGGGCGGCAAGCCCGGTCGCGGACACCTCGTTTATGCGGAATTCTTCTAAAGGTGTGCATACTCATTACTTTACGTGGCATGGCGAGACGCTATAGTGGAGTCCACTTGAGCAACCATTCAAACAGAGGTCATGCCATGAATCGTTTCACCCGTCTTGTCGGTAGCGCGGTGCTGACGGCCGGACTGGCGCCGGCGCTCGCTGCCGCCGGCCCGGCCGTGACGCCGCTGGTGGATACCGGGTGGCTCCAGTCCAACCTGGATGCCGAGGATCTCGTCGTGCTCGACGTGCGCAGCGCCATCGACGGCAGCGACCGCAGCGACTTCGAGCGTGCCCACATCCCGGGCGCGGTCTACTCCAGCTACACCGGGGGCGGCTGGCGCGTCACCGAGAACGGTGTGCCTGGCAAGCTGCCGCCGGTGGAGGATCTCGAGGCCCTGATCGGCGGCCTGGGCATCGACAACGACGACACCGTCGTTATCGTGCCCGCCGGCTCCGGCTCGACGGACTTCGGCAGCGCCGCCCGCGTCTACTGGACGTTCAAGGTCCTGGGGCACGACGACGTCGCCATCCTCAACGGCGGCCACCGCGCCTGGGTGCAGGCGGACGGCGCCCTTGAGACCGGGCCGGTGGAGGCCGTGGGCACGAGCTTCGAGGCCGACTTCCGCCCCGAGCTGCTGGCCACCACCGAGGAGGTGGAGGCGGCCCTCGAGGCCGATCACCAGCTGGTGGACGCCCGCCCCGCCCCGCAGTACGAAGGCGAGGCCAAGCACCCGGCCGCGCGCAGCGCGGGCACCATCCCGGGCGCGGCGAGCCTCGAGGAGCGGCTGCTGGTGCAGGAGGGCACGGCGCAGTTCGTCGACCGCGAGCGGGTCTTCGAGCTGGTGGAGGTCGCCGGCATCCGCACCGATGAGCGCATCGTCACCTTCTGCAACACCGGCCACTGGGCGGCCACCGCCTGGTTCGCCCTCTCCGAGGTGGCGGGCTACGAGGACGTGGCCATGTACGACGGCTCGATGACCGAGTGGACCCAGGACGAATCGCGCCCGCTGGCGCTGGCCCAGCGCGCCCTGAGCCGTCTGCTGGAAGGCTTCGGCGGCTGACCCATGGCGAGCGTCGCCCCACACGCGGCCACGCGGTCCATGCCGGCGGGTCTCACCGCCGGCATGGACCGTTTCGTGATCGCGACCGTCGCCGTGTTCGCGTTCGTGCTGGCGGGTCTGCTCTGGTGGCAGGCCCCGGCGGACCGGGTGCTGCTGTTCCTCATCGGTGGCGGGCTCGGTGTCGCGCTCTATCACGCGGCCTTCGGTTTCACCGCGGGCTGGCGCAACTTCGTGGTCCATCGGCGTAGCGGCGGGCTGAGGGCGCAGCTGCTGCTGATCGGCATCGCCAGCGTGCTGTTCGCCCCGGTGCTGGCCGCCGGCGCGGCCAGCGGCTTCGTCGCGCCCGTGGGGTTGTGGATCGTGGCGGGCAGCTTTCTGTTCGGCCTCGGCATGCAGCTCGGCGGCGGCTGCGGGTCCGGGACGCTGTTCACCGTGGGCGCCGGCAACCGGCGCATGCTCATCACCCTGGCGTTCTTCATCGTCGGCTCGGTGCTCGGCACCCTGCACCTCCCCTGGTGGCTGGAGGGGCCTGGCATCGGGGCGGTGAGCCTCATCGGCACGCTCGATCCGCTCGGCGCCGTGCTGATTCAGCTCGCGGTGCTGGGCGCCCTCGGCGTCGCCCTCATGGAGGCCGAGCGTGCCCGTCACGGCAACGTCCAGCGCAGTCTCTGGCGCGGGCCGGAGCGCGGCGCCGGAGCGACGCTGCTCACCGGCGGCTGGCCGCTGCTCTGGGGTGCGCTGGCGCTCGCCCTGCTGAATCTGGCCACGCTGCTGGTGTCGGGCACGCCCTGGGGCATTACCTTCGCCTTCGCACTCTGGGGCGCCAAAGGGCTCTCGGCACTTGGCGTGGACGTCGCCCAGTGGGAGTACTGGACCTGGCCCTATCCGGCGCAGGCGCTCAGCGCGAGCGTGCTGAACGACGTCACCTCCGTGATGGACTTCGGCCTCATCCTCGGCGCCATGCTCGCCGCCGGCCTTGCCGGGCGCTACAACGCCGGCAGCCAGCGCCGGCTTGGGGCGCGCAGCGTGGCCGGGGCAGTGCTCGGCGGCCTGCTGATGGGCTATGGGGCGCGGCTCGCCTTTGGCTGCAACATCGGCGCGATGTTCAGCGGCATTGCCTCGGCCAGCCTGCACGGCTGGGTCTGGTTCGTGTTCGCCTTCCTCGGCTCGCTGCTCGGCATCCGCCTGCGCCCGCGCTTCGGGCTGGAGAACTGACGATGGACGGGGATCGTGGCTATAGCCGGCTCTGGCTGGTGGGTACCCTGCTGCTCGGGCTCGCGCTGATCCTGCTGGATCACTTCTGACGCTCAATCAGTACGTCGTTCCCCGAATGGGCAGGCGCGCCGGCGTTGCGTTCCCATGAGGCTATCGTCCGCTTCGGGAGGCCTGATCATGCGCAGCCTCTTCGGTCTCATGGCGCTGGCGCCCGTGGCCGCCGCCCTCGCCGGGCCACCCCTGGCCGAGCCGCCATTTCTGCCGCAGGCCCCGGCCGAGTATCGCGAGGCGCGCCTCTCCGGCGGCCCGCCCAAGGACGGCATCCCGTCCATCGACGAGCCGCGCTTCGAGTCCGCCGCCGCCGCCGGGGATCGGCTCGCCGACGGCGACCGCATCATCGGCATCCACATCGATGGCGAGGCGCGCGCCTATCCCCAGGCGATCCTGGTCTGGCACGAGATCGTCAACGACACCGTGGGCGACACGCCGGTGAGCGTGACCTACTGTCCGCTGACGGGGACCGCCCTCGGCTTCCGCCGCGGCGAGACGACCTTCGGCGTCAGCGGGCGCCTGGTGAACAGCAATCTTGTGATGTACGACCGGGCCAGCGATACCCAGTGGCCGCAGATGCTCGCGGCTGGCATCGACGGG
This sequence comes from Spiribacter halobius, assembly GCF_020883455.1. Lineage (NCBI taxonomy): Bacteria > Pseudomonadati > Pseudomonadota > Gammaproteobacteria > Chromatiales > Ectothiorhodospiraceae > Sediminicurvatus > Sediminicurvatus halobius. Next base: position 3,861,332 of record NZ_CP086615.1, on the reverse strand, counting down.
CCGCATGCCGGTGACGGGCTGCAGGAGCTGCGTGTCGTCTGGACCACCTGGGCGCGCTGGCGCGAGCGCTATCCGCACACCCGGGTGCTCACCGAGGACACGGGCAGTCTGCGGCGCTACGGCAGCGACCCCTACGGCCAGTACAACCCGCGCGGCGGCTACTATGCCGAGGACGCGCCCCCGGTATTCCCGGTCATGCACGAGAGCGACCGGTATCCGCCGAAGCACGAGGTGCTCGGTTTCCGCGATGCGGACCACGCCTACGCGGTGGACCGCGCGGCACTGCGCGAGACGGGCGTGCTGCGCCATGAGGCCAACGGCCGGCACTACCTGATCGTGCACGACCCGGGGCTGGACACCGGCTGGGTCTTTCGCGGCGAGGCGCCGGTCGCGCCCGGGGACATCGAGTTCGGCCCCGACGGCCCGCGCATCCCCGGGCGCGACTCGCTGACCGCGGTCAATGCGTTCGAGGCCATGTGGTTCGCCTGGGCCGGCTTCTATCCGGAGACGGCCGTGATCGGCGGGGGTGACCGCTGATGCTGCGTCTGGTCTCGGGAACCGTGGGCGCGGCCTACGCGCTGGGCTATCTGGTGGCACTCGGGGATATCGGCTTCGGCCGCGGCGCGCGGTGGGGCTGGCAGTGGGCCGGTGACCCCTGGCGCTGGCTGGAGGCGCGGGGGCTGTTCCATTTCGAGCCCGTGGCCCGGCTCGACGCCGGCGCCCTGGTGTGGCTGGTGAGCCCGCTGGACGTGCTGCTTGCAGCGGCCCTCGGCGGGCTGGTGGCCCTCAACCTGCACGGCGCCGTGAGCCTCGCCCGGGGCAGGGCGGTCTGCGGCTCCGGTACCGGAGGCGTCCTGGCGGCCCTGCCTGCGCTCCTGGCCGGATCCGCCTGCTGCGCCCCGGGGCTGCTGCTCCTCCTCGGCATCCCCTCGCTGGGGGCGCTGGCAGCGTTCTTCGGCTGGCTGGTGCCGCTGTCGGTGCTGCTGCTGGCGGCGACGCGCCTCGTTCAGCGCCGCCGCGGCGCGCCGGCCTGGTTCGGTGCCTGAGCCGGTTTGCCGGCCCGCCTGTCTCACCGATCCTAGAATCCGCGTCCGCAGTCGTGAATCGGTGAGAAGGAACTTACGAAACGGGATACTAAACCAGCCAGTCGCGATAGGTCTCGGTGGAGAGCACCTTGCGTACCATCTCCGAGCTGTTGCGCACGCCGAGCTTCTCCAGCACCCGCGCCCGGTGCACCTCCACTGTGCGCACGCTCATGCCGAGGTCGGCGGCGATGATCTTGTTCAGCTTGCCCTCGAGCATGTGCTCCATCACCTCGCGCTCGCGCGGAGTGAGGTTGCCCAGGCGGCGCTCGATATCGCCGATGGCGGCGACATGCTCGGCCTGCTCGCGATCCAGCTCCAGGGCCCGGGCCACCCGCTCCAGCAGGGTCTCGTCGTCGAAAGGCTTCTCGAGGAAATCCAGCGCCCCGGCATTCACGGCACGCACCGCCATCGGGATGTCGCCATGGCCGGAGATGAAGAGGATGGGCATGTTCACCCCCGCCTCGCGCAGGCGGGTCTGCAGCTCCAGGCCGTCCATCTCCGGCAGGCGCACGTCCAGCAGGAGGCAGCCGCGGTGTGCCGGCGTCACCTCCGCCAGCAGCTCGGAGGGACCGGCAAACGTACGCACGCTGTAGCCGGCCGTGCCCAGCAGGAAGCCCACTGCCTCGCGGATGTCCTCCTCGTCGTCAACCAGCCAGATCTGCTCGCTCACGATGTTTCCTCCCTCAGCGGCAGCAGGATGCGGAACTCGGCACCGGCGCCGGGTCGGTTGCCGGCGTCGATGTGCCCGTCGTGACTCTCGACGATGGAGCGGGTGATGGCGAGGCCGAGGCCCGAGCCGTCCGGCCGCTGCGTGACCATGGGCTCGAACAGCTCCCGGGTATCCCCGGCGGGCAGCCCCGGTCCGCTGTCGCAGAACGTGAGCTCCACGGTGTCGCGGCCGCGGTTCCGCCGGCTGCGCACCAGGACCCAGCGCTCTTCCGGCGTGGCCCGGCCCGAGACGGCCTCCAGCGCGTTCTGCAGCAGGTTCACCACCGCCTGCTGAATCGCCACCGGGTCGGCGTCAATGGACAGAGACCCGTCGTCCAGGTCAAGCCAGAGCTCGACGCCCCGCCGGCGCAGCTCGGGACGCATCAGCTCGCAGGCCTCGGTCACCAGCGTGTTGGCGTCGCAGCGCCGGCGCGCGTGCTCGCCGCTGCGCAGGAAATCGCGGATGCGGCGGACGATATCCGAGGCGCGCTGATTGCCGCTGACGATGCGTTCGAGGGCCGCCTCGAGCTCCTCGCCGCGGTGGCCCTGGCGCAGCAGTCGGCGGGCCGCCTGGGCATAGCTGCTGACCGCGCACAGGGGCTGGTTGATCTCGTGGGCGATGCCCGCCGCCATGGTGCTCATGGCATTCAGCCGCCCGGCCTGGGCCAGCGCCTGGAGGTGGGAACGTGCCCGCGCCTCGGCCCGGTCGCGCTCGTGGCGGGCGGCAGCGAGGAGCAGGCCGGTCAGGGCGAGTATGGCCAGATGGGCGTGCAGGGCCAGCATGTCGGCGCGCATGCCGCTGCCGGCAAAGGGCCCCTTGCCAAGGCCGGTGCAGGTAATGGCGATGACCGCGATGGCGCTCACCACCAGGCTCGCTAACGGTAGCGGATGGCGCAGCGCCGCCAGCATCACCAGGGGGAACACGCCGTAGGACAGCGGCAGCGCCATGGCGCCGGGCATGCTGTCGCCATAGATGAGGTAGACCACCAGCGGCATGGCGGCGAGCCAGAGCGGCAGCTCCCACAACGGCTGGTGGTGCGGCGCCGGCAGCCGGGCCGTCAGCAGCATCGGCCCGAACAGCAGCAGGCCCATGCTGTCGGCGATCCAGCACAGCCCTAGCGTCTCCGCGAACCCGGTGCTCAGGCCGGCCAGCGCCAGGGTTCCGGAGAGGGCGTTGAACAGCCCGCTGACGCCGGCACCGGCGAGCAGAAACAGACCGACGTCCCGCAGCCGCGCCAGCTCGGGATCGAAGTCCAGCCGCAGGAGCAGTGCCCGCCCTGCCGCGCCCGCGAGGCTGAGGCCGGCGCCCATCAGCCCGGCCGCCATGGGCGCGGCGCCGTGGCCGAGCTGCACCGCCGCCACGGTGAGGCCGGCGGTGAGCAGGGTCCAGGGCCCCCAGCGCAGCGCCAGCGCCAGGGTCACCGCGGTGGCCGGCCAGATCAGGGGCACCGGCGGCTCGACCAGGCGGAACTCGCCGGCCCACAGGCTGCCCGCCACCAGCAGCAGGGCCACGATCAGGTGGCGGCCCAGATCCCGGGCGAGCCGGCGCAGCCGGCTATCCGGGCGATGCACGGCGGTGACGAGCCGCTGCGTGTCCCGCGGCCCGGACGATGGTTGCCGCGGTGGCTCCCCGGTCCCCAGCGGCCTGTCGATGTGCTGTGGCGCGGCCATGGTCAGGGCAGCACCCGGTTGAGCAGACCCACCAGCCGCCGGCTGCGGGCGGAGAACAGACGTGGCGCATACAGGCTGCCGGCGGCGCGCTTGATGACCTGGCTGAGCGAGGGGTAGGCATGGACCGCAGCCGCGAGGCGCCGCAGCGGCACACGCGCCGATACCGCCAGCGCCAGCTCGTGGATGAGCTCGCCCGCCTGGGGGCCGAGGATGCTGCCGCCGACCAGCCGCCCGCGATGGACGATGAGCTTCACCAGTCCGTCCTCCCGGCCGTCGGTGAGGGCCCGGTCGACGTCGCGGAAGCGGAAACGCGCCACCTCGACGTCAAGCCGGCGCTGGCGCGCCTCCACGGCCGTCAGGCCCACGTGGGCCAGCTCGGGATCAGTGTAGGTGACCCAGGGCACGGCCCGGTAGTCGACCCGGCGCGGCAGCCGGAAGGCGACGTTGGCGACGATGATGCCGGCCTGGTACTCCGCCACGTGAGTGAACGGGAACGGCCCGGTGCAGTCGCCGCAGGCGAAGATGTGCCGGGCGCTCGTGCGCAGGCGCGCATCCACCCGGATCAGCCCCTCGGCGTCCAGCGCCACCCCGGCCGCCGGCAGATCAAGGGCCGCCACGTTGGCGCGCCGCCCGGTGGCGACCAGGATCTCATCGGCCTCGAAGGCCACCGTCTCGTTGCCGATGCGGGCCTGCACCACGCGGGTGCCGGTGTCGGTGCGCCCGGCCTCGACGGCGAGCGTATCGGTGTGGATGCGCACCCCTTCCCGTGCCAGCACGTCGGCGAGCTCACCGCTGAGCTCGGCATCGTCCCGGGGCAGCAGGTGCTCGCCCTGCTCCAGCAGGGTCACCTCGCTGCCGAGGCGGCGGAAGGCCTGGGCCATCTCCACCCCGACCGGGCCGCCGCCAAGCACCAGCAGGCGGCGGGGCAGACGGCGCTCGGCGAAGACGGACTCGTTGGTGAGGTAGCCGGTGGTGGCGAGCCCGGCGACGTCCGGCAGCGCCGGCTCCGAGCCAGTGGCGATGACGAAGCGGCGGCCGCGGATGCGTTCGCCCGCCACCTCGATGTGACGCGGGTCGAGAAAGCGCGCCTCGCCGAAGCGCACGTCCACGCCGTAATCCCGAAAGCGCTGCGGGTCGTCGTGGTTCTGGATGCGCTGAACCACCTCGGCGACATGATCCATCACGCGGCCGAGGTCGACGGGCTCGAGCGCGGTGCGCAGGCCGTAGCGCTGGCCCTGGCGCGCCTGGTGGGCGACGCCGGCGCTGCGCAGCAGCGTCTTGCTCGGCACGCAGCCGTAGTGCAGGCAGTCGCCACCGAGCCGGGGCGCGCGTTCCACCAGCACCACGTCCAGGCCCAGCTGGCCGGCGACGCTGGCCGTGACCAGGCCGCCAACCCCCCCGCCGATGATGACCAGCTCGTGGCCGCGCGCCATGATCGCTACCCCGCTCCGGCGGGCAGCAGGCGGATTCTGCCGTACCAGGCCTCGGTAGGCTCCCCGGTGTTGTCGCAGTCCGTCATGATGGCCAGCGCGTCCAGCTCCGTCAGATCGCGGTCGTGGTAGCGGCGGAAGTCCTCGCGCAGGTTACGCCGGTGAACCACCCAGCCCTCGCTGTCCGGCTCGCCGCTGGCGACGGCGATCATGCGGGCCTGGCTCGCGAACGGATTCGGCCAGTGGCTGCCGACGGGCTCCCCCGCGCTCCAGACGTAGTTCAGCGCCCGCGTGCGCCAGCGCAGGATGGTGTGCTCGTCCACGGCGTACAGACGCGCTGCGAAGTCATCACCCGCCCTGCTGCGCTCGTCCACATCCTGCGGCCGCTGGCCCGCGCGCCAACGCCATTCCACCACCGGTGTCTCGGTGAGGTCGATCTCGCCCCGGTAGAAGAGCCCCGAGGCGCTGCCCCCCTCGCAGCGCGCATGCACCGCCGGCCCGTTGGCCGTATCGGCGAGCGCGTAGCGGGTGCTGCCGGTGAAGCTGTGGGGCTCCCAGTCGAGGATCTGCGCGGGCGTGAAGCGCTCGATCGCAGCCGCTGCCAGCGGCAGCAGCAGCAGCGCGGCAGAGAGCATCCGGCAAGGGCGAACGGCAAGTGGCACGGGCAACTCCGGGCTGGCCTCACAATCGGTCACCCCAGTCTATGCTGCATGCCTGCGCGGACTATCGGGGAAAGCACTTAACAGTGTGGCCTGGTTGGCATTCGAAGCTATCGCGGCTGTCGCCGCCGGGCGCGCGTCCCGGGCCTCGCAGGCGCACCGCTGCGTTGCCCGCACCCGCCGCTCAGCCCGTGGTCGCCGGCCGGCGCAGACCCAGTGCGAAGCTCAGAAAGCCGAAGGCCAGGATCGCCACGGTGATGGCAAGCAGCTTCGCGTAGTCGTGCTCCAGGCCGGTGAGCGCACCGACGACGCCGGTGTAGCCGCTGCTCTCGAGGAAATAGAGCGCGGCGCCGGCGAAGGCGGTCACGAAGCTCGCCCCCAGGCTCCAGCGCGCGACGCTCAGCCCGCCCAGGATGCTGAAGACGATCACCGGCGCCAGCCCGAGGGCCGCGGTGCCGCTGACGGCCACGGCGGCGTAGAGGTCGTCGCTGCCGGTGAAGGTCAGCGCCAGGCCGAGAAGGGCGAACGCCGCCACCGCCAGCCGGCCCCGGCCGGGGCTCGCCGGGCCGAGTCCCATGTCCATCACCACCAGCTTCGCGGCGCTGGCGAAGGTGGAATCCAGGGTGGAGGCCGCCGAGATCACCAGCGCCAGCGCCAGCATCAGCATCGCCGGCGTGCCCAGCAGCCGCTCCAGGGTGACCAGCAGCTCACCGTCGCCCTCGGCGTGCAGCCCCGCGAACACCCCCAGCACGCCGAAGGCGAGGATGCACAGCCCCGAGAGCCAGAACGCATGCAGGAAGCTGCGGCGGGTGACGTCACGCGCCGCGAGGAAACCACGGTCCATCATCACCGGATCGTGCAGCGGGTAGCTCAGTACCTGCAGCGCCGCCACGGCGAGCAGGATCCAGCCCGGACTGGTCGGGTCCGGCGAGCTGCTGACGATCGCGCCCAGGCCGAAGTCCGCATGGCCGAGCATCAGGCCCGTGAGCGCGGCGAGCAGGACGCCGAGCAGCAGCATCTGCACCACGTCCGTGCGCAGGGAGGCACGCAGCCCGCCACTCATGGAGTAGGCCACCGTCACCGCGGTCACCGCGAGGATGGCCGTGGTGTTGGAGACGCTGCCGGCGGCGCCGAAGACGATGCCCACCACCAGCAGGTTGGCGAACACCTCGCTGGCCAGGCGCAGACCCACCAGCAGGTTGTAGCTGCCGGTACCGAGGCGGCCGAAGCGCTCATGTAGAAACGCCTGCACGCTGTCCGCCCCGTGCCGGAAGCGCAGCCGGTCGACGATCAGCCAGCCGGTGAGGAAGGAGGCGTAGTAGGCCGTGTAGGCCAGTGCGCCGGCGATGCCGTAGAAGTAGCCGAGAATGCCGGCGTTGAGCAGCGAGCGGGCGAAGATCCAGGTGGTGACCTGGGACAGCGTCAGCGTGAACACGCCGGGGGCGACGCCGGCCTCGCTCCAGCCGCGGAAGAATCCCTCGGCCGTGCGCACCCGGGGCGCGACGGCGAGCATCAGCACGGCGAGGGCGAGCAGGGCGCCGACCAGGGCGGGCAGGGGCAGCGTGGGCATGGCGTCACTCCCGGTTGCGCGTGTGGCCCGGCCCGCAGCGGCCGCGGATGCGGCCCGCCGCTGCCCGTGCCGGCCAGAGCGAAGGCCGCAGGCTAGCGGAGGCGCCAGGCCGCCGGAATACGTGTTATTGCGCACTGCACGATGGGCGGCCCCGACGCCCGCGCGCCGGTATCATTGGCGCCGGATCCAGGGAGAGCCGGTCGGCAGTGAGTTTCGCCGAAGGCGCCATCATCCTCGCGGAGGCGGGCACCCAGGACTGACAGGCGATGTGGGGCAGGAGCGCCCGGCACGGCCGTGAATCGCCCGCGACCTCGCGGGTTCGCGACATCGGGCTGGCAGAAGGTCGTTGCCGGTCCGGGGAGATGATGACCCATGTCCGATGAGCCCGGACGCAGCTGTCCGCTGCACTACCGCTACCGCCTTGGCCCTCTGGCAGCGCTGGCGCCGCTGGTGGAGGCGGACAGCGTGCTCATCGCGGGCGGGCTCTACGGCAACCCGGAGGCCCTGGACGCCCTCCAGGACCGGGCCGCCCGGGAGGGCGCCGCGCTGGTGTTCAACGGCGACTTCCACTGGTTCGACGCCGAGCCCGCCTGGTTTGCGGCCATCCAGACGCGGGTGCTCGCCCACGCCGCCCTCGCCGGCAACGTCGAGGCCGAGCTCGCCGCCGCCAGCGGGGCCGGCTGCGGCTGCGCCTACCCCGAGCATGTGGACGCCGCCACCGTGGAGCGTTCCAACGCGATCATGGCAGCGCTCCAGGGCGCCCCTGATCCGGCGGCACGGCAGGCCCTGGCCGCGCTGCCCTACTTCGGGCGGGTGCGGGCGGCCGGGCTGGAGGTGCTGGTGCTGCACGGCGACGCCGCGTCGCTCGCCGGATGGTCGCTGGCAGTGGAGGCGTTCGCGCGCACGCCGGCCGCGGCCGCGGCGCACCTGCGGGACGCGCTCGTGGTCAGCGGCGCGGACGTCATCGCCGCCACCCATACCTGTCTGCCCCACGCCCGTGCCCTGCAGGCGGGCGGGCGATGGCGGGCGCTGTTCAACAACGGCAGCGCCGGCCTGCCCAACCTGAGCGGCGACCGGCGCGGCCTGTGTACGCGCATCGCCCGCACGCCTGCGGCCGATGCCCTGTGGCGGGCATGCCTCGGCGAAGCGATAGTGGAGGCCGTGCCGGTGGCCTACGATACCGCCGCCTGGTGGCGGCGGTTCGCGGCGGCATGGCCCGCGGGGTCGCCAGCTCGGGAGAGCTATGCCGCCCGGCTGCAGGCCGGGCCCGCATTCTCGCCGGCGCAGGCGCTCGGGCCGGGCGTGCGGTCGGGAACGATGGCTCTGCCCGGCCGCCGCGCTGATACCTCACAACACCGCCGAAACGATTAGTATTTGTGGCTGAGATATGCGGGCTAGCCACAAGGAGCCACCGTGAGGATCAACCATCAGGAACTGCTGGCCACCGCACGGCGGGCCTTCGCCAGCCTCGGGTTCGCCCCGGGCGAGCAGGAGGATGCCGCGGACATGGTGGCCTGGCTGGAGCTGCACGGTCTTGGCGGGCTGAGCGAGCTCGGCAAGGGGCTCGGCTACCTCGAGGCGGAAGCCGGGACCCGCGCCGAGGTGCTCTACCGCGATCCGCGGCTCGCGGTGATCGACGCCGGCGGCGCCAGCGTGCTCGCGGTGGTCGGCCAGGCGGTGGACCTTCTCTGCGCCGACGTGCGCGAAAGCCGGCTCGCCACGGTAAGGGTGAAGAACTGCCACAACCGCCTGCTGATCACGGGCTACCTGACCCGCCTCGCCCGGGAGGGGCTCAACCTCCTCGCCTACTGGGAGAACCACGGCCAGCAGCCGGCGGTGACCATGGTGGCGATCACCGCCGAGGACGAGCTGCCGAGCGTGCGCGTCTACGACGTGGCGGACAGCGAGCCCGCCTTCACCCGGGACCTCACCCTGGTCGCCAGCCCGGATTTCACCTTCGTGCCCGTGCCCCAGAGCGAACGCGTCCGTCCACGCCCCCGACAGTCGCCGACCCCGGAATTCATGCGCGAGCACCTGGACCGCTGCTTCGGCGAGGGTCTGGAGGTCGATCCCGGGATCTGGCGGGAGCTGCAGCGTCTGGCGGGGTGATGCCTGGTCTTTCGCTACGATCCCGCACGGCCCGCCCCGGGCACGGCGGTGAAAGTTCCTGCCGCCTCGCGGATTCCGAAAAGCTCAGTCGCGGCCCGCCAGCCGGCGAGCCTGGAAGACGCAGGCAATCCCGCCGGCCGCGACCACCAGGAGCGCGCCGAAGGTGAGGCTGTAGCTGCCGAGGGCGAGGCGCAGGGCGCTGAACAGGGGCGGCCCCACCAGCACGCCGCCGAAGGTGAAGAACAGCGACCCGCCCGAGGCCCGGGCCACCGCCTGCCGTGGTGCGAGCCGGGACACCTCGGCCAGATACACCCCGTTCCAGCCGAGCGCCGAGAAACTGAAGGCACAGAGCGTGGCGGCCACCAGCCACAGCGGCCAGAGCGGGGTCATGGCGGCCGTCGCCAGCGTACCCGCCGCGGTGACCCCGGCGGCGAGCATGAGCGTGACCAGGCCGCTGCCCAGCCGGTCCGCCGCCCATCCCCAGAGCACGCGGCCGACCACACCGGTGACCTGGACCGCCGACATCACCAGCCCGGCCTGCACCAGCGGCACGCCCAGATCCTCCACCAGCAGCGTCACCGTGAACACCGACAGGCTGAGCTGAATGGCGGCGAAGCAGAAGCCCGCCAGCGACAGCAGCCGCAGCGGGCGATGCGCCCACACCAGGCGCAGATCCGCCAGCGGCGAGGCGAGCCAGCGCACGCCCCGCTCGCGGTCGTCGTCCCAGGCCTTGCGTCGTGGCTGCAGCAGCAGCACGCCCAGGGCGGCTGGCAGCAGCAGTGCCGCCAGCGCCCACTGCCAGCCGAGGCCCAGCGCCAGCGCCGGGGCCAGCGCCCCGGCGAGGACGCCGCCGAGGGGTACCCCGGTCTGCTTGATGCTGAAGACGAGCCCGCGCCGGCCGCTCGGCGTGAAGCGGGCGAGCAGATGGGACGCGGCCGGGTTGGTCATGCCGTAGCCGAGCCCGATCAGCACCGAGGCCAGGGCGAACGCGGCCAGACTCGGCAGCGCCGCCAGCGCTGCGCCGCCGCCGAGCAGCAGCAGCGCCGCCTGGGTGGCGCGGCAGGCGCCGACGCGCCGGGTGAGCGCACCGCCGATGAGGGAGCTGGTCATGGCGCCGCCGTAGACCAGGCTGATCTGCAGGCCGACCAGGGCTGCCGGCACGCCCAGCGCGGCGCCGAGCGCCGGCGCGATGGCGGCGGGGAAGAGCGCGGTCATCGCGGCGAAGGTCAGCGCCGCGGTGGTGGCGGTCAGCACCGCCGGCGTGGCGTCGGTCTCCGCGCGGGGGGTGCTCATGCGCCTGCCGCCGGGAGCCGGCATGCCGCGCCTGCCAGAGGAAGCTGGTAACGTGCAGCAACCGCCCCGGCCGGGGGGTCAGACAACGAGAAGGAGGGCATCATGGCGGGGGCAGTCTATCGGCATCGGGTGGCGCTGTCGCGGCAGGTGGGGCGGACCATCGTGGACGGGGCTCTGGCCCGGGCACGGGCCGGGGGCCTGCAGCCGGTGACGGTGGTGGTGCTCGACGGCGGCGGCAATCTGGTGGCCGCCGAGCGCGAGGACGGCTGCGGGCCGCTACGCTTTCCCGTGGCCGCAGGCAAGGCCCAGGCCGCGCTCGGAACGGGCACCGCCAGCCGCGTCGTGGGCGCACGCAACGAGGCTCGGCCGGCCTTCCTGGCCGCGGTGGCAGCGACTGCGCCGGACGGCTTCGTGGCCGTGGCCGGCGGCGTGCTCGTGCTGGACGGCGAGGGGCTCGTCATCGGTGCCGTGGGTGTGAGCGGCGACAGCTCCGACAACGACGAGGTGGCCGCCGCCGCCGGTATCGAGGCCGCCGGCCTAACCCCCGGTATCGAGCCCTGACCGGCTACGCGATGGCGCCGGATTCCCGCAGTGCGGCGAGCCGGTCCGCATCCAGTCCCAGCTCGCCGAGCACCGCCTCGGTATGCTGGCCCAGGGTGGGCGCGGCGGCGCGGATGCTGGGCGGGGTCGCCGAGAACTTGCTGGGAAAGCCCAGCGTGTTCACCGTCCCGGCCACTGGATGCTCGAAGGACTGGACCATGCCCCGGGCCTGGTAGTGCGGGTCCGCGAGCGCCTGATCAAAGCGGTTGATCGGCCCCGCCGGCACGCCGGCGGCGTCGCAGCGCTCGAGCCAGTAGGCGGTGTCGTGGGTCTCGAGGACTGCCTCGATCAGCGCCTCCAGGGCCTCGACGTTGCGGCCGCGGTCCTGGTTGGTGACGAACCGCGGGTCCGTCTCCCATTCCGGGTGCTCCACTACCTCGCGACAGAAGCGCTCCCAGGTGCGCTGGTTGGCGCAGCCGAGCATGAGATAGCCGTCGGCGGTGCGCAGCGCCTGATAGGGGGCGGACACCCGGTGCCGCCAGCCGGTGCGCTCGGGCACGGTGCCCTCGGCGAAATAGGCGGCCGCCTCCCAGGTAAACCAGGGCAGGCCGCACTCGGCGACGGCGACGTCGATGTGCTGGCCCTCGCCGCTGCGCTGGCGGTGGATGACGGCGGCCAGGATCGAGTAGACGGCAGTCATGCCGGCGCCGATGTCGTAGACGGCGATGCCGGTCTTCACCGGGCGCCGGTCGGGCTCACCGGTCATGCTCATGAGCCCGGTCATCCCCTGGGCGACGAGGTCGAAGCCGCCCTTCTGGCTGTACGGGCCGGTCTGGCCGAAGCCGGAGATGGAGCAGTAGATGATGCCGGGGTTGAGGGCGCGGATGTCCTCGAAGCCGACGCCGAGGGAGGCCGTCACGCCGGGGCGGAAATTCTCGACGATGATGTCGGCGCGGCGGGCGAGGTCGTGGAACAGGCCGCGGCCCTCGTCGCTCTTCAGGTTGAGCCCGATGCTCTTCTTGTTGCGGTTGATCTGCATGAAGCAGGTGGACTCGCCGTCCACGTAGGGGCCCATCTGGCGCGAGTCGTCGCCGCCGTTGAGCTTTTCGACCTTGATCACCTCGGCACCCAGGTCGCCCAGCACCATGGTGCAGTAGGGGCCGGCCATGATCTGGGAGAGGTCGAGGACGCGCAGTCCGTCCAGAGGCAGCATGGTCATCTCTCCTCGCGGCCGATCAGCGGCCGCGCCACTCGTGTGGGGTCTTCTCGGTAAAGGCGCGCACCGCCGAGCGGAAGTCCTCGCTCATGTAGCACTCGCGCACCAGATCGCTGCCCTGCTCCAGTGCCGGCCGCCGACCCTGGAGCACCCGCCGGATGCCCTCCTTGGTGGCGCGCAGGGTGAGCGGCGCGAGCCCCGCCAGGCGTTCCGCCACCGCCCGCACCTCGTCCTCGATGCGCTCCGGCGGGAAGACGTCGGTCACCGCGCCGGCGGCCTTCGCCTCCTCGGCGCCGAGCAGGCGTGCCAGCATCAGCATCTCCTTGGTGCGCGCGGCGCCGACGAGATCCACCAGCCGGGCGAGATTGGTCACGGACAGCGTGTTGCCCAGGGTCTTGGCGATGGGCACGCCGAGCCTCAGCCCCGGGGTGGCGAAGCGGAAGTCGCAGGCGAGCGCCAGCGCGGCGCCGCCGCCGACGCAGGCACCCTCGATGAGGGCGATGGTCGGCCGGGGCAGGGCCTCCAGGCGGCCGACGATGCGCTCGATGCGGGCCTCGTAGTCGGTGGCGTCCGCCGGCTCGCGGAAGTCCCGAAACTGGCCGATATCGGTGCCGGCGACGAAGGCCTCGCCCCCGGCCCCGCGCAGGATGACCACCGCCACCTCGGGGTCGGCCTCGATCTCCGCGCAGACTTCCTCCAGGCGGTCGTACATCGCCCAGGTCATGGCGTTGCGCGCCGCCGGGCGGTTGAAGGTGATCCAGGCAAGGTGGCCCTCGCGCCGGATCAGCAGCTCGTCGGTCTCCATTACACAGCTCCCGGGCCGGCTCGGCGGCTCATCGGTAGAACAGCTCCACGAGGCCCATCGGGATCACGGGGAGATAGGTCACCATCATCAGCAGCCCGAACAGCAGGATGATGAAGGGGATGTTCACCTTGGTGACCTCCCATATATCCGCCTTGGCCACAGAGCAGGCGGTCATCAGCACGCTCGCCACGGGCGGCGTCTGCTGGCCGATGGCGAGGTTCAGCGTCACGATCAGGCCGAAGTGGACCGGGTCGATGCCGACGGCGAGCACCAGCGGCATGACGATGGGCACGGTGAGGATGATCGCCGCCGCCGAGTGCAGGATCATGCCGATCAGCAGCAGGAAGACGTTGAGCAGCGCGAGCACGGCGTACTTGTCGCTGGTCCAGCTGCTGATCATCTGAGCCAGGGTCTGGGGCAGCTGGGCGCGGGTGAGGTAGTCGCCGAGCAACGCCGAGCTCGCCACCAGCAGCATCACCACCGCCGTCTGCACGCCGCCCTCGACGATGGCCGCGCGCAGCGTCGACCAGCGCAGCTCGCCGTAACGGAAGCTGATCACCAGCGCCGCCAGCACCGCCAGCGCCGCGCCCTCGGTGGCGGTCATGATGCCGCCGAAGATGCCGCCGAGGATGATCAGTGGCAGCACGAAAGCGAGCCCCGCGGCCTTGAACGTCACCCAGACCCGGCGCAGCTGGAAGGCCTCCTCCACCGGATAGTTGTAGCGGACGGCGAAGAACCAGGCGAGGGCCATCATCATCAGCCCGCCCATCAGGCCCGGCACGATGCCCGCCACGAACAGCTGCACCACCGAGGTGTCGGCCATGGCCGCGTAGAGGATCATGGGGATCGAGGGCGGGATGATGATGGCGAGCGAGGCGGAGGACGAGGTGATGGCGGCGGCGAACGGGGCGGGGTAGCCCTTGCGCTTCATCGCCGGCATCAGGATGGAGCCGAGCGCGGCCACGTCCGCCACGGCGGAGCCGGAGATCTCGGCGAAGAACAGCGAGGTCCCGATGTTCACCATTGCCAGCCCGCCACGGATGAAACCGAGCAGCGCCGAGGCGAAGTCGATCAGCCGCCGCGAGATGCCGCCGGTGTTCATGATCGCCCCGGCTAGGATGAACAGCGGGATGGCGATCAGCGGGAACTTGGTGGCGCCGTCGAACATGACGATGGGGAAGCTCAGCAGCGAGCCCCAGCCCTGGGTCACGACCATCGCCAGGATCGACACCGCGCCCAGGGCGACGGCGATGGGAATGTTGATGAAGATCATCGCCAGCGCGGCGATTATCAGCAGTGCCCCGGTCATCGCATCGCCTCCACGACATCTTCCTCACGCGGCGGAGAGCGGCCCTCCCAGGCCTCGCGCAGGATTGTGGGCAGGTTGAGCAGCTCGGCGATGACGTAGAGCGCGGCGCCGATGGGAATGGTCGACTGGGTCACGGCCACCGGGATCGGCACGCTCACCAGCGTGCTGCCCGACAGCACCTGGATGACGTGCCAGCCGTACCAGGCGAGCAGGGCGAAAAAGCCGATAATGATGGCCTCGCCGATAGCGACCAGTATGACCCGCAGCGTGCGCGGCTGCCTGGCCACCAGCCCCGGGACGCTGATATGGCCGCGCTTGAGCGCGGCGAGCGCCGCACCGTAGTAGGTGACCCAGGCGAGCATCACCGAGGCCACCTCGTCATACCAGTTGAGCGCGTTGCCGCCGAAGCGGAAGCCGACGCCGAGCAGCACCACGATGGCGAGGGCAACCACCAGCAGGATGGTGATCGCCTCCAGCAGCCACTCGAAGCCGGCGCGCAGTTTGGCAGTGGTCATGGACGTTTCTCCGTCCGTGCGGAAACGGCCCGCCCCGGTGGGGCGGGCCGGTAAGGGGTGGCCGCGGGGGCCCTACTCGGCGAGCTCGAGCGCGCTGTCGATCAGCTCACGGCCGCCTTCCACCTCCTCGGCGAAGGCGTCGTAGATGGGTCCGCTGGCGTCGACGAAGGCCTGCTGATCGGCCTCGTTGATCTCCATGCCGGCGGCCTCCATCTCCCCGAGCAGCTCCTCGTCCTGCGCAGCGGCGATCTCGTAGACGTAGCCCTGCAGCTCCTCGGCGGTGCTCTCCAGAACCTCACGCACGTCCGCCGGCAGCTGCTGCCAGTGGTTGGCGGACACGGTCACGTAGGCCGGGGTGTAGACGTGGTTGGTGATGGAGAGGTAGTCCTGCACCTCCTGGAACTTCTGCGAGTAGATCTGCACCAGCGGGTTCTCCTGGCCGTCCATGGTGCCGGTCTGCAGCGCGGTGAAGACCTCGGAGAGCGCCATCGGGGACGGGTCGGCGCCGTACTCCTCGAACATGCGCACGCGCCACTTGCCCTTTGGCGTGCGCAGCTTGATGCCGTCCAGGTCCGCCGGCACGTTGATCGGGCGCACATTGTTGGTGATCTGGCGGAAGCCGTTCTCCCAGATGCCGATGATCTTGTAGCCCTGCTCCTCGGCCAGCGGGTAGAGCATCGGCTTGACCACCTCCTCGGCGATGCGGGCCATGTGCTCCCGGTCCGACACCAGGTAGGGCATCTCGAAGACGCCGAACTGCGGCACCACCGAGGACATCACCGTGGAGGGCAGGGTAAAGGTGACCTGGCCGAGCTTGACCTTCTGCAGCATGGAGGTGTCGCTGCCGAGCTGGCTCGAGCCGTACACCACCACCTCGTAGTCGTCGCCCAGGCGCTCGTTGGCCCGCTTGGCGAACTCGTCGGCGGACTGCGAGAACAGGGAGCCCGGGTTGCCCACGTGGCCGAACTGCAGCTCGGTCTGAGCCATGCCGGCGCCGGGCGTGAGCCACAGGGCCAGGGCGGCCACCGCGGCGCTGCAGCGAGTCATCGTCTTCAATGAGCGCATTGCTCTCTCCTCCCCTTGGGGTTGCTGTTATGGACGTGGCACGGTCCGTGCCCCGCCGTCTCTCTTTTTCCGTCCGCGCCGGGGATCAGCTCCCGTGCGCCTGTACCAGGCTCGCCATGGCGGCGTTCACGCCTCCGGCACGGTGGGGCGTGCCGTTCAGGGCCATGCCCATCTCCACGCCGGCGAGTGTCCCGGCGAGGGTCAGATCGTTGAAGTCGCCCAGATGGCCGATGCGGAACACCCGCCCGGCCAGCTTGCTTAGCCCCGCGCCGAGGGACATGTCGAAGTGCTCCAGGATCACCCGGCGCAGGGCGTCGGCATCATGGCCCTCGGGCATCATCACCGCGGTGAGCGAACTGGAGAACTCGTCCTCATTGCGGCAGAGGAGCTCCAGCCCCCAGGCCCGCACCGCCTCGCGGGTGGCCGCGGCGTGCCGGTCGTGGCGGGCGAAGACGTTGTCCAGGCCCTCCTCTTCGAGCATCCGCAGCGCCTCGCGCAGGCCGTAGAGCAGGTTGGTGGCCGGCGTGTAGGGGAAGAAGCCCTTGGCATTCGGGCCGAGCATGTCGTCCCAGGCCCAGTACGAGCGCGGGCAGCGCGCCTTGCGCGAGGCGGCGAGGGCTTTCTCCGAGATGGCGTTGAAGGACAGCCCCGGTGGCAGCATCAGCCCCTTCTGCGAGCCGGCAACGGTGACGTCCACGCCCCAGGCGTCGTGCTCGTAGCGGATCGAGGCGAGCGAGGAGATGGTGTCGACCAGCAGCAGGGCCGGGTGTCCGGCGCGATCGATGGCGGCGCGAACGTCCGCGATGCGGCTGGTGACGCCAGTGGAGGTCTCGTTATGGACCACCGCTACCGCCTTGATCGCGTGCTCGCGGTCCTCCGCCAGTACCGCCTCGATGCGCTCCGGGTCGGCGCCGCTGCGCCAGTCGCCCTCCAGGAACTCCGGGCGCAGGCCGATGCGCTCGGCCATCTGTTGCCAGAGCGTGGCGAAGTGCCCGGTCTCGAACATCAGCACCCGGTCGCCCGGCGAGAGCGTGTTGACCAGGGCCGCCTCCCAGGCGCCGGTGCCCGAGGCGGGGTAGATCACCACCGGCCCTTCGGTGCGGAAAACCGCCTTGATCGCGCTCAGGATCTCTTCCCCGAGCCGCTGGAAGGTGGGGCCGCGGTGGTCGATGGTGGGGTAGTCCATGGCCCGCAGAACCCGGTCCGGCACGTTGGTGGGTCCAGGGATCTGCAGGAAGTGGCGGCCGGCGTGGTAGGTCACGGCTGGGCTCTCCTCCGGTTCGTGATTATGCGTGCATAATGCAATCCGCTGCAGTATGCCGCCCCGTGGGACCGGTATATAGCCCCTGGACACGCCATTGCAAGTCGTTGCCGCTCAAACTGCATGCATTATGCACTTGGCTGACGGCGCGAGCCGCGGCATGGGCCGGCTCGGCGCCGCGGCACCGCTCGTCGGGTCGTTGCGGGGTGGTCAGCCCCGGCTGCCTGGGTAACACTGCGCGGGCGACATCACGGCGAAGGAGGCTGGAGGCCAGCCATGGAGAAAATCCGACAAGGGGCACTGCACGATGAGGCCGCCCAGCGCCTCCGGGCGCTGATCGAGGCCGGTGAGCTGGCGCCGGGCAGCCGCATCCCGGAGAAGCGCCTGTGCGAGGAGTTCGGCGTCTCGCGCACGCCGCTGCGGGAGGCGCTGAAGGTCCTGGCGGCGGAGGGTCTGGTGGAGCTGCTGCCGAATCGCGGCGCCCGAGTCGTGCGCCTGACCCGCGACATGCTCGAGGACACCTTCGCCGTGATGGGGTCGCTGGAGGCGCTCTCCGGCGAGCTCGCCTGCCAGCGGATGAGCGAGGCCGAGCTCGCCGAGCTGCAGGCCCTGCACTACCGGATGCTCGCCCACTACCGGCGCCGCGAGCGCGAGGCCTACTTCGCCCTCAATCGCCGCATCCACGAGGGCATCATCGCCGCAGCCCGCAACGAGGCGCTGAGCGACGTCTACCAGCGGCTGAGTGCCCGCGTGCGCCAGGCCCGCTACGCCACCCGGCTGAGCGAGGCGCACTGGGCTCAGGCGGTGGCCGATCACGAGGCCATGAACGAGGCCCTGGCCGCCCGCGACGGTGAGCGCCTCGCCCGCATCCTGCGCGCGCACCTGCGCCACAAGCTGGCGATGTTCATCGACTCGGGCTTCGTCCACGACCCGTCGGCCGATCGGCGCACCGGCAGCGAGGACTGAGCCTATCGCACGTCTTGTCGGCCCCCACACAGGCCCGCTCCGGGGCTCTGAGGCCTGATACTGCATTCGATAGGATAAGCGAGCAGGTGCCGTGTGCGGGGAGAACCCCATGAGGATGGTGCAGCTGATCGGACTGATGCTGCTTGTGCCGGGGCTCCCCGGCATCGGGCCGGCGCAGGCCTGTTCCGCCGATGCCTGGCCCTGCGCGCCGATCCAGGTGGTCTCCCATGCCTCCGCCGGTGGCGGTACCGATCTGACCATTCGCGAGTGGCTGCCGGCGGCGGAGGCGGCGGGCGCCGAGCTGGAGGTGGTCTACCGCCAGGGCGGTGGTGCCCGCGCGGCCCACGAGTACCTTGCGAGCCGCGGTACCGACGGCCACACCGTGCTTGCGCTCACCGAGACCCATCTCTACACCATCGCTCGCGACCAGTCCCCGTTCGCGGACATCGGGGAACTGCAGGGCGTCGCTCGCGCGGTGCAGGATCCGCAGGTCATCCTCGTGGATGCCGGCTCCGGCCCGGCCGACTATGCCGGGCTGATCGACGCCGGCCGGCGCGAGCCGATCCTCTGGGGCGTGGCGCAGATCGGCGGTACCGAGCATGTCGGCATTCGTCGCTGGGCGGCCCTGGCCGGCGTCGAGACGCGGGCGATCCCGTTCGGGGGCGGCGGCGACATGGTGGCGGCGCTGCGCGCGGGCGCCGTGGACGCCATTCTCGCGAACCTCAGCGAGGCACGTCCCGTGCTCGCCAAGGGTACCGCGCGCGCGCTGGCGGTGCTCCAGCGCGAGCGCCCGACCACGCTCGCGGACGTGCCGACCAGCTACGAGCTTGGCCACCCGGTCACGGTGGCCACCACACGCGGCTATGCCGTGCTGGCCGACACCCCGGATCCCCTGGTCGCCCGGCTCGAGCAGCTGCTGCTGCGAGCGCTGCGTGGCCCGCGGTTCCAGACCTACCTCTACGGGCTTGGCCTGGATGCGCGGCGGCAGGTGCTCGGGGCCGAGCGGTGGCAGCGTCAGCTGGAGTCCGCCTACGAGCAGGCGCGCTCTGAGCTCAGCGGGCTCGATGCGGGTCCGCGCCGTGAGTGACGGGGCGCGGCGACGCCGCCCCCGCCGCGCGAATCGGTGAGCTATGCGGGCTGGCGGCGCAGGCCCCGCATCAGTTGAACCGTGTTCTCCGCCAGCGTGTCCAGATGATAGCCGCCCTCCTGTACCGCCAGGGTGGGCAGCGAGAGCTCCCGGATGGCCTGGCCGAGGCGCGCGAAGTCCGTGGATTCGACGGCGATCTTGGCCTGCGGATCCTCGCGATAGATGTCGAAGCCGGTGGCGAGCACCAGCGCATCCGGCCCGAACAGCCGGATGGCATTGAGGGCTTCGTCCAGGCGCTCGAAGAAGGCGTCCGGCCCCGAGCCGTGGGGCAGCGGCAGGTTGATGTTGTACCCGTGGCCGGGACCGGCCCCGCGCTCGTCCTCGAAGCCGCTGACCACGGGGTAGAAGTTGGTCGGATCGCCGTGGATGGAGAGGTAGAGCACATCGCTGCGCTCGTAGAAGATCTCCTGGATGCCCTGGCCGTGATGGACGTCGCTGTCCAGGATGGCGATGCGGGGAAAGCGCTCGCGCAGCGCCTCGGCGGCGATGGCCGCGTTGTTCAGGTAGCAGAAGCCGCCGGCGGCATCCACCCGGGCATGGTGGCCCGGGGGGCGGCAGAGCGCATAGGCCATGCCCTCGCCGCGCAGCACGTCATCGGCCGCCGACAGTGCCGCCTGCGCCGACCAGTAGGCCGCCTCCCAGGTGCCGGCCCCTACCGGGCAGCTGCCGTCGGCAAGGTAGCGGCCCGCCTCGGCCAGGATGCCGCGCAGCGGGTTGGGACTGCGCACGAAGATGTTGGAGAGCACCTCCTCGCCCCAGTCGTCCGGCATGGCCACCCAGCGCCGATGACAGGACTCGAGGAAGCGGAGATAGCCGAGATCGTGGACCCGGTTGATCGGGCGCATGCCATGATCGGCAGGCGCGGCGACGGTGATCCCCGCCTGCTCGAGCCCGGCGCGGATACGCGCCGTGCGCGCGGGAATCTCCTGGGGCGCGCGCATCTGCCCCCGGGTGAAATAGGTCTTCGGATGGTGCAGGTCCTGACGCTCGTCGAAATAGGCTCTCACGGCGACGCACTCCACGGCCCGGTTCGTAGTGTTGCCTGGCGCGATCCGGGCCACCGCCGACCCGCGTCGCGCTCCGCCGCGTACCTTACGCCGCCGCCTGCGCGGGCGGAACCACCTGGAGGCTGCTCGGCCCGATGACCTCAGAGCCGGGGCGACGCCTGCCGGTGGCCTTGCGCTACACGCTGATCCAGCTGCCTGAGGCGGCACTGGTGGCGGTGCTCCTCTACGTCGCGGTCGCCGCGGGCTGGCTCCCCCCGCGCTGGGTCTGGATCGCCCTCGCCCTCTGGCTCGTCAAGGACGTCGCCCTCTATCCCCTGTACCGCCATGCGCTGCGCGATGCGCCGCCCCACGGTGTGGCAGCGCTGCTCGGCGAGCGGGCGACGGTCGCGACGCGGCTGTGCCCACACGGCCAGGTGCGCTTGCGCGGCGAGCGCTGGAGGGCGCGCAGCGCCGACGGCCAGCCCCTCGATCCGGGCACGGAGGTGGTGGTCGTGGCGCATCGGGGACTCACCCTGGTGGTGGCGCCCGCAGCCGCGAATCGGTGAGATATGCGGGCTGACTGCAGGCAGGCAAAGCGAGGAAAGCAAGTGATCATCTGCTGCGGAGAGGCCCTGATCGATTTCGTGCCCATGACCGGCGCCGATGGTGCCCGGGGCTACCGGCCCTGCATCGGCGGCTCGCCGCTGAACGTGGCCATCGCGGCGGCCCGCCTTGGGGTGCCCACCGGCTTCCTCACCCGGCTGTCGTCTGACTTCTTCGGTGACCAGCTGGCCGACGGGCTCGCCGGTAACGGTGTGGACCTCGGCTACGTGACCCGCGCCGAACAGCCCAGCACCCTCGCCTTCGTCAGCCTGGCACCGGGCGAGGAGCCGCAGTTCGCTTTCTACTCGGAGAACGCCGCCGATCGCAGCCTGGCGCCGGAGGACCTCCCGCGGGCGCTCCCCGCAGCGGTGGAGTGCCTGCAGCTCGGGTCCATCTCGCTGATGCAGGAGCCCTCGGCGACGACGCTGGAGGGGCTGATGCGCCGCGAAAGCGGCCGCCGCGTCCTGTCGCTGGACCCGAACGTGCGCCCGGGGGTGATCCGGGACCGCCGTGACTGGGCGCGCCGCCTGGAGGGCTGGATCACCCTGGTGGATGTGGTCAAGGTGAGCCGTGCGGACCTGGAGTGGCTCTATCCGGAGGAGGCGCCCGAGGCCGTCGCGCGCCGCTGGCAGGCGAGCGGCCCGGCGCTGGTGGTGATGACCCGCGGCGGGGACGGCGCTGTGGCGTTCACCGGCCACCGGCGGTTGGCGATGCCCGGGCGGTCGGTGGAGGTGGCGGATACCGTCGGTGCCGGCGACGCCTTCCACGCCGGGCTCCTCGCCAGCCTGCGCGCGCAGGGCCTGCTGCGCCGCGAGCCCCTTGCCGCCGCGGGCGAGGCGGAACTCGCCGCGGCGCTCGACTTCGCCGGCCGCGTCGCCGCGATCACCTGCTCCCGCCATGGCGCCGACCCACCGCGCCGCGAGGAGCTATAGCCCGTCCTGTAGGAACCCGGCTGCGCCGGGCGGACCCGGGCCGTTGGCGTTCCCCGCCTCAGATCGTCTCGATGGGGTCGCCCTCGAGCACGATGCGCAGGGCCCGGCGCTCGGCCGCGGAGCCCGGCGCAAAGCGGTAGCCGTGGGTGCGCAGGGTCCGGCGGGCCTCGCGCAGGCGGGCGCGGTCACCGCTCGGGTCGGCCAGCGCGGCCACTGCGGGAACGACGGCGACGGCGATGGTGAGGAAAAGGATGCCGATCATGCTGGCCTCCCTGAGGCTGTGCATGGCGCACAAGGCGCCGTGAGCTCGTTCGGCATCACCCTATCGTGCGGTGCAGCAAAACGGCGAATCGCCGCGTTCCCAGCACCTGTGCGGCGGCGGAAGAAGCGGTGGGCCGCCTGCTCAGTGAGGGCTATCGGTCCGCCATCAACCAGGCGCTCAGGATTCCCCCCCGTGTACGCCAAGGGGGCTGGGCGCACCGTGGGCTTGAGCTACGCCCGCGAGTGGTACCCCCTCGGATTGCGGTTGTCCGCCTACAATGGCGGGCAACCCGCAAGGAACTGTTTCACAGTATTAACGCTTCTCCGTTGATGCCCCCCGGAGGGCGGAACATGCTGCTAGGGCCTCCCTACCCATCACAGGAGACCCCTGATGTTCATGAACGCCCTTTCCGGACAGAGTGCAGCCCCGCAGGACGCGACTTCCCTCCAGGGACGGAGCGGGCTGATCGAGAACGGCGGCACTGCCCGCCGCCTGCAGCCGGCGGCCCCCGAGCGCCCGGTGCTGCCCAGCTTCAGCGACCTCGAGGTGGTCGAGGATGCCGAGGCCGGTGTGCTCTGGCAGTACATGGCGCCACGCGGGCGGCCGAGCTTTACGCTCAACCTGCTCGGCGAGATGACGGCAACGCTGGACTACATCAGCCGCCGCGCGGCGTTCGAAGGGGCCTGCCCGTTCGAGTTCGTGGTCACCGGTTCCCGTCTGCCGGGGATCTACAACCTCGGTGGCGATCTCGCCAGCTTCATGGAGCTGATTCGCGCCGGTGATCGCGCCGGTCTGCTGCACTACGCGCGGGCCTGCGTCGACGGGCAGCATCGTCGCGCCACCAACCTGAACCTGCCCATCTGCACCATCTCGCTGGTGCAGGGGGACGCCCTCGGTGGCGGCTTCGAGTGCGCCCTCGCCGACGACGTCATCATCGCCGAGCGTAGCGCCAAGTTCGGCCTGCCGGAGATCCTGTTCGGCCTGTTTCCCGGCATGGGGGCCTACAGCTTCCTCAGCCGCCGGGTGAGCCCCGCCTACGCGGAGCGGTTGATTCTGAGCGGGCGGGTCTACAGCGCCGAGGAGATGCACGAGGCGGGCATCGTGGACGTGCTGGTCGAGGACGGCGAAGGCGAGAGCGGCGTGCACGACTTCATCCGCCGCGAGCGCCGTCAGCTTCGCACCCGGCGGGCGCTGCAGCGCATCCGGGAGCGTGTCCATCCCGTCAGTCACGAGGAGCTCGTGGATATCACCGAGGTGTGGGTGGATTCGGCGCTCACCCTGGGCGAGCCCGAGCTGCGGCGCATGGCGCGCCTGGCAGCGGCACAGGACCGCCGTGTCCGCGACTGACCGTCGGCCCGCGTGGGGTCAGCGGCTGTGCCGCTGCCCTGCGCGGTGGCCGACGTAGCGGCGCGCAGCCTCGAGGAAGCGGGTGAGCTCCGCCGGCAGCTCCCGCGACCGGCGCAGGCCGTCGCTGGCGAGCCGTGCCGCCGGGGCGCCGTGGAGCTCGCTGGCCAGCCGCTGCAGGCGCTGCGCCCCGACATTGGCGGAGGTGCCGCGCAGGGCATGGGCGGCGTCCCGTGCCTCGCCGATGGCGCCGCGCTCGAGAGCCGCCACCAGCTGCTCGATGAGGTTGCCCGCGTCGCCGAGGTAGTCCTCGAGGACGTCGCGCACGAAGGCCGGATCCGGATCCAGCTCGAGCAGCCGGGCGAGGGTGCGCTCGTCGAGCACCGGGCCGAGGTCGCCGGCGAAGGTCGGATGGCGCTCGATGGGCGTGACATTGCTCGGCGCGGCGTCCTCCGCCCGGGCCTCGGCTGCGCCACCGGTGAGGCTGTCCAGGGTGTCGAGCAGCCGCCCGGCGTCGATGGGCTTGGCGAGGAAACCGGCCATGCCCGCATCGCGGCAGGCCGCGCGGGTTTCCTCGGTGACGTCGGCGGTGAGTGCGATGAACGGCGGACCGTCGTCGCCGGGGTGGGCGAAGCGGTAGAGCTTCACCGCGTCGATGCCGCTGGTGCCGGGCAGGTTGACGTCCATCAGCACGGCGTCGAACCGCGCCTCCTCGAGGCGGTCCAGGGCGGCATCGCCGCTCTCGACCATCTCCACCTCATGTCCCGCGCCCTCCAGGATCTTGGCCGTGACCCGGCGGTTGATGGCGTTGTCATCGGCCCCGAGTACCCGCAGTGGCCGCCGGTGCGTTTGGGTGCCGTCCGCCGCATCGCCGGAGGCGGCGCTCGCGCCGAGCGGATCCAGCGCCGCCAGGGCCCGCAGGGCGCGCGCCAGGCTGGCCTGATCGGGGTCTGTCGGCAGCTCCACCACCGCCTCCGCCGACAATGCCACTGGCGTGGTGGCCTCGCCGAGCAGCAGACAGGCGCAGCGCAGTCGCGGCAGGCGCCGGTGCAGCGTGCCGAGGGCGTCCGCCGCGGCCTCGCTGTCGAGCGCCAGGAAAACGCGCCCGCTGCCGCCGGCGGCGGCCTCGCGCGCCGCCTCCTCGAGACCCTCCACCGTCTGCAGGCGCCAGCCGCTGTCGGCCATCACCGGGCGCAGCAGCGCCGGGCTGGCCAGGGTACCGCTCAGGCAGAGCAGCGTCGGCGCACCGCCTGCGGCCGTCCTGGCCGCCTCCTCCGCCGCCGCGGGCGCCAGCGTCAGTTCCAGGGTGAAGGTGCTGCCGACGTTCTCCTGGCTCGCGACATGGATCTGCCCGCCGAGCAGGCCGGCGAGCTGGCGCGAGATGGCGAGCCCGAGGCCGGTGCCGCCGCGCTGGCCGGCCACGGCATTACGCCCCTGGCTGAAGCTCTCGAAGATCTCCTGCAAGGCGGAGGCCGGCAGGCCGACGCCGGTGTCCGCCACGCTGAACCGCAGCTGCACGCCGTCGGCCCCCTCGCCGCAATACTGCACGGCGATGCGCACGCCCCCGCGCTCGGTGAACTTGGCCGCGTTGGAGCCGAGGTTGAGCAGGATCTGCCGCAGGTGCTGGATGTCGCCCGTGAGCCGGGGCGGCACGCGGGCATCGACGGCCAGGGTAAGGGAGAGCCCGCGAGCGTCGGTCTGCGGGCGAAGGATGGCGCCGATCTGGGCAAGCTCGTGATCGAGGTCGAAGTCTACCCGCTCCACCGGCATGCGGCCGGCTTCGATTCGGGAGAGGTCGAGGATGTCGTTGATCAGCCCGAGCAGGGCCCGGCCAGAGGTCTGCACGGTGCCCACCATCTCGCGCTGCTCGGTGTCCAGGCGGGTTGCCCGGAGCAGATCGCTCATGCCGATGATGGAGTTCAGCGGTGTCCGCAGCTCGTGGCTCATGTTGGCGAGGAAGCGGCTCTTGGCGTGGTTCGCCGCCTCCGCCTCGGCCTTCGCCTGGGTGAGCCGGCGGATCAGGCTCGCCGCATAGGCGGGCACGATGACCAGCCCCGCCAGCAGCCCGTACTGCTCGATGCGCCAGCCGGCGTGGGTGTAGTCGGCGGTGGCGACGATCCAGCCGAAGCCCGCCAGGCTCGTCACCGCCGAGGCCCCGAGGTAGAACAGGCCGTACCGGAAGCCGTTGCCGAGGGTGATCCACAGGTAGACAGGGTACAGCGCCGTGCCCCAGACGCCGCTGACGGCGATGAACAGCGTCAGCGTGCCCATGTCCGTCGCCATGGCGAGTAGCCGCCGGGTGGGCGAGCGCCCCGGCCGGTGCAGGATCAGCCCGAAATAGAGCGCCGACAGCGCAAGATAGCCGGCGGCGATGAGCCCGCACAGGCGGAACTCGGCGGCCGTGATCGCGCCGCCGCTCCAGAGGGCGAGCGAGTAGCCGCCGATGAGGGCGACAATGGCCAGGCGCACGACGGCCTGGTTGTGCTCGCTGTCCGGCCGCCCGGCGAGGCGCGCCCGGATGCGGGCGAGCAGTGAATGCGGCGCCGCGCGTGCCATCAGCCGTTCTCCCACTGGGCGGAGCCCAGTCACAGCAGTTCCGAGAAGCGTGCCACGAGCGTCGGGCGCCCGCAGTGGAAACCCTGCATCTCGCGTACGCCGATCTGTGCGAGGGCCTCGGCATCCGCGGCGCTCTCCACGCCCTCGGCGACCACCTCCAGACCGAAATGCTGGGCGACCGTCAGGGCGGCGGCAACGATGGCGCGATTATCGGCATCTCCGGCCAGTCCGGCGATGAAGCTGCGATCGATCTTGAGCCGGTCCACGGGCAGGGCCTTGATGTACTGGAGCGAGGAATAGCCGGTGCCGAAATCGTCGATGGCAATGCTCACCCCGCGCCGGCGCAGGCTGTCCAGGCGGTGAAGCGTGGCCTCGTCCTGGCGCATCAGCCCCCCCTCGGTTATTTCCAGCTCCAGTCGCTGCGGTGGCAGGCCGGTACGCTCCAGGATGCCGAGGCAGGTGGCCGTGAAGCCCTGGGCCGCGAGCTCCTCCGGCGAGACGTTGACCGCGATCCGCCCCGCGTCCTCCCGCATCGCCCACTGGGTCGCCGCCGTGAGCATCAGCCGGCCCAGCTCCGACATGAGCCCGGTGGACTCGGCGACGGCGAGGAACTCGTGCGGCGGCACCCAGCCGTCCACCGGGTGCTCCCAGCGCACCAGCGCCTCGTGACCGAGCACGTCGCCCTCGAGTGTCCGGATCGGCTGCACCGCCAGGCCGAGCTGGGCGAGATCCTGGTCCAGCGCATGGCGCAGCGCGCCCTCCAGCTGTATTCGGCGCTGGGCGCGGGCGGTGAGGGCGGGGGTGTAGTAGGCCCACTGGTTGCCGCCCTGGGCCTTGGCGTCGTAGAGGGCGGCGTCCGCCTGGGAGAGGATGCTCTCCGGGCTCTCCTGGCCATCGTAGCTCAGGGCGATGCCGATGCTCGCCCGCAGCTGGAAGCGCAGACCGGCGGCGGGCAGCGGATCGCGCAGCGCGTCCAGTAGCTTGCTGGCAAAGGTGTCGGCCTCGTCCGCGGAGCGCATGCCCTCGACCACCGCCACCAGCTCGTCGCCGCCGAGGCGGGCGAGGGTATCCGCGGCCCGCACCCTCTGTCCGAGGCGCTCGGCCGAGGCGCGCAGGACCTGATCGCCCACGCTGTGGCCGTAGGCATCGTTGATGTCCTTGAAGCCGTCGAGGTCGACGTAGAACACGCCGAGCAGGGCATGCTCCCGGTGCACCCGCGTCAGCGCATGGGTGAGCCGGTCGTGCAGCAGGCTGCGGTTGGGCAGGCCGGTGAGCGCGTCGTAGTGGGCCTGGTTCCAGAGGCTGGATTCCAGCTCCTTGCGCTCGGTGATGTCCACCGAGATCGTGACGATGCTGGAGATGCTGTCATTGACCGAGTACAGCGGGGCCTTGGTGGTGAGGAACACGTGCTCGCGGCCATGGGTGTCGGCGAGGCGCTCCTCTATGTCCTGGATGCCGCTGCGCTCCTGCAGGATGGTGGCGTTCAGGGCCTGGTGACGCTGGGCATAGTCGGCATCGAAGACTCTGTCCAGCGGCTGGCCGGCGGCGATCTCCGGATCGACACCGAAGAACACCCCCTGGCGGTTGTTGATGTAGACGCAGCGGCCTTGCGGATCGATGGCGCTGACCATGGCCGGCACGGTATTCACCACCAGGCGCAGCTTCTCCTCGCTGTGCCGCAGCTCCTCCTCCTGCAGGCGGGTGCGGCTGCTCAGGCGCGCCTCCAGCAGGGCGGCGCGGCGGCGGATGATCCGCTGCTGGCGCCGGAGGACCAGCAGGTTGCCGGCGCGGGCCTTGAACTCGGCGTGGTCCACCGGGCTCAGGAGGAAGTCCGTGGCGCCGGCGGCCAGAGCGTCGTAGCGGTACTCGCGGTCGCCGTAGGCGGTGACCACGATCACCGGCAGCTCGATGCATTCCGGGATCGCGCGCAGGGCGCGCACCAGCTCGGCCCCGGTCATCTCGGGCATGACGTAGTCGGTCACGACCAGGTCCGGCGCCGCAGTGGCGGCGGCATCCAGCGCCTGCAGGGGCGATGCGAACTCGTGGACACGAACGGCCGGGCGGAGCGATCCAGCCAGCTTCGCCAGGAGCTTGCGATTGGTATTCTGATCGTCCACGACGAAGACGTGGAGCATTGGCCGCCTCTTCACCGCCGCTGCATTTGCCCCCACTGCCGGATGGCGCCACCGGGAGCCCCGCACATCATGGCCCCGGACGCGGCCTCGATTCTTTGGACTGTATCACTGCAGAGCGGATGGACCTGTGCGGGCTTCGGCCAGGGGTCGGACCGCCCCTGGCCCTTGTGCCGGTAGGCGGTCAGTCCTCGTGGCGTGCCCGCAGCGTGCGCGCCGCGGCCACCAGGTTGGCGAGCGCCGGGCGGATTTCCGCCCAGCTGCGGGTTTTCAGCCCGCAGTCGGGGTTGGCCCACAGCCGTTCCAGCGGGAACACGCGTGCCGCGGCCTCGAGCAGGGCCAGCATCTCCTGCTGCTCGGGCACCCGGGGGGAGTGGATGTCATAAATCCCTGGGCCGATCTCGTTCGGATAGCCGTGCTCGGCGAAGGCGTCCAGCAGGGCCATGCGCGAGCGCGCCGCCTCGATGGTGATGACGTCGGCGTCGAGCTCGGTGATGGCGTCGAGAATGTCACCGAACTCGGAATAGCACATGTGGGTGTGGATCTGGGTGCTGTCGTCCACCCCGGCGGAGGCGAGGCGGAAGGCGTCCACCGCCCAGCGCAGGTAGTCGGGGCGTTCGGCGGCGCGCAGCGGCAGGCCCTCGCGCAGGGCAGGCTCGTCGATCTGGATGATGCGCGCGCCGGCGGCCTCCAGCTCCGCCACCTCCGCGCGCAGGGCTTCGGCGAGCTGCCGTGCGGTCTCCGCCCGGGGCTGGTCAGTGCGCACGAAGGACCACTGCAGGATGGTCACCGGCCCGGTGAGCATGCCCTTGACCGGGCGCTCGGTGAGCGACTGCGCATGCCGGAACCAGGGCACGGTGATCGGGCCAGGCCGGCTTATCGCCCCGTGCACGATGGGCGGCTTGACGCAGCGGCTGCCGTAGCTCTGGACCCAGCCGCCGGCCGTGGTGGCAATGCCCTCCAGACGCTCGCCGAAGTACTCCACCATGTCGTTGCGCTCGGCCTCGCCGTGCACCAGCACATCCAGCCCCAGGGCCTCCTGCTCGGCAATGGCCTGGCCGATCTCCTCGCGCATCCGCGTCTCGTAGGCTGCATCGTCGAGTCGCCCGGCGCGCCAGTCCCGGCGGGTGCGGCGGATCTCCGCCGTCTGCGGCAGCGAGCCGATGGTGGTGGTGGGCACGCGTGGCAGGCGCAGGTGTTCGCGCTGGCGTGGGGCCCGCTCGGGGTAGGGACGGCGGCGGCGCAGCCGCTCCGGCGGGAACACCACGTCCTCTGCCCTGGTCGTGGCGGTGGCGCCGCCGGCGGATGCCGGCAACTCCGCGGCGTCGAGCCGGCGCGCCAGCTCGCCGAGCTCGTCGAGCTTCTGCACGGCGAAGGCGAGCCGCGGGCGGAGCCCCTCGGGCAGGCGGGTCTCGCCCTCCAGGTCTACCGGCACGTGCAGCAGCGGGCAGGAGGGAGCGAGCCAGAGGGCATCGCCGAGGCGGCGTGCCGCCGGCCCGAGGCGGCCGGCGAGGGCGTCGAGGTCGCTGCGCCAGACGTTGCGGCCGTCGATGACCCCGGCCGAGAGCACGCGCTCGCCGTCCCAGCGCTCCAGTGCAGTGGCCAGCGTCTCCGTGGCACGCACCCCGTCCAGGTGCAGGCCGGCCACCGGCAGCGACTCCAGGCGGGGCTGCCAGGGCCCGGCGTCACCGAAGTAGACCGCCAGCAGCACCCGCACGGGGCCTGTCCGCAGGGCATCGTAGATCCGCTCGGCGGCGGCCCACCAGTCCTGCGGCAGATCGGTGGCCAGCGCCGGCTCGTCCAGCTGCACCCAGTCGGCGCCGGCCTCGCCCAACCCCTGCAGCAGCCGCGCGTAGGCCTCGGCGAGGGCGTCCGCGTGGGCAAGCGGGTCGCTGCCGTCGATGGGCCGGGCAAGCCGCAGCCAGGTCAGTGGCCCCACCAGCACCGGCTTGGGGGTGTGGCCCTCGGCCCGCGCCTCGGCGAGCTCCGCGACCAGCGGCGCCGGGTCGGCGCGGAAGCGGCTCGCCGCCTCGAGCTCGGGGACGATGTAGTGGTAGTTGGTGTCGAACCACTTGGTCATCGGGCAGGGCGCGACGTCGGGCCGACCCGCCGCACGCCCCCGGGCCATGTGGAAGCGGGTATCCAGATCCAGCGGGTTGCCGGCGAAGCGCTCGGGGATGACGCCGAGCATGGCCGTGACGTCCAGCACATGGTCGTACCAGGAGAAGTCGCCCACCGGCACCGGGTCGACCCCGGCGGCGGCCTGCTGGCGCCAGTGCCGGCGCCGGAGCTCGGCGCCGCGGCGCTGCAGCTCGTCGGCGTCGAGCCGACCGGCCCAGTAGCCCTCGAGGGCGCGCTTGAGCTCGCGTCGGGCGCCGATACGGGGGAATCCGAGGTTGTGAATCCGTGGCATGGGGCTGCCTCACCGTGATGTGGGGTGACCCGGGAGCCTAGGCATCCGATCCGAGGTGAGGCAAGCTCATGATGTTCATCATCAATATGAGGTAGTCTCATGAAGATCGAGCTCCGCCATCTGCGCACGCTCCTCGCCATCGAGGAGGGTGGCGGCTTCGTGGCGGCGGCCGGGCGCCTGCATCTCACGCAGAGCGCACTGTCCCACCAGGTGAAGGCGCTCGAGGCACAGCTCGACACGGTGCTGTTCCATAGGGCAGCCCGGCCGCTGCGGCCGACTGCCGCCGGCGAGCGGCTGCTCGACCTGGCGCGCCGGGTGCTCCCCGAGGTCGACGGCACCCTGCGCCAGCTGGAGCGCCTGCAGGGCGGGCAGAGTGGGCGTCTGCATCTCGCCCTCGAGTGCCACAGCTGCTTCCAGTGGCTGCTGCCGGCGCTGGACGCCTACCGGGCGCAGTGGCCGGAGGTGGAGACCGACGTCTCCCTCGGCTTCAGTTTCCATGCCCTGCCGGCGTTGCTGCGCGGCGCCATCGACCTGGTGGTGACGGCGGACCCGGATCCGCTGCTTGGCGGCATTCGCTATCTGCCGCTGTTCCGCCACGAGGTCCGGCTGGCGGTGGCGGCGGAGGCGCCGCTGGCCCGACGTGCCTCGGTCGAGCCGCAGGATCTCGCCGGCGAGACGGTGATCACCTACCCCGTCTGTCGCAGCCGCCTCGATATCTTCCAGCACTTTCTCACCCCGGCCGGGGTGGAGCCGGCGGCGGTGCGCACCGCCGAGCTCACCGCGCTGCTGGTGCAGCTGGTGGCGAGCCGGCGCGGCGTGGCGGCGCTGCCGGCCTGGGCCCTTGCCGAGCACCAGGACCGCCGACGCGTTACCTCGGTCGCCCTCGGGCGCGATGGGCTCTGGAGCACCCTCTACGCCGCGGTGCGCGAGGAGGACGCGGCTCTGCCCTATGTCGAGGCCTTCGTTGGCCTCTCCCGCCACATCGGGCGGGAGCGCCTCGCCGGCATCAGGGGACCTGGTTACTAATCGTTTCGGAAGTATTGTCAGGTCTCAGCGGGCCTGTGCGCCGCGGCGCTGGAGCCGCTCCAGCGGGCGTTCCGGACGCGAGGCGGGGCAGGTCCCCGCCGCCGCGCCGATTCCGGCGCGATCCCCTTGGGAGCGGTCTCCGACCGCGAAACGCCGCTGCGCGGCGTCCGGCACTGCGCTCCGCGCGCAAGCCCGGAGCCCGTGGTCCCGCCATGCGGCTGCCGTAAACCCCACCGATCCATCTCAGGTTTACGAACCCCGTCCCGCCCGGCAGACTGGCGTTCATTCCGTTTCGTCGTGGCGGCAGCGAACAGCGATGCCGCCGTCACTCACCGGAGAGCCCCATGCCGTGCCCGGACGCCCCCGCGGCGCCAACGCCCTGGCCGACGCCGGACTCACTCGCCGAGGCCGTCGGTCGCGAGCTGCCACCGACGGCGTGGCAGCCGGTCCCGCTGGCCGCGTTCCGTGAGTTCGCAGCGCTCACCGGCGACGACCAGCCGATCCACGGAGGCGGCTTGGCTGCCGGCGAGCCCGTTGTCGCCCAGGGCGCGCTGCTGGTCGGGCTCGCCGCCGGCCTGCTGCAGGGCCTCTACCCGCTGCCCTGGGCCGAGCGCCTGCTGCAGGCGGGTTACGACGGCCTGCGCATCCGCAGCCCCGTGGCCGCCGGCCAGCGCATCCGCCTGCGTGGGCGGCCGCAGCGCTTCCGCCCGCTCGGCGGCGGGCGCTACTGGCTGGAGACCGCGGCCCGTTTGGAGCGAGAGGGGGCCGGGCGCGCGGCCCTCACCGGTCGGTTCCTCAGCGTGATCGTCGCGGGGGCGGGCAATGGGCGCTGAGCCCGCCATCGAGCTGCAGGCGCTGCGAGTCGAGGCCCACGGGCAGCAGCTCCTGGATATCCCGGCGCTGCGGCTGACGGAGCAGCGCATCGGCCTCATCGGGGCGAACGGCTCCGGCAAGAGCACGCTGCTCCGCTGCCTGAACGGGCTGGTCACCCCCACTGCCGGACGGGTGCGGGTGGACGGTCTGGACGTGGCCCGCGCCACGCGCCGGGTGCGCCGCCGGGTGGGGTTCGTCTTCCAGGACGCGGATGCGCAGATCCTCATGCCCACGGTGGGGGAGGAGATGGATCTGGGTCTGAAGGCGCTGGGCCTGGCGCCAGAGGCCCGCCGCCAGCGCGCGGAGGCGGCGCTGGCGCAGTTCGGTCTCGCCGGAATGACCGCGCGCTCCGCGCACCTGCTGAGCGGCGGCGAGAAGCGCCGCCTTGCCCTTGCCTGCATCCTCGCCATGCGCCCGGAAATCCTGGTGCTGGATGAGCCCACCAGCATGCTGGACCTGCCCGGGCAGCGTCGCCTGCGGCGACTGCTGGAGCCGCTGTCCCAGCGCCTGATCGTCGCCACTCACGATCTCGAGCTGCTGGAAGGCTTCGACCGGGTGCTGGTGGTCGACGGCGGCCGTCTGCACGCCGACGCCCCACCGGGCACGGCCGTCGACGCCTACCTGGCGCTGGTCGAGGCGCGTGAGGCGGCGGAGGCAGCCGCATGATCGCCGGCCTGTACGTCCCCGGGCCGTCCCCCGTGCACGCCCTGCCGGCGGGTGCCAAGCTGCTCGCGCTCATGCTGCTCGGCACCGTGGCCTTCGCCGTCCCGAGCCTGCCGGTCACCGTTGCCGGTGCCACGGTGGTGGCGGCCCTCTATCCCCTTGGCCGGGTACCGGTTGCCGCGGTCTGGCACCAGGCCCGCAACCTGGCGCCTTTGCTTGCCCTGATCGCGCTCGCCCAGGCCTGGTTCGACGGCCCGACGGCGGCTGCGCTCACCGTG
The DNA here is from genome assembly GCF_020883455.1 of Spiribacter halobius. Classification (NCBI taxonomy): domain Bacteria; kingdom Pseudomonadati; phylum Pseudomonadota; class Gammaproteobacteria; order Chromatiales; family Ectothiorhodospiraceae; genus Sediminicurvatus; species Sediminicurvatus halobius. Next base: position 3,827,915 of record NZ_CP086615.1, on the reverse strand, counting down.
GCGCGGGTGCTCGGACTGGTCTGGGCGGCAGGCCTGGTGACGGCCACCACGCCCTTCTCCGAGATGATGGCGGTGCTCGAGCGGGTCCTGGCGCCGTTGCGCCGCCTGGGTGTCGCCCCGGCCCGGATCGCCTTTGCCCTGACCATGGCGGTGCGATTCGTGCCCATGCTCCAGGGCATGATCGAGGAGGCGCGCGCAGCCCAGGCGGCGCGCGGGCTTCGCCGCAACCCCCTGGCCCTCGCCGTGCCGCTCACAATCCGGGCGCTGCGCCTCTCCGACCGCGTGGCCGAGGCGGTGGAGGCGCGGGGCGCGCTGGCCAGGGAGACGGACGACCACCATGACCACAGGGAGCAGGAAGAACCGCAATGAGCCACCCGACCCGCGACCTCGTCCTCATGGGACTGTTCGCCGCCGTGATGGCGGCGCTCGGCCTCATGCCCAAGATCACCCTCGGCTTCGGCGTGCCCATCACCGCGCAGTCCATGGGCGTGATGCTCGCCGGCTGCATCCTCGGCGCGCGCCGTGGCGCCGGGGCCATGGCGATCTTCGTGCTGCTGGTCCTGCTGGGCCTGCCGCTGCTCGCCGGCGGGCGTGGCGGGCTCGGCATCCTTGCCGGACCGACGGGGGGCTTCCTGCTCGGCTTCGTCCTCGGCGCCTGGATCACCGGGCTGCTCGCCGAGCGGCTGCCGGTGCGCCCGCCGGTGCCACGCTTCCTGATCGCGAGCGTCGTGGGCGGCATTGGCGGACTGTATCTGCCGGGCGTGCCCTACTGGGCGCTGATCACCGACACCTCGATCGCCCAGGTGCTACTGCTCTCGGCGGGCTTCCTGCCCGGTGACCTGCTGAAGGCCGTCGCGGCGGCCCTGGTCGCAGCGGCGGTGCAGCGGGGCTATCCGGTGCTGCAGCGAGCATGAGCGCCGCTGGCCCCGGGCTGCTGGCGCGCTGGGCCAGGGCGGCCGGAACGGCCCCGGAGGCACCGGCGGTATTCGCCCCCGTGGGCGCGCTCTGTCGCGAGGAGCTCCTGTGCCGTGCCCTTGGGGCGGCGGCATCTCTCGCACCCGGGCAGCGCTGTCCCGTCGCAGGGGAGGACGTCCGCATCTGGCTGCCCTGGCTCGCCGGCTGCGCCCTGCGCGGCTCGGTCTGGACGCTGGACCCAATGGGGCGCTCCGAGGGGCCGCCGGCATCCGGCGAGGCGCCGGCTCCTGGCCCCGAAGACGTCCCGTGCATGGCCCTGCGCACCACCGGCACCACCGGCCCGGCACGCCGCCTGCTGCGGGACCGCGGCGCCTGGCTGCGCTGCTTTGCGGCCGAGGAATCACTGCTTGGGCTGAGCCCGGCGGATCGTGTCCTCGTGCTCGGCGGCCCGCAATTCTCCCTGGTGCCCTATGCCGCACTGCGGGCGCTTCACCTGGGCGCTGCCCTCGGCGTCCTGCCGCGGGTGCGCCCTGGCGTCGCCCGGCGCCTGCTCACGGCGCTTGCGCCGACGGTGGTCTACGGTGCCCCGGCGCTGGTGGCCGGGCTCGCGCGACTCGCCCCGGCCGCCCGCGGCGGGCCCCGGCCGCAGCGCATCATCACCGGTGGCACCCGGCCTACTCCGGCGCAGATCGCCCTCCTGCACAGCGCCTGGCCGGGGGTCCGGATCGCGACCTTCTACGGCACGGCGGAGACGAGCTTCCTGGCCCTGCAACCGGAGCTGGACGCCCGCGACCTGGCGGACGTCGGACCGCTGTTCCCGGGCGTGGAGGCGGTGGCTGGCGCCGGCGGCCGCCTGCGCGTGCGCACGCCCTATGCTGCGCTGGCGGAGGAGGGACCGGACGGGGCGCCGCGACCGCTCGCCGATGCCCGCGGCTGGATCACCGTGAACGATCGCGTCGCCGTGACCGGAAGCGGGCACCTGCGCCTGCTCGGGCGGGCGGACGCGTGCATCGACGCGGGCGGGGTGCTGCTGGACCCCGCGCCCCTGGAGCACGGCCTCGAGGCCCTGCCCTGGATCGAGGAGGCGGCGCTGGTCGCGGTGCCGGACGCGCGGCGCACCACACGGGCAGTCGCGGCGGTGGTCACTGCCGGGCCTCCTCCCGCCGGCGCACGGGCCGCGCTGCGGCGGGTGATCCGGGGGCTCGCGCCCGCGCCGCTGCGCGTCGCGCGCGTCATCGGAGTGCCACCACGCACGCCAGGCGGCAAGCTCGATCGCCGTGCCCTCGCCGCCGCCCTCGCAGGCGGCGGCGAGCGTGGGGAGCGTCTGCTGTGAGCGCACGGGCCGAGGCGCTGATCATCGCCTGCCGGCGCACCGCCGTCGGCCGTGCCGGCGGCCGGCAGCGCACGCGCACGGTGGACCGGCTGGGCGCCCCCCTCGTGGGGGCCGTGCTGGCGGACGCGGGCCTGCCGCCGGGGGCAATTGACGAGGTCTGGCTCGGCAACGCCCTCGAGGGCGGCAACGTGGCCCGCCGGGTCGCTCTTGCCGGCGGCCTGCCGGTGGAGGTCCCTGCCTTCACCGTGGACCGCCAGTGCGCCAGCGGCCTGGACACGATCATCGACGCCTGCCAGCGCGTGGCGGCCGGGCAGGCGGAGGCGGTGCTCGCGGGCGGCGTCGAGAGCTGCAGCACCGCGCCCTGGCGGGTCGCTCGCCCGGCGCATCGCGGCGGCACGCCCGCGTTCCTGCCGCGTGCCCCGTTCAGCGCGCCGCCGTATCCGGATCCCGACCCCGTGGCGGGGGCGGACGTGCTCGCCGCCGCGGAGGGCATCACCCGCGCCGAGCAGGACGCCTGGGCCGCACGCAGCCACGCCCGGGCCGCTGCGGCCCTGCGCTCCGGGCACCTGCGCGCCGAGTGCGTTGGCGACGACACCGACGAGGGCCCGCGGGCGGATCTCGACGAGCGCCGCCTCGCGCGCCTGCCGCCGCTCCTCGGCCCCGGCGGCAGCGCCACCGTGGGTAACGTCGCCGCAGAGGCGGACGCGGCGGTGGTGGCACTGGTGGTCTCCAGCGCGCTGGCACAACGCCTTGCCCCAGGCCGCAGCCTGCGCCTGGTCGCTGCCGCCCGCGCGGGCTGCGACCCCGGCCGTGCCGGCTACTCGGCGGTCCCCGCCCTCGCGCGGCTGGCCGAGCGCGCGCCGTTCACGGGCGCCGCGCGCATCGAGCTGAACGAGGCCTTCGCCGGGCAGGCTCTCGCCTGTCTGCGGGGCGCCGGGCTCCCCGAGGCGCGGACGAACCTCCATGGTGGCGCCCTCGCCTTCGGTCACCCCTTCGGCGCCTCCGGGGCGCTGCTGGTCTGCCGGCTGTTCCACGACCTCGCCCCAGACGAGACCGGCATCGCCGCCGTCCCCGCCATGGGCGGGCAGGGGAGCGCGGCGGTGTTCACCGCGCTGGGCGGGTGACCCGGCCGCGGTCCGCCTCGGGAACCGTATTGCGAATCAGACGCGACTTGCATACCGTAGCCTGCCTTTCGGACAGCGGAAGCCCGCCCGATGCGCGCCAGTACCCCCGGCACGCCGGCGGTGGCGCCGGCCACCGCCGGCTTCAGGCTGATCCTCGCCGCCTGGCTCATGCTGGCGGCCGGCAGTCATGCCGCGGCCGAGCGCGCGCCCGTGGTGGCCATCGACTGGCCCTTCGCCGAGACCCTGATCGCGCTCGGCGTGCATCCCGCTGGGGTCGCCGACGCGGCGGCCTACCGGGACTGGGTCGGCGAGCCGGTGCTGCCCGCCGGGACGGTGGACGTGGGCCGCCGCGGCGCCCCGCACCGGGCCACCCTGCGCGCTCTGGCGCCCGAGGCCATTCTGGTCACCCCCTACCGGCGGACTCCCGGGCTCGAGCGCATCGCCCCGGTGCGCGAGCGCTCCCTGCACGTGCCCGGCGCGGATGCGCTGGAGACGGCCATTGGGCTGGCCCGCGAGCTGGCCGGGGAGTATGGGCGGGAGCCGGCCTTCGAGCGCCTGCGCGCCCGCCTCGAGGCTGCCATCGCGGCCCTGCGGCGCACCGCCGCGGCGCTGGACGGGCCCATCTACATCGCGCAGTTCATGGACGCGGCCCACCTGCGGGTATTCGGCGATAACGGCCTGTACGGGGCGGTGCTGGCGCGGGCGGGCCTTGCCAACGCCTGGCAGGGGGGGACCAACCACTGGGGGTTCGCCCTGGTGCCGCTGGGACGGCTGAACGCCGAGGCGGCGCGGCTGGTGATCGTCGAGCCGGTGCCGGCCGCCGCCGCGACCATGATGACCGGGAGCCGGGTCTGGCAGTCGCTGCCCGCGGTCGCCTCCGGCGGCCTGCGGCGGCTGCCGCCGGTCTGGGCCTTTGGCGGGATGTACGCCGCCATCCGCTTCGCCGAAGCCCTGGAGCCCGCCGTTGCGCGCGGCGGCTGACCGGTGGCCGGGCATCGCCGGCGCAGCGCTGCTGCTGGCTGGGCTTGCCCTGTGCCTGCACAACGCGCCGGCACTGCCGGGCATCGGTACCCTCGTGGATGGCTGGCTACACCCGGCGACGGCGCCGTACACGGTCACGGCCACGCTCTACGGCTGGCTGCCGCGACTGGCCGTCGCCTTGCTTGCCGGCGCGGCCCTGGGGGCGGCGGGGGCGGTGCTGCAGCAGGTGCTGCGCAACCCGATCGCCTCGCCGCTCACCCTGGGGGTGGCCGGCGGCGCGCAGCTCGCGCTGTCGGTGGGCACGCTGCTGGTGCCGGCCGGGCTTGGTGCGCTCGCCGAGCCGGTGGCGGTGCTGGGCGCCGGTGCCGCCCTCGGGCTCACCGTGGCGCTCGCCTGGCGGGGCGGACTCGAGCCGCTCACCCTGGTGCTCGCGGGGCTGGTGGTCAGCCTCTACGCCGGCGCGCTCAATGCGGCGCTGCTGCTGTTCTTCGAGTACGACCTGCAGGGGCTGCTGCTCTGGGGCGGCGGCGCGCTGGCGCAGCATGGCTGGGGCGAGGTGGCGTTCCTGGCGCCACGGATCGCGCTCGGGCTCGCGGGGCTCGTGCTGCTGGTGCGCCCGCTGACCCTGCTCAGCCTGGGTGACGAGGGGGTGCGGGCCCTCGGCCTGTCACTGCAGCGCCTGCGGCTGCTCTGTCTCGCGGTCGCGGTGTACCTGACGGCCTGCGTGGTCAGCGCCGTGGGCGTCATCGGCTTCGTCGGTCTCGCCGGCCCGGCGCTGGCGCGCCTGTGCGGCGCCCGAACCTTCGCGCAGCGCCTGCTCGGCGCGACGCTGCTCGGCGCCGGCCTGCTCTGGCTGGCCGATCAGGTGGTGCAGCCGCTGGATGCCCGGCTTCCGGGCCTGCTGCCCACGGGGGCCTTCACCGCGGTGCTGGGCGCGCCGCTGCTGCTCTGGCTGCTGCACCGCCAGCGCCTGCCGGCGACGCCGCGTACCGGAGCCGCCCCGGTGGCCGCCAGCGCGCGGCCGGGCCGGCGCATTGCCGGCCTGGCGTCCGCGGCTGCGGTGGCCGGCCTGATCGCCGTGGCCGTTGTCCAGACCCCGCTTGGCTGGCGCTGGGATATCCCGTGGCAGGTGACCGAGCTCGCGCCCTGGCGGCTGCCGCGGGTGCTCGGGGCAGCCAGCGCCGGGCTCCTCCTGGCGCTGGCCGGCGTGCTGCTGCAGCGGCTCACCCGCAACCCCATGGCAAGCCCGGAGGTGCTCGGCATCAGCGGCGGCGCGCTGGCGGGCGTCGTTGCCCTGGCCCTGGCGCTGCCGGCCGCGTCGACCCCGGCGCTGATGGCGGCGGGAACGGCCGGCGGGCTGGTGACCGTGACCCTGCTGCTCGCCCTCGGGCGGCGCGGCGGCTACGCCCCGGAGCAGCTGCTGCTGGTGGGCATCGCCATGAAGGCCCTGTTCGACGGCGGCCTCGGCATGGTGCTCGCGAGCGGCAGCCTGCAGTGGAGCCGGGCCCTGGACTGGGTATCCGGGTCGACCTACGGCGTGAGCCTCCCGGGGGCGCTGGCCACCCTCGCGGTCGCGCTGCTGCTCCTGCCCGTCTGCCTCGCGCTGCATCGCTGGCTCGATCTGCTCGCCCTCGGCGGCGAGCAGGCGGCGGCGCGGGGCCTGGCCGTGCGGCGGGGGCGGCTCGTGCTGCTCATGCTGGCGGCGCTGCTTACCGCGGCGGCGACACTGGTGGTGGGCCCGCTCAGCTTCGTCGGCCTCATGGCGCCGCATCTCGCAAGCCTGCTCGGGCTGCGCCGGGCGCGGGATCAGCTGGCGGGTGCCGCGGCCATCGGCGTGGCGCTGATGGTGGCCGCGGACTGGCTGGGGCGCCAGGCGCTGGCGCCCTACGAGCTGCCGGCGGGCCTCACCGCCTCGCTGCTCGGAGGGCTCTACTTCATGTGGCTGCTGCACCGGCGTGAGGGCTAGAGCCTCAGGCCACGTAGCCGATGGGCACGCCGAGGCGGGGATGGGTCATCACCCCCATGGGGATGCCGTAGATGCGCTCCAGGCGCTCGGGCTGCAGGATCGTCGCGGGCTCGCCGCGCTCGATGAGACGGCCGGCCTGCAGGGCGATGAGCTCGTCGCAGTAGCGCGCGGCCATGTTGACGTCGTGCAGCACGGTGATGACGGTGAGGCCGCGCTCGTGACTGAGCCGCTGCAGCAGGCCCATGACGTCCACCTGGTGGGCGATGTCCAGGGCGGAGATGGGCTCGTCGAGCAGCAGGCAGCGGGCGTTTTGCGCCACCAGCATGGCGATCCAGGCGCGCTGGCGCTCGCCGCCGGAGAGCGTGTCCACCAGTCGCTCGCTCAGGCCCTGCATGTCCGTCAGCGCCAGGGCATCCTCCACCTGCGCCCGGTCCTCGGCGCCGAAGCGCCCGAGTGCGCCGTGCCAGGGATAGCGCCCGAGGGCGGTCAGCTCGCGCACGGTGAGCCCGGTGGAAGCGGGCAGGCTCTGGGCGAGATAGGCGATCTCCCGCGCCAGGGCGCGCTGGGGCCAGGCGTCCAGCGGGCGGCCGGCAAAGCGGATGTGGCCGCTGCTGCAGGGTTGCTGGCGCGCGAGCAGGCGCAGCAGGCTGGTCTTGCCGGAGCCGTTGTGGCCGATGAGCCCGTGCACCTGCCCGGCAGCGAGGGTCAGATCCACCGGCCCGAGCAGCGTCCGCCCGTCGACGCGGAAGGTGACGTCCTGGAGCGCGAAGAGCGTTTGCGCGGCCGCGGCCTCGACGGTGTACGCGGTGGTGGCTGCCATGCAGGTAATCCGGTCGCCGTGGTTCCAGCGCGCCGCGGGGACACGCCGCCGCGGCTGGCCGCTACACTAACCGCTCGCATTCGCGTTTGCACGCGTGCGGATGAGGCTTCAGGCCCGCAGCCGGTAGCCCACCCGGGGGAAGTGAACGGTGACGGTGCCCGCTTCCGGATCGCGCCGCTGGAGAGAAAGCCGCACGGCGTCGAGGGACTGCAGCGTGCCCTCCACTTCAGGATCGCCCCCCTCACCCTGGGGGCGCACGGCGACCGCATCACCCTGCCGCAGGCCCTGGGGGTTGTCCGCCACGCCGGTGGCAGTGGCCCCCGGCTCGCTGGCGGCGCAGAGGGCCAGCGCCTCCTCCCCCGAGAGTGGCGACTCACTGCCGTGGCCGATGGCCTCCATCCGCAGATACCAGGCAGCGAGCCGGGGATGGGCGTCCACCATGGCGCGACCCTCGGGGTGACGGCCATTGAGGAACCAGCACAGATACCAGGCCTGAGCGTCCCGCTGCCCGGGGCGCCCGCCGCAGAAGTAGTCCGCCCCTGCCGGCAGTGACTGCTCCAGCCAGCGCAACCGCCCCTGGAGCTGCTCGCGCCAGTCGGGCAGCGCCGCCACCAGGTCCTCCAGGCGCGCGCCGGGGCCGAAGTAGATCCGAACCCGGTCCCGTGCGAAGTCCTCCGGCAGGTTCTCGGCCGCAGTACCCAGAACGACCGCCACCGCGGCGCGGAACAGTGGTCCGTCCACCCACTCCCCGAAGGCGAGGGTCAGGCCTGGATCCGGCTCGGGGAAGAGCGTCGGCCGGGGGTAACGGCGCTCCAGCTCGGCGAGGATCAGTGCAGTATCGCAGTAGATATCCGCACCCACCTGCAACACGGGAGTGCGCCGGTAGCCGCCGGTCATGGGGAAGAGCAGGGGCCGCGGCGGTACCCGCGGGATCTCCACCGACCGCCAGGCAACCCCCTTGATGCCGAAGGCGATGCGTACCTTCTCCGAAAAGGGGGACGGCGGGTAGTGGTGCAGGATGAGCTCGGACACGGGGCGGACTCCTTCAGGCGAGTGCGTGACGCCCAAGCATCGAACATCGGGAACCAGGATGCGAGGGCTCTCGCCGGGAGGAGACTGCAGCCCGAGAGGATTGCTCGGGGCTGCGCCCCTCGGCCCTTCGGGCCCGGCCTGCCGGCCGTCCAACCGCGCTTGCGCGCGGTTGTCGAACCGGGGTTGGTTCGTCAGAGGTTCGAATCCTCAGATGCGGGTCCTGACATGCAAAGGGGCCACCCTGGCGGGTGGCCCCTTTGAATGTATGGCGCGCCCGAGAGGATTCGAACCTCTGACCTTTGGCTCCGGAGGCCAACGCTCTATCCAGCTGAGCTACGGGCGCAGGTGCGCTATGTCGGCCGCAAAGTGTAACCGCAAGCCCGTGTGCTGCGATAGCCCCGGACGCGGGGCCGTGCGAGTTTTCGGCCCTGGGCATTACCGCTATACTCGGTGGCCGATTTGTCCGGGGGCCGGGGACTGCGTGCATTCGTACGGGCCCCTACCAGCAATGATCAGGGGAACGCGGTGAGTCACGAGCAGGACAGCATCTTCATCCGGAACTTCATCGGCGTCATCGGCATGCTGGTGGGCGTGACCATCTTGCTCATCATCATCGCGACGGTGCTCTACGAGGCGGATACCGAAGGTCAGCGCGAGCTCGCGATTGAGCGTGCCGAGCGCAACCTTGCCCCGGTGGGCGAGGTGCGGCTCACCGGCGAGCCGATGCCGGCCACCATGCAGCAGGCCTCGGCGGAGGAGGCGAGCGACGAACCGCGCAGTGGCGAGGAGGTGACCCAGGCGGTGTGCATCGCCTGCCATCAGGGCAACTTCCAGAATGCCCCGGCCGTGGGTGACCAGGACGCCTGGGGCGAGCGCATCGGCAAGGGCTGGGAGACTCTGGTGAGCAACGTGTACGACGGCTACGGCAACATGCCGGCCCAGGGCGGATCGGCGACCGAGGAGGAGATCCGCGCCGCCATCGAGTACATGGTCGAGGACGAGACCGGCCTGGAGATCCCGGAGTCCTGACGGTGTAGCGGGCCTAGCCCGCAGCCGCGAATCGGTGAGATATGCGGGCTATCAGTCCGCGCCGCGGCCGGGGCACGTTCCACGGCGCAGACGGCTATCCGCGGTAGCGTTCCAGGCCGAGCCCCTCCAGAGAGATCGCCGGCTCGCACCCCTGCACCACGTCTGCCACCACCCGACCGGCACCGGCGGCGAACGTCCAGCCCAGGTGGCCCGGTCCCGTGTTCAGGAACAGGTTGCGAACCGGTGTGGCGCCCAGGATCGGCGGGCCGTCCATGGTCATCGGCCGCAGGCAGGCCCAGGGGGTGGCCGTCGCCGGGTCCACCGCGGCGGCGAGCCGCGGGAAGCTGGCGAGTCCCTGGCGGATCACCGTCTGCACCCGCTGGGGCCGGATCTCGCGATCATAGCCTGCGAACTCGGCCGTGCCGGCGATGCGCAGCCGATCCCCCAGCCGGGACATGACGATCTTGCGCCCGTCGTCGATGATGGGCAGGGACGGCGCGCCGGGCTTGCCGCCGACGTCGAGCGTGGCCGAGTAGCCCTTTACCGGCCGGATGGGCAGACGCAGCCCCGCCTGGCGCGCGAGCAGCGGCGCCTCGGCACCGGTGGCAAGCACGTAGGCGTCCGCGCGGTGGCGGCACTGGTCCGTGACCACGGCGCCGATCCGGTCTCCATCCCGCTCTAGGCGCTGCACCCGCTCGCCGAGCCTGATCTCCGCACCTCGCTCGGCGGCGAGCGCGCCAAGCCGCTCGGTGAAGAGGCGCGCATCGCCGATCTCGTCCTGGGGGTAGAACAGACCGCCGCAGAGCTCGTCGCGTACGTCGGAGAGTGCGGGTTCCCGGGCTACCACCCCCGCCGTGTCGAGCTGCTCGAAGTCGACGCCGAGCGCCGCCATCAGCTCCGAGGTGCGGAGCGCAGTCGCAAGCTCCGCTGCGCTGCGGAAGATCTTGAGGATGCCCCCCGCGCTGTCGTCGTAGTGCAGCCCGGTTTCGGTGCGCAGCGCACGCATGACCTCGAGGCTGTAGACGGCGAGCCGCGCGTTGACCTGCGTGTTGCGGGCGTGATGGTGGGCGCGGCTGTAACGCAGGAAGCCGAGCCCCCAGCCGGCGAGCCGCGGGATCTGGGTCGGGCGCAGCAGCAGTGGGGAGTCCTCCCGGCCGAGCCAGCGCAGGAGCTGACGGATGGCGGCCGGGGAGTTCCAGGGCTCGGTGTGGCTCGCGTGCAGCATGCCGCCGTTGGCATGGCTGCCTTCCGCGGCCAGCGCCGGCTCGCGTTCGATCAGCGTTACCTCGTGACCGTCGTGAACGAGAAACCACGCCGTGGTGGTGCCGATGACGCCGCCGCCGATGACCAGAACGCGCAAGAAACCCCCCGGGATGCGGATGATGGTTCACCTGAATCGGATTGTACCGGTGAGGATCCGTTCAACGCCTGCGCGTTACAGCGGCTCGGCGACGCGAATGCAGGGCCGGGTCATCCGGGCCGGGGTGGCGTCCGCGAGGCGCTCCAGGACGAGGCGTCGCATCCAGTCCTCGGGCTGCAGACCGGCGAGGCCCTCCATGGCCCGTTGGCGGGCGGCCAGGAGCGCCCGTTCGGCTTCGCTGGGGCCCTCGGCGGCCAGCTCGTCGAGCATGGCTTCCACTCTCGCCGCCACCTCTGCCCCGGCACCCGCGGGGGCCGAGGTGCAAAGCAGGCAGAGCGCGCCCCCGGCGACGACCTCCGTCGCGGCCCGAATGTCGTAGACGCCGAGCCCGGTCTCGCGCAGCCGCCGGAATAGACGGCTGCCGAGGCCGCCGGCCAGCAGATCCGCGAGGGCGGCGGCCGCGCCGCCGTTCGCGGCGGGCAGGGCCCAGACCAGATGGCAGGCGCCCGCCGGCACCGGCTCTGTCAGCGTGCTCACCGGCAGGGGGTCGAGGCTTGGTGGCTGGCCGGCCGGCAGGCGGGCGAGAGCCTTGGTCAGCGGCTGCACGGCGCTGTTGGGCCAGTCGCCGAGCAGGACCAGCGCCAGCCGGCCGGCGTGCAGGCGCTGATCGCGGTAGTCGCCGACACCGGCGGAGTCGAGGTTTCGGATCCCGTCGGGTGTGCCTTCAGGCGCGCGGGCGGCCGGATGGCCTGCCCAGGCGCGGGCGATGGCACGCTGTACGGCCCGCTCGGCAGGGTTGGCGCGCAGGGCGGCCAGCTCCGCCAGCATGGCCGGGCGCTCGGCAGCGATGGCAGCCGCATCCAGCCGCGGCTCCATGAAGGCGTCGGCGAGCAATTCGGCGAGCGCGGCGGCGTCCGCGGCCGGGGCGACGCCGTACAGCCCGCTGAGCTCGCGGCCGGTCTCCGCGTTGACGCGCCCGCCGAGGCCGTCGATGCGGCGATCGCGCTCGGCGCTGCCGGCGAGCCAGAGGTGCTCCAGGCAGTGCGCGAGCCCGGGGCTCGCGGCGGGTTCATAACGGCTGCCGGCCTGCCACCAGATACCGGCGGCTACCCAGGGCAGGGCCCCGGGCCGGCGCAGCAGGGGCAGGCCGTTGGCCAGGCGCTCGGCCGGCCGCGGCGGTGCCGCCGCGGCCGCCGTCACAGCGCGCCTTCGGCAGCCATGCGCATGTACTCCGAGGTGAAGCGCAGTCGCACGTTGCTCTCGCGGCCGAGCACCTCGCCGTCCGGGAACTCGATGCCGATGAAGTCCGGCGAGGGCGCGCCCTCGCCGAGCAGGCCCTGGCGGAAGGAGAAGTCCCGCACCTGGGCCATGGCCTCGCGGGCCTGCTCGCTCTCGATGAAGTCCACCGCCGCGGTGGGCTCGTAGAACATGCGCATGCCGGCGAGCTGGCGGTCGTAGCCCTCCAGGTCCGTGCCCGAGGCCTCGCCGAGCTGCGTGCGGATCTCCCGCGCCTCGGCGTCATCGCCCGACATCAGCGTCATCATCTCGTACCAGGCCCCGACCAGCGCGCGGCCGAGGTCCGGGTTGGCCTCCAGGGCTTCGGTGTTGACCACCAGCAGATCCTTGATGTGACCGGGGATTTCGGAGGAGTCGAACACCAGGTTGGCCTCGGGATGCTCGAGCACGGCGTCCAGCAGCGGTTGCCAGGTGGCGGTGGCGGTCACGGCCTCGTCGTCGAACGCGGCCACCAGATCGGCATCGGAGAGGTTGACCACGTTCACGTCCCGCTCCTGGAGGCCGACGCTGTCCAGGGCCCGGGCGAGCAGATAGTGCGACACCGACAGCTCCACCAGGTGCACGTCCCGCCCCTCGACGTCGGCGAGGTCGTCGCTGCCCTTGAGCACCAGGCCGTCGTTGCCATTGGAGTAGTCGCCGACGATGAGTGCCGTGGTGTCGACGCCGCTGGCGGCCGGAATGGAGAGCGAGTCCATGCTGGTGGCCACGACGCCTTCGAAGGCGCCGGCGGTGTACTGGTTGATCGACTCGATGTAGTCGTTGACTTGGACGATCTCCACCTCGATGCCGTAGCGCTCGGCCCAGCGATCCATGATCCCGGAGTCACCGATGTACTGCCACGGCATCCAGCCGGCGTAGATGGACCAGGCGATGCGGTAGGGCCCGTCATCCTGGGCACTGGCGCCCGGTCCGAACATGAGCGCGCTGGCCACGAGCAGGCCGGTGAGCGGGCGAAGGGGATTGCGGACGGTCATGGGGTCTCTCCCTCGGACGATGGGCGGGCCGATGAAGGTCCATCGGCGTCGGGCAGGACCGTAAGCAACGCGCGTGCCACGGGTCGCTCGGGCAGACGTCCGGCTGCCGTTCGGGGCGGAAGGGCGACGCGCGGCGGGATCATCTCGCACCGCACCGGTGCGCCGGCCCTTGTGGCTGCACCACGCCAGGGCGTTTCCCGGCCCCGGGCTCGGCGGTCGCTGCGCCGAGTCGGTGCAACTGCCTGATCCCTCGACCTATCACGCGTCTGGCACGGCGTTTGCTCCTTTGGTCTCACCAGCCCAGGGGCGTGCCCTGCCAGGCCGCCGACAGCGGCCCGGCGCTGGCGAAGGACGACTAGGGTTCCGGTCCCGGGAGGGATGTCTGGTCCGAGAGTCGTCGCCTCCTGCTGCGGGGGGTACACGGCGGGACAAAAGCCCGGGAGGTCGGCGCGCTGTCCCCCTGGACCCGACACGGCAACGGGAGTTGAGCCCATGCCCGCCCAGACCCCCAGTCACCCCCGCCGCATGGCGAGCCCATGGCCCGCCGGCTGATCAACCGGCGCCCCGGGCGCGTCGGCGCGGTACTGCTCGGGGCGCTGCCGTTCGTCGTGCTCGCCGCGGTCTATCTGAGCGCCTCGCGGGCACGGCTTGCGGCGAATCCGGACGACCGCCTGCTGCCGGCGCCGGGGCAGTTCCTCGACGCCATCGTGCGCATGGCCTTCGAGCCGAGCCGGCGCACCGGCGAGTACCTGCTCTGGACCGATACCCTCGCAAGCCTGGAGCGCATCGGCCTCGGTGTCTCCGTGGCGGCGGTGACCGCGCTCTGCATCGGTATCCTCACCGGCCTGCTGCCCTATGCGCGGGCGGGGCTGTCGCCGGTGGTCAAGGCCTTCTCGCTGATACCGCCGCTCTCGGTGCTGCCGATCCTGTTCATCACCTTCGGTCTCGGCGAGGCCGCCAAGGTGATGCTGATCGTCTTCGGCATTACCCCGTTCATGACCCGGGACCTGCAGCAGCGCACCCTGGAGATCCCGGAGGAGCAGCTGATCAAGGCGCAGACGCTTGGCGCGAGCAGCGGGCAGATCCTGCTGCGGGTGGCGCTGCCGCAGATCCTGCCGCGGCTGATCGAGTCCGTTCGCCTGGGTCTCGGGCCGGCGTGGCTGTTCCTCATTGCCGCCGAGGCCATCGCCGCGGAGGAAGGGCTCGGCTACCGCATCTTCCTGTTGCGCCGGTATCTCGCGATGGACGTGATCCTGCCCTACGTGGCCTGGATCACCCTGATCGCCTTCTCGGCGGACACGCTGCTGCGCCTGCTGCGCCGGCGTGCGTTCCCGTGGACCGCGGCCAGCGCCTAGGGAGCAGCCATGGCCTATATCGAGATCGACAATGTGGCCAAGCGCTATGGGGCGACCGAGGTCCTCGAGCGGCTCAGCCTGACGGTGGATGAGCGCGCCTTCGTGACCATCGTCGGCGCCTCTGGCTGCGGCAAGAGCACCTTCCTGCGCCTGCTGCTCGGCGCCGAGCCGCCGAGCGCCGGCGAGATCCGCCTCGGCGGCGAGCCGCTGCCTGCCGAGCCGGATGCCCGCCGCGGCATCGTCTTCCAGCGCTACTCGGTGTTTCCGCACCTCACGGCGCTCGGCAACGTGCTGCTCGCCATCGAGCTGCGGGAGTCGCGCCTCGGGCGGCTGTTCGGCGCGTCCCGCCGCCGCGCCGTCGCGGAGGGCCAGGCCATGCTCGAGCGGGTCGGCCTCGGCCATGCCCGGGATCAGTACGCCACGGCGCTCTCCGGCGGCATGCAGCAGCGCCTGTCCATCGCCCAGTCGCTGGTGCGCCGGCCGCCGCTGATGCTGCTGGACGAGCCCTTCGGCGCCCTTGATCCCGGCATCCGCAAGGATATGCACGCCCTGATCCTCGAGCTCTGGGAGAACGAGGGGCTGACCATCTTCATGGTCACCCACGACCTCGAGGAGGGCTTCCACCTGGGCACCCGGCTGCTGGTCTTCGACAAGGTCCGGCACGACCCCCAGGCCCCGGAGCGCTACGGCGCCACCATCACCTACGACCTGCCGGTGGCCCGGCGCGGCGAGCCGCCGCCGGAGCTGGCCGGCCTCGACCCGACCCAGCAGGAGGCTCTCCGCCATGCCTAGATACCGTCACCGACCCGCGCCCGGGGCCGGCAGCGCCGGCCGCACGCGCCGGCATCACCCGACCTTCGACCGCACCCAGCTCCAGGGCTGGAGGATGATGCACCGGGAGGCGGAGCTGCCCCACGACGCCTGGGACGCCGAGGAGCGCCGCTGTCTGGCGCTCGGCCTGCAGGGGGCGGACTCCATCGAGGACCGCTCCATCCCCACCTTCGCCCGGGGTGAGCTGCCGCACTTCGCCGGCATCAACACCTTCATGAAGGCGCCCTACTGCGAGGATATCGGCGACGTCGGCCATTACGACGCCGCCGTTCTCGGCGTGCCCTTCGATGGCGGCACCACCTACCGCCCGGGTACGCGCTTCGGCCCCCAGGGCATGCGCAAGATCTCCGCGCTGTACACGCCCTTCAACTACGAGCTCGGCGTCGACCTGCGCGAGCAGATGACGCTGTGTGATGCCGGCGACATCTTCACCATCCCGGCCAACATCGAGAAGACCTTCGACCAGATCTCCCGCGGCGTGGAGCACGTGTTCCGGTCGGGAGCGCTGCCGGTGATCATGGGCGGCGACCACTCCATCGGCTTCCCCTGCGTGCGCGGCATCGCCCGCTGCACGGACAGGCGCATCGGCATCGTCCACTTCGACCGGCATGCGGACATCCAGGAGAAGGACCTGGACGAGCGCATGCACACCACGCCCTGGTTTCACGCCACCGACCTGCCCAACGTCCCTGCCACCAATCTGGTGCAGGTGGGCATCGGCGGCTGGCAGGTGCCGCGCCAGGCGATCAAGGAGGCGCGCAAGCGCGACACCACCATCCTCACCATGCACGACGTCGAGCGCCTGGGCCTGGACAAGGTGGTGGAGATCGCCCTGGAGGTGGCCTGGAAGGACGCGGACGCGGTCTACATCAGCTTCGACATCGACAGTGTCGACTGCGGCTTCGTCCCCGGCACCGGCTGGCCGGAGCCCGGCGGCTTCCTGCCCCGGGAGGTGCTGTACATGCTCGGCCGGGTCGCCGCCGAGGGCATCTGCGGCATGGAGGTGGTGGAGGTCTCGCCGCCCTACGACACCTCCGAGATCACCGCCCTGCTCGGCGTGCGCGCCATCGTCGACGTGCTCGGCGCCACCGTCGCCCACGGCAAGCTCGGCGAGCACCGCAAGCTGCTGCGCGACTACGGCGCCGGCGAGGTCTGAACCCCTTCATCCCGAGAGGAGAACCATCATGCCCATACGTACACCGCTGCTCGCTCTCGCTGCCCTGGCCCTGCCCGGTGCGGCCCTCGCCCACACCGGCCACGATGTCGGCGGCTTCGGCTACGGCTTCGCCCATCCCCTGGGCGGGCTCGACCACCTGCTGGCCATGCTGGCCGTCGGGCTCTGGGCCGCCCAGGCCGGCGGCCGGGCGCTATGGGCCGTGCCGGCGAGCTTCCTCGCACTGATGGCCGCCGGCGGTGGCCTCGCCCTTGCCGGCGTCGGCCTGCCCGCGGTGGAGCTCGGCGTCGCCGGGTCGGTGCTTGCCTTCGGCCTGCTGGTGGCCTGCGCGGCGCGCATCCCGCTGGGCGCCGGCATCGCCCTGACGGGGGCCTTCGCCCTGTTCCACGGCTTCGCCCACGGCGCGGAGATGGCGGCCGGGGCCTCGGCGGCGCTGTACGGGGGAGGCTTCCTTGCCGCCACGGCGCTGCTGCACGCCGCCGGCATGATCGCCGGGCAGCTCGGGCGCTACCGGCTTGGCGCGGTGCTGGTGCGCGCTGGCGGGGCGGCCACCGCGGCGGCCGGCGCGACGCTGCTGGCCGGCCTCGGCTGATGGCCCTGGCCCGGGAGCACTGGCTGTCCCCGGCGGCCGCCACGGCGGAGCCCACAGGCTGGCGGGCGCGGCTCGAGCTCGCCTTTGCCCCGCGCCATGGGCGCACCGAGCTGGTGCATCGCCGCCATGAGGGCCCCCTGCGGGTGCAGCGCAGCTTCCACCCGGAGGGCGGGCCCTGCCACAGCTATCTGCTCCACCCGCCGGGGGGCGTGGTGGGCGGCGACCGGCTGGCGCTGGACCTGGAGGTGGCCGCTGGCGCCTGGGCCCTGCTCACCAGCCCCGGGGCCACCAAGCTCTACCGCAGCCTGGGGGCGCAGTCGCAGCTGGTACAGACCCTGCAGGTGGCCGATGGCGGGACGCTGGAATGGCTGCCCCAGGAGCAGATCGCCTTCACCGGCGCCCGGGCCCGCTCGCTCACCCGCATCGAGCTGCAGGGCGGCGCCCGCTGCATCGCCTGGGAGCTGAGCTGCCTGGGGCGCCCTGCCGCGGGCGAGCGCTTCGCGAGCGGCCAGTACCGCCAGGGCCTCGAGGTCTGGCGCGACGGCCGGCCGCTGCTGCTGGAGCACGGCCGCTACGCCGGTGACGGCCAGGTCCTGGATTCGCCCTGGGGGCTCGCCGGCTGGAGCGCCTTCGCCACCCTCGTGGCTGCCGGCGCCGGGGAGGCCGAGGTGGGGGCGGTACGGGAGGCGGTGACCGGGGTCACCGGTGAGGCCGGCGTGACCCTGCTGGGCGATCTGCTGGTACTGCGCTGGCGCGGACCCGGGACGCTCGCCGGCTACCGGCTGCGCGAGCGTGCCTGGGCGGCGCTGCGCCCGGCGCTGCACGGCCGCGAGCCCTGCCGCCCGCGGATCTGGAACACCTGAGGAGGACCCATGGAGCTGACACCACGGGAGAAGGACAAGCTGATGCTGTCCATGGCGGCCATCGTCGCCGAGCGGCGCCTGCAGCGGGGGGTGAAGCTGAACTACCCCGAGGCCATGGCCTACATCGCCAACGCCATCGTCGAGGGCGCCCGCGACGGGCGCACGGTGGCGGAGATGATGAGCGAGGGCACGAAGCTGCTCACCCGCGAGCAGGTCATGGACGGTATCCCCGAGATGCTGAAGGAGGTCCAGGTGGAGGCCACCTTCCCCGACGGCACCAAGCTGGTCACGGTCCACGAACCGATCGGGTGAGGGGCGGGGACAACCGCAAAGACGCGAAGGGCGCGAAGATGAAGACGGATGGGAATAAACACAACGACACTACGGACACAACGATTCACAAGGGAAGGAATTGTTTTCCGTTCTCGCGTTGTGCCCCGTGGTGCTCGTGGTGTCGTCGTGTTGAATCCCGCGGCGAATACTTTGCCTTCGCGTCCTGCGCGTCCCTGCGGTTGGTCCCTCTCCCGACGACGAACACAGGCGCAGGCTCGGGATTGCAGGCGGTATGAGATTCAACACAACGACACAATGGGCACAACGATCCACAACGGAGAATTGTTCTGTTCCCGCGTTGTGTTCCGTGGTGTCCGTGGTGTCGTTGTGTTGAATCCCCCGGCGATTGCTGCGCCTTTTTCGGTTGGCCGCTTTGCCTGTCAGGAACACAGGAGAACGCAGATGATTCCAGGCGAGATCCTTGCCGAGCCCGGGGAGATCACCCTCAACGCCGGGCGCGAGACGTGCACGGTGACGGTGGCGAATACCGGGGACCGGCCCGTCCAGGTGGGCTCCCACTACCACTTCCACGAGGTGAATCCGGCGCTGCGGTTTGACCGCGAGCAGGCGGTGGGCTTTCGGCTGAACATCCCGGCGGGTACGGCGGTGCGCTTCGAGCCCGGGCAGGAGCGCGAGGTGGAGCTCGTGGCCTACGCCGGTGCGCGGCGGGTGTTCGGTTTCCGCGGCGAGATCATGGGGGAGCTCTGATGGCGAAGATCAGCCGGCAGGCCTATGCGGAGATGTACGGGCCCACCACCGGGGACCGGGTTCGCCTCGGCGACACCGAGCTGTTGATCGAGGTGGAGCGGGACTTCACGACCTACGGCGACGAGGTGAAGTTCGGCGGCGGCAAGGTGATCCGCGACGGCATGGGGCAGAGCCAGCACGGCCGCCACCAGGCGGTGGATCTGGTGATCACCAACGCGCTGATCCTCGACTACTGGGGCATCGTCAAGGCCGACATCGGCATCAAGAACGGGCGCATTGTCGGCATCGGCAAGGCCGGCAACCCGGATACCCAGCCGGACGTGGAGATCATCCTCGGCCCCGGCACCGAGGTCATGGCCGCCGAGGGCAGCGTCGTCACCCCGGGTGGCATCGACGCCCACATCCACTTCGTCTGCCCGCAGCAGGTGGAGGAGGCGCTCATGTCGGGGGTGACCACCATGCTCGGGGGCGGCACCGGGCCCGCCACCGGCACCAACGCCACCACCTGCACTCCGGGGCCCTGGAACATCGAGCGCATGCTTCAGGCCGCCGATGCCTTTCCGATGAATCTCGGCTTCCTCGGCAAGGGCAACGGCAGCCTGCCGGACCCGCTGCGCGAGCAGGTGGAGGCCGGAGCCATGGGGCTCAAGCTCCACGAGGACTGGGGCACCACCCCGGCGGCCATCGACAACTGCCTCGCCGTGGCCGAGGAGTACGACGTCCAGGTGGCGATCCACACGGATACCCTGAACGAATCCGGGTTCGTGGAGGACACCATCGCCGCCTTCAAGGGCCGCACCATCCACACCTACCACACCGAGGGTGCCGGCGGCGGCCATGCTCCGGACATCATCAAGGCCTGCGGCGAGGCCAACGTGCTCCCGTCCTCCACCAACCCGACCCGGCCGTACACGGTGAACACCATCGACGAGCATCTGGACATGCTCATGGTCTGCCATCACCTGGACCCGTCGATCCCCGAGGACGTGGCCTTCGCCGAATCCCGCATCCGCCGCGAGACCATCGCCGCGGAGGACATCTTCCACGACCGCGGGGCGTTCTCCATGATCGCCTCGGACTCCCAGGCCATGGGCCGGGTGGGGGAGGTGATCAGCCGCACCTGGCAGACGGCGCACAAGATGAAGGGCCAGTTCGGCCCGCTGCCGGAGGACAACGACCGCAACGACAACGTCCGCGCCCGGCGCTTCATCGCCAAGTACACCATCAATCCGGCGCTCACCCACGGCATCGCCCACGAGGTAGGGTCCATCGAGGTGGGCAAGCTCGCGGATCTCGTGCTCTGGAAACCCGCCTTCTTCGGCGCCAAGCCCGGGGTGATCATCAAGGGCGGCATGATCGCCGCCGCCCCCATGGGCGACCCCAACGCCTCCATCCCCACGCCGCAGCCGGTGCACTACCGCTACATGTTCGGCGCCTACGGCGGTGCCCTGGCGAAGACCTCGGTGACCTTCGTCTCCCGGGCGGCGCTGGAGAACGGCGTCGCCGAGCGCCTGGGCCTCGGCAAGCGCGCGGTAGCCGTTGCCCACTGCCGCGACGTGAAGAAGTCCGACATGAAGCTCAACGATTGGCAGCCGGAGGTGGACGTCGACCCCCAGACCTACGAGGTCCGCGCCGACGGCGAGCTCCTCACCTGCGAGCCGACGAAGGCGCTGCCGCTGACGCAGCGGTATTACCTGTTCTGATGCTGGGATTATTGGCTTGGCGCGGGGATTCAACACGACGACACAAAGGGCACAACGAATCACAACGGAAGACCCTGCTTTTCTTCTCTGACGTTGTGCTCGTGGTGTCGTTGTGTTGAATCGCTGCGCGCAGCACCGATGCAGAGATATCGGAGAGCGACGACCATGATGAGATTGACCGAGCGACTGCCGCCGGGGGAGGAGGCCGACGCCTCGCTGACGCTGCCTTTCGAGCTGCGGGAGCGCTCGCGGTTTCGGGCCCGGCTGGATGACGGCCGTGAGGCCGGGGTGATGCTGCCCCGGGGTGGGCAGCCGCTGCGGGGCGGCGAGCGGCTGCGGGCCGAGGACGGCACGGTGGTGCGCATCGCCGCCGCCCCGGAGAGCGTCTCCACCGCCTTCCACCGCGATCCGCGAATGGTGGCCCGGGCGGCCTATCACCTGGGCAACCGGCATGTGGCGCTGGAGGTGGGGGACACGTGGGTGCGCTACCGCCACGACCACGTCCTCGACGAAATGGTCACGGGGCTCGGCCTGCGGGTGTTCCCGGAGCGGGCGCCCTTCGAACCGGAGGCCGGCGCCTACGCCCACGGCCACGCCCACGGCCACGGCCAGTCCGGCAGCCATGCCCACAGCCACACTCACAGCCATGGCGATGATCACGGGGCCGGGCCGGACGCCCACTTCGAGACCCACCGCCGCGCCCATGCCGAGGCGGTTGCCCGCGCCGGCGGCGACGCCACGGCCAGCGCGTCCACCAGCGTCTCGACCAGCGCCGGTGACGGCGAAGGGGAAACCGGTGACCGGCGCTGAGGCGATGGCGGAGCTGCGCCTCTGGCAGCTGGTGAGCCCGTCGCTGCCGGTGGGGGCGTACGCCTATTCGGCCGGGCTCGAGACGGCCGTGGAGCAGGGCTGGGTGACGGATGCCGAAGGCCTGGCGGCCTGGACCGGCGGCCAGATCCGGCACGCCCTCGCCGGGCTCGACGTACCGGTGCTGCTGCGCCTGCACCGTGCCTGGGCGGCGGATGAGCCCGCCGCGGTGGCCGCCTGGACCCTGCGGCTGCTGGCCGCCCGCGAGACCGCCGAGCTCCGGGCCGAGGATCGCCATCTCGGCCGTGCCCTGGCGCGGCTTCTGGCGGACCTCGGCGAGCCCCGGGCTGCCGCCTTCGACGTGGATGGCGACGTGACCTGGGCTACCGCCTTCGCCCTCGCCGCCGTGGGCTGGCAGGTAAGTGCCTGGGCCGCGGCCCGCGCCTATCTCTGGGCCTGGCTGGAGAGCCAGGTGGCGGCGGGCGTGAAGATCATCCCGCTTGGCCAGACGGCGGGTCAGCGGGTGCTGCGGGACGTCGCCGCGGAAATGCCGGCGGCCGTCGCCCACGCCGCCACGCTCCCGGACGACGATCTCGGCGCAACCGCACCCGGCGTTTCCCTGGCCAGCAGCTGGCACGAGACGCAATACACGCGGTTGTTTCGAAGTTGAACGGACGCTTTCGGCTTAGCCCAGCGCGGGTCCGCTGGAGGGAATCTGTTGACATCGCAGGATACGGCGTAGGTCGGCAAGCGCGCAGCGCTCGCCGACGGCCGCGCGGAGCACGGCTCCAAAAACCCGAAACACGAAACGGTATCGCCCCAGGAGGCAGCCATGACCCAACCCCGTTCCAACCCCCTGCGCGTCGGCATCGGCGGCCCGGTGGGCTCGGGCAAGACGGCACTGACCCTGGCGCTCTGCAAGGCCCTGCGCGAGCGGCTCTCCATTGCCGTGGTCACCAACGACATCTACACCCGCGAGGACGCCGAATTTCTCACCCGCCACGAGGCCCTGCCCGCGGGGCGGATCGTCGGCGTGGAGACTGGCGGCTGCCCGCACACGGCGATCCGAGAGGACGCCTCCATGAACCTCACCGCCGTGGCCGACCTGCAGAGCCGATTTGGCGACCTGGACGTGGTGTTCATCGAGAGCGGCGGCGACAATCTCTCCGCCACCTTCAGCCCGGAGCTCTCGGATCTCACGATCTACGTCATCGACGTCTCCGCCGGCGACAAGATCCCGCGCAAAGGCGGCCCCGGCATCACCCGCTCGGATCTCCTGGTGATCAACAAGACCGACCTCGCGCCCCATGTCGGTGCGTCGCTGGAGGTCATGGACCGGGACGCCCGCCGCATGCGCGGCGAGCGGCCGTTCGTGTTCACCAGCATTGCCCGGGGCGAGGGCGTCGACCAGGTGATCGACTTCATTCTGCGCGAGGGGATGCTCAGGGACGCGGTGGCCTGAGTCGCATACGCGAACGCAACGTGTTCGCATAAACGCTTTTGTCGCGCTATAGTCTTCAGGGCCTCGCGCCTCGCTGCCGTGCCTCCTGCGGGCGCGCGCGGGGTGCGTGCGCCGCGCGCTTTGCGGCATGCCGGCCCGCTTGCACCACCACAGTAAGGCAGCCCTCGCGACCATGTCCGCCACGAGATTTCGCCTTCACTGGCTGCTCATCGCCTCGTCAATCCCCGTATCTCATCGATTCGCGGCTGCGGGCGCGGACTTGGCGGGCAGTCCGGCGTCGCGCCCGGCCCGCGTGCTCGACATACTGTCGAGTACCCCAGCGCGCCATCTCCCCGCCTTCGTTGCGCGAATCACTGAGGCAGGCGGTTCGAACCCGCGCGCGTGCCGGGATGTGTCATGGCCAGCGTAGGCGCTGCCCGGGACGCCGACAGCCGGGGTGGGCAGATACTGACGCCGGCGGAGCTGTCTGCCTTCGAGACCCGTTACCGGCTGCGCCATCGTTTTGCGCGGGCTGCCAATGATGCTGGCTCGACCTGCCTGCCGGCGGTGGCCGAGGGGCGGGTGGAGGAGCTGGAGCCACGCGACGGCCTGCGGATGGTGGGCTCCGACCTCATTATCCACCGGACCTATGCAGCGGTCGCGCAGCCGGAGGCACCGGCGCACGCCTCGGTGATCGTTCTCCTGCAGGGCACTGCGGAGCTCGAATGTGCGGGAGAGTTGCTGCCGTTGCGGGGCGGTGGGGCAGCTCTGGTCGTCCATCCGGGAGGCGGAGCACTCTCGGCGCTGCACCCGGCCGGCCAGCACATCCGCGCGGTGAATGTCTCCCTGCTCGAGGGCTCACCGCTTCCGGAGCCGACGCTGGCGGCGCGATTCGGCGCGCGGTTTCGGTGCCCGACACCGGGGCTCTGGCCGGTGCCGCTGCCACGCGGGCTCGCGGCGGGGCTGGACGAATGGCTCCGCGGTGGGCGCCGCGCCGCGCTGGCGGAGCTCGAGGCGATGGGGCTTGCCCTTCAGCTACTCGCGCACGCCCTCCCGATGGCCGCGCCGATGGAGCAGTCCGGCGCGCGTCCGGTCCGCGAGCGCGCTCTGCTGGAGCGGGTACGCCAGCGGCTCGAAACACGCCCGGGGGAATCCCACACCCTGGATGGGCTTGCCGCCCTTGCCTGCATGAGCCCGAGCGCGCTGCGCGAGAAGTTCGCTCAGGCCTACGGGTGCTCGGTGTTCACCTATCTGCGGGAACGGCGGCTTACCCTGGCGCGGCGCCTGCTGGAGGAGGGGCAGACGGTCCAGGCCGCGGCCGAGACGGCGGGTTATACCCACCCGAGCAACTTCGCTACGGCCTTCCGCGCGCGCTTCGGTATCCCGCCCCGGGCTGTTCGGCGGATGCGGCACATCGCATAGCTTTCCTGGCGCTGCCCACAGGCACTCGCTTCCCAAAAACGGAATCATTCGCATTGACAGGAGGTGTGTAAACCCAAAACCAATGACTTCAGGGGGGCATCGTGGATCCCATCCGTTTCCTTCGGGCCGGCCTAGCCCGCATATCTCACCGATTCACGGCTGCGGGCGCGGATCTGGCAGGCAGGCCGGCGTTGCGCTCGGCCCGGGTGCTCGACGTACTGTCGAGTACGCCTGCGCGCCCGGACTCTCGCGCGCCTTGTCCTGCCCGCCATCTCCACGCCCTCGCTTCGCGAATCGGTGAGATATGCGGGCTAGGCGCTCGCAACGCGCCGGCCACTGTCTGCGCAACCTTGCTTGCCATTTCACCCGCGGTGCTTGGTCAGTCGCAAGGCACCTCATCAAGCCCGTCCGAGGCCGCGGAGGACACCCCGGGTCAGGGGCAGGCCCTCCGGGTGGAGGCCATCGGCGTGACCGCGGCCCGTCCGGGCGGGACCGCGGCCGATCTCACCCGCGCCACCACCGTGGTCGATCGCGAGACCATCGAGCAGCAGTCCGCCATCAGCCGCGATATCGGCGACATCCTCGGCAAGACGGTCCCCGGCTTCGGCATAAGCACCGAGGGTTCGACCAATTTCACGCAGAATCTGCGCGGCCGGAACTTCCTCGTGCTCGTGGATGGGGTGCCGATCTCGACCCCCCTTCGTGACAGCGCCCGCGATCTGAAGATCATCGATCCCAGTGCGATCGAGCGCATCGAGGTGATCCGCGGCGGGACAGCGGCCTTTGGCTTCGGCGCCACCGGCGGCCTGGTGAACTACATCACCCGTGACCCGGGCCGCGAGGCGCTCAGCAGCTTCGCCGAGGCGGGTATGCGGTTCTCCACCGAGCATCCGGACGGGTCTTTACAGGGCCACGCCAGCCTTGGCGTCTCCGGCCAGCGCGGGGGCGTCGACTTCATCCTCAACGGCAGCTTCGCACAGCGCAATGGCTTCTTCGACGCCGACGGGGACCGCATCCCGCCGGATCCGCTGGGTGGCCAGGGCGGCCTCGCCGACTCGGACGAGAGAAACGTCCTCGGCAAGCTCGGTTACGACTTCGACCAGGGCCGTCAGCGTCTGGAAGTCATGGTCAACAGCTACGACATCGAGCAGGACACCGACTTCGTCACCTCCGCAGGTGACTTCGGCGAGCGCGAGAAGGCGACGGCGGTTCCCGGCGAACCCCTGGGCAATCAGGGCCGTACGGAGAACGAGCTGGTCAACCTCACCTACACGAACCGGGACATCGGGGGCAGCAGCGTCGACCTCCAGGGGTACTATCAGGATTACCTGGCGACCTTTCCCATCGATCCCGACTTTCTCGCAGGGTCAACCAACGAGGCGGAGAAAACCGGTGCCCGGCTGACGATCGACACACCGGTGCTCGGCGACCCCGCGGGCCCTCGAGTCCAATGGGGCGTCGACTACCTCAACTCGGAGACGAACGAAATCATCGTTGGGGACAACCCCTTCGGTACGGCGTCCGTGCCGTTCGTCGAGCAGGACGCCGTTGCGGGTTTCGCCCAGCTGGAGCTGCCCGTGGGCAGTATCGGTACGATCACCTCCGGGGTGCGCCACGAGGAAATCCAGCTGGACGTCCCCACGTTCTCGGGGCCCGGGGGCACCGTGCAGGGGGGCGAGCTCGACTATTCGGAGACGCTGTTCAATGCCCGGGGGGTGGCCTTCATCACCGAGAACATCGACCTCTTCGGTGGCTTCTCCCAGGGTTTCACGGTGACGGAGGCGATCGGCGAGCTGCAGTCCGCGGCCTCGGCCTGGGCGGGGGGCGGTGGATCCGCCGAGGACCTCGATCCCGAGGCCCAGAAGGTGGATCACTATGAGCTGGGGCTGCGCGGCAGCTGGGACAGGATCGAGGGCTCGCTGGTCGGCTTCTACTCGGAGTCCGATCTCGGCACCACGTTCGAGGGCTTCGCCCAGCCCGTTCGCGAGCCCGAGGAAATCTTCGGCGTTGAGCTGAGCCTCGAGGCGGAGCTGAACCCGCAGTGGTCCGCGGGCGGCACCGTCACCTGGGCGGACAGCAACACGGACGCGGACGGCGACGGCGATCTCGACGAGGAGCTGCCGACGCGCCGGGTCCCGCCGGTCAAGATTACCGGCTTCGCGGAGTACAGCCCGTACGGCTGGTGGCGCAACCGCCTGCAGTTGCTGTATTCCGGTGACCGCGAGCCGGACGGCGCCACCAACTTTGCCGGCACGCCGGACGAAGTGGACTCCTTCGTGATCTTCGACTATCACGCCGGCTTCGACATCGGGCCGGGCGAGCTGCAGCTCGGCGTCGAGAACCTGCTCAACGAGGACTACTTCCCGGTGGCGGCCCAGTCGTTCGGCACCGACAGCGCCTTCGCCCAGGGCCAGGGGCGGACCGTGAGCCTCAGCTATCGCGCCGAGTGGTGACCGCGCCCAGCTGACGGGAGAGTGCCCGCCGAGTGGCCCTTCCCGTCAGTAGCGCATGCCTGCCTCCCGCCTGAACTCTCCCCCACGCCGGTGGCGTGGGGGAGCGGGCGAGCGACCAGCGCTGCACCAGAATGGTGACCCCGCCCTGGCCGCCGCCCCATCTTCGGGCATCCACATGCCGCCGGCCGCGCGCAGATCGTCGGCGAACCGCGCTGCGTCTGCGGTTCCCTCGGCTGGCACGTCTGCTGCAATGCAACGTCCGGCCGGGTCGCCATCGCCCCAGGGTGGCGCGCCCGCGGTCGCTACCGCACAGACGAGGGAGCTGAACAATGACCGAGCAACGGTTGCGCGCGCATTCGCCGCGTCGGGCACTGGTGGCCGGGGCGCTCGCCCTGGCCGGACTCACCGCCGGCCCC
This sequence comes from Spiribacter halobius, assembly GCF_020883455.1. Lineage (NCBI taxonomy): Bacteria > Pseudomonadati > Pseudomonadota > Gammaproteobacteria > Chromatiales > Ectothiorhodospiraceae > Sediminicurvatus > Sediminicurvatus halobius. The sequence continues at coordinate 3,800,987 of NZ_CP086615.1, read as the reverse complement.
GCGATGGCCCAGGACGACCCCATCCGGGTCGGTATCCTGCATTCGCTCTCCGGCACCATGGCCATCAGCGAGACCACGCTGAAGGAGACCGTGGAGATGCTGATCGAGCAGCAGAACGCCGAAGGCGGGCTGCTCGGTCGCGAGCTGGAGCCGGTGGTGGTGGATCCGGCCTCGGACTGGCCGCGCTTCGCCGAGCAGGCGCGCCAGCTGCTCTCCGAAGACGAGGTGGACGTCATCTTCGGTGCCTGGACCTCGGTCTCGCGGAAGTCCGTGCTGCCGGTGGTGGAGGAGCTGAACGGGCTGCTCTTCTACCCGGTGCAGTACGAGGGGGAGGAGTCCTCGGAGAACGTGTTCTACCTGGGCGCGGCGCCGAACCAGCAGGCGATCCCCGCGGTGGATTACCTGATGAACCAGGTGGGCGTCGAACGCTGGGCCCTCCTTGGCACCGACTACGTCTACCCGCGCACCACCAACAAGATCCTCGAGCAGTACCTGCAGGACAGCGGCGTCGCCGCCGAGGACATCATGATCAACTACACGCCTTTCGGGCACTCCGACTGGCAGAGCATCGTCTCCGAGGTGCGCGAGTTCGGCAGCCAGGGCAAGAAGACCGCGGTGGTCTCCACCATCAACGGTGATGCCAACGTCCCCTTCTACACCGAGCTCGGCAATCAGGGCGTGTCCGCCTCGGACATCCCGGTGGTGGCCTTCTCGGTGGGTGAGCAGGAGCTCTCGGGCATGGACACCGAGCCGCTGGTGGGGCATCTCGCCGCCTGGAACTACTTCATGAGCGTGCCCACCGAGGAGAACCTGGACTTCATCCAGGCCTGGCACGAGTTCCAGGGCGACACCGACGCCGTCACCAACGATCCCATGGAGGCCCACTACATCGGCTTCAACATGTGGGTGAAGGCGGTGCAGCGGGCCGGCACCACGGACGTGGACGCGGTGAAGGAGGCCATGATCGGCGTCACCGTGCCCAATCTCTCCGGCGGCTATGCCGCGATGATGCCGAACCACCACGCCACCAAGCCGGTGATGATCGGCGAGATCCAGCCCGACGGTCAGTTCGCCGTGGTCTGGGAGACGCCGGGTGAGGTGCCGGGGGATGCCTGGTCGGATTACCTCCCCGAGAGCGCGGACATCATCGCCGACTGGCGCCGACCGCTCGCCTGCGGCAACTACAACGTGGCCACGGCCACCTGTTCCGGCCAGGACTACGGCGATTGAGCCGCCGTCCCCGGGTGCGGCCCGCCAGCCGGCGGGCCGCACGCCTGCGGAGTGCGAACCCATGCAGTCATTCCGATACCGCCCGCAGCCGCGAATCGGTGAGATTTGCCGGCTGGCGCTGCTCGCCCTGGTGCTCTGCCTGCTGGCCGTGCCCGCCGTGGCCCAGCCGGATGACGAGGCGTTCGCCGATCTGGTGCGGCAGCTGAACGCGGACAGCTTCCCGGCGAAGTCGGCGGCGGCCGCCGCCGTGGCGGAGAGCGGCCATCCCCGGGCCGAGCCCGTGCTGCGGGCCCTCTCGGAGAGCCGTCTGTTCTTCCGGATCCGCGGCGGTGACGTCGTGATCGCCCGCGAGACGGAGGACGGCTACGCCCTCACGGATCCGGTGACCGGCGAGCCCGCGGGCGAGGCCACCCGCTACGAGATTCGCCGGGTGGTGATCAACAACGCCATCCGCGGCGAGATCCAGGATCTGCTGGCGGTGGCCGGCCTGAACAGCCCCGAACCGGCGACCCGGGAGGCGGCGGTGGATCGGCTGCTGTCGAACCTGAGTCGGGAGGCCACCAACCTCATCCGCGCCGCCATCGAGGACGAGCCGGTCGCCACCATCCGCGAAACCATGGCCGTTGCGCTGGCCCTGTCACGTCTGGAGGCCGAAGACCCGGCGGTTCGGCTCGAGGCGGTCGGTGCCCTCGAGGGCGCACTGCAGGATCGCGTGCGCAATCGGCTGCGGGATGTGGCCGAGCAGGACCCGGATCCCGCCGTGCAGCGGCGTGCCGCCGAGGTGCTGACCAGCATCGAGAACGAACGGGCCTGGTGGGGTCTTGCCGAGCAGGTGTTCTTCGGCCTGTCCATGGGGTCGGTGCTCATGCTGGCGGCATTCGGGCTCGCCATCACCTTCGGCGTCATGGGCGTCATCAACATGGCCCACGGCGAGCTGATCATGATCGGCGCCTACACCACCTACGTGGTCCAGCAGCTGATGCCGAACCACATCGACGCCTCCATCCTGGTGGCGATCCCGGCGGCGTTCCTGGTGGCCGGCGCCTTCGGCGTTGCCATCGAGCGCGGGGTGATCCGCTTCCTCTACGGTCGGCCTCTGGAGACGCTGCTCGCCACCTTCGGCCTGAGCCTGGTGCTGCAGCAGCTGGTGCGCACGGTGTTCTCGCCGCTCAACCGGCAGGTGAACACCCCGAGCTGGATGAGCGGCTCCCTGGAGCTCAACCCGGTGTTCACGCTGACCCTCAACCGGCTCTACGTGATCGCCTTCGCGCTGGCGGTGTTCTTCGTGCTGATCGCCGTGTTCAAGCGCACCACGCTGGGGCTTCGTGTTCGGGCGGTGTCCCAGAACCGGGCCATGGCGCGGGCGGTGGGCGTGAGCTCGGCGCGGGTGGACGCGCTCACCTTCGGTCTGGGTGCCGGCGTGGCCGGGCTCGCCGGCGTGGCGCTCTCCCAGCTCACCAACGTCGGCCCCAACCTCGGCCAGGGCTACATCATCGACTCCTTCCTGGTGGTGGTCTTCGGCGGCGTCGGCAACCTGTGGGGCACCCTCGTCGGCGGGCTCACCCTCGGGGTGCTGAACAAGTTCCTGGAGCCCCAGACCGGCGCGGTGCTGGCCAAGGTGCTGGTGCTGATGTTCATCATCCTCTTCATCCAGAAGCGGCCGCAGGGGCTCTTCCCGCAGCGCGGGCGCGCGGCGGCGGAGGGCTGAGCGATGGCCGCGAGCCCCACCGACGTCATTCCCGCCGCACCGCATCGGCGCCTGCTCCACGGCGACCTAGGCGGCCGCATCCTGCTCGGGGTACTGGCGCTGCTGGCCGTGGTGGTGCCGGTGGCGAACCTGCTGGTGCCGGAGGGCTCGCCCTTCCATGTGTCCACCTACGCGGTGACCGTGCTCGGGCGTTATCTGTGCTTCGCGCTGCTGGCCCTGGCGCTGGATCTGGTGTGGGGATTCTGCGGCATCCTGAGTCTCGGCCACGGCGCCTTCTTCGCCCTCGGCGGCTATGCCATGGGCATGTACCTGATGCGCCAGATCGGCGACCGCGGCGTCTACGGCGACCCGGTGCTCCCGGACTTCATGGTCTTCCTCGGCTGGGAGGAGCTGCCCTGGTACTGGATGGGTTTCGACCAGTTCTGGTTCGCCGCTCTGATGGTGTTTCTGGCGCCGGGGGCGCTGGCTTTCGTGTTCGGCTGGCTGGCCTTCCGCTCGCGGGTGACCGGGGTGTACCTCTCGATCATGAGCCAGGCGATGACCTATGCCCTCATGCTCGCCTTCTTCCGCAACGAGATGGGCTTCGGCGGCAACAACGGCCTTACCGACTTCAAGGACATCCTCGGCTTCTCGATCTCCGCGCCGGGCACGCGGGTGGCTCTGTTCGTCGCCTCGGTGCTGGCGCTGGCCGGCGGCTATCTGATCTGCCGGATGATCGTGCGCTCGCGCCTCGGTCGGGTGGTGATGGCCGTGCGCGATGCCGAGCCGCGGGCGCGCTCGCTCGGCTACCGCACGGACCACTACAAGGTCTGGCTGTGGACCGTCTCGGCGATGCTCGCCGGTCTCGCCGGCGCCCTCTACGTGCCCCAGGTGGGCATCATCAACCCGAGCGAGTTCTCGCCACTGAACTCCATCGAGGCGGTGGTGTGGGTGGCCGTGGGCGGCCGCGGCACGCTGTTCGGCGCTGCCTGGGGCGGGGTGCTGGTGAACTGGGCGCAGACCCTGCTCACCTCCTGGCTCGCAGAGCTCTGGCTGTTCGTGCTCGGGGGGCTGTTCGTCGCGGTGACGCTGTTCTTCCCGCGGGGCATCGTCGGCCTGCTGCGCCGCCGCGGAGGTGACGGATGAGCATGCTCGCCCGAACCCGGGAGGTGATGCGCCGGGACCAGGTCTTCGACATCGTGCGCCCGCGCCAGGATCTGGACGCCCGGCTGGATACCCGGCACGGCCCGATCCTCTACCTCGAGGATGTCACCGTCAGCTTCGACGGCTTCCGCGCCCTGGATGCGCTCACCCTCTACATCGACGACGGCGAGCTGCGCTGCATCATCGGCCCGAACGGCGCCGGCAAGACGACCATGATGGACGTGATCACCGGTCGCACGCGGCCGGACAGCGGTCGCGCCTTCTTCGGCCAGCGCCTGGACCTGCTGCGGCTGCAGGAGACCGAGATCGCCCAGGCCGGGATCGGGCGCAAGTTCCAGAAGCCCACCGTGTTCCCGAGCCACCGGGTGGTGGAGAACCTCGAGCTCGCCATGGCCGGCGACCGCCGGGTGTGGCCCGTGCTCGGCGCCCGGCTCGACAGTGCCGCCCGGGACCGCATTGCTGCCGTGCTGGACGAGGTGGGCCTGGCGGATGTCGCGCCCCGACCCGCCGGCGAGCTCTCCCATGGCCAGAAGCAGTGGCTCGAGATCGGCATGCTGCTGATGCAGGAGCCGCGGCTGCTGCTGGTGGACGAGCCGGTGGCCGGCATGACGCACCAGGAGATGGACCGCACCGCGGAGCTGCTCACCCGGCTCGCGGGCCGCCATTCCGTGGTGGTGGTGGAGCACGACATGGAGTTCGTGCGCTCCATCGCCCGCAAGGTCACGGTCCTCCATCAGGGCAGCGTCCTGGCCGAGGGCAGCATGGCCGAGGTGCAGGCGGACCCGCGGGTGGTGGAGGTCTATCTGGGGGAATGATGCGGGTATCGGGTGCCGGGTGACGGGAGACGGGTCGTAGGTCGTGCGCGGCGCAGCCGCGTGCGACGTTCCCCGGATCCGGCTTGGGCCCCCGCACGGGCTACGGTGTCAGGGGCGGTGCGGTGTACCTCGCCCCGGGACACGCCGTGAATCCGTCCCTGGAGGCTCCACTGCGGCATCCCTGCCGCAGAGGGTCCCGGGGCGAGGCACACCACACCGTCCTTCACGCGCCGGGGCTTCTTCGCGGGAAACGTCGCACGCGGCTGCGCCGCGCACGACCTACGCCGGCGACCCCGGCCCGTGGAACACGAAGGGAGCTTGCATTGTGCTGTCGATAGAGAGGCTCAATCAGTACTACGGCGAGAGCCACACCCTTTGGGACGTGGATCTGGAGGTGCCGAGCGGTGCCTGCACCTGCCTGATGGGCCGCAACGGTGTGGGCAAGACCACTGTTCTGAAGACCGTCGTGGGGCTGCTCGAGGCCCGGTCGGGGGAGATCCGGTTCGATGGCCGGGCGGTCCAGCGGGAGCCCACGGAGCGCCGGGCGCGGGCCGGGATCGGCTATGTGCCCCAGGGCCGGGAGATCTTCCCCCTGCTCACGGTGGAGGAGAACCTGCGGATCGCCCGGGCAGCCATGGGCCGGCGCGACATCCCGGCGCTGGTCCACGAGCTCTTCCCGGTGCTGCGGGAGATGCGCCATCGCCGCGGCGGCGACCTCTCCGGCGGGCAGCAGCAGCAGCTCGCCATCGGCCGCGCACTGTGCCTGGAGCCGAAGCTGCTGATCTTGGATGAGCCCACCGAAGGCATCCAGCCCAACATCGTGCGCGAGATCGGCGACATCATCCGCCGGCTGAACCGCGAGCAGGGGCTGACGGTGCTGCTGGTGGAGCAGAAGCTGCCCTTCGCCCGCCGCACCGCGGACACCTTCTGCATCCTCGACCGCGGCCGCAGCGTCGCCGCCGGCCCCATGGCAGAGCTCGGTGACGATCTGGTGCGCCAGTACCTGACGGTGTAGCGCCGCCTCAGCCGCCCGCGCTCAGGCGCTCGCGGTAGCTGACCGCCTCGGCCACGTGGGCCTCTCCCGGTTGGTCGGCGCCGGCCAGATCGGCGATGGTGCGGGCGATGCGCAGACAGCGATCCCACGCCCGTGCGGACAGGCGCAGGCGCTCCGCGGCCTCGGTGAGCAGGCGGCGGGCGGCCGTATCGGGCTGGCAGCTGCGCGCCAGGGCGGCGGGCGTGAGCCGGGCGGCGGGCACGCCGTCCCGTCGCAGCTGGCGCTCGCGGGCCTCGATCACGCGTGCGCGGACGGCGGCCGAGGGCTCGCCGGGATCGGACCCGGCGAGCTCCAGGGCGGTGAGCCGCGGGACGTCCACCTGCAGGTCGACCCGGTCCAGGAGCGGGCCGCTGAGCCGTCCGCGGTAGCGGTTGACCTGATCCGGGCTGCAGCGACAGGGCTCGATCGGGTCGCCCAGGTGGCCGCAGGGGCAGGGGTTCATGGCGGCGATGAGCTGGAAGCGGGCCGGGAAGGTCAGCTTGGCGGCGGCGCGGGAGATGGTCACCGCGCCGGTCTCCAGCGGCTCGCGCAGCGTCTCCAGGGCCGCGCGGCTGAACTCCGGCAGCTCGTCGAGGAAGAGCACGCCGTTGTGGGCGAGGGAGATCTCGCCGGGGCGCGGGCGCCCGCCGCTGTAAAATACAGTAGATGAGGCGATCATGGTAGAATTAAACAAGGGGTTACATTGCTTCGCACAAGTGATCCCGCGACTAGAGGACAACGGTATGCGCGACTGGCCTAAGCAAAAACAGAAGATCCTCCGACTGGATTTAGAGGGGCCGGTGCGTCGCATCGGACGGAGCCGCCGCAGCGTCACTGGACAGGCGCACGTACGTGGTAGGTCCGTTCGGTTCGAGTCCTCGCTTGAGTGCGACTTCCTCAACATCGTGGACTTCGATCCGACCGTCACGGAGGTGATCGAACAACCGCTGCGCATCCACTTCCAGGGCACGGACGGGAGACTCCGCCACTACACGCCCGACTTTCTCGTTCGGTACCTGGATGCCCCCGCAGGACTCTTCGAGATCAAGTACCGGGAAAACCTCTGGGCACAGTGGAAGGACCGCAAGCCCGCCTTTAAGGCGGCGAGGCAATACGCAAAGAAGAACGGTATGACGTTCTCGATCCTCACGGAAGTTGAGATAAGGGGGAGTGGGTATCTAGGCAATGCCAAGTTCCTCCGCGGCTATATCCATCGTCCAGAAGACCGCGCGATGGAAGAAAAGTTGGTTAGCACGCTCGTGGTGCTCGGCGAATCGACGCCGGCCGCATTGTTGGCGGCATGCTTTTACGACAAGACGAATCGGATGAAGGCAATTCCGAGCCTGTGGCGATTGGTGGCCATCAACCGAGTGAATGCCGATCTCACACAGCCGCTGACAATGAACACACCCATCTGGATACAAGCCGGGGAGGGATTCGTATGGAACGATCCACATTCCTATCAGTTCGACCTGGATCAGTCGTTGTTCTAGGCGAGCGACGCTATAAGGTCACCCATGTTCTGGGCCTCGACGCGATCCTGGCCCAGAACCTGGAAACGCTGGCTATGGAGCGCCTGCGCATCGCGCAGTTGACGTCGGTGCACCCGGCCGAAGAGGCCGGAGAGGCCGTGGCGGCTGGCAAGGACATCGCTGAGATCTCTGAGGAGGACTGGGCCGAGGCGCAGCGGCGGTTCGACGCCATCAAGCCGCTTCTCGATAATCCAATGCGCACTCGTGAGGCCGCAGAGGCGAAGGCGAAGGAAGCTGGCGTTCATGTGGCAACACTCTATGAGTGGCTCCGCCGCTTCCAGGACTCACGCCATCTCTCCTGCTTGATTCCGGGCCGGCGTGGTCCGAAGCGGGGTGGGAGGCGCCTCTCGAAAAAGGCTGAGGCGATCACTGAGTCCGTAATCAATCAGTATTACTTGAGCAATCAGCGGCCCTCTCCCGGGGATGTGGCAGCTCGTGTCGTCGAGGAATGCAAAAAGGCCGGCCTCAAGCCGCCTCATCCGAATACGGTCAGGAACCGTATTCGAGAGTTGCCGCGCGCGGTTTCTCTGCGTCGGCGGGGACGTCGCGATGAAGCGCGGAATATGTTTCAGCCAATTCGAGGTGGGTTTCCCGGAGCGGACTTCCCTCTTTCGATCGTGCAGATCGACCACACCGAGGCTGACATCATCGTCGTCGAGGAAGAAACGCGCCTGCCCATGGGCCGTCCCTGGGTCACGCTTGCGATCGACGTGTACAGCCGAATGGTCGTCGGGATCTACATTTCGATGGATCCGCCAAGCGCCGTTTCTGTAGGCATGTGCCTGGCCAACGGAATGCTCCCAAAGGAAGGCTACCTCGCGGACCTTGATGTGCCGGGCGAGTGGCCGGTCTGGGGGAAGATGCGGGTGGTCCATGCGGATAACGCGAAGGAGTTCCGAGGGGCCATGCTGCAGCGGGCTTGCGAGCAGTACGCCATCGAGCTCCAGCTGCGGCCGGTGAAGCTTCCTCACTACGGGGGGCATATCGAGCGGTTGATGGGCACCAACGCCAAGCAGATTCACAAGCTCCCAGGCACCACGTTCGCCTCGCCCGCCGCGCGTTCCGGCTACGACTCCGAAGGGAAGGCCGCACTGACGCTTCGGGAGTTCGAGCAGCAGCTCGTCGACTACATCGTCAATGTCTACCACCAGCGCGAGCACTCAGGGCTCGGCCTGCCACCGAAGCGCCAGTGGGAGATCGGCGTGCTTGGCAACGACGAGCAGCCCGGGATTGGTGTTCCCGACATTCCCGCGGACCCGGCACGGCTTCGGCTCGACTTCCTGCCTTACGTGATGCGCACCGTTCAGACCTACGGGATCCAGATCGACAAGATCTTCTACTTCCACGAGGTGCTGACCCCGTGGATCAACGCGATGGATCCCTCGCATCCCAAGGCCAAACGGCAGTTCATCATTCGCCGGGACCCGCGCGACATCAGCCGGGTGTACTTCTTCGACCCCGAGGCGAACGAGTACTACACGATCCCCTACCGCAACGTCGCCCACCCGGCGGTGAGCCTCTGGGAGGTGCGTGCCGCCCAGCGCCGTCTTGCCGAGGAGGGCCGCAAGCATGTGGACGAGGACGCCATCTTCGAGGCCGTCCAACGCATGCGGGAGCGCGTTGAGGAGGCCAAGCACAAGTCCAAGAAGGCCCGCCGGCAGGCTCACCGCGTCAGGGCCTCCACGGGAGGGGCTTCCAGGGGCTCGGGCAAGGGGAAGCGCAAGTCTCCAGCGGGTCCTGCCGAGCCATCCGGCAAAAGGCTGCCGGTGGAAAACGACACCAACGCCGCGGTGAATACCGACCTCGCCGAGGATGACCTGTTCTCCGAACCGGTCACGGCCTTCGATGATCTGGGGGTGGAGCGATGAAGAGCCTCGAGCACCTTGAGTGGGAAATCAGGGACACCGTTGACCTTCCGCTGTCTGCGCGGATTCACGAGCTTCGCCGGGATCGGTGGATCGGATACTCGCGGGCGCAGCAGGCGATCGACGCGCTCTCCGACCTGTTGATGTACCCCAGGACGCTGCGCATGCAGAACATGTTGCTCGTCGGGGAAAGCGGCAACGGGAAGAGCACCATCATCTCCCACTTCGAGAGCCTGTACCCATCCTACTGTCGCGACAACGGCCACCCGGAAGTGCCGGTCGTGGTGATGAACATGCCCTCGGAGCCGAACGAGTCCCGGTTCTGGTCCGAGCTGCTCCTGCAGCTCATGATCGCGCACCGTGACACTGACCCGGTACAGCGCAAAAAGGAGCAGGCGCTCTCGGTGCTCGAGTACGTCAAGTGCCGCATGCTCGTCATCGATGAGATCCACAACATCCTCTACGGACATGCTCGAGCCCAGCGCCACTTCCTCGGCGTACTGAAGAACCTGAGCAACGCGCTTAAGCTCCCGATCGTGGCGGTGGGCACGCGGGATGCGATCCGCGCGCTGCACACCGACCCGCAGATCTCCAGCCGCTTCGCGCCGTTCGGGCTTGCCCGCTGGAAGCTGGACCGGGAGTTCCTGCGCCTGCTCGCGAGCTTCGAGCGTCTTCTGCCGCTTGCCGAGCCGTCCAACCTCACCAACCGGGAAACGGCGATCAAGGTGTTCAACATGAGTGAGGGGCTGATCGGGGGTGTGAGCGGCGTGCTGAAGGCCGCGGCCGTGCATGCGCTGCGCGAGGGCAAGGAGCGTATCGAGCCGCAGATGCTCGACGAGATCGAGTGGGTGAGCCTGAAGAACTACGGTGAGCAGGCGCGGGCGCTGTGATCCCCGCCCGATGGGCGTTCCGGCTGCGGCCACGCCCCGAGGAGCTTCTCAGCTCCTATCTCTGTCGCGTTGCGTTCGCGCACGGGAGTCAGCCCTATCGGTTCCACCGGCTCTACTGGCCGAGGATGGAGCTCTGGACACGCGACATTGACCGGGGCGTACCCCTCGCCGTGCTCGCGGCCGCGTGCAAGACGTCGGGCCTCTCGTTGCCCGAGGTCACCGACCTAACCCTGGCTCCGGAACAGGCCGCGCTGGTCAAGAACGCGAGCATCCCGGGCGTTACTCCCTTCGTGCTCTCGCTCGGCATCTATCACCGGGCGAGGCAGCACCATGGCCAGCAATTCTGCCCCGACTGCCTCGCCGAAGGCAGCGGCTTTATCAAGCGCTGGCGCCTTGCGTTCGTCTTCGGGTGTGAGCGCCACCGACGCGTTCTGCTCGACGCCTGTCCCCACTGCGGAGCCCCACCCGCGCCGCATCGCAACCTGATTCCACGGCTCGAGGCCTGTGAGCGCTGCCATGGGCTTCTGTCTGCGCCCGCGGAGACCGCGGCGCAGCCATCAGCGAGCGCCTGGGCCCTGCAGCGACTGCTGCTCTCGGCTGCTGGTGTGCGGGCGAGTGAGGCGCGGCAAGATGTCGACGCGTACCCCCAGGGCTCGGCCGCGACCTATCGCTCCTTATTCTCGGCTGTCGGCGACCCGCGCATCCATGCGCGGCTCAGGGCAAGTCTCGGTCTTCCCGGTTTGCCTGAGGGATCGCTGGAGCGGCGACGCCTGGAACATCGGAGAGTCGAGCAACGCGCGCTCTTGATCGAGACCGTGGCGGCCTGGCTGTCGAACTGGCCGGAGGCGTTCCGAGTAGGCGCCCAGGAGTCCCGTATGACCCAGCGTGTCTTCGCAAGACTTCACCTCGACGGGGTCGTCGCCGCCGAGATCGCCCGCCTCCCATCGGGACAGCAGCGGACTCGGGTCACGCGCTCGGCCCGCCCGGCTGCCGCCTGGCAGCGACGCAAGCGTGAGAAGCTCGAGGCCTACCGGGAGCGCCGGGCCCGTGCGCTGCTAAAGTCGTTGACCTAGCCGAGCAACTGCCCCAGAGGGAAGTGGGCAATGAGCCAATCGGACCACGCCGCAGAGGCCAGCCGCCGTTGCGATGAATGTGGTCGCGCGATGGCCAAGGCGCACCGGCGCTACCGCGGTAACCGGTACTGCCAGAGTTGCTACGCGCGCCTTTTCATCCGCGTGAGCTGCGAGCAGTGCGGGCGCACTACTCGCGTGCATCGCAACCGTGGCCATGGGCTTTGCGGCGAGTGCTGGCGGAATAGCCGACGGTGTGTTCGCTGCGAGCGCCCGGTGCCGGTCGCAGGGCGCGTTATCGAGGCCGGCGCCGTCTGCCCCTCCTGCGCGCGGTACTACCGAAAGCTGAAGACATGCGGCCATTGCGGCCGAAGTGTTCGCGAGCTACCCGGGATCCGCGATGGCGCTGCAGTCTGCTCGAGCTGCGACCCTACCCGGGAGACGTGCCGCGTCTGCCGCCGATACCGTAAGGTGCTGCGCCGTGACGCGCAGGGACACCCGCTTTGTGGGGACTGCGGCGCAGAACGGCCGGTATCCCACGCCTGCCCTCGTTGTGGAGTCCCGGTCCCAGGGGGCGGGGGGCGCCTCTGTGACCCCTGCGCCCTGCGCGAGCGTGCCGAGCGGCGCACGTCTTTGAACGCAGAGCTCATCGAGCAGTACTGGGTGCGCCGGCTATTCGTGGACTTCTGTCGCTCGCCGGTGCTCGAGGTCTCCGATGGGGCCCTGGTGGGCCGACTTGACCACTATGCGCAGTTCTTCGCCGAGATCGATCGGCACTTGAGCGACTGGAAGGAGGTCTCGCAGGAGTCGCTCTACCGCATTTTCACAGCCGAGGGGCTTCGGCGGCACTACCTCCCGGTTTCCTACCTTGTGCGCCGCCTTCGACTGCCGTGGAGCAACGATGACCTCGCGGAGCTCATCGAGCGAGACAGGCGACTGCAGGCTCTCCAGCGCCTCGGCGATCGGGTCTGGGTCGGGACGCTTCACGAATACGCTGACTGGCTATCGCGGGATACCCAGGCGAAGCTTCGCGAGAAATCCATACGCGTCTATGTCAACGCTGCAGCGAAGCTGCTAGAGCACGCCCAGGTTGAACGGCCCACCGAGCTCGACGCGAAGCACCTGACGCGATTTCTTCGACGCCATCCGGGCCACCGGGCGAGCCTCACGCGGTTTGTGCGTTTTCTGAAGGTGCAGCACGGCCTCTCAATCGCGTTGCCCCCGGGGCGTCCACCCAGGAAGAACCGGTATGCATCGCGCGTTGAGCATACGGTCCGCCAGATCACCACGGCGCTGGAGCGGCCCTGCACCGCCGCCAAGCGCCGCGCCCTGGTGGCGGAACTGCTTGCACGCCTCTATGGAGTGCCGCTAACCCGCGTGCTCGCGCTCACCCGGTCTGAGGTCACCCACCAGGGTCACAAAGTCGTTCTGTGGCCTGGGGAGTCGGATATTCGGCTCGAGGAGAAGGTCGCGCGGCTATTTCGGGAGTCAGTCCTGGATGAGGCACGTGGTGAGATGCTGTTTCCTGGGCGTAATGGTGTTCAGCCCCTGTCCACGCATGCCGTGAAGTACTACGTACGCCAGCATGCCGGGTGACCAAGGATATGGGGCTCGACCGAGCAGGCGAATGCGTGCCACTGATCCGGCCCTGTCGCGGGCGATGCCGGACGGCCCCTTGGGGTCGTCCAGGCGCGGCCTACTAAGATCCTTCGCCGCTCGCGCAGGCGCGCAGTGCCACGTGCACGGCAAGACGCGTAGCGCTCAACCCGAGGCGCCAGGCAAGCAGCGCCAATGCGGTTGCCATTGGCGCTACCGCCGAGGGGGGATCTCGGCCGTGGAGGGGGCAGCGCTGGTGACAGAGAAGCGAAATCTGGCCACTTCCGCCGTTTCTGCACCCGCCTCGGGACGCATCCGGGTGGCCTCGAGGCGGACCTCGAAGCCACAGGCCTCGGCAATTTTGTCGATCTGATCGAGCCCGGGGACGCGCCCGGCGTTGCCCCCCTCAAGTCGCGAGATCACGGTGCGGCTTGTGCCCAGGCGCTTGGCAAGCTGCGCCTGGCTAAGGCCGGCCGCTGAGCGCATGTCAAAGGCGAGCCGTCCTAGCTCGAGGGCAAGAGCCGAACGGCGCATGGCCTCCCGAGTGGCGGGGCGCTTGGCAAGCTGATCCAGCAGTTCGTAGGCGTCGCAGTCCATGGGTAGGTCCCTGAGTGGGGAGGCACGACGGCACTGAGATTGTCGAGGAGGTCATGCTGGAGCGCAATCAGGCGTGGGGCCACTGTGCGCTCTGGACATCGGTGTTGGTCAGTCCATCGAACCGGCGTATCAGAAACAGCGGAAGCGGTCGCCGAAGCTGCCGCGCTCAGCCGCGCGCTCGTTGTAGTGCCGGATCGCGTCGCGGTTCTCATTACGCCAGGTCTGCTCGCGGTGCGCCCGCAGCGCCTCGCGCAGATGCCCCTCGAGGACCTGCGACAGATTAATCCCCTGTGACCTTGCCTCATCAACCACGGCGCTATCGAGGCTTAGGTGGACGGCGCGCTTCTTCGTGCTGCGTCGGCTGTCATGCCCAAAAGCCATGTCTGTCACCGGAGGCGGGAGCGTCCACAGGATCTTGGACCGATCGTTCGTGCCCTGCCATCGATGCGCGTTCACTGTGCATCGACGGAGACAACGCGTTTCGGTACAGCGCCCTGGCATACCAGCCACGAGCCAGCTGCCTGTCCGTCGAAGCGAGTCGCGCTTGAGCCGGAGGTGGAATTCGGCTGGTTAGGAGCACCCCCCATGGACCCAATGCCTGGATCACGGGGGGCCTACGAACGGGGCGCGTGGGAATCTTCAGCACGTTGGCTGAGTCCTTTAAACCGCGCCCGGACCCTATTCGCTCGGTGCCGGGATCGGAGTCATACAGCCGGGCGTGAATAAGTTCGGTGCCGAATCGTTCGCGAGCTGACGTAGCGGTTCACAGCCTCCGAGCGAAGCAAGTTTGCGACAGGTTCTTCCGCCCATTTCCGAGGGCACGGCAAGGGTCGACCGTAGCCAATTCCATGTGCCTTTCCCCACCCGAAGGTACTTGCGCCTGTTGCCCTTGAGCGGGAGATGCCAGAGTTCGGGCTAGCGCGGTAGGGGCTCACTTCACCATGAGCTAGAACCCGGCGCTCAAGCGCCGGGAGCCGACCGGTTCCTCAGATGGCCGAGCCGTCAGGCCACACGGAGCTTGTCGAGATCGCCCCCAGTTTGCTCCCAGTCCTTTATCCACTGCGGCTTGCGGCCCCGCCCGGACCAGGTCTTGGTTGGATCGTCCGGATGACGGAACTTGGCAGGCGCCTTGCCTGCACGCTTCTTGGCCTTCGGCGCACTACCGACGAGGTCGTCGAGCGCGAAACCATACTTCTCGGCGACGCGTTTTGCCTCGCGCAGCGCTTCCTTCTTCTCTTCCTGCTGCTTCCTGCCGATCTCTTTCTCGATGTCGCGCTTCAGCTGCTCAAGTTCCTTGATGCTGTGTTTGGATAGATCCACTCGATGCCTCCTGTTTCAGTTTCTCTTGGCTCGCAGGTATTACTGCGGCGGTGAAGCTATCGCAAAAAGAGGGAGAATGAAATACGCCACCGGGGCGCTAGGCAGTAAGCGTCCGGCCAGCACCCACTTCTCGTTGTGACGTCGCCTCGCCGATGATCAGCGCTCACGCATAGGCGGGCACTTGTGAGGTGCCCACTTGGAGGCGAGGTGGACACCATCGATGGGGATCAGACGCTGAGCCGCCAGCGCCGGCGGCGCTTCAGCATTGAATACAAGCGCCGCCTCGTTGAGGAGAGCCTCGAGGGCCCGGACTCGGTCTCGGTGGTCGCGCGCCGCCACGACGTCAACGCCAACCAGCTCTTCCGCTGGCGCCGGCTCTACCGCCTCGGGGAACTTGGGGCGCCGAGTGAGGGTTCGGCGCTGAGCCTGCTGCCGGTGCGCCTGGCCGCCTCCGAGCCGCCGCCGGTGCCGCCGGAGGTGAAGAGCGCGGCGCCGTCGGGCAGCCTGGAGATCGTGCTCGCCGCCGGCCACCGCCTGGTGGTGCGCGGCGCGGCGGACGCCGCGGCCCTGCGCGTCGCGCTCGAGGTGCTCGGGCGATGATCGCGCTGCCCTCGGGGGTGCGCATCTACCTGGTGGCCGGCGTGACCGACATGCGCAAGGGCTTCGACGGGCTCGCGGCGCTGGTGCAGCAGGCGCTGGCGAAGAACGCCTTCTCGGGGCAGCTGTTCGTCTTCCGCGGCCGGCGCGGGGATCGGATCAAGGTGCTCTGGTGGGACGGCCAGGGGCTGTGCCTCTATGCCAAGCGCCTCGAGCGGGGCCGGTTCATCTGGCCGCAGGTGCGCGAGGGGGCGGTGCACCTCACCGCCGCACAGCTCTCGATGCTGCTCGAGGGCATCGACTGGCGCCTCCCGCAGCGCACCTTCGACCCGCAATGCGCGGCCTGAATCGATCCGAAAAAGAGCGACTTGGCCGATCTGCCCGGGTATAATTAGCCGGTGCAATCCACCACTCCCCATCCGCCTGACGCCCTGCCCGTCGACGCCGCGGCGCTGCGCGAGCTGCTGCTCGCGAGCCGCGCGGAGCTTGCCGCCTCGCAGGCGACGGTGCGCCGCCAGGCCGAGGAGCTCGAGCGGCTGCGCCTGCAGCTCGCGAAGCTGCGCCGGATGCAGTTCGGGCGCTCCTCGGAGCGGCTGCAGGCGCAGATCGCGCAGCTCGAGCTCGCCATCGAGGCGCTTGGCGGGGAGCCGGCCGGGGAAGCGGTGGCGGCTCCCCCTGCCACCAAGCCGGCACGGCAGAGCGCGCCGCGCACCCCGCGGGCGCTGCCGGCGCACCTGTCGCGTGAGACCCAGCGCCATGAGGGCCCCTGCGCCTGCCCGAGCTGCGGCGGGGTGCTGGTCACCTTCGGTGAGGACGTCTCGGAGGTGCTCGAGTACGTACCGGCCTCCTTCCGGGTGATCCGCCACGTGCGCCCCAAGCAGCGCTGCCGCGCCTGCGCGGCGGTGGTGCAGGCGCCGGCTGCGGAGCGGCCCATCGCCCGAGGGCTCGCCGGCCCGGGGCTGCTCGCCCACGTGCTCGTGGCGAAGTACTGCGATCACCTGCCGCTCTACCGCCAGGCGCAGATCTATGCCCGCGAGGGCGTTGCCATCGAGCGCTCCACGCTCGCCGACTGGGTGGGCGCGGCGAGCGCGCTGCTCGCCCCGCTCGGCGAGGCGCTGGAGCGCCACGTCCTCGGTGGCGCGAGCCTGCACGCCGACGACACGCCGGTGCCGGTGCTCGATCCCGGGCGCGGGCGCACGCGCACCGCGCGCCTGTGGACCTACGTGCGCGAGGAGCGCGGCTGGGGCGGCGCGGCCGCCCCCGCGGTGGTCTTCCGCTACAGCGCCGACCGCAAGGGCATCCACCCCCAGCGCCACCTGGCCGGCTACCGCGGCACGCTCCAGGCCGACGGCTATGCCGGCTTCGGGGCGCTGTACGCCAGCGGGCGCATCGAGGAGGCGGCGTGCTGGGCGCACGTGCGCCGCAAGTTCCACGACGTGGCCGCGGCCACCGACTCGCCGCTCGCGCGCGAGGCGCTCGCGCGCATCGGCGCGCTCTACGCGCTGGAGGCCGAGATCCGTGGCCGCCCGGCCGAGGTGCGCCGCGCTGCCCGCGAGGCCCGCGCCGGCCCGCTCGTTGCCGGGCTCAGAACCTGGCTCGAGGAGATCCTGCGCACGCTCTCGGCAAAATCCGCGCTCGCCGCGGCAGCGGGCTATGCCCTTGGCCGCTGGGAGGCGCTTGCGCGCTACCTCGGCGACGGGCGGCTTGAGATCGACAACAACGCCGCCGAGCGGGCGCTGCGCACGGTCGCCCTCGGGCGCAAGAACTACCTGTTCATGGGCTCCGACCACGGCGGGGAGCGCGCCGCACTGATCTACAGCCTCATCGGCAGCGCCCGACTCAATGGGCTCGACCCCTTCGCCTACCTGCGTACGGTGCTCGAGCGCATCGCCGAGCATCCGATCCGGGAGATCGACGCGCTGCTGCCCTGGAACCTGGCCGCCGAGCTGGGCGACCATCGCCGTCAGGCTGCCTGAGCGAAGATCCCATGACCGAGCCCCCGCCACCGGCACTGCCGAACATCGAGGCCCTGATCGAGGAGGATGGCCAGATCACGGTCGGCCACCTCGACCCGGTCGGCGTCGTCGCCATCGCCAACGACGAGCACAACGCCCTGGCCATGCTGCGGCGTCGCCGGGGTGAGAACCTCGCCGCGCTGCTGCGCCGGCTCGACGCCGCCGTCCACCTCGCGCTCGAGGAAGGCGAGCGCACCGACGAGATCAACCCGCCGCGTTAGACCATCCGCCGGCCTGCGCAAGGGGTGGTCGTCGTACGCTTACGCTAGGCAGGCATGCGCCGAGAAGTTCAGGCGGCTGTCGCTCGGGCGAGCAAGGGGGTAGGCCTAGTGATCCGGGTCTTCCACAACCCCGTCGTCGTCTCCATTAATGGGCTTTGGCTGCGAATCGGCGTCTGCCAACTCGCCTCGCACTATTCTGACTTCAGCGGGTGCATCGATCCCGACCCGCACCTGCCCTCCCTGAATTGCACTCACCGTGACACGGATGTCATCGCCGATAAGTATGGTCTCTCCGGCGCGGCGGCTGAGTATTAGCATCGGAACACCTCCGTGTGCGGTTGCCTTAGGGACGGTGGCTACGGCCACCGGAGCACTCAGCATAGCCGGTCTTAGGCACCCTCCATGAGAGGTTCATCGCAGACCGCTGCAGGTCGCTCCACCACCATCATGGTGTCAGTATATCGGCTGCCGATGCCACGGAAAGAACGGCAATGGTTGTCTCTGCCAGATCGCAATCCCTGCCTCCCGTAGCCGTAAGGAAGCTGGGCCCGCGCCAAGGACATGTGGCCCATGGCATTTTCCTGGCGGCGCTGCTTATGCTCGCAGCGCCAGCCGTTGCAGACCTGCGCCTCGCCTCTTGGAATATTCGTCACCTCGGTTGGGACAACGGCAAGGACATGCAGGCCGTCGCCAGCGTGACCGCGGCCTTTGACCTCATTGCGATTCAAGAACTGATGGATCCCAATGCTGTCGACACGCTGCTAAGCACCCTGGAAGTGAATACCGGCGAGTCCTGGCGGGCGCTCACGAGTCGGGCTTTTGGCCGAAGTTCGTATCAGGAGCACTACACGTTCGTGTGGCGCAGCAGCGAGGTGGTGCTCGCGGGCCGGATTGGTGCGTACCCGGATCCGGGTGATCGGTTCGCGCGGGATCCGTTCGCCGCCCGCTTCCGCGATCGGGAAACGGGTGAGGAATTGCTCCTGGCAACCGTGCACATCGTCTACGGCGATACGGTCGGCGAGCGTGTACTCGAGATCACGACGCTGGATAACTACTGGACTTGGCTTGATGACAAAGGGGGTGAGGTCCCGCTCATTTTAGTGGGCGACTTCAATCTCGCTCCGGATCATGCCTCCTGGGATGAGCTGAATGCGCTAGCCGACCCGCTGCTCGAGGAAGGCGCGACAACGCTCTCCACGAATGACGGCGAATACGCAAATCTGTACGACAACCTTTGGCTCGAGCCAAGCGAGCTCACCGTCACCAGTAGCGGGATCTTCCTCGTGCCCGATTGTCTTGGGCTCGAACACGCCTACGTACGCGAGCGTGTCAGCGATCACCTGCCGGTCTATCTCACCGTCGGCGATACCCGCGTCGGGTGCCCGGCCAATGACGCTGGTGTGGCGGCTCGACAGTGTGTCGACCTGAATGAGGCGAGCGCGGAGGCGCTCACCGGAATCATCCACATCGGGCCCGCCCGCGCGCGGGCGATTGTGGAAGGCAGGCCCTGGGCGGAAATCGAGGCCCTTCAACGGATAAGCGGCCTAAGTGCTGCGCGGGTCGCCGATATTCGAGCCGAGGGCCTCGCGTGCATCGATGGATGAGGGCATGACAGGCTAGCCACCTAGGCCGCACTGACACACGGGAAGCTTTTGCTAGAGGCGTGTGGGCGTTCGCTCCCTCGTCGAATAAGCAGGAAGGGGGATCCATGACGGGCATTCTTGAGAAGGTCGTGCGCGGTGAACACGCTCGGTTGGTTCCAGTGGTCGCGGATACCAGCCGAGAAGAGCGGGCCGTATCGGTGGTGTTGGCAGCGTTTCGTGGGGTCGAGGCGTTCCGTGAGGCTGCCCTGCGATCCCTTGGCCAGCGCGTTGGCAAGCGCGCGCGCTTTACCGCCCTGACTGAGATCGTCTTCGAAGACGACAGTCATCCTCGCAAGAAGGGCAAGGGCGGCGGGAACGATCGCCCGGATGGTCTGCTGGTGCTCGATACGACTCGCCAGGAATGGACTGCTCTCCTCGAGGGCAAGATCGGCAACGACGTCGTCAGCGAGGATCAGCTGAAGCGCTATGTCGCCGACGCAAAGGCTCGCGGCGTCAATGCGGTCATCACCATTACCAACCAGTTCGTCGCCCGCCCAGATCACCACCCGGTCAAGCTCTCCAAACGCGACGCAAAGGGCGTTGAGCTCTACCACTGGTCATGGATGTACCTGCTGACGGAGGCGACGCTACTGCTCGAAGAGGAGGCTGTGGGCAGCGCCGATCAGCGCTTCCTGCTCGAAGAGGTGGTGCGCTACCTGCGCCACGACACCAGTGGTGTGACCGGTTTTCGCAGCATGAACCCCGAGTGGAAGGACCTCGTCACGCAGGTTCGGGATCGGGTCACCCTCTCGAAGAATGCCGAGGAGGTGCGCAATACGGTGAGCGCGTGGCATCAGGAGCAGCGCGATCTCGGACTCATCCTCTCGCGCAAGGTCGGCCGTAGCGTACGTCTTAAGCTACCGCGCGAGCATCGCAAGAACGCGGATAAGCGCCTCGAGGATGACGCGGATGTGCTCGTGCGTGAGCACCGCCTGACGTGCACCTTCGATGTGCCAGATGCTGCGTCCGACATCGAGGTGGCCGCTGACATCGCAAGGCGCTCGATATTCGCGACCATGCGCCTCGACGCCCCGCGGGACAAAAAGTCGACCAAGGCCCGGGTGAACTGGCTGCTGCGCCAGCTAAAGGACGCGGAGGCAGACGGAATTCAGGTCCGGGCGCTGCGTCGTGGGCGCGGGCAGCACCTCAAAGCCTCGCTCGCCGAGCTGCGCGAAGACCCCAGGCACCTGGAGGATCCGGAGCGAAGCAGCCCGCCCTCCGCATTCGAGGTTTTCTACAGCCTCGACCTTGCCGGCAAGTTCACCGGCAACCGGGTGTTCATTGATCGCCTCGAGGAGGCTGTGCCGCACTTCTACGAGCAAGTGGGACAGCGGCTGCGGGCATGGGTGGCGCCACCACCGCAGATCCAGTCCCGGGACACGGCAGAGGCTGACGGAGAGTTTGGCGATGATGAACAGGCGGGGCGTTCGTGGGCCGGTGACTGAGATCGGAGGGACGACGAACTTCGCCTTGACACGACCGGTCTGCTGGCGCGCGCTGCAAGCACATACACTGTAGCCGTCAACCTGGCACTTCTCTGCGCGGGAATGGCCAGGTTGAGCCACTGGTAGTGCCAAGGGCGTGGTGTTGCGGGTGCCGTTGGGCCCGAGCCCAGAGAACGAGATCCCGGTACGGGAAGCGGGCGCGGGCCCCGATCCCGCTCCGATGATCAGCCCTCCGGGGGTGTATTCCAGTGCGGACAGCGATACCGAAACGGGATCTCGAGAAGCGTGTTTCCTTTGAATCCGTGCGGCGGCTCTCGACCCTAAGCGGCCATTCCGGAGCCAAAGTGTTATTGGCCGCTTCGTGATCTGTAGCTACTCTTCCCGAAGCCCGATGCGCGTTCCGGCGCGGACGGGACAGCGGCCGATAACGATAACTCAGAAATCGCTGTCATTGGATTCACTACGATGGCGGCTAACGTGAAAAGAAAACGTCTGGTAACTAACGCCTTCGATTCTCCGAACCTCAATACTTCCCAGGTCGAGCCCAATACTTACATCAACCTCATCTTCAGATGATTTTGGCGGATGCACCAGAGGCGATAATACGAAACCCCTATCTATTGCTGACGCATTCTCTCCTTGTTCCGAACTAGGCGGCACTCTCTCCCATATCCAAATACTGTGGTCCGGGTCATCAGGATCACCGAGATGGCGGTGAACCTCTATTTTTGTCCCAGTCGGAATGTCGTAGCGCTCCAAACCACGGGCGTGCGGAAACAGCACCACGTTCCTACCCTGCTGCTCTTCACCAGTATCCGATCCTTTCCCCTCTTCCACCGCTATCTGTGAAGAGGCGAACATGACCCCGTCGAGTTTCATATCAGGATGCGTTCCCAAATACTCCGCTACCACTTGGGTCGGCAAGTAATCCCTAGATTCTAAACCCGGCATCACAGGCTGCGATAACTCTGCTTCAAGCCGCTTTAAGAAATGAACCCGTGACAGGGATTCAGTGTGTTCGGGATCAAAAAGGCTTCCCTGCAAAAACACTTGCCGCAACCGTGTCAAATCCAATAGTCGCAACTCCCTAAGCGGAAAGAACCGCCCGCTCACAACGTAACTCCCTACCGGTGCGCGCATTTCGGCTATGCAGGTATTTACATCGGTCGCACCATAGAACACCGAAATGCCTTCGGCATTCATACGGCCCGCGCTTGCATAACGCCCCGGCGGCGAGCCGAGAGACCTTGGGGCAGACTTCAGAATATCTTCCAGCGCTTCACTCGATTTCGCAAGCCGTGCACGGAAAATTGAATCATCGGCACCTAAGACATGCACGACCGGATCACCACTATACGTTACAAGCTGTGCTATGCCTCGAAATAGATGTTCAAGTGCAGACTTTGCCACCGGGTTAAAGAAACGTGATCGGGAGAGGATTTCCCGACGAAAGGATGCCCAGCTTTCCTGGAACTCATACGTATCGATTGGGCGCTCTTCATATTGCGAATCGATTGCATAAGGACATGGGTCAATCATTGCATCTTTACCCGACGGGTCATATCGATCGGACAGGTAGTCGCGAACCGCTTCAGCCAACTCTTCGGACGAAGCAATCAGATTCATGATAGCGTAGGTTACCGGCTCCCCAGGCTGCTCCCAATGCCCATATTTAGCGGCCAAATAATCAATGCCTTCTGGGTCAGGGGAGGTCATGTAGAAATGTTCGTCCAGCGCGGAATGCACCAGTTCCGCCAACTCCTCCAGTTCTATCGTTGGGTTCGCTTCAGACTGGCACAAGTCGCAACGTGCCACATGCCCATCCTGTATGATTTGCGCACGCAAGAAGCTCTCGCCAATGCAATCTGCACATACATTAGTCATCTGTTACCCCCAATATCAGATTCAGCCGGGCCAGTGCCTGGGAGGCAATTCCCACTTGTACGAATTTTGGCGATTCCTTGTACCCGATCTCAGGGTTCTTTGCATCAAAGACACTTTGGGCATTGTTTTCAACGAAATCCCTCCATGATGTGGGTTGTAGGCACCGGAACAAGGCGGTGGATGCGTTGCCATAAGTTGTCCCCGCGTCACGTCCGATTCCGAGCTACAAACGGGCAGGGAACGTCAGCTGCTGGCCGCTCTGTGCGATCGCGGTGGCGGCGGTCGCCAGCGGGCTGTCACTCGGATGTTGGTCTGTTCGGCCAAACGCAAGGCGTCAACAACCTCGACGCCGAGGTACCGGAGGTGCTTTCCAGCCTGGTATCGCCAAGCAGTAGCGGCACGGCGCGCGGGTTGCGCGTCTGCCGGTAGATCATCGTCGCCTTGGTCCGGCGGATCGAGTGTGTGCCGTATTCTGCGGCATCCAGGGCAATCTGGTGTAGCCAGCCTTTCAGGAGAGGGGCGTACTGTCGGGTGGATAGGTGCGGCGGGTCGCTGAGGCGACTTGGGAAGAGGTGGCCGCTGGGAGCGAGCGCTGTCGTACCCACCCACATCGCGACCGCAGTGCGGGTTGCCTCAGTGAGTTCAAACTGAACCGGGCGGCGGGTCTTGGACTGGATTAGCATCGCCCGGGGGAGAACGTGGCCTACGTGCATCACGTCGCGCACCCTCAGCCGGACTAGATCACAGCTACGGAGCTCGCTGTCGCGTCCTAGGCTGAAGAGCGCGAGGTCCCGTAGGCGGCCTGCGAGCTCAAGGCGGATCCGTATGACCCAGATATGCTCGCGCTTCACTGGTCGCTTCTGGCCGCAGATCCTACCCTTGTTGCAGGGGAGCCGCGTCGCCTGGCAACTGGAATGATCCATGGCGTCGGTCTCCATTAGGGGACCAGAGAGTATCGTACCGGGCGCTTCTGGGCGCGATCCGACCCAGAGACGACATTAGACGGTGTTTCGGGGTGGGATGTGACCTGTGTGCGCTGCAGGGTTACGTTATCCATCAGCCGGGGCTGACTGCTTGTTTGATATCAAGGAAGGCTAGAGTGAGCAACCCAAGCAATCCCAAAGAAACCAGCAGCGTGCGCATTAGTCTGCGTAACGTTGCTGGTGTGATATGTCCCGGGCACTCGTAATCAATATCCGCTGTCTGCCTAATCACTGTTAGAAGTAAAAATGGCCAAACGACAGTTAAACAAATATCTGCTCGATGATATCTACTCTGTGTTACTGAACTCAGAGTTCGGAATTGATGCGTTCGATATTACCTTTCCAGATAAGGGCAAGGTTCTGTTGAGGGTCGTTTTTCGGCCGGAGAAGCAGTACGAAATAATGATTGAAGATATCGGAGGGCTACCCCACCGAGTTGCCTCAACTGAGAAACCCGGGGAGCATCTTTCTGAAGAGATATATGGCGACTTAGGTTTCGGACAGATTCCGGACCGCATGTATCACTGGATTGAAAACCTCGCGGGGGAAATCCGAGCTTCTGGTGCACGTCCTGATGGAATTGGAGAACTCGCTGAACAGCTTGAGGAGTTTATCTCGGAGCATATCGAGGAACCCAATGAGAAGTTCTCCGATCAGGAGATTTCTGATCTCGTTGAACGTCTGGAAAGACTCGAACAAAGGTTTTCTGAATTAGAAGAGTCAGGCTTATTCACCGCAGCGCAGAAGGCTAACATTGCCACGAAAATTGAGGAGGCGGCCGAAGATCTCCCCCACCTTAGAAAAGGTGTATGGTATCATGTAGCACTCAATAAGATATTAACAGCAGTAAAAGCGGCGCTCTCCTCAAAAGAGGCTCGCGAGATCATGAAAGAAGCGGCAAAGAAGCTTGTTGGGCTTGGATGAAAATCACCTCTAACAAGCGCTTCGAGTGCGACCTCGAGGACGCTGAGCGCCCCACGACGACTCAAGCGCGGGTTTGCGTGAAACGAGTTCTTGGTTCATGCCAATAGCCATTTTCCTCCGCCGAAGCCATGCCCCCAATATTTTCCGAGACAGTATTGTCAAATCACTGTCCTTGGGAATTGCAGACCGGGCGATCATGTGTTCCGGGTTTTTCCAGGAGGACGCACCATCCGGGTATAGGGCCTCGGCGGAACCGGGATTTGTTTCGGCTCTTGTGCGAAACACGATAACGCTCACCACTGTTGGGGTTCATAACTACGGCTGGCGAGACCGATATCGTGCTTTCCGGGATAGCCTGACGGCGGCTGGCGCTACCGTGGATGCCTACTACAGGAAAGGCATGAACTGGCATGCCAAGATCTTTCTTCTGGAGAGGCGCGGTAAGTGCGTCCTAGGAATTGTTGGCAGCAGCAATGTAACCCGCAAGGCATTCGGAACGTCGGTGCCATTCAACAGTGAGTGTGATGTAGCTCTTTGGACTCGGGGTGCAGATCGGTTTGGTGAATGGCTAGACGACGCGTCGTTTGAGACTAACGACGCCTTTCCTCCGGTGATTCGCGGTTCGTACTCTGTTCGTGCCAATCGCGGTGTATCCATTGCGGATCGATTGGGTGCCTTGCGGGATGAAGTGTTGAGCGAGAATCTCGCTCCACTGAGTGTGGGCACTTAACAACGGGCTGCAGCCGACCGTTAACGGTGGCTGAGCTCGATCATTGAACGACAGCTTCTGGCCGATGACAGTCCGAGGGGTTCCGTGACGCCCGTTCCCGAGTTGGGCAAGCGTGGCTACCAACAGGGGCGGCAACGGGCACGCCCCGGATAAGTCCCCTGGGGCGTCGGGCAAGAGCCAATAGGGCGGCGCTTACCGTGCCCGCGTCGGCGGTTCGGAGCGCACGCATGCGCCGTCGGTCGCCCGCCGCAATGGGCGTGGGATGGCCGCGAGCGCAGGTGCTCCCGGACCATGCAGCGTCACGCCCCCAATGAGCGTTCCGCGTATAGACGTTGCGGCGCGGCAGAGGTGGGGGAGCGCTCACTCGGGCACTACCGGCGAATACCGGGCGAAGCGCACACAAAGGCGAGCGTCACTTCCGTAGACTATTTGGGCGTCAGCATGCGCAGTAATCTGCCGGGCGGCGGTAAACTGCGCGTAAGCGTATGCCAGTCACTTCGGGTTGGGATCGACGGCCGTCACAGGGGGCGCGACGCACATGGGTGAGAGGCAGGTGGCTGTCGGTGACCTCATGCCGGGGCTCTATGTCGTGGCATTGGATCGTCCGTGGCTGGGTACGCCGTTCCTGTTCCAGGGCTTCTCAATCGAGGGGGAACCCGAGCTGCGGGAGCTGCGTCGACTCTGCCGCCACGTCTTCATCGACGAGGCGCGCTCCCGGGGCGATGCCCTGCGCCAACTGGACGCGGGTGAGTCGTCGGCAACACCAGGCGATGCCAACGAGGATGCCCCCTCGTCGCCAGACCGCGGTGATGTGGCAGCGGCGTTCGGCATTGCCGCCTATCCAGAATTCCAGCGCTTCTGGCCTCTGGTGCGGGTTGCCCGCGATGCGCGCGACCGTGGGCGGCGCGTAGTCGACCGGATTCTCGAGGACGCGCGGCTTGGGCACAGCATCGATGCCGACGCGGCCCGCAGTGTGGTCCGGGAGCTGGTCACCGTGATCTCGGAGAACGCTAGCGCCTCGCTGTGGCTTACGAACCTGCGCCAGCGTGACGAGTACACCGCGAATCACTGCCTGAACGTCTGCGTGCTCGCCATCGCCTTTGGCCGGCACCTCGGTCTCGGGCGCGAGGAACTCGAGGCGCTCGGCCTCGGTGGTCTGCTCCACGACGTCGGCAAGATGCGGACCCCCGAGGCGATCCTGAAAAAGCCCGGGGTCCTCAGCAAGGCGGAACGGGAGATCATTCGGCGCCACCCCGATGAAGGGGTGGAGCTCCTCTCGCGGGAGGGTGGCATGCCCAAGGCCGTGCTGGAGATGGTGCGCCTCCATCATGAGCGCGTGAACGGCAAGGGCTACCCGCTGGGACTTACGGGGGACGTGATTCCACGCCCGGTGCTCGTCGTGGGGATCTGCGATGTCTACGACGCGATGACGAGCGACCGGGCGTACCAGGAGGGTATTCCCCCCGATCGGGTGCTGCGCCTGCTCTTTGAGCGGGCTGACCAGGACTTCGGCCAGGAACTCACCGAGGCGTTCATCCGCTGCCTCGGTATCTACCCGGCCGGCAGCCTGGTCGAGCTCGACGACGGCTCGCTAGCCGTCGTGGTCTCCGCAAGCCCCGAGGCTCGTCTGCACCCCGTGGTGATGCTCGTGCGCCACCCCGATGGCCGGCTGTACGATCGCCGCGTCATGCTCAATCTCGCGGAACTCGCCCGTGACAATACCCGCGAGACCCGCAACATCCGTCATGTGGTCAACCCGGGCGCTCACGACATCGACGTCGCCGCCGTACTCGCGGCCGACATCGCCGCTCACTGAGAGCGCGCTTCGACCAATCTTCGACGCCTTCAGGCCGGACGGACAGACCTGCCTGCAGCCATCCAGGGTGCCGCCGGAGAGCGACGCGACACGCTCGGAGCTCGGCGCAGCATCACGAAATCTCCCGAACGCGCTGCACCCGCGCCTTGGCACGGCTGTGGGAATGCCAGATCACGGGCAGGTTTGGGCAAGTTGCGCATAGCGCGTACACGGGGCACGCCTGTTCCTGCCTGCCCCGCAATCGGCGTTCAGCGGTTGACGGCAACCTTGAAAGCCTTGCCGGCCCTGAAGCCGGGCGCCTTCGCGGCGGGCAGGCTGATCATGGCGCCCGTCTGAGGGTTCCTGGCGGTGCGGGCTGCACGCTCGACACGGGTGAACTTGCCGAATCCCGAGAGCGCGACATCCCGGCCGTCCGCTACGGAGGCAATCACCGTATCGAGCAGAGTGTCGAGCATCTCGCCCGCCTGCTTCTTCGTGATCCCGTCCACCTTGGCGTAGATCTCGTCGACGAGTTGGGACTTGTTCAGGCCGGAATCACTCATGGACTCTATTACTCCCGGTTGTTGCAGAGATGTGAGTAAGTGATGGTTTTATCACCTTATTGCGCCACAGTACACACATTGCCGTCACCCAGTGCTCGGAATGGATCCTCTCGGAAGACGTAGCCTACTTCCTCGGTTCCGCCTACGAGACAGACCAGACGGTACGCGCGACGGGGCGCGGCCAATCCACGAGGCCCTGCCGAAACTGCCGTACTTCTGCCAGATCGCCCGCCCGCGCAGGAACAGTTGCGGCGGCGTTGTCGGTCTCTTGACCCTCCTTCGTATTGGTCTAATGTGACGCATTGCACATAACGATCGGAGCGTAGGCGTTGAGGGAGGAGCGGGGCGAATGGACCGTATGGCCGCAGCCGTTCGGCCCGCGGGACGGGGCCGGGCTCGTGCTGCTCTGCGTTTGCGCATACGCCGGCAATTATTTCGCGCTTTCGCTGTTCGCTGGCGTCGACCTACTCTTCGGCGGTGTGGCCGTCATGTACGCGGCGCTGCGCCGATCCTTGGCCGAGACTCTGCTCGTTGCCGTTGTCGGCTCGCTGCACACGCTGTTGCTATGGGGGCACCCCTTCGGGCTGCTGCTGTTCGTCATCGAGGCGGCCTTTGTCCATTTTGGCCGCCACCGATTCCGGGTAGAAATCATCGCCTGCGATGCCCTCTTCTGGCTCCTTGCCGGTGGGCCGCTGGTAGCGCTGCTCTATCGCTACGGCCTCGGAATGGATCCCTTGGCTGTGGGCCTGATCGCCCTGAAGCAGCCAATCAACGGCCTCGCATACACTGCCGCGGCCTCCTTGATCCACCATGCGTTGCTGCTGCGGGCAGCGCCTCGCGGAGGCCCTCTCGCGTCGCGGACACGCCTTGCCGATCTTCTAGCGCCCGTCATGCTGGCATTCATGCTTGTCCCGACCTTGGCCCTTCTGTGGCTGCACACGGACGCCTCCTACCGGGAGCGACTGGCTCGGGTCTCTGATGCACTGGCGGACCGAGCAACGTACCTGGTGTCCCGGGCGAGCGTTGATCTGTCCGCTCCCGAAACGGCCGATCAGGCCCGCGAAGCGCTCTTCGCCCTTGGCTTCCGCGACCTATCGGTTGCGGTGCGCGAGGGCGACGGTGACGTCCTGGGAGAGGCGCCCGCTGGCTGGTACACCACGCGGCCTGTCAGTCGCAGCGTGGCCTCAGGCCTGGAAGAGCGCCGTGCGACGGAACCCGGGGCGACCATGACGCGGGCAAGCAGTGCCTACTTCGCCTATGCCCGCCCGATTGACACCTTGCCCCCGAGAGCTGAAACGGGGCGTACGCTGGTGCTGGGGGTGCCCGCCGCACCGCATGTGGAGCACCTGCAAAGCATGCAGGTGCTGGCCCTGGGATTGCTGTGCCTCTTGAGCGGCGGTGGCGTGCTGGCTGCTCATGGGGCGGGGTGGCGCACCGGGCGCCTTTTCCGCCCGCTCGCAGCACAACTGCTGCGAGTCCCGAGGGCGGTTAAGGCCGGTGAGCCGGTCCACTGGTCGGATTTCGGGGTAGAGGAATTGGCTGCACTCGCGCACGGGGCGCGGCGCATGGAGCAGGAGCTTGCCACCCAGCTGACCGCGGTGGCGGAAAGCGAAGAGCGGTTCCGAGCCATCGCGACGAACCTCCCTGGTGGCGTGTCACGGCGGGTCATGGACCCGGGCGGGAACATCCGCTTCACTTACCTCAGCCCCAATTACGAGCGCGTCTTTGGCATCCCAGTGGAGCGCGCCCTCCGCGAGCCGGGCATCATGCAGGAAGTGATTCATCCTGAAGACCGCGCTTCGTACCGCTTTGCGCTCGAGCGCTCGGCCCGCTTCCTGGCCCCCCTCGACACCACCTTTCGGGTGCGACTCCCAGGAGACGAAATTCGATGGGTACGCACCCTAGGGCACCCCCGGAAAGCGGGCGACGGATCCGTGGTCTGGGACGGTATCGCGATCGACGAAACGGCGCGAAAGGAGGCGGAGAGCGAGCTTGAGTATCTCGCACGACACGACGTACTCACCGGCGTCCTGAATCGAAAGGCGATAGCAGGTCGGCTGGCGCGGTTGCTTGAGTCGGCGTCATCCCGCAGCCGCGTGGCAGTCCTCTACGTAGACCTCGACCGAACCAAGTGGATCAACGATACCCTTGGCCACGCAGCAGGGGATTGTGTCATCCGTGAAGCGGCGGCGCGTATCCAAGGCGCCGTACGTGATGCGGACCATGTGGGACGCTATGGTGGCGACGAGTTTGTCGTGCTGGCGACCGGAATCGCCAGTAGGTCGGGAGCGGCTACGGTAGCCGAACGAATCGCCACAAGCCTTCGTGCGCCCGTCACCGTCGGCGACCACCGCATCGAGCTCGCCGCCACGATTGGCATTCTGCTGCATCCGGCAGAAGGCGATGATGCCGAGGAGATTCTACGGAAGGCCGATGTGGCGCTCTACGAGGCGAAACGTGTTGAGCGTGGTACGTGGCGATTCTACGAGCAGGCCCTGGACGCCGACCGGGACACGCGTACCGTGCTCGTCACGCAATTGCACGAAGCCCTGGCGTCTGGCCAGCTGTTCCTCGAATATCAGCCCAAGGTCTGCCTTGCCCGTGGTCGGGTGGTCGGAGTCGAAGCGCTGGTGCGCTGGCGGCATCCCGAGCAGGGGATCATCCCTCCCACCCAATTCATACCGCTCGCCGAGGAGTCGGGACTCATCGACGAGCTGGGCGACTGGGTCCTGCGCCGTGCGTGCGCTGATCTCGCCACCTGGCGGTCCCGATCGCCCAGGGAAGCACCAGAGCAGGTCTCGGTGAATGTTTCTGGCATCCAGCTTCGCACCGAGGCGCTCTGGCACTCCGTTCGTCGAGCACTCTCGGAGAGTGGCCTCAACCCCGAGCAGCTGGAGCTCGAGGTCACGGAAGGCGTCTTCTACGATGCGCGTGCCTCCTCGCTCCGCCGCTTGAGCGCGGCCGGCGTACGCCTTGCGATTGACGATTATGGCAAGGGGTACAGCTCGCTCTTCGTGTTGAGGGACCTCCCGGCGAACGTGGTCAAGATCGACCGGGCGTTCGTGGCGAACGCCCAGAATCGTTTTGCGGACCGCGCCATCATTGCGAGCACCATCGCGCTCGCCCATGAGCTCGGCCGGAGCGTCGTTGCCGAGGGCGTGGAGACACAAGTGCAGCTCCAGATGTTGCGCAACATGGGGTGTGACATGGTCCAGGGCTTCCTCTTGGCCAAACCAGCCATTGCGGCGAAGGTGCCGAAGCTCTGCCTCATGCGATGGTGATGCGCTCGCCACAACCTCGGTTGCATGCCTGACGAAAGGTGACGCCCGGGGCGTAGACTCAAGGTGCCGGCGAGTAGGGCGGCAATTGCGATGACTGGCAGCAGCTCCGCTAGGCCTTCGACTACCGGCAGCAGGAACTTGGGCTAGAGGGCGAGCTCGGCCGCGGCGAGCAGGGTCGCGTTCAGTAGCCATACCGGCGTTTGAGGGGCGGTCAGAAGGGTGTACAGGCGCATGGCGCGGCTCCGGGTGGCGTCGTTGCTGACACTGGTCCGGCGCAGAAGATGAGTAAAACGATTAATATGGGGCTTAGGTATTAATAAAACTGGACGTAACAGTGCCTCAGGTCCGCTCCGACTGGCTCGAAACCTTTCTCGCAGCTGTGGAGACACGCTCGTTCACGGCGGCGGCCAGGCGTGTTCACCGGTCCCAGTCCGCGGTCAGCCTTCAGATCGGCAAGCTGGAGGCGGCTGTCGGCCACCGACTGCTGGTGCGTGGGCCTGGGGGCCTGCGGCCCACTGCGGCGGGGGAGCGCCTGCTGCCCTACGTCCGCCACGCCGCGGACGCCGTGGAGGCGGTAACCCATGCCCTGACGGCCGACACGCCCCGGCTGCTTCGGCTGGGGCTGCCGGACGAGTACGCCGACGGGACGCTGACGGACGTGCTCGCCCGCTTCACACGCGCGCATCCGCAGACGAGCCTGGAGGTCACCTGTGGGCGGTCCGCCCTGCTCGAGCCCCTCGTTCTGGCGGGCGAACTCGACCTGGCGCTCGTGCTGGCCGATGAAGTCCGCACGGCGGGCGAGCAGCTCGCCGAAGACCCTACGCTGTGGTTGCAAAGCGCCGCCCCTGAGGGCCCACCGGACGAGGGCACCCTCCCGATCGCGGTGTTCGATCAGGAATGCAGCTGGCGGCGCTGGGCGCTGGAGGCGCTGGAGTCACACGGCATCGACTACCGCATCGTATTCAGCAGCGGTAGCGCAGCGGCCATTCGGGCTGCGATCCGCTCCGGTGTCGCCGTCGGCCTGCTGGGGGCGAGCAGCGCTACCCGCGATCTCCGCCCCTTCTCCGGCTCGGCGTCCATGGCCCTCATGCCGACCACGCGCCTGATCCTGCTGCGCGCAGACCGTACTGCCGCAGAACCCGCCGCTACCCTTGGCCGACTGCTGTCCTCGGCGCTGAATGCCGCTGCCGCGGCGTGGGATCCCTCGGCCCACGCCACCGCACCGGTCGGGACGCCATGATGCAGCGGTTGCCCGGGTCCAGCCTGTTGCTGGCGGCTGGCGTCGCGAACTCCGCAGTCTTGTGCGCAGAGCGGGGCCCGGGATTCCGGAGCTGATCACGGCGGCATCGCCTGGGACCAACCGCTCGGCGAGGGAGTCGGGCCGTCGGCGTTGGCATGGCGTTGTGGCTTGCAACAGCGCCATTGTCCCCGGGGAGTCTCGTGGCTCGGCGGCTAGACTGATCCATGGCGTCGGTCTACCCGACGCGACCATAAAGCGTGGCACAGTGCGTTGCCGGACGCGATTCGACCCAGAACGGACATATATCGGATCGGTCGCCGCCCTAGAGCGCTTTCCGAATTCCTATTCGCCTGGATCTAATGTATCAGTCTCTGACCAAATACAAATCCCCCTCGCGCCGCGTGTAAGTGCTACATACAGGTCATATCGATCCAGCCTATGTGCATTAATGATCATGCACCCGTCAGCTTCCAAGCCCTTGAGCAAGAGCGTGCTGCCGATCGCCATTTTCCCGACCCTGCGTTCTTGATATCGCCTCACATCACGCTCCGCTCGCACGGCGGCCGGCAAGGTTTCGAACCGGCCCGTACTTGCCAGCGAAAGCGCGCCGATGGCAGCGTTGTAGATCGTTGGTCGAAACAAACGCGTTTGCGCGCTAGACCGCTGCGCCTGCAATAGCTTCACAACAGCCGTATAGGTTGGGCGATTCATCAGATCGAGTGCCGCTTGGTCAGCTTCGGTCAGGGTGAACCGAGCTGAACCATTCTTGAGTATCCGTGCGATCCGCGCTCGGAATACGTTCGCGGAGGGCAACCCCGTCATAACGTCACGCGCCAAGCGTGCGCATTCCTCGATCGCGTCGAGTGGCTGATCGAGATCCAAATCACGCGCGAACGCCGCCAAGCGACCTAATTCCACCGGCTCAACAACGGTCATGCCAGGATTGCGGCGTGCAAAATTATGCCGCGCGTTTGCTTCTGCGCTTGGGCCGATTACTAGCACGCTTCCGGAGCGCGCGAGTTGCCTTAGCGCGGCCGCTTCCCCTCGTCCTTGTTGACGAGGGGGCGCTGGCCGGTGTCATACGACCCCCTCCGGCAATTCGTTCAGGTGGACAGCGTCTCCATTCACGAGCGCGCGTCGGGCTTCCGCGAGCCAACGGCCGAGATCCGGCGCCCCAGCATTGATCCAACGCCACGGTGTGTCGAGCTCATGGTGTTCGGGAAAAACGTCCGGCAAGTCATTCCAATCCACACGCCTGCCAGCGAACCCGAAAACTGACTGCATTGGGTCACCGAGAACGACGGTTGGCAGGACATCCGCACAACCCACAATCATCGCGTGCTGATCAAGCGAGCAATCCTGATATTCATCGACGATGACGTGGCTGTAGGAGGCACGAAGCACCTCGTTGATATGACCGCTGACCACCAGGTCGCGGGCACGCCGTTGGATCTCGGGATAGTCCTGACGGGGACGAGTGACATCCAGATGTCGAATGTCGATCTCGGCGCGTGAAGGGTAGGCGCTGAGTAATCGAAGCGCCCATCCATCGAGCGTTCTCAACGTAAAGGCATCGCTCGAAACAGCATGCACGGAGAGTCGCTTACGTAGCGCCGCGACCGCACCGTTCGTGTGGGTCAATACCAACACGGGGCGAGACGCGTCGTGGCCAGCCAAACTGTCGGCGATGAGTTGGGTCTTGCCGTATCCTGCCGGCGCGCTGACGTGGCCGCGCCTTATTGCGAGCAGGTCAATCGCCGTCATAGGAGGCCCAGTCAAACAGCCGATTGACCTCCGCCTGGAACCACTCTTCGCTGTGTTCTTGCGCTGGCCCAATTACCTCTAGGGCGATCTCCTCCATCACGCCGACGCCGCGATCCTTAAACCAGGATCTATCCCTTGATTTTGCGGCATTAGCACAGGCCGACCGTTCTTGTTCAGTTAGCCTACCCATACGCCGCGCGGTCTCGAAATCGAACCGTTCGCCATTCGGCAGCTTATTGGTGACCTGCTCATTGATCGTCTCTACACCATAGCGTTCGGTCGCACGTCGAACGAGTTCGAGCCCGATTTCCTCCGGCAGCCCCAAGAAAAGGGCATGCTCGAGCGCATAGTCTCGTGGCCACTTTGACAGTACACAGCCCTGATCGATCAGCGCACTTTCCAGGTCGGGATCAGGCTGCCTATCGTCGTCGCGAAGAATCGCGACGCGGTAGCCAAGTGCGTGGAATGCTTGAGCACGGCGAACGATATTTCTGTACCCCTTCGCGTCCACTAAAGAGACACCCAATGCGGTTAGCGATTTATGCCCATGCCCCATCCGGTACAGGTCCAGACCACGCACGAAGCCGATCTCGCCAGCCCCCTCACATATGAGGACGGACTTCGCCAAAAACGCTTCCGGGTCCGATCGCAATGTGCCTTGCAAGCTGTCAGAACCGTCCATGCGTGGCATGGTTATCTCCCCGTCGTGATTACGCACACGCACGAGCTGGTCTGCACTCAACTCCCGGATGACGACGGGGGAATGGGTTGTTGCAAAGACCTGGAGCGGGGTCTCCTCCTGCTTGGCACCGAGGGCCTGTAACAGGCGCACTATCCGGTGCGGCTCCAGTCCGGACTCCAGCTCGTCGACCAAGCCGACGTCGGCGCCCGTGACGGCGTCGTGCTGCAAGCCGGCAATGAGCAGACGCGAGGAACCGAGGCCGAGGCGCGTTAAAGGCACGCTGTATCGGTCCTGCAACGCGATGTGACCAGGACGTAGTGTGCTCTGCGAAGCATCGAGGCTGGCGCTTGCCTCGGCCGCGGCGTCGATACCCAGACCGTTTGCGATGGCTTGGACACGACCCAACGTGGCCGCGAGCTGGTCATTTGCGGCGTCACCGAATTGATCACGTGCCGCCCGAGCCGCTTGCGCCAAAGCGCCGCTCAACTCCAACCGGTCATCGGTCAAATTGAACAAAACAGAGCCACGCCCGAATGTCAGTTCTGACGCGTTTTCACCTTGTAGCTGGAGCAGCGAAAGCCGGCGTAACATGCGCGATGCCATCTCACGCCGATGGTTATCATCCTCCACACGGCTCGAGTTCAGACACCAGAGACCTTGCATGGATTGATCGATCGACAGAGTGACCGACAGCGCTGTTTCAAGGTCACGGCTCGGTTCGTCCGCGATGTTGCCGGTTTCCGCATCAAAACCACAGTGAAAGGGGCCAAAAGGTTCTAGGGCGCCGAGCTCGGCCGGTAAATCTGCAATGACCAACGAGATCTCGATCGGTCGGCCCGTATCCAGCCGGTAAAAATCTGCATCTGTGGCGGCACGACTGATGTTACTCGATAGGCACCACGCAATGGCCTCCAGTACCGCCGATTTGCCGCTATCACCCGGTCCGAACATGCAGTTGAAGCCTGGTTTGGGACACCAATCCAAGCTTTGAATTGACCGGAAATTGCGAATTTGTACTTTGGTTACTCGCGTCATGCCCTTACCAACTATTCGACGTCGACTCCACCCAAATCATAAATTAGTGGAGCGACGACTGCGACTCTCTAGCCCAGCTCCCGACAGAGAGACGAACTGGCATATAGCGGGAATGACCGTCGAGTAGGGATGTCCGCTCCTGGCCGAAGACGGTCGCTCGTAGGTGCTGTTTGGGTGGCCCCGCCAGAGTGCAGGGACGGGCGGAGAGCATGGCGGGCGTACTACCAGGAGGCCGTGGAAGCCTGGGTGGGCCGTCCCGGTAATGCGGCTGTGATGGACTGGCGCGGCACTATCGTATCTGGGGCGCCGGCTGTCACCGTGGTGGTGGTCCTGGGGATCAACGCAAGCCGGCTCGGTCCGGACGATGACGTCAAAAGGCCCGCGAACCGTGGGCGTGCCAGTACGCGTAGCCTGGCCAAATGACACACTGTTCAGCGGCACTGTTTAGCCACGGGCTGGGCCGTACAGGGCGAGGATCATGACGACGGACGGGGTCTGATTGCCGAGGTCGAGCTCCTCCGGCGGCGTAACGCGGAGCTCGACCGCCAGGTCCGCGAGGCCGAGAGGGGACGGCGCCTAGCCACAGCCATGGTCGGGATCCGTCGCCTAGCCGGCAAAACGCGGCGCGAAGTGGCTAAGGCCTTGGGCCGTGGCCAGGCGTTCACTTCGCGCTTCGAGTCGACCGGCAGGCAGCCTCCCAGGCGCTAAGAGCTACTATGCGTACGCACAAACGTGCGGCGCCATTGCGGGGCCTGTCTTCGATGTCGAAGGGTAACCAGCATAGCGTGTTAGCGGCTGCCTCCGGCAGCGAGGAGGAGGCTGCCACCATCGGGCACGCCGCAGGGAGGTGGCCAGCGTTAACGGGCTTCGTCATTGGAGCTGTTTCAGTACCATAGCTCCGGAGTGTCCGCTGTGCCGGGGGAAGTCCAGTATGAATTTGAGCTGAATGGTGGCCGAACAGTGTGGGGCGGCCATAGGCCACGGACTGACGCGACGGATCACGAATTGCTCGCACAGCCTCCGCCTTTAACGATACGCTCGGTTGAAGCAGGATTGTCAGCCAACGCGGCGCTGGGACGAATAGGGCGCCGCTCGAGATTGCCGCCACAATTCGGGCAACGATGACTCAACACTTCCGAGGCGCAGTACAGACAGAAAGTGCACTCAAATGAGCAGATTACCGCTTCCGTTGATTCAGGAGGCAAGCTCTTGCCACAGCATTCGCAGTTGGGTCTCAGTTCCAGCATCGGGCACCCCGTTTAAACTGCTTCGGAGTCTAAAGATTGGCTCTGTTCGGGTTGACGACTGATGCCTCCCGCAGAGTCAGTGACACTCCGAGTGTGGCTGGCGCAGACCGCGACAAGGCGCAGTGCAGCAGAGCGGAAGTCGCAGTCAAGGTTACCCAATCGGTAGCCCTCCAATCTCATCCGAGCCGCACCTGTTCCCGTGGCTTGCTCCTCCCTACTCGCCTGCTTTCGGATCAGCGAATTAAGGATCTAAAAACCCTGGAACGATCGGCGGCTAGCTTAGTTGGTCTCAGCCCACGATCCCCTTTGTTGCTTGGGCGGCGGACGGTAGTGGCCGCCGCGCGGCGGGGAACTGCGGCGGCTCCCGACAGCGATCCCTAAATTAACGTCCCGCTTCCGCTGACATGTCGCCACTGCGGGTGATGTAGAGGGGCGAAAGCTTACATCTACCTGGATCGGCGGTCGCGATTCCGTCCGGCCTGAGCGTTTAGGCGCCTGAGGACATTGATCGCATGGGTGATGGCCAGGGGAGCGTTATGGTGCATCGATTGCCCCGCTGTCGTTGCCTCCCTGTGGTGCTTGAATCGCTCAATGCCCAGAACGCCGGCATTGGCCATCTCGGGTGATATCGAGGGCGGCCAGACACCTTCATTGCGAACAGCAACGCGTAGCAGCTCCTGCACACCACGACGATAGTCCCCGCCCAAACACGCAAGTATGGCCTGAAAGCCCTTTTCGCTTACTCGCGGCTCGATCTCAATCCAGTAGACATTGCCCCATCGCATCGAGAGCTCAAGCACCAAGGCGGCTCGGCGCTGACCGGTCCATGAGTTGAGATAGCACCAAGGGGTAATCGCCTGCCCTCTGGCTGATTTGCCTGGACCCAAAGGCATTATCCACGCCGGGAATTTCCCGCGTAAGGTATTGCCACTCTCCGGCGCTGTTGCGCGCCAGTCGAGGATATGGCCGGCTGCCTTTAGGCGATCCATCAGGTCAATGACAAGCCCCAAGCGCTCAGGGAGGTCAGGCGCGCCCTCGGCCTGGTACTCGGCCTTCGCCGCATCCGAGCGCCCGTGGAACGGGCTACCCGACGAAGACCTGCTCAGCACCTCTTCGTCATGACTGCGGCGGCGCGCCGTGTAGATCAGGCTTTCTTCCTTCTGAAGCCGCTCCTTCTCAGGCTCGTCCTCGAGTACGCAGCCCTGCGCTACGACATGGAGTGCATCACTATCCTCGCGCGGATCCTCATCGCTCGACACCGGGAATGGCCGCGTGTCGTCCGGTACACCCTGTGGCCGACGAGACTCGTGAGGGGCGGGATCATCGGTCGTCCTCTGGTCTGCGCCCGGCTCGTTGCTGTTATCGCGCTCGAACATGAGCTTTGAGAAGGGATACTCACAGCCGAAGCGAACGATCTGCAGGGCGATGAACTTCTCGGGGTCGTTGGGCGACTTAAATCCGCGCACTGTGAATCGATACCATGAGGAATTGAAGGGGAGCCGGTTCCCGAAGGCTCTGGAAGTGACTGCGTTGCCATAGATACTGCTCGCGACGCTGTGCCCCCTGGCTCCTAGCGCGAGGTTTGCCGCGAGCGTCAGAAACTCGTTCTCCACGCGCATTCGAAGCACGACCTGCCAGCGATTGCCATCGATAATCCCCGTCCTATCGGGATTGACGATCTGTGCCACTTGCTCCTGCCAGGGGCCCGATAGCAGCGCACGTGCGAACTCCGCGGTTGGTGCACAAAGCGTGCGGAACACCTCGTAGCAGGGGATGATCAGCGTGTTCCGGGGATCAGTGAGGACAACGCACTGCCCGTTGGGCGCGTTACTCACCGGATATTCATAGCGATTGAGCACCCGGTAGGGGGCGGTAGAGTTCCAGTTCGGTGGAGCAGGCTCGAGTGTCGAGAGGCCGTAATCGACGTAAATGCGGCTTGTATCCCGCTTGAAGGAGAGTGTGCGTGTCTCAAGGGGCAAGCCGCCCTGCTCGACCCCGTTCTCGAAGACGGCGCCGAGGGCCAATCGTGGGGCAACTCCGGCGAGCACTTCGACGTCGCGGTCGTCATCCGTGTTTGTCAGGGTGGCGCGCAGATCCAGGGCCGTGCCGTCATCCAGCACCGGGGCAAGCCAGACTTTGAGGCTAGGACTCGCCGTCCCAGCGCGGGGCGTCTTGAACGGTTCGACCCAGCGAATCCACCACTTTCGGTCGTCCTGCGGGAACGCCATGAGGCGATCAGTGGTGTGCGGCACGGTGCTGACTCCTTTGCTCCTGATGAGATGCCGCCGCCCGCTCTCCCCGGGCGGCCTGCCCGATCTCGGTCGTCTTTTCCAACTCGCCCGACGGGTGCGACCAGGGCGCGATGCAGCGGGGCGTTCATTCTCCTTCGAGCGACCGGCCAGATTTAACTAAAAGGGCCGGTACGGCATGAAATGAAAATCGGGCGCGGGTCACATGAACGAAGTGCATGCCGGCGATGGCGGACCGCAAGCACGGTCCCGCCAGACGTAGTGACCGTGGTCGCGGGAGGCGATATTCGAGGCCTCGGTGCCTGGTCGTCGGGCTTTGTGCGATCCATGACGACCACGTGTGCGCGCATTGAGGACGCCCGGATCGCCATGTCACTCTCAAGTGGAGGAGAAGCAGTGATCGGGGGTGGTGGCGATGCTACGCAGCATTGTGATTGGCGCAGCGCTCGCCGTGACGGCCGCAGGCAGCGTCGCCGTCGCGGATGATGTCTACGTCGATGGGTATTACCGAAGCGATGGCACCTACGTACGCCCGCATGTCCGCTCGAGCCCCGATAGCTTGCGGTCGAACAACTACGGCCCCTCGCAGAACTCTTACGAGCTCATGAACCCATCGACTCGTGACTACGACAACGACGGAGCATCCAACCGCTTCGACTGGGATTCGGACAACGACGGGCTTGGCGACAACTACGACCCGAACCCCTACGGCCAGTAGGTGCGCTGAGGTCGTGGTCGGCCTTCGCTTCGGCCGACCGCCACCTCAGCGCTGACGCCGCGGCGGGCAGGTCACGTGTTCTCGTTCGAGGCACCGCCCGTGACGGGTCGGCCAAGCACCAGAAGCGCGATCGCGACCAAGGGCTCACCGCCGAGTCCGAATAGGCGCTGAACGGCCCGATCATCAAAGCCGCCGACAAGCGTCATCCCGACCCCCTGCTCTGCGGCGCGCAGGGCCGCGTTCTGGGCCGCAGCCCCCGCCTCCATCCACAGGTAGCGCTGCCAGCGACCCGGCGGTGGTTGCGAGCCGAAGCGCGCCTCGAGCCCGTCCGTTGTCCCGAAAACCCCGACTACCGCGGCCGCGCCCCCGATCCACGTCTGTTGGCCGATCGTGGCGCCGACGAAGGTCTCAGGCGGCTCCCCGGTCCCGCCGAGGTCTGCGAGCGCAATTCGCTCGAGGTGATCCGCATCGGGGTTGTACTCGTAAAGGCCGCGGGGCAGCTCGCGAACCTGAAAAGCAGCCACCCGAGCCAGCAATGGATAAGATTCCCCAGCTGACGGGACATGGCGCCGTGCGCGTTGAGTCTCCGAGCCGCCAAACCCGGCATTGAGAATGCGCAGCAGTGACGCGCCCTCAACGGGTGCTTTGGCGAATTCGCGACAGGAACGCCTGGCGCGAAGGGCCTCCTCCAGCTTCATCGCTCCACCCTCGCTGCGGCTGTGCCACTGGCGGCCGGCGGCGTGCTCCCGGCCGTGCCCCGGGTGCGGGGACCTTTGTTGGGTCGCTGCGGGAGGAAGCTTACAAGCATCCCGAGCGTCGTCGTGCCAAGGCCTGCCCAGGCCACGGCCGTGGGGATCTCGCCAAGGAGCAGGATGCCGCCGAGCACCGTTACCCCCGGCACCGCGGCGGTTGTGAGGGCGGTCCGCGTTGCCCCGAGCAATGACACCGCTGTCGTATAGGCGACGAGGGAGAGAACACCGATCAGCAGCCCCTGGAAGATCAGCTGCCCAAGGAGGGTTGGCACGGGAACCGCATGCAACTGTGGGTCCAGGAAGAGCACATAGGGCGGCAGATAGAGCAGCAGCGCAAAAGGGGCGACGATGGAGGCTGCCGCGATGGCACCGACCTGAAAGCGCTGGGCCAGTGCTCCGTAGACCGACCAGCACAGCGAGGCCCCAAGCAGGGACAGATCCCCGAGGACGACGTTGCCATCCAGCTCCCGTGTGCCATCCCATCCGAGCATGATCACCCCGGTGAGGATGAGCAAAGCTCCGAGGATGCGCCCGGCGCGCGGGCGCTCGAGCAACAGCATGGCGCCGATGAGTGTTCCGAAGAACGGCAGCATCCCGTGGAGGAAGACGGCGCCGTGGGCCGCCGGGGCGAGCTCAAAGCCCCGGTAGGCGAGGAGCGCGAAACCAAGTCCCCCGAAAACCGCGAGGGCGAGGGCCTTAAGCAAGCCAAGCCCGCGCAGACCCTTCGACAGCAGAACGGGCAGTAGCACCAGCCCACTCGGCAGGAACCGTAGTGCGGCGAGATCTGCCGGCCGCAGGCCATCCAGGGCGCCAAGACGCGAGAAGAGCGTGAAGCCCGCGAACAGGGCGACAACGGTGATGCCGGACAGCCAGCCGAGCGCCCAGGCCCGTTTCCCCTGCGTTTGTGCGGCACGCGCGTTCATCCGGCGGCTCTTGCTCCCTTGGCAGGTAGGCGGTAATTGGGCTACGTGCTAGGGGTGGCAGACGGCCTGTCGCGCGCGGCGCGCGCTCACGGGCGAGGCGCACGCGTTCCCCGGGTCGCCCGTAGCACCCGACCTCCGCCGGATTCCACGCCCGATCCCGCTATCGAGGCAAATGCGGAATGCGCGCGACTCACATTCCCCAGGGGCAAGTGTGACCGACCCGGGGCGCCACGGCCGACATGACGGTGCGCGCCGAGATTCGCCCGGGCGACTGGCAGCAGACGCGATTTAACGATGACGGGCCTCAACAGCTACGGGTGGCTTGCCCTTTCCGATGATGGCCGCCCGAGTGCGTGTGCCGCCCCTCGGCAAAGCCGCGATCGGTGGCCGCCCGGCTCGTGCGCTGCAGGCCGGTTGGACCTTTTTGGCAACGCACAATACCGTTTAGTCTGCCGCCTGGGGGGCGTTTACTCATGAGGCGCGAGGCCGTCGTGCCAGCCGCGCCGTGAGTCCGTGCCCGAGTCCAATCGGGTGTCTCCACGCCGGGTGCGGTACCTTTCGCTCCTCGTTGACTGATCAGGCGGGTATATCGGCGATCCGGTCGGCGGGGACCCGCTCGAGCCAGATGTAGCGCCCAGGGAGTTTTCACCGGTTGGGCCCGTCCTCGATGCCGCGGGCCGCCGCGTCCGGACGTCCTGGCGCCGGAAACCGGGGGTATCGCCCGTCAGCGGCCTGTCGGGTGCTCGAGCTCGTAGTTGATCGCCACTCCCGTGGCATCGGGGCCGATCCGAACTGGATGGGTGTGCGTGGCCCGGCGGCAACGGTCGGCAAGCAGCGGCGACCCTGCCGTGCCGGGCACTTTTCGCAGGGAAGATGGTTGCCATGAGTAAGTCCGCCGTCCGCCTTCCGCCACTCGATGCCGTGCGCGGCTTCGTCGCCGTCGGCCGCCGCATGAGCGTCACCCTCGCCGCCGAGGATCTCTTTCTCACGCAGTCCGCGGTCAGCCGGAAGCTGCGAACTCTCGAGGACTACCTTGGCGTGCAGCTTCTCGAGCGCGGCCACCGCTCAATCGCGCTGACACCGGCGGGCGAGCACTTCTTCCGCGTGGCGGAGCAGTCGATCAGCCAGATCGAGGCCGCCGTCGCTTACCTCGGACGCCAGAAGACCCGTGCGGGCGTGACGATTACCGCGAGCATCGGTGTCTCGGGCCTTTGGCTTCTGCCAAGACTCGGTCGTCTGCAAGGGGAGCTGCCTGGCATCGATGTCCGCGTTGAGGCGAATAACGCGCTGCTCGACCTGCGCGCGGCAGGCATCGACCTCGCGATCCGCTACTGTTCGGGGCGCGACGCCCCGCCAGGCGCCCTCCGACTGTTCGGGGAGTGCACAGTCCCTGTCGCCCATCCATCGCTCGCGGTGGACCGGGTGGACGCCGAGACGTTGCCCGCGCTCACTCTCCTTGAGTTCGGCGACCCCGGGCGCCCGTGGCTGCAATGGAGTGAGCAGCTGCATGCCGCCGGCCTCGACCGCGACGCGCCGCGGAGCGTCGTCCACTTCAACCAGTATGACCAGGTCATTCAGGCCGCGATCGCAGGCCAGGGCGTCGCGCTTGGCCGCCGCGCGCTGGTCGAGCCAATGCTCGCCGATGGCCGACTGAAGGTGCTTGCCTGGAGCGGGCCCGCGGCGTCCACCGAGCATGCCTACTGGCTCGTGCAGGCGGAATCCGAACCGGGTGCCGAGGTCATCGCGATCCGGGACTGGATTCTCTCCGAGGCCAGGCACTACAAAGAGCAGGAACCCTGATCCGCCGCGCGCAGATCCAAATCCATGGCCGCGGTGCCCACCCGGTCAGCCCCCGGGTTGGGCTTTCCGGACAACCTATCGGGATTTCTGGACACCTTTGCGCGGCGGTCTCGCAATTCCCTAGCCCTGCCTGACATCTTCCTGACCCCGAAACACCCCATGGGCGCACGCGCCGCTGGCGAGTGATGCCCGATCCCACCGGCCGGCCGCGCCTCGCAGATAGTTTGGAGAGATGCGGCGGTGGGCGAGGTCCGCGCGTGCATTGCTGTGCGGCGCGCCGCCAAGCGCCGGGGTCTCGGCGGCGCGACTGCTCGACGCGTTACCCGGCGGCGCGCTCGGGGTGAATGGCAACCAGGGAGGTTCGCAGAGTCGAGATGAATCACTGGCTGGCGAATTCGCGGCGCAATCTCCTGCCACGGAGCGTGGCGGCCTGCTTTGAGACGGCACTCGCCGAGTGGCTGTTTACCGGTCGTGTCATTGTCTACGCGGAATCACGTGGCATTCGATGTGAGCTCTGCGAGCACCCCCATCTCTCGCACCACTACGAGATCAGCAACGATCGGACCGGACACGCGTTGCTCGTTGGCTCGCGCTGCATCCTGAAGTTTGCCGATATCCGGGTGCTCGACGGCGAGGGGCGGGCCATCACCGAGTATGCGCAGCGCCGTCGGCACCTTCGCGAGGCGCTGAAGGTCGAGCTGCGGCAGCGTGCGCTCGCGCCGTTGCGTGAGCTCTGGCAGCTCGACCGGCACAACCGCGCCGAGATCGAACGAGCTGCCGAGCGTCTCGAGACCGGCCGCGGTGTGTCGCCGGCAACGCTCAGCCTTGTCTTCGCGGAGATGGAAAGGCGCGGCATCGAATACGAGCCGCACCTGTACAAGATCACGCTGCGGGACGCCTCGAGTCACCGCGAGCTGATGGCCATGCCGCAGGCCGAGCGCGAGCTGATCAGGCCTGCCCTATCCAACGAGCAGTTGAGGCGCTACGCGAGGTTGTTCGAGGAGTGA
This sequence comes from Spiribacter halobius, assembly GCF_020883455.1. Classification (NCBI taxonomy): domain Bacteria; kingdom Pseudomonadati; phylum Pseudomonadota; class Gammaproteobacteria; order Chromatiales; family Ectothiorhodospiraceae; genus Sediminicurvatus; species Sediminicurvatus halobius. The sequence continues at coordinate 3,756,690 of NZ_CP086615.1, read as the reverse complement.
GCGTCGCGTGCACGGCGCTGCATTGACCAGGCCCCGGTTACTCCGCGCGGTGGAGATATTCCATCAGCAGGGCATGGCTCGCCTGAAGGCTGTCGATCTGCTGCGCGATCGCGTCGGCCTCGTCGCGGAGGCGCTTCTTCAGCTTGTCGCACGGCTCGAATTCGATCGCCTCGCCTTTTATGCAGGGCAGGATCTCCACAATCGTCTCGAGCTTGAGGCCCGCGGCGCTCAGGGCGCGTATCCGGCGCACCGTGCGTTCATCGGCCGGGGAGTACTCGCGATACCCGCTCGCACGGCGCTGGGGCTGCAACAGACCGCGCGCCTCGTAGTAGCGCAGCATACGAACGCTTACCCCTGTGCGCCTCGAGAGCTCACCGATCCGCATGGCCTGGTACCCGTTGACTCTGACAGCGCTGTCAGAGTCTAGCCTGCGCTTTCGGCACATGGAACGGCGAGGACGTCATGGCATTCGTGGAAACTGAAGGGGCGCAGGTTGAGTACCTTGCCAAGGGCACAGGGCGGGGGCTGGTGCTGGTGCACGGCACCGGGGGTAGTGCCGAGGCCAACTGGACACCGCTTGTCAGCACGCTAAGAGGCGAGCGTCGCGTCGTGCGCCCGAATTACTCGGGATCCGGCCAAACCGTGGACAATGGCGCGCGCCTCACCGTGGACTACCTCGCGCGGCAGGTCCTGGCGGCCGCCGATGCCGCGGATGCCGGCACGTTCGATCTCGTGGGTTTCTCGCTTGGAGCCGGTGTAGCGGCCCATATCGCCGCCACCCGGCCGGAGCGCATCGGGTCTGTCGTGCTGATCAACGGATTCGCGAGCTGCGAGGACCCACGGCTTCGGTTCCAGTTCGAGCATTGGCTCGCGCTTGCCGAGCGCGACCCCGAGGCGATGGCCCGTCTTGGCCTGCTCACGGGATTCAGCCCGGGCGTGCTGTCCGGGTTCTCCCGCGAGGCGCTCGAGACAATGGTCGCGGACACGGTGCGCAGCACGGATCCATTAGGGCTCGCTCGCCAGATCCAGATGGACCTCGATCTTGACGTTCGCGCCGAGCTGCCGGCGATCCGGCAGCGGACGCTCGTGATCGGTTCGGAGGACGATTACATGGTGCCGGCTGTGCACGCCCGGGCCATGGCGAGGGCGATTCCCGGGGCCAGGTTCATGACTCTCCCCGGCGGACACCTGATGCCGATGGAGACTCCAGAAACGCTCTCCAGGATCATTGAGGACTTCATCGATGGCGCCATCTACTTTGAAACCTGACCGCAGGCGTTCGTTATCCGCGGCACCGATCAGCGCTCTGGTTGCCGAGGTGGTTGGTTGGCGAGCAAGGAATCGCCGTCTCCACCAGTAAGGAGGAAACCGAAATGTACCGAGTCTACGGCGATCACGGGTCCGGCAACTGCTACAAGGTCGAGATGCTGCTCGAGCGTCTCGGGTTGCCCTACGAATGGATCGATGTCGACATCCTCGCAGGGGAGACGCAGACCGAGGCCTTTCTCGAGCGAAATCCGAACGGCAAGATCCCGGTGCTCGAGTGTGCTGATGGCGCCTGCCTCACCGAGTCCAATGCCATCCTGAACTACCTCGCGCACGGTACTCCGTACTTGCCGGATGACCCGTGGGAGCGGGCGAGAGTGCTCCAGTGGCAGTTCTTCGAGCAGTACAGCCACGAGCCGTATATCGCCGTGGCGCGCTTTATCGCGCTCTACCTCGGCCTCCCGGAGGATCGGCGGAAACAGTACGAGGCCAAGCAGGAAGGGGGGCGTCGGGCGCTCGGCATCATGGAAGGGCAGCTCCGGGAGAGCCCCTTCATTGCGGGCGATACGCTCACCATCGCGGATCTCTCGCTGTACGCGTATACCCACGTGGCGGAGGAAGGTGGGTTCGAGCTCGCCGATTTTCCGGCCGTCTCGAGCTGGCTTGACCGCGTTGCAGCCACGGACGGACATGTCCCGATGAGGCGGTGATACGCCGGAGTCGCAGGCGCTGCTAAGCCGCTCGTGATTCCGTCCCCCGATCCCGAACGCCTGGCAACGGCCTTGTCCGACTAGCGCAGCCCACCGAGGTAGTCAGAGAGGGCGTCCAGCTCTTCCGGATGCGCGGCGAAGTAGGCACGCACCTCCTGGCGCGCGTGCTCACGCTCGCGCTCCCGGTACGATTCGGACATGCGTTCATCGAGTCTCTCGCGCATGGCCGCAAGCTGCGCGCGCGTGTCGCGAAGTGCCTCCGACATGGAATCGAGCGCTGCCGCCGCCGCCTGCTCCTGGCTCACAGCGTCCTCAGGGGCGTAGGCGTCGATGGCACGGCGCACTACCGCGGAGGCCGAGATCCCATGGCGCTCGCTCAGCTCCCGTACTTTCTCGATGTGCGTGGGTGCCACGAGGTAGTGGCGGCGGACGAAACGCTTTGGGACGTTCATGCCAGCTCTCCGAGCCTCCGTGGCCTGCCCTCGGAGACTATAGGACATGCCCATCGTGGCTACCGCGGGCCTCGGGCGCAGCGTGGCGAGAGGTGAATCCTTCAATGAGGCTCGCGACCTCATTGCCGCGATCTTCCATCGCAAAGTGACCGCATGCGTCGAGCACGTGCAGCTCGGAGCCTGGAATCGCTGCGTGCAGCCGCTCACCCCACTCCAGTCGCTGCCATGCATCCTCGCGCCCCCAGATGAGCTGAGTCGGTAGCTCACCGAGCTCGGCGAGCCGCGGCGTGAGCTCCTCGGTGTAGCGACTGTCGTAATGGCGGATCTGGTGCTGGATAAGGCTTGCCTGTCCGACCGGCCCGGAGATCATGTCGAGATACGTTTCGAGGGCGCCGGCTCGGAAGCGCTGCTCGTCGTGCACTGCCGACGCAAGCCAGGCGCGGAAGTGCTCACGGTGGGTGTTCTCGTCCGTGGCGAGCAACGCGTCCAGGCCCTGTGCGATCTGCTGGCGAGTCCGCGGCGAGGGCCAGCTGTCGAAGCTCACGGTGTCAATCAACGTGAGCGTGCGGAAGCGCTGCGGTGACGCCAGCGCCGCCCGCATCGCAACGGCGCCTCCGATGTCGTGCGCAACGAGATGGGCATCCGCGAAGCCAACCTGGTCGAGCAGCGAAAAGAGCACCGGGACCTGCGCTGCGACCGATGTGTCCACGGACGGTTGCCAGGGCCGCTCGGAGTGACCAAAGCCGAGGAGGTCGAACGTCAGGGTGCGGGCACCCACACCGAGGTGCTCGAGGACGTCGCGCCAGATAAACGAGCTGCTTGGCGTGCCGTGGAGAAACACGAGGTGCCTGCCTTCGCCACGGAGGCCGTAGGCGATTCGGTGGCCGTTGATCACGGCATCCCGGGGGACGATGTCCCGAGGATTCGGGAGCTGCTGTGCCATGGGTGAGCTCCTGGGGCTTCTGGATTGACCTCCAGAATTAACACAGGGCACGTGCAGCCTTAACGCCGGCGACGGATGTAAGCGTTGAGAATTAATGGCTGCTTGCATGACTTCCTCTCATCCATGGCCGCTGTCTCTCGCCGGCGAGATGAGAATCGGATAGCGGGGCGCCTGGTTCAAAGGGGGGGGAGTTGCTGCGGGGCGCGTATCACATCTCAGCAGGGCCTTCGTTTCCCTCCACGTGTGGCTCGAAATGCGCTCGGAGAAAGCCAATCAGTGCCGAGACGCGACGGGAGAGGTGCTGCGGCTCGCGGTAGATGAGCGCGACACTCGTACGTGCCGGCCAGTAGGCCTGCAATATGGGCGTGAGCCGCCCCTCGTGGATTGCCTGCTCGACCATGTAGTCCTGGACGTAAATGATGCCGTGGCCTTCGACGGCGGCGTCCACCAGCGCCTCCCCATGGTCGAGCGCAAGTTTCCCGCTCGGCGGGATCGAGATTTCGGCGCCCCGCTCGAAGAGCTGCCAGGGATAGCGTCGATCCGTGCCCGGGTAGACGTACGCAAGGCACTCGTGACCTGCCAGGGCTCTCGGGTCTGCCGGCGCGCCGTTGCGAGCCACGTACTCGGGTGAGGCGAACACGCCGAACCCTGCGCTATCGACCGGGCGGGCGATGTAGTCCGCCCGCGGGAAGTCGCCGATGCGCACGGCGGCATCGACTCCGTCCTCGAGCAGATCGACGTAGCGGTCGGAGAAACTGACGTCGAGTTCAACCCCGGGGTAGGCGTTCAGAAAGCGGGACAGGACCGGCACGAGGACCTTGCGGCCGTAGGAGATCGGGATACTGATCCGCAGCTTTCCGCGCAGCTGCTTGCCCCCTTCGAGCAGCTCGAGGCGGACGTTGTGCAGATCCTCGAGCAGGCGGCTGTAGCGCTCGTAGAGCAGCCGCCCGTCCGGGGTGAGGCTCGCCCGCCGAGTGGTCCTCGAAAAGAGCCGAACACCGAACTCCCGCTCCAGGCTCGCGACGGCACGGCTGACCGACGATGGGGCGAGGCCCAACACTTCCGCGGCGGCGGAAAAGCCGCCGGTTCGCGCGGCGGTGACGAAGGCCTCAATGGCCGTCAGTCGAGGTCCATTCATGCCGTTAACGCAAAAGTCTGGTGCAAGGCGATGTCTTAGTGCGTTTGCTGCATCAGTCTAGCCTCTCCCCCTCGCATTGACGTGCTTGCACATGCAACGAGGGGATACGCCATGAGTGCCGAGACAATGCAGGCCTGGCGGCTTCAGGGCTTTGGTGTCGACCAGCTGAAGGTCGACCGGGTGCCGTTGCCGGAGCCGGGCCCCACGGAGATCCTGGTCGAGGTGAGCGCCGTTGCCCTGAACTACCGGGACCTGCTGGTCATGGACGGGGCCTTCCTGCCGGACCTTGAGCGTCCGTTCGTGCCGTGCTCCGACGCGGTTGGCCGCGTCGTGGCGGTCGGTGAGGAGGTCGAGCGCTTCACGATCGGAGAGCGGGTGCTGAGCCACTACTGGGTCGACTGGATCGAAGGAGCCCCTCCGGTCCCCGACCTCTCCCGGGCGCGGTCGCTCGGCGGGCCCCTCCAGGGTGTGCTGGCCGAGTACGTCGTGCTCGACCAGGCGCACGCGGTGAGGGCGCCTCACTCGCTCTCCGATGCCGAGGCGGCCACCTTGCCGATTGCGGGCCTTACCGCGTTCGCCGCGCTGCTTGAGGGCCACCCTGTCGACTCCACATCGAGCGTCCTTGTGCAGGGCACCGGAGGTGTCGCCTGCTTCGCGATCCAGTTTGCCGCGAGTGTCGGTGCGCACGTGATTGCGCTGTCGAGCAGCGACCGCAAACTCGACGTCGCCCAGCTGCTGGGGGCGAGCCACACGGTGAACTACCACGCCAACCCCGACTGGGATCGGCTCGTGCTGGAGCTAACCGGTGGGCACGGGGTTGATCGCATCATCGAGCTCGTCGGCGGGAACAACCTCGAGCGCTCGCTGCGGGCGCTTACCTTTAACGGCGAGATCGCCCAGATCGGCTTTCTCGCCTCACCCGAGGCACGGTTCCCCCTGCCTACGCTGATGCTTCATCAGGCAAGGATCCGTGGCGTCGCTGTGGGCCACCGCGCCGCGTTCGAGCGCATGGTGGCGTGGATCGACGAGCACGGCCTCGCGCCACAGATCGACGCCCAGTTTCCCTTCGCCGCGGCCCCCGACGCCTTCAGGAAGCTGCACGCAGGCCCGCTCGGGAAGGTCGTCCTAGTCCGTTAGGGAAAGCGAGGCGTGGCGAGGTACGGAGGGGCGGCGTCCTTCTACCGGCAGATCGCCCAGGCCGATCAGCAGGACACCGACGAGGTGCAATCGCGGTACGGGGAGATCGCTCGCCCTGTGATGCTGCCCAGGGGTGAGGAGGACGCCTGGATGCCCGTGACCGCGGCGAGAGGCTGGCGGAGCTGATTCCGGGAGCGCGAGTTCAGACGACACCCGATTCCGCACACCTTGTTATCGAGGAGCGCCCACAGTGCGTTATCGACGCATGCCTGTCGTTCTGGCTTATTTCAGAGTGAGGGTTGATTCGTGCCATAGCCTTCCGGCGCTGACGAGGTATCCGCGGATCGACATATCGGTCCAGGTGCTTCAGTGGACCCGCGGGGTTGCGCGGGAGATTTCGCAAGAAACGGGTCGATGACAATTCATGTCTGTCACATCCTCGCCGCAGGAGGATGGCCATGACAGAGATCTACTCAGCCGCCGATTTTGACCACTTCCAAGGCGATTGGCGTTTGTCCCGGGCCTACGATGCCGGGGCTTTCGTTTTTTTCTCCGGTGTCACGGGGTGTCGCCCCGACTACTCCATGGCCGACGACCCGGAGACGCAGTTCCGTGATGCGTTCAGATTTCTCGGGGCAGCGTTGAAATCGGTTGGTCTCGGTTTCGCGAACGTCGTCGAGATGACGTCCTACCATGTCGCCCTTCGCAAGCACTTGGAGGTGTTCATCAAGGTAAAGGACGAATTCGTCAAGCCGCCTTACCCGGCGTGGTCGTGCATTGGTACGACTGAGCTCATCACTGAAGGCACCCTCGTCGAGATTCGAGTGATTTGCCGCAGGCCGGGATAGACGCCGCTGCCTGTGCCGCCCGGGAGCCTTAGGCAAGCGCCGTGTGAGGGTGCGCGGCTTTGATGGCGTCGGCGAGCATCTGCGCGCATGGATCAGCGCGCTCTTGCGGTACGTTCGCGAACCCGATGATGAGTCCCTGCAGCTGGCGCTTCAGCGGTGAGGACGTCGAGAGGGCACGCACGCCGAGCCCACGCCGCTGTGCCTCCCGGGCGATGGCCGTGTCCGCCGGTAGCGTGCTGGCGAATCGGGCCATGAAGTGCAGGCCCGCTCCGCTGTCCTGGATGTCGAGCAGCTCGCCAAGGTGCGACGACAACGCGGCCCGGAGCGCTTCCCGACGACGACCATATAGGGTTCGAAGCCGCCGTACATGGGCTGCGAGCCGGCCGGAAGCGATGAACTCCGCCGCGACCGCCTGCTCGCCGATGGGCATCTGGCGGTCGGTGGCGGCCTTCATCGCGGCAAATGTCTCGTGCAGGTCGTGCGGCACGATGAGGTAGCCGATTCGCAGCGCAGGCGCGAGGACCTTGCTGAGAGTGCCGAGATAGATCACGCGCTTGCCCTGGTCGAGCGCGTGCAGGGTGCTGATCGGCGGGCGCCCGTAGCGGAACTCCCCGTCGTAGTCGTCCTCCAGCACCCAGGCGGCTGCGCGCCGTGCCCAGTCCAGGAGCGCGAGGCGGCGCTCCAGGCTCATCACCGCGCCCGTCGGATACTGATGTGCCGGCGCAACGAAGGCGAGCCTGGCGTCTGGTGCGAGCTGCTCGCCGGCCTCGACCTGGATTCCGTCCTCGTCCACCGGCACCGGCGCGAGGCGCGCGTCGGCGCCGAGCAGCGCCTTCTGACAGGCGCCGTAGCCCGGGTCCTCGACCCAGACCGTTTCCCCGGCCTCGAGCAAGACCCGGGCGGTGATATCGATGCCCGCCTGGGTGCCACCGACCACGACCACCTGGTCGGGTTCGCAGAGAACGCCCCGGTAGGCGCGCAGGTAGTGGCTGATGGCCGCGCGCAGCGCTGGCAGTCCGGCCGGATCGGTGTAGGCGAGCTCGGCGGCGTTGCGGCCTCGCCAGTACCGGCCGCTGAGGCGCGCCCACTGCGTGAACGGGAATTCGTCGAGGGCGGGCAGCCCCGGTGTCATCGGACCCGGCGGATTGCCGGAGACCATCGGCGAGGTGTGCTCGCGCACGGCCTGCGCACGGCGGGAACGTCGGCGGGACGGGGCATCGTCGCGAGGGTCCGCATGTGAGTCGGCCATGGCCGGAGCCGGAAGACCCGCGGCTACATAGGTGCCGGCACCGCGCCGTGATTCGAGATAACCCTCCGCCATGAGCCGCTCGAAGGCGACGAGCACCGTGTTGCGCGATAGCCCCATCTCGCGTGCCAGTACTCGGGATGCCGGCAGGCGCTCGCCCGGGCGCAGCGTGCCCTCGGCCACTGCGCCGCGCAGGAAGGCAACGAGCTGATCCTGGAGCGTTCGCACCCCACTGCGGACGGGCTGAAAGCGTTGCGCGAGGGGATAGGAGGGATGGGTCATGGAGCGGCCTCTCCCGATTCAAGGCATTCAGCTAATGCGTTGAAATTGTCTTGGCGGGCCCTTCAGAAGCCCCCTATACTCAGGCTGTGGGTATAGGGGCTTTCTCGTTGGCCAGCCAAAAATCCGGCTCAGACGCTCGAAAGGTTCGTGTCCCGGAAGCGGTCGATGGCATCCAGGTAAACCACTGCAAGAACCCAGTCTGCGAGAATTTCGGCCTTGCGGCCCGCAGCAAATGCAAGGATCCCGGCTATACCCGCGTCGGGGCTAACTCGCGGCCACCGCGGATAGGCGAACAGGCCAAATCCATCCCGCCCTCGGTTCGCTACAAGGCCTGCGGCGAGACCATTCCACTGAAGAGCAACGCCGGCGTCGTCGACACGATCGACATTCTGACCTGGCGCCCGGAGACGTTCTGCTGTCCGCGACCCGAGTGCGAGAACACCAGCGTCGATCTGCGCACCACACCCGAGGCGTACTACCGCCACGGCAAGACCCGTCAGGGCACCCCGCGCTTTCGCTGCCGCGCCTGCGGCCAGACGTTCGTCACGCAGGCAAGGCGCCGGCCGCCGCGCGCCGGCGAGCGCCCCTACCGGACCGAGCAGGTCGTGAAGGCGCTGCTCAATTCGATGCCCATCAAACGAATCATCGAAATTTTTTCGATCCGTCCGCAGACGGTCTACGACATCATAGACCGCGCCTACGAGGCCTGCCTGGTCTTCGCCGCGGAGCGTGAGACCCAGCTCGGCGCCAAGACCGCCGGGCGCGGGGCTATCCACATCGCCACCGACCGGCAGTCCTACACCCTCAACTGGCGCCTGCGCGCTGACAAGCGCAACACGGTGCTCCGGGCGATCGTATCCACCGAGGTCCTCTCCGGGTACGTCTTCCCGGTACACCTGAACTACGACGCGCGATCCGATGTCACGCAGGTCAATGAGATGGCCATGCTGCTGGGCGACCCCACGGACAGCGTCGGCACCGAGGTCAACGCCCAGCAGATGTGGCAGATGTTCCCCGACGAGTACCTCAACGCCAGCGGCGCGGTGGAGTGCCTGGGCCACAAGCTCTTCGACGCCGAAGACTGCCAGGGCATCCGCCTGAGGGTGAAGACCGCCCGCGGCGAGGAGACCTGGGACGGCGTGGGCAACGGCCCCATCGACGCCACCCTCAAGGCCCTGGGTGCCGACGTGCGGGTGCAGCACTACGACGAGCACTCCATGGGCACCGGCTCCGACGCTAGGGCCGTGACCTTCGTGGAGCTAGCCGCCGAAGGCCTCCACGGCGATGTGTTCGGCGTCGGCATCGACCCGAACATCATCACCGCCTCGGTCCGCGCCATCGTTAGCGGCATCAACCGTGTCTGCCGACACCGCCCGGAGGTGTTGCCCGGCGCGCTCTAGGGCCGAGGCTTAGACTTCTGAAGGGTCTAGGCTATTTGAGCAACATTGCGTATACTTCGAGGCAAGCTTGCTCATATCGGACACAACCCTATGGCACACCCAGGCCCCACACTCGGATTTCAGCTCGGCAATGATGGCCTCAAAACCATTGAGACCATCCGCAAGGGCGTGCCCGTCGAGATGGTTGATGCCCTGATCGAACAAGGCGTCGTCTCGCGCAAGCAGGTCTATGACCTCGTTGCACCAAGACGCACGCTGACCCATCGACGCTCCCGCGGCGAGCCCCTGACGACCGAGGAAAGCGAGCGCCTCTTCCGGGTAAACCGGATCGTGCAGCATGCCATCGAGACGTTCGGCAATGCTGACAAGGCGCGCGCCTACCTGAACAAGCCCATGCGCCGCTTCGAGGGGCGCAGCTGTGTGGACATGCTCGACACCAATCTCGGCGCCGAGCTGGTCCAGGAGTTGCTCACAAGGATCGATCACGGCATCCCGGGGTGAGAGTCTTCCGGGTCACGCGGAAGCGCTATGCCGACCTGTCGGGCGAAGGCGGTCGGCTCGCCAGTGGGCGCTGGCACTCCAGGGGGCGGCCGATTGTTTATACGGCCGCCGACCCGGCCCTCGCCATGATCGAGGTGCTGGTGCACATGGAAATGGATCCGGATTTGCTGCCGGACGATTACGTGTTGATGGCCATAGACCTGCCCGCACCGGCCGCGGCGCTGCCTGGTGACGCGGTGGGCGACCTCTCGGACGAAATGCGGACACGAGCCTTCGGCGATAACTGGCTGGATTCGGCCGAGACCCTGGCCCTGGAGGTGCCGTCGGTCATCGTCCCGTACGGGCGCAATGTACTCATCAACCCGGCGCACCCCGATATGGGCAATGTCCCAGATCCAGAGATTCGCCCGCTCGAGTGGGACCGGAGGCTATTTAAGCCCAGCGCATAGGGCGCATGTCTGGTCTCAGTCACATGCCGGGTCCGGCCAGCTCATCGTTCGCCTTCTGACGCATCCGCTGTGACGGGCGCCCGAGCGGTGCGGGGGCGGGAGCCGACTCGCGAGCACGAATGGATCCATCCTTCGCCCGAACGACCGGGAAAGGCTGCGGCGCACCACCCTCCTCCGGCGTGATCTTGGTGGGGAATGTCTCCACCCAATCAAAGGCGCCTGGAACCTGCGCATTCCAGCGAATCGGCCGCACACCTCCCGTGCTGACCAGGCGCACCGGCATATGGGTGACGCCTCGCGCGGCCAGCGCCCGGGCCAGATGACGCCCCTCGTGGCCCACGACACTGGCGCTGCCATCACCGTGATTGGCGATATCGAGCACCGGCGTGGCGCTAAAGCCCTCGAGCGCTGGGATGTCGAGTCGCCGAGCGATCAACTTGACCCGGAGACAAAACTTCCCGACGACGGTTTGCAGCTGCGGGAAGAGTACGTTCTTTACGCTCACTTCAACCTACTGCGTCGTTGGCTGGAGGCCTTCGATGAGGCGCACTTCTTCGTGGACCAGGAAAGCGGCATACGGGCCGCCTACATGGCTGCCTTCCACGACTGGGTGCTCGCGAACCGTAGCCATCTCTTCTACACCAAAGTGAAGAGCGCACCGGCCCGTGAGGAGCGAGAGGCAGCGGCGCGGGAACGAGACGAGATCCTGGAGGAGCGCGACAGCAATGGGGGAGCTTCGCGCGCGGCAAGATCGAGCTACTGAAGCTCGCGCTGCAGGCGAACTCCCAGCAGCAGGGCCACTGGCACGACCGCTGGACGCCGTATCCATGGGGTTCGAGCGGGGAGGTCGAGAAGACCTTCTCCCATCAGACCGCCCGTCCAGGGCAGGACATGAAACGCCTGGCGGAGATACTCCTGCACTCTGCTCACTGCTGCCGACCGAGCGCTTTCTCCAGCGCGCCCGACGTCGACTCTCACCGCTTGAGCGTGGCGTCCCAACGGTGGCCGGCAACCGCCGCATCTGGACCGGCCGGGCGCCCTACAACCCGAAGATGATCACAAAATCCTATGAAAAAGGCCCCGCCACCTTTCGGTAGCGGGGCCTTTGCCCGCTTCAGCAAGGTTTCAACACATTAGCTGAATGCCTTGTCTCCCGATTGGCCCTTTCTTTTACTTAAAAACGGATCTTTCTGGCAAGCCGATGTAGGCCTAGCTTGGCGGTGTGTCCATTGCAGATGCAGATGCCGGCGAAGTGGCCGGTAGGAAGGCAGCGTCATGTTCGAGCAGGTGGGGCGGAGTGAGTGCGAGGCGTCGATGAGAGCGGGTAGCTCACGGGACATCGGCTGGATCGTGGCCATCGGGAGCTGCCTGAAGACGTGGCGCGAACGGCGCGCCGTGCGGCGGCGGTTGCGGGAGGATCTTGCTCGCCTTGATGAGCGGATGCTGCGGGATATTGGCGTCAGTCGCCGGGAGCTCCTGGAAGTGGCGTATCGCCCGTTCTGGTGTCCCTGAGGACGTAACGACCGGGAAGTCAATGCGGAGGCTTTGGGTATGGCAAGGGATCACCACTACGCGGTCACGGTGGAGTGGACCGGCAACACGGGCGAAGGGACGGGAGACTATCGGGCCTACCGCCGCAATCACGAGATCAAGGTCGCGGGCAAGCCGCTCATCGCGGGCTCCGCCGACCCGCAGTTTCTCGGCGACGGCGCACGCTGGAACCCGGAGGATCTGCTCGTCGCCGCCCTCTCGGCCTGTCACAAGCTCTGGTACCTCCACCTCTGCGCCGATGCCGGCATCACGGTGGAGAGCTACGTTGACCATGCCGAGGGGACGTTGCGGCTCGGTGGCGAAGAGAATCGCTTCAGCGAGGTCGTTCTCCATCCGGAGGTCGTCATCCGGGAGGCGTCCCGCACCGATTCGGCCCTCGCGCTCCACGAGGCGGCTCACCACGAGTGCTTCATCGCGCGGTCGATGAACTTCCCGGTGCGCTGCGAGCCCCGGATCCGGGTTGCGGGCGACCCCTCATAGCGTTCGGCCCATGAACTCGGCCGATCCGGGGCAGATGTCGGCGAACTGCGCACTCTCGCGAATCGCAGTGGGTGCTGCTTCCCGAGCCAGGGACCGATAACCGCACGCGGAGAAGAACGCCGCAGCGGTCGTTGTCAGCAAATACAGCCGCTCGATCCCCCGCTCCCGGGCCCATTGCTCCGTGTGCGCGAGCAGTCTTTTGCCCAGGCCAGTGCCGCGATGGTCGGGGTGCACGGCAAGCGAGCGCAGCAGTGCGTCGCCCCCGGCTTCCTCGAGGCCGATGACGCCGACGGTCTCACGCCCCGAGCGCGCGGCGAAGCACCAGACCCGCGCTCGCCCCTCGGCCGTCCCCAGATCATCGATAGGCAGCCCACAGTGCACCAGCAGGTGCAGCATCGAGGCATCCAGGTTGCTGGCACGGATCTCCATCGCGTGGTTCATGGGGCCTCCTCGGTCTCGGCGCTCACAGGGAGGCCAAGGCGTCCCCGGTCACGTCATCCTCGCCCTGGCGATGACGGCGCCGGGCGTCGCGAATCTGCACGATCGCGGCAATGTGCAGGCAGATCCAGAGCGGCACGGCGAAGCATGGGATGAGGGCGAGCGGCAGGGCGCCGAGGGCCGCTGTCGACTCGGAGAGACCGAGCAGTGGCAGCGTACCGCGCGCGATCAGTCCCGAGAGCACGGCGCCGGCGAAATCAAGCAGACCAAGCGCGTGGAAGCCGAGATGCCAGGACGAGCGCAGGAAGTGCGGGTCGAGCGCGAGGCGCGCGGCGACAAACGGTGCGAGCACCGCGACGAGCACATCGCCCCAGCCGGCAGTGTGCGCGAACAGGCCCGGCAGGTGGCCGAACGCGTAGACGAACAGGAATCCCGCGCCGAGGATGCGCAGGCCGTGCACGGCGGCCAGCCAGACCGGGTGGATAGCGAGGACCGCCTCGTGCACTTGCGGTATCCGCAGCAATAGGAGGAACAGCGCCGGCGGCAACAGCATGGCCGTCAGCGTCTGCACGGGTGGCGCCGAGGGCGCGACGTTGAAAAAGCCGTTGGCACCGAGCGTTGCAATTGTGACCAGCCATAGCGTCACGACAGCCGCGGCAAGGGCTAGGAAGGTGGGACCGGGGGCGGCCCGACGATGGTTCGTCAGGGACGATGTCGTCATGGCTGAGGTACCTCCTGATGAGCGGCGCTGCGATCCGCAATTCGTTGCCTTCCCTGGTGCAAGAGCGCCAGGAGCTTGTGGAAGTCCTCCTCGCCAATGTCCTCGGCGAGGCGGGCCTGGATGTGCTGCCAGCGTTCATGGGCCTGTTCGAGCACACGCTTGCCCTCGTGCGTGACCCGCGCACGCCGCTCGCGACGATCCGGCCCGGAGGCGAGCTCAACGAGGCCCCGACGCAGGAGCGGGCTGAGTGAGCGGGTGAGCGAGGAGGGCTCCATGTCGAGTGCCTCGGCGATGGCCCCAAGACGGGGCGCCTCGCCCGGGGCCTGGTCGAGCGCCGTCAGGACCGAGAACTGCGTGATCTTCAGCCCTGTCTCGCTTAGCGCCTCGTCGTAGAGCTGCGTGACGACGCGAGCCAGTCGCCGCGAGGCGAGGCAGAGGCAGCCGTAGTAGGGGTGCTGTGCTTCATCCATAATACTTGTGTACACAAATAACACGCTCGAGTCAAACCTCCGCGGTCCCGGCGGTATCGCCCCGCGCGCTGTGACGGGTCCGCGAGCCTACGGCAGCGGCCCAGAATGCGAGGGTGAGCACCGCGCTGCCGAGGGCCAGCGCCAGGAGCACGGGACCGTAGCCCTGTGTGAGGCCCCAGAGCATGGCTGCCGCGGCAGGGGCCGCGGCCTTGGTGACCGTCGCCGGAGCAATGAGGCTCGCCGTCACTCGACCATATGCGTGGCGGGTCAGAAGGGCGGGAACCGCCATCCCGCGGACAATGGTCATAACGCCGTTGGCGGCGCCATAGACGATGGCGAGAACGCCTGCGAGCGCCACACTCGTTGGGGCGAGCGCGAGCGTGATGAACACCAGGAAGGTCAGCCCTGAGGCGCCGACACCCAGGGTGGCAATCGAAGGGCCGGCGGGTGCCAAATGGAGGGCAAGCCGCCCCGCGACCTGGGCGGGACCGATGAGCGCGAGCACACCGACGACGCTGCCAGCACCGAGCCCAAACTCCTGAAGCAGTGGGTAGGCGTGGTAGGTGAAGCCGGAGAAAACGCCCGCATGAGCAATGAACACGACCGCCAGCGCCCAATAGGTCGGCTTCGCAAGGGCCCATCTGAGCGGCGCCCGCGCGATGGCCTTTTCTCTCCCTGTTGACGCCACTGGAGCGCTATCCCGAAGGGAGCGTATCGCGTAGGCGTTGAGTGGCGCGCATAGCGCGATGGGTACCACCGCGAGTGTGGCTACACACATGCGCCAGTCCCATCGGCTCAGCATGAGCTCGACGAGCGGTATGAAGACCGTGCTCGCAAAGCCGCCCCAGAGCGTGAGCAGGGTGATGCCGCGCCGCGCGCGCTCTGGCCCCGTGTGACGGGCGACGACGGCGAAGGCGGCGTCGTAGAGGGTGGCCGCGTGGACGATACCGAGCGCCGCGAAGACGGCATAGAAGCCGGCGAGTGTCTCGACGCGCGACCACGCCAACAGAAGCAGACCCGCAGCGAGCGCCCCGAGGCTCATGACGAGCCGGCCATGCCCGCGGTCAATGGCAATGCCCACGGGCATCGCACTCACCGCGGCGACAATGAGCGTCAGCGTCGGCGCGAGATAGCGCTCGGCCTTGCTCCACCCGAGTTCGGCACCCATCGCCTCTGCGATCTGGGGGAAGCTGTAGTAGAGCGTCCCCCACGCGCAGAACTGGCCGATGCCGAGCGCGGTGATGAACCGCCCCATCCCTCAGCTCCGCTCCGTCAGCCTCCGCCGCAGCAGCTGGCCGCTCCCGACGGCGTGCGGCGGGGCGCAGGGGCCGGGGCGCAGCAGCTGCCGGCCGGCCCCGCGCTGCAGACGCCGGTATCCGGCAGCTGCAGGTGGACCTCGCGCGCCGCTTCGTGGTCGCCGGCGAGCTCGGCGGCAATCGAGCGGACCTGCTCGTAGCCCGTGGCCATGAGAAAGGTGGGTGCCCGGCCGTAGGACTTCATGCCGGCGATGTAGAAGCCCGACTCCGGGTGGCGGAGCTCGTCGACGCCGTGGGGCGGCACGGTGCCGCAGCTGTGCACGTTGGGGTCGATGAGGGGGGCAAGGCGCGGCGGTGCCTCCATGACCGGGTCGAGCTCCAGGCGCAGTTCCCGGAGCATCGCGGTATTCGGGCGGAACCCGGTGCACGCGACGACCCGGTCCACCTCGAGAGACTCATGACGGCCGGCGTGCACACCATCGACCCGCAATCCGTGTTCGGTGCGTGAGAGCGCGGTGACCGAGAAGGGAGCGAGGCGCTGCAAATCGCCACGCTCGACGGCTTGGGCGGCCGCGAGCCCAAGCTCTCCACGCGCCGGGAGCTCGTCATGCCTCCCGCCGCCGACAACATGCTCCAGCCCGGCGCGGCGCAGCGCCCAGACCACCTCCGTGCCGGGCACCGCCTCGCGCAGGCGCAGGAGATCCAGCACGGCGTTCATGGCGGAGTGGCCGCCGCCGACGACCAGCACCCGGCGGCCTGCGTAGCGGGCCCGCTCTGCACCGAGGACGTCCGGGATGCCGTAGGCAAGCCGCTCTCCGGCGTCCTCCTCGCCCGGAACCGGAATGCCCATCACCCCGAGCGGGGCGGGCTGATACCAGGTGCCCGAAGCATCGATGACCGCGCGGACCAGCGTATGCCGGTCCTGCCATTCGCGGTCCTGCCAGTGGATGAGGAAGGGTGCCTGCTCGCGCCCGGACGTCTGGAGCTTGCCAATGCCCTTGCGGGTCACCGCGGTGACGAGCGCCCGGGTGTGCAGGCCCCGCGCGATCGCCGGCAGGCGGGCAAGAGGCTCGAGGTACTGATCGGCGATCTCCGCGCCGGTTGGCAGCTCGTCCGGGTCTGGGGGCGTCCAGCCATTGCGCCGGAGCATCCGCCCGGCGGCCTCATCGACCAGGTAGCGCCAGGGGGTAAACACGCGGACATGGCCCCAGTCGCGTACCGCAGCGGCCGGTCCCGGGCCCTGCTCAAAGATGACGGGGTGCAGTCCGCGCTCGATAAGCCGTGCTGCGGCGGCGAGCCCCACGGGGCCGGCGCCGATGATCGCGATGAGCCGTTCTGGGTCCATGGGGTTACCTCCCTTCAGGTTTGGTGTTACATATGAGCCCCGATGCATCGATGCTCAAAGTCTCAAGGCAAAAAAAATCACCCGGCGCGCAGCGCGTCGGGCATCGACTCGCCGTCAAGGACATTGCGGCACTCGAGCAGACATTCGGTTACATCCATCCAGGCGGCGACGGCAACGCGGAAAGCCTCCCGGCCCTTGTCCGTGAGGCTGTAAACCCGGCGCTGGCGTCCTGAGACCGTCTCATTCTGGACTGTGACGTAGCCGCCCTGCTCGTACTGGCGGAGCACCGGATAGATGGTCCCCTCGGCGGGCGTGCAGCAGCCATGGGTCAGTGCCGAAACCTCTCGGGCGATCTCGTAGCCGTGCAGCGGGCCCCGGTGCAGCACGCACAGGATGAAGAACTTGGACAGACTCATCTTGATCGTGCCGTTCCAGTAGGAGCGGCTGAGGAAGTCCGGGATATCGGCCTTCGCCATCGTGTTCTCTGCCCTGCTCATACGCTTATTGTATGCATCGACCCTCAATGTCTCCAGCCCTACTGGCTGTCCATTGTTCTGAGTTGCGTTCGGAGGCCGTAGTCCCCTTCCAATCTTGTTCCGCTTGTGACCGAACCCGGCAGGCCCGCGCTCCCTGAGCTCGAGGATATCCAGGATGGATACCACCTCTCTCTGAGCACCGGTGGTCAGTGAAGGGCTCTTTACTGCCGGCGAGGACGAGCCACAACTGTGAGCACGCCGTCGGCTTCGGATTCCGTCTCATGTCATCAGCGGTTGCCACGCTGTACCGAGGCTGAGGCGTTCAACCGGGAGGATCAGCGCGGATGGCTGGCGTAACCATATGGGTCCACCTCTGTGCAGCCACGCTTGCCCTTGTGCTTGGCGTGCCTCAGATCGTGCGTCGCAAGGGCACGAAGAGCCACCGAGCGCTTGGCTGGACATGGATGATCGCCATGGCTGTCACCGCGTTGACGTCGTTCTGGATCGAGAGCTTTATGCCGATCATTGGCGACTACGGTGCGATCCATGTGCTCTCGCTGGTTGTGCTGTACTCGATCCTGGCCTCCACCCGGGCGGCGATGCGGGGCGACGTGCGTCGTCACCGCTCGTACGCGGTAGGCGCCTACGTGGGGTCAGCTGCAGCTGCCGCAGGCACGATCGCGCCGGGGCGCCTGATCAACGGATGGCTCTTCGGCTAGAGGCATGCCTCACTGCCAGCCCGGCGCGACGTTGGCGCGCCCTTCATTCCGTGTTCGTCGGCCCGGGTGGCGGCCCATCGGCCGATTGCAGCCGCGCGCGGCAGGCATGGAGGTACGCAGCGAGGATCTTCAGATCCAGGTCACCCGCCGTGGACTCGAGTCGTGATACGTCGGCCGTTGTTGCACCGACGGCCTCGGCCATCTCCCCCTGCGTGAATCCCGCGGCATGTCGGAGGCAGATCAGTGCGCCTGCCACCTCTCGCTGGGGGGCTGTGCGCTCAATCGCTTCGTCGCGCTCCGGGTCCTCGCGGCGCAGATCCCGGAACTTCTCTAGCACGTCGATTGAGTCCGTCATCGCGGCCACCCTGACGCCTCTAGGAGATTGCCAGTATAGCGGTTGGTCGACACCCGGGGCCCGCACTGGCGCGGGTCTGGCCGCTGACATCCCCCTGCCTCCGGTGTCTTGCCCCGGCGTCTAGTCTGGATGTTGCGTTGCCTTGAGTTCGAGGAACTCATCGACGCCATAGGCCCCGAGCTCACGCCCGTATCCCGAATCCCGGAAGCCGCCGAACGGGGCATGCGGATTGAACCGCGCGCCGTTGATCTCGACCTGGCCGGCAACCAGTGACTCGGCAACGCGCTCGGCGCGCTGCGGGTCTGCGGACCACACGCTCGCGGCCAGTCCGTACCGTGTGCCGTTGGCGAGGTCGACGGCATGCTCATCGTCATCGGCACTCAGTACGCAGATCACCGGGCCAAAGATCTCCTCCTGAGCGACGCTGTCGTCAGGGTCGCTAGGGGCGAGCAGGGTCGGCGCCACGAAGTGACCGGTTTCCGGCAGTGGCTGGGTGGTCGTGAAGTGACGCGCGCCACGCTCGACAGCACGGTCGATGGTTCGCCGGACGCGGTCACGTTGCTCGGCGGAGATGACGGGTCCAAGCCGCGTAGCGTCGTCGAACGGGTCGCCCATGGTGAACCGCTCGAGTTCCGAGGCCGCGAGTTCCAGCGTCTCCTCGAGCCGTTCTCGCGGCACAATCAGGCGGCTGATGGCGTTGCACATCTGCCCGGAGTTAAGGAGTCCGGCGCCGAGGGTCGTGCGTACCGCAGACGCCAGGTTGGCGTCGTCCAGCACCACCGCGGCGGACTTGCCGCCGAGCTCAAGCGCCACACGCTTGAGTCTCACCGCCGCGGCGCTCGCGACGTCGCGTCCCGCTTCCGTGGAGCCGGTGAAGGAGACAAAGCGCACCCGCGGGTCACGAACAAGCGCCGCGCCCGCCTCCGGCCCGGTGCCGTGGACGATGTTGCAGACGCCGGGCGGCAGCTCCACCTCGTCGAGAACCTCGCCCAAGAGCGTCGCGACGGACGGCGTCAGCTCGCTAGGCTTAAGCACGACCGTGCATCCGGTGCCGATCGCGGGTGCGACCTTGGCGGCAATCTGGTGCAGCGGCATGTTCCAGGGCGTAATTGCGCCGACGACCCCGGTAGGGACTCGCCGCACCGTGGAGTGTCCGACCTTGGTCTCCCAGTCCAGCGACTCGATAGCGTCGGCTGTAGCTCGAAATGTCTCCACCGGCAGCCCCGCCTGCAGGCGACGCGCCATCTTCAACGGCATCCCCACCTCGCAGGTGATGGCATGGGCAATCTGCTCGCGCCGTGCGGCCAGTGCCTCGGCGATCGCGCGGAGCCACCCGGCCCGGGCGCTGGCGCTGATTGCCGACCATTCCGGCAGCGCTGTTGCCGCGGCCTGACACGCGGCGGCCACCTGCTCGGCCGTCGCGAGGCTTACCTCGCCGACGACAGCTTCGGTCGTGGGGTTGCGCACGACGATCGTGGCGGTCTCGTTCGGCCGTTGCCAGTGTCCGGCAACGTAGTGCGTATGGACGGGGACTGCCTGCATGGGTGTTCTCCGCTGAATCCCGATTGAAAGGTCCGGCATCGTCACTGGCCGATGAACTCGGGCTCCCGCTTCTCGAGGAAGGCGGCGATGCCCTCGGCGAGATCGTGGGTGGGCACCAGGCGGGCGAACTGGGCGCTTTCGATGGCCAGGCCCTCGTCGATGGAGACGTTCACACCGCGGTTGACGGCCGTGAGTGCCGCCTCCACGGCAAGGGCCGAGTGGCGTGTGACCCGTCGCAGCCAACCGATCGCCTCCTCGAGAACCCGGCTCTTTGGCACCACCCGGTTCACGAGGCCGATCTCGGCAGCCCGCTGTGCGGTAATGGGATCACCGGTGAGCACCATGTCGAGTGCGTGCTTGCGGCCGACCAGGCGGGGCAGGCGTTGTGTTCCGCCGAAGTCCGGGATCAGGCCCAGACGGATCTCCGACTTGCACAGCAGCGCGTCTTCGGCGGCGATGGTGTAGGCCATGGCCTCGCTGATCTCGCAGCCGCCGCCGTAGGCGAGCCCGTTGATCGCGGCGACGATGGGCTTGGGGTAGCTCTCGAGGCGGCGCGTGAACTCCTGGCCGCGGCGGCAGAACTCCCGGACGGCAGCGCCCGGGCCGGCGCGGACGCTGTGCTGGAACTCGCTGATGTCCGCCCCCGCGCTGAATGCCCGGTCGCCGGCGCCCGTGATCACGATGCCGCGCACGGTGTCGTCGCCTTCGAGCTCGCCGAGTGTGGCCATTAATGCGTCGATGAGCGCGTAGCTGAGCGCGTTCAGTCGTTCCGGGCGATTGAGGGTGAGAATCGCGATCTCATCCCGGCGCTCGCAAAGCAGGATCTCGGTCATGGCTGTCTCCTCCGGGTTGCGCCCCGGTTGCACCCGAGCGCTTCGCGGTAGGAGGTTGCCGCCCGGCCTCAAGCCCGACAAACGAGGGTTTTTCGGTTCGCGATGAGCAGAATTCAGCTGCGTTGTGGCGCCGGTGAGTCTCTGCTATGCCTCAGACTTTCCGCTGAAGGCTGGGTATGCCGTGAGCCGACGCCTGCCGCCGCTGAACGCGCTGAGACTCTTCGAGGCTGCCGCGCGCCTGGAGAGCTTCAAGAACGCCGCCGAGGAGCTTGCGGTTACGCCGAGTGCGGTTAGCCACGGCATCCAGAGCCTCGAGGACTGGCTCGGTGTCCCACTGTTTCTTCGCACAAGCCGGGGTCTCGTGCTCTCGGACGCCGGGCGCGAGTACTACCCCCGCGTCGCCCACTCGCTCGAGGTGCTCGCGAGCGGAGCAGACGGGCTTCGTACGCGTGGCGGGGCGAAGCGCCTTCGCGTCACCGTAGCGCCCACGTTCGCGAAGCTTTGGCTCTTCCCGCGGTTGAGCGAGTTTCTCGACCAGCACCCCGGACTCGACCTCGTTGTCGATACGCAGCCGCAACGCCGGGAGCTCGACTCCGAGGCCGTGGATGTCGCCGTGCGCATGGGGCGCGGTGGTTGGCAGGGTGTGCACGCGCAGCAGCTGTTCAACGAGGTGCTGGTGCCGGTCGGCGCCCCGAGGGTGGTGGACCGCGCGCGAGAGTCCGGCGGCCTCGACGGGGAGACGTTGATCTCCGTAAGCCGAGCCCGCGAGGAGTGGGCGTCCTGGGCGAGAGGTGCGGGGCGCCCTTATCCCGAGGCGCGGCGCCATATCGAGGTCGATAGCGTCGATCTGGCGCTGCAGGCCGCGCGCGCCGGCGCCGGCATCGCGATGGGTCGGCGCCCGCTAATCAACGGCGATCTCGAGCGAGGAACCCTCGTGATCGCTGCGGGCCCCCCGGTGACCGGACAAACGGCCTACTGGGTGGTCGTCTCCGATACGCGCTCGAGCGACGAGGCCGTTGAGGCCTTCCGCGGGTGGTTGCTACGCACGGCCACTGCCTCTTCGGAGCACTGAAAGGCCCCGCGCATTCCTGGCAGGCCCCCCGGCTGAGTCTGGTCTACAAAACCGTCTACCGCCCGGAAGGACCCCCTTATACGGTATCGATCGGGCCGCATCACCCGCCCGCCTATTTTCATGGCCATAGCGACCGGGATGAGGCGCCGGAGCGTTGCTCCAGCGCCTTCGAACGGGCCGGGGTGAGCGCGCCGGGCGCAGCCCGATGGCTGTCTGGGGCGCGTCAGGCGAGCCGATGGCTCTGCCCCAAGGGTCGCCTGATCCGCGCCGATTGCTCGCTCCCTCGAGGTATCCAGGCGTTACCGCGAGTTTGTCGACGCCACACGGTACGCAGCGACTTCCCCGGCCTGCATCTGCGGAACCAGCAGGACGTCGTTCGCATGCCCAATGTCGGCCACCCCTGGAGCGAGCTCGTGCACCTCGGGGGTTGTGCCGTCGAGGGGCAGCACCATGAGCGTTCCGCGCACCCAGTCGCTCGCAACGAGGTAGTCAGGGAGCATCACCAGACCGTCAATGTTGCCGCGTCCTTGCGGGAACGAAAGTGGGAGCCTCTCGCCGGTGTCGACATTGAGCGCAAGCACACCGCCTGCGACCTCGGTGGTGAAGTCCGAGCGCAGTCCCTCGCCCCAGTTGCCAACATAGA
This sequence comes from Spiribacter halobius, assembly GCF_020883455.1. Taxonomy (NCBI): domain Bacteria; kingdom Pseudomonadati; phylum Pseudomonadota; class Gammaproteobacteria; order Chromatiales; family Ectothiorhodospiraceae; genus Sediminicurvatus; species Sediminicurvatus halobius. Next base: position 3,734,417 of record NZ_CP086615.1, on the reverse strand, counting down.
GGGTCTCCCCAGCGGCGAGTACGCCGTTCGGATGGGCCAGGGGGTCACCTGCGAGCCAGGGCTCGAGCGCATCCCCGTCGAGCTCGTAGACGGTGTGGCTCATCATGTCCGAGACGAAGATCCGCCCGTCGGCGGCCGCCGTCACGTCATTCAGAAACTGGGCCCCTGACGGCGCATAAGTGCGCTCGATGGTGCCCGTTGTCAGATCAATCACGTGCAGCTCGGTAAGGTCGCTCACGTAGAGACGATCCCCGTGGATTGCCATGCCTTTCGGCGCATCGAGCCCGGTCACCCATTGCCGCTCCAGCATGGCGCCGTCGAGGCGCAGTAGTGAGAGGAAACCCTGGCCATCCGCCTCGCCGGGGTGGCCGTCGATGTTGCTCACGATCAGGCGGTCATGCTCGGTGTCGTGGACCACGGATTCGGGCTCCGCGAAGCCCGTGGTCGTCCAGAGGTGCTCGAGCCCATCGGCATGGGCCGGCGCAGCAAGCAGGGTCAGGGTCGCGGCCGTGGCCGCGGAAACGAGGGCAGACGTCTTCATTGGCTGATCTCCTTGACCTGAGGACACGCCAACGAAGCTATGAAAGGGATACTCATGCGGCAATAAACGCGACAAAAGGATCGTTTTGCGATACGTTCTTGGCAGAGCCCGTATCGAGTGTCGAGATTGATATGCCTGCAACCGCGCTGCCCGGCGTTTTCAGCGCCCTGCGCTCAGCCCTGAAGGCGCGCCGTGTCACCTACGCGGAGCTCGCACGCCGCCTTGGCGTCTCGGAGCCGAGCATCAAGCGGCTCTTCCAGCAGCAGGATTGCAAGCTGAGCCGCCTCGCGGCGATCTGCGAGGCCATCGATCTGCCGCTGGAGACCCTGATCGAGGCGGCGGACCAGCCGGCGCGACCAAGCGAGCCGCTGCCCTTGGCGGCCGAACGCGCACTCGCTCGCAACGCGGAGCTCTTCCACTTCCTGCTTCTGCTGCTGGACCGCTTCACGCCAGGCCAGATCGGGCGGACGTTCGGGCTGAGCCAGGCAAGCGTCGATCTCTACCTGCGTGACCTGGAGCGCCTCGGCATCATCGAGCGGGATGTCGGTGAGCGCTTTCGCTTCCTCGTTCCACTGCCGGTCGCCTGGCGCTGGAGCGGGCCGCTCGGCCCTGAGCTCAAGCGCATCAACCAGGACTTCATCGGCTGGGTCGTCGACCGGCAAAGCGAGCCGGGCGTGGAATTCCTGAGCCTCACACGGCGGATGCGGCCCGAGACTGCCAGCGCGCTGCAGCTCGAGGCGAACGCCCTCTCGGAGCGCCTGCGCCAGGCCGCCCATCGCGACCAGCTCCTCTGTGATGACTCCGAGTTGAGGGCGGTGAAGCTCACCCTGGGTCTCGCACCTCTGGCGATCCAGGAGCTTCGTCTTGTTGGCGAGCACGCCGAAGCGGGCGCGCGGCGGCGCGGACGGACTCCGGGAGTGGGCTGACCCCACCGTTTTTGGTCTCCACCACCGGGGCCAGACTGGCTTGCAGTTGGCCCTCGCGGAAAATCTCTCGGTACGAACCGGGGGTCAGTCCGAAGGCGCGCCTGAACGCGTCGATAAAACTGCCCGTGTCCCTGTAGCCAAGCCTCCTTGCGGTAGCCTGAACGCTATCACCAGTTTCCATGCACGCCTTTGCGCTGCGCATGCGAAGGTGCTGACGCGCTGTGGCGACGCTCATGCCGAACTCGCGGGTGAAGACGCGATTGAGGGTGCGGGGGCTGGCGCCGACCTCGGCGGCGATTGCCTCAAGGGAGAGCTCCCGGTAAGGCCGGCTGGTGAGAAGCTGCCACGCACGCCGCGCCCTGCGGTCGGCGGGCGGCACAAAGGGGCGCTCTGCCGGTCCTCGCACGTGGAGCTCATCGTTGAGCACACGCGCCATTCGCCGGGCATGGCCCGACCGGGCGGCCTCTTCAGGCGCGCATGCGAGGCGAAAGAGCAGCTCCCTCGCAAGCCGGGTCAAAGGGGTTGCCGTGGGATAAGCAGGCTCGCGGTCGGCGCCTACATCCAGGGGCACCATGGCCAGCAGCGTGTCGGTGTCCGCTCGCAGTTCGAACCGGGTTTCAGCGGGGACCGTGATGGCCGTCCATGGAGTTGCGCTTGCCAGGCCTTGGGTGGTCAGCACATCGAACGCGTTCGCCCACGGCGCCACCACCCGAGGGCTGGGCTGGGGCGCGACCGCCACAGTGACCCCGGCCGCCAGTGCACGGATGCTGCCATTCGGCGCCGAGCCGTTCCGGCCAGTTCTCAACCGTGACGGGAGGGTGGAATCTGGCGTGGTCATCGTTGGCAAGAGCGACGTGGGTCTTCAGCCGAGATGCGCTGGCGGGGACAGTTCGCCGATGCGCTTTTCGCGGACGTCGGTTGAACGACTGCTGCCCGACGCCGCACTGACGCAGACGATGGCAGCTCCTCTAGCAGGCGCGCCAATGATGAATTCAGGCGGTATGCATGAAGATTCGTAATGCCTGGCGCCATGCCGATCTGAGCCAGGGCGCGGGCTACCGATCGCCGGTACCCGACCCCTCATCCGCCGAGGACACGGCCAGGTGATGTAGCCACGCCTGCACCCGCGCGACCGGTTCGGGGAGCACGCGGCCTCCCGCGTGGCACAGGTAGCAGCCATCCGATGGGGCCTCGGCGCCCGGAAACGCCGCCTCGAGAACCTCAGCCCGTAGATGGCCGTCCACCAGTGGCCTGCGACCCATGCCGAGGCCAAGCCCGTTCTGCACCGCCTGCAGCACATGATGGCTGTCCGCGAAGTGCAGGGCGCCTTCGAGATTCGGCGCGGGCAACGCGTTCGCCTCCGCCCAGCGCCGCCATTCGTCGTCATCGGTGTCGTTCACGATCAGGCGCTGACCCTCCAGGACGGCTTGCGGATCCGATCTCGCCTCCTCCGCGATGTCCCCTGGGCGCGCCACGGGTAGCAGGCGCTCCTGGAAGAGCAGCTCGGCGTCCACGTCAGGCCAGTGACCAGCGCCGTAGCGCATGGCGAGGTCCACCCGCTCGCCCCGCAAGTCCACCACGCGCGTGGTAGTGAGGAACTGGAGCTCGATGCCCGGGCAGGCCTCCTCGAACCCGCGCCAGTTTGGGATCAGCCACATCGCGACGACGCTCGGTAGCGTGGTCAGCGACACCCGCCGAGTGCCCGCGGGCCCGCGCAACTCTCGAGTCGCTTCCCGAATTCGCTCAATGGCTGGATCCACGGCCGCGAAGTAGCGACGCCCGGCGTCGGTGAGAGTGACGCCGCGGCTGCCGCGCTCGAACAGCCGTGTGCCGAGGTACTCCTCGAGCTGGCGCACCTGATGACTTACGGCCGACTGGGTGAGGTGCAACAGATCAGCCGCACGGCCGAAGTGGCGCGTGCGCGCGGCGGCATGAAAGGCCCTCAGCGCCGGAAAGGGCGGCAGCTGTCCGCGATGGTCTGGCGACATAGTGTCGGAGGCGTGTTTGTCATCAATTTCATTCATGGGGTGATGCAGATACGTCAGTTGGACGATCCGTAAAAGATAGCAAAATTAGTGCTGCCAGAATCGAGAAGAGGTGGCAGACATGAATCGGATCGATAATAAGGCAGCGGAGCAGCGCCCCGCACGAGAGAACCTTGGCGAGCTCTACATCCGCCAGCAGGCCTACGCCGATGCAGCCCGGCAGGCGGCATTCCTCTGGATGCTGAAATCCCTGGGCCGCCTCCTGGTCAGGATTGGCCGCTCCGTCGGCAGCGCCTCGCGCCGTTTTCAGGGTGCCGAGCCGAATCGCGAGCGTCCTTGCAACGGTTAAGCGAACTCTTCAGGGGCGATGCATGCAGGGCCCGCGCGTGCAACGACTGGCGGTCACACATCATCCGCGGTGCCAATGCGGCAACACGGGCCGCCGAAGGGGCATGCCGGCCTGTGGGTGGGGCCGCCTTCGGCCTCGTCACCTGAGGGAGCCGGGACCCAACCCAGAGAGGGCGGAATGTCGCTTACAGGGCCCCGATGGCGGTCTCGAGGGCATCCTCAAGCCGGTCGTTGCCCCAGAAGAGCTCGGGTCCGACAAAGAAGGTGGGCGCGCCGAAAACGCCGCGTGCACGGGCCTGCGCCGTTTGCTCACGAAGCGCCTCCTTGTTCTGCGGGGAGGTCGCGGCGCGAAGCGCTTCCTGCGCATCGACACCTAGCCTCTCGAGGACGGTCGCAATTACGCCCGCGGAGTCGACCGGGCGGTCATATCCGAAGTTCAGGGTCATGATTTCCCGGCAGAACGGGGCAACCCAACCGGCCTTGTCACCTGCGACAGCGACTCGTGTCGCCAGTAAGGTGTTCCGGGGGAACTCGCTGGGTCGCTTCCAGCGCAAACCGTACTTGCGGCACTGACGTGCCATGTCGCACCAGACGTATTGTCCCTTCTCCTTTTGCGCGACGAATAGCGGGGTCGTCCAGCCGAGCTCGCGGAAGATCGGCTGCAGCAGGAACGGCTTCCAGATGACGGGGACACCGTACCGTGCCGCGAGTGCTTCGATGCGCATCGCGCTCAGGTAGCTGTAGTTGCTTGCAAGATCGATCCAGAATTCGAGCGTCGGCGTGGTGCTCCCACGTGCCCGCTCCCTGTCGCTCATAGGGGCTGCCCTTCTGCGGTGGTTGTCGAGAAGCGTCTACGCGACACGGCCTGCTTACTGCCCCTTGAGCACTCCCTCAGAAGCGAAATCACGCCCCATCCTGCTCCTCGCACCAAGGCGGGCTCCGGGTCGCTAGATGGCGGCCGAGCCGCGCGTGGTTGGTCGACGCCAACGTCAGTGAACCGGTGCGCGGTCAGAGGCCACAAGTGACCTTCGCGCACATCCGGCATGACCCGTACGCATGCGGGGATGCTCGAGAGCATGCAGACCGTCGGAGGCGCGACCGGCTAGAGGTCTGCAAACGCGGCATGGAAGGCCACCGTGCCCTCGATGCCTTCGAGGTAGCCGGCGATCAGCTCAATCGCCATGAAGGCTTCGTCAGGGGCGTCGTACGGACAACGGAGTCCGAACCGGCTCGCGGGCGCAAATCCGAAGCGGGGGTAGTAATCCGCGTGGCCGAGTACAACGATCGCGCCGACGCCAATGGCGCGGCAGGCGGATAGGCCATGTTGAACGAGTGCCGTGCCGACGCCACTGCGCTGCCGTGCTGGTATGACCGCCATGGGCGCGAGGGCCACCACGCTGAGGCGCTCCTCGTCGCCTACCGTTACCGGCGAGAAGAGGATGTGGCCAGTAAGGGCCGAGTCGGCGTCTTCGGCAACGAGCGAGACAAACGGAGATGCCGCAGCTCGCAGGGCCGCCACCAGTTGGGCCTCGTCCGGGCGCCCGAAGGCTGCTTCATTGACTTGCGCAATGGCCGACTCGTCGCCTGGCCTCTCCGGGCGTACTCGTTGCACAACTTGCCTCACTGTCTGCGTTTAACGCCAAGGCGCTCTAATGAGCGGCGCCCAAGGGGTAGGGCTACCACGCTGCCCGCGGGCCTACCGGATTCATCAGCCTACTCCAGACGCGCGTGAGCACAGGAGCCTTTTTCGGCTCCAGGAACCAGCGAGTTGCGCACACGTACCCATCGCAGTCCTGTTGTGCCAACCCGAAGATCCAAGCCGATAGTATCAACGACTTATGGGTACGGCTGATGAACGTCGGGCCCCGCGCCCAGCTGAAACCGGTACCGGCGCATTATGCCGACCGCCCAAGCGGACGAAGCGACAAGCCACGCACCGAGTCTGGTGCTATTGCATGTACATATAGCTAAGTAACGATTAGTGTTCCAATATGACCGACCGAATTGAGCAGTCCAAGGCGCTGGCCAGTGATGTCAGGCAGTCCATCCTGCGCTGGCTTGCCGAGCCCGCCAGGCATTTCCCGCATCAATCGAGTGGGCCGCCGGAGGAAATCGGGGTCTGTGTGACCTTGCTGACCGAGAAGCTCGGTATGGCGCAGCCGACCGTAAGCCGGCACCTGGAGCTGCTGCGCAGGGCGGGCTTTGTACGCGCCCGGAAGGTGGGGCGCTGGTCGTATTACCAACGCGACGAGGCGGCGGTCGCCGACTACAAGGACTGGCTGAATGACACACTTTGAAGCCGCCGACCGGGAGCTACTACCGGGATTCAAACGGCAGTTCGTGCAGACGCGCGAAGGCTCGATCATGACCCTTAGGGCCGGGGAAGGTCCGGCGCTCCTGATGCTCCACGGTGACCCGCAGACGCACCTCTGCTGGCACCATCAGGCCGCACAGCTCGCCAAGCACTACACCGTTGTTCTCACTGATCTGCGAGGGCGCGGCGAATCACACAAGCCCCAGCCCGGGGCAGGGCTCGACGCTTACGCCAAGCGGGCAATGGCGGCAGAGCAGCTGGAGGTAATGCGCGCCCTTGGACACGACCGTTTCGCCGTGGTCGGTCATGACCGCGGAGCTCGTGTGGCGAGACGGTTAGCGCTCGATCATCCTCAGAACGTCACGCGGCTCGTCGAAATGGACATCGTTCCTGCAGGCGATTTTTACGACAACACGACCGCCGAAATTGCCCAGGATTATTTTTACTTCTTTTTTCTCACCCAGGATCATCCGATCCCGGAGTCACTGATCGCGGGCGATCCGCGCGCGTTCATGCGTCTTATCCTGACCGGATTGTCAAACAAGCCCGTTCCCTACCATCCGACGGCTCTGGAGACCTACCTAGCGTCGGCGTCACGTGCCGACGCCGTCGCGGCGATGTGCGAATGCTTCCGCGCCGGCTTTCACCTGGATCGGGTCCATGACGCGGAAGACCTTGCGAATGGAGATAGGATCGATTGTCCGACACTCGTCATGTGGGGCGAACATGGCGTTGTGGCACAGCACTTTGACCTGACGGCCATATGGTCGCGTTGGTGCAGCGATGTCGATTTCCTGCCCATGCCGACAGGCCATTTCATTCCGGAGGAGGCGCCCGAAGCGGTACTTTCCGCGCTGCTGGGATTTCTGGAATGAGTGCCCTGTCTCTCGACTGGCCCAATCGCACCGAGTGAGTGAAGGGGTGTAACCACCGTTGCACCTTGGGCTCAACACATGATGACGCCTCGAACTGCGTAATCTTCATGTAAAGATATCCGCGAAGACCGGCGAGTTGCGCGAGGCGTTGCAACTGGAGCGGTAGGAGCCCCAAATCATACCGATTCGTTCGCCGCGCGTCGGGAAAAGCCTCCCCTCGACGCTGTAGGTCTTCGTGGCCCCCGCTATCGGCGGACTCAGGCGCCATACGGTTCTTCCGCTGGTCGATAGCGGGAGCGCAGAGGTCGCGCCCTGTTCGCATAACGCTCGCTCGGGCGCCGTGGGCTCGCGTGCAAAAAACTCATCCGCTCGGCGAATAATCCTCAATAGTCCTGTGATGTTCCCCTTGCTAGCTTGACTAACCGCAACAGCTACGCAGCGGCCCCGCCCTATGCAGCGCCCGCTTGCGCCCCCTGTGGGCGAGGGTGCCGGTCCGATCGCCACGTACCTGGCGCCTGGTTCGGTCTTATCCCGGGGCTTACTGAACGGCCGGGCCGAGTGGGCGACGCGCGGCCCCGTATCGGAGTATCAACATGACCCTGGGCACGCTCATCGCGGTAACGGGCTTTGCGCTCGTCGCCACGATGACGCCGGGCGGCGCGACCGCCCTGGCGACGGCATCGGGCGCCAATTTCGGCCTGCGCCGTTCCGTCCCGTTCATCGTCGGGATCGCGCTCGGACTCTCGCTGCTCGGCGGCGCCGGCGCGCTTGGCCTGGCAGCGCTGGTGCTTGCCATACCAAGCCTCGAGCTGGCGCTGCGCGCACTCGGTTCTGGTTACCTACTCTGGCTTGCCTGGCGGATCGGTCGCAGTGGCTCGCCGCAGCGCGAGGCGCACGTCACCGCCCCCGTCGGCGTGTTCGGGGGCATGCTGTTGCTGTGGCTGAACCCAAAAGCGTGGGCCCTCGCCGTCGGCGCAGCCGCAACGTTCGGCGAGAAGGCGTCGAGCCCCATGGCGCTTGCCGTGGCATTCGCGATCGTATTCGGTGTCTGCGCAGCGATCTCGATGACGCTCTGGTCCGCCACGGGACTCATGCTCTCGCGAGTACTTCGCACCGATCGCCACTGGCGATGGGTGAACGCAGCGCTGGGTTTGCTGCTCGCTCTTTCGGTTCTGCCGATGTGGGTAGGCCGTTAGCTTTGCCTGGGGAAACCGCGACAACGGAGTTCTCACACGTGCCCGATGACCCAGATCAGCCCCACCCGGTTGCCGCTGCGATCGCAGTTGTCGAGAACCAGCGACATGTCCTGCTCGTGCGGCGTCGCAACCCTCCGGACGCCGGGTTGTGGGGGTTTCCGGGAGGAAAGATTGAGTTCGGTGAATCCATCCACGCCGCCGCGGCGCGAGAGCTGTACGAGGAGACAGGCTTAAGGGCCGAGCCCGCCGAGGTGGTTACGGCTGTCGACGTCATCGCCCCGCCGTGGCGTGGCCACGGCGCGATGCACTACATCCTGATTGCGGTTCGCTGCCACTGGCGCGCGGGTATCCCTTCTCCCAATGATGACGCCCTCGCCACCGGGTGGTTTACGCCTGAGATGATCGATGACATAGAGGCGGTGACCAGCTATCAAGTCGCCGAGGTTGCGCGCCTGGTGGTCGAAGGCCGGCGCAGTGGATTCGGTCCATGCTGACGCGATGGCAGCGTTCCCTGCGCCGCCGCCGTCGTCGGCTGATAGCGCGACGCCTTCGCGGCGCTGGCGATGCGCATGACGAATCCCCGAGCGAGACGCTCGCCCTCGCTGGGAGTGCTGTCTCGCCCGGTGCTGTCCCGTTCGTCGCCGCCGGTGCTCCCCGTGGCGTGGTTCTCGCTCGTTGTCCCGATACCGCGCTGCGGCCTCCGGGATCGTGACGGACGACATGTGGGCAAGCTTATGCCGGAACGTGACGAATCCCTTTATCTTTGTCTCTTGCTTGCGCTCTCACCCGCCGTGTGCCTGGGCATCGGGCGCTTCGCCTACGCACTTGTTCTGCCTGAGATGCGCGCCGATTTGGCCTGGTCTTACGGCCAGGCCGGCTGGATCAACAGTGTTAACGCTGCGGGCTACCTGGCCGGGGCCCTGCTCGCACCGCTTGTGGGGCGACGCTATGGCCTCTCCCGGGTGGTCGTCCTGGCAACTCTGATCACCGCGCTCTCGACGCTCGCGCTCGGCCTGACCCGTTCCTTCGAGTGGCTGAGCTTCTGGCGATTCGCTGCTGGTCTGTTCGGCGCATTCGGCTTCGTTCTGGGCGGGGCGCTAGCAGCCGAGCTGGCTGGGAGTGCACACCGAAACGAGAGCCTGAGACTGGGGTTTTTCTACGGCGGTGCCGGTCTGGGAATCGCGATCTCCGGCGCGCTGGCGCCAGTGATCACGGCCACCGGCGGTGGTGAGAGCTGGCCGCTCGTCTGGGTGGGTCTCGGGATTGCCGCCTTGCTGATGGCGGGGGCGATGACGCCTGTGCTCAAACACCAGCCCACGACCTCCGCCGGCGGGAGCCAGGCTACTCACGCGGCGCGGCGCATGAGCATCAGCGCCGCCATGCCCCTACTGCTGGCCTATGGGGCATTTGGGGCCGGCTACATCGGCTACATGACCTTCATGATCGCCTGGATGCGTACCACCGGTGCAGCGGCACCCATGGTGACGCTGTTCTGGTTGAGTATTGGCTGCGCCGTGCTGGCATCCCCGTGGCTGTGGGCGAGATTGCTTCGGAACGCCGCCGGCGGGCGCGCATTTGCCCTGCTGATCGCTACCTGCACGGTGGGTGGCGTGTTACCACTTCTAAGCGCTCGACCCAGCGCCTTTGTTCTGTCGGGCCTGATATTCGGCTGCGCCTTCTTCTCCGTTGTGGCATCGACCACGGCCTTTATTCGGCGAAACGTCCACCGCACGGAATGGTCTCGGGCCATTGGTACGTTCACTGTCGTGTTCGGACTGGGGCAGGTTGTCGGCCCGACACTGACAGGCGCGGTGAGTGATGCATCCGGCTCATTGACCGCCGGGCTCGGGCTGACCTGCGTTCTGCTGTTCGCCGGGTTCCTCCTCAGTGTCTTCCAAGGCGATCTCATCGAGGGCAAGGCGGACCTTGCGCGAGCGCCCGCGAACTCGGCGGGTAACGGCTCGGCGGCTGGCCGCAGCTCCTGAGCGTCCATCACGTAGCATGCCGGTGCACCAGTGGGGCGCTCTATTAGCGCCCGGATCTGGCAGCCCGTACGCTACCCCTCGTCGCCACGGCGGCAGATTCCACGCAATGCGTAAATCGGCGCCAAAAAAAGCGACACCGACCTCGTTTGCGGTCAGACACTTCAAGACGACTGATGCCTTTCTGCGGAACGTTCTCGCAGCGCTACGGATGACGAATTTTCGTGGTGCTCATGAAATATTCGAATGTAGCGCGGGAACCCGTTAACGGCTCGATTTGGTTAACCTTTGTTGGGTATAGGGAAACTGTACCCATTTGTTAGAGGCCTCCTGGACCTATTCCTGCGCGGCCAGTCCCGAGACGCTGATATCGCAGGTCGGTGGTATAGCCGGTGCGTCCGGTAAGGAGGCGTCATGGAGCATATCCAGACAACGAGCGACTACGCGGCGGACTCGAACGCGGGACCTCAGCTGATCGGCAGAATCAAGGCTGCTGTCGCGTACCCGTTTGAGATGCTGCGGCTCTACCGCGTATTTCTTCGGGGGCGGCGGGAGTTGCTGTCACTCACCGCGCGCGAGCGGTGGGACGCGGGTCTCTCACCAGAGGTGATCATTCGGCATACGTCGAGCTTCCGGCAGTGGGTCAGGGAGACTCAGCCCGACAAGGACAGGCGTTAGTCCGAGGCAGCGTGGGGGTGGCAGGGGCGCTGCGCCGTGCTCGCGTCATGGGACGGTGGATGGGTGTGGGTGCCGAGGACCGGTCGCCCACGGCCGCTCGGAGGCCGCTGACCATATCAGTGAACGCCCAAGGTGCAGCATGAGCAAGCCGTACCGCTATGAAAACGTCGCCGAGGCACTGCGTGCCGCGATCACCCGCGGCCCGCTGCGCGGTGCCCGGCGGCTTCCCGGCGTGCGCGTGACCGCGAAGCAGTTTGGTGTAAGCCGAAACACGGTGATCCACGCCTACCGTATTCTGGAACGCGAGGGCCTCATCCGGCCTCAGGCACAGCGCGGCTTTTACGTGACGCCTCGCAACGCTGCACCCGCTGTGTCGTGGGCGCCCTTACCCGAGCAGGAGGTGGTGCGCCGGGGGCGTATCTCGGCGCGGGTGGCGTCCCTTGACCTCGACCCGAGAGTCGTGTCGTTCGGCAGCGCACTGCCCGCCCCCGAATTGCTTCCCGTGGCGGCGTTTCGGCAAAGCATGCGACGGGCGACGCGCTACGCCACGCCCCGCTCGTTCGCCGTCTACTCCGAAGGCGCCGGCGCGGCCACCCTCCTGGAGGCCCTTGCGAAGCGTCACGAGAATGCCGGCGTGATGATCCCCGCAGAGGAACTCATTGTCACGAACGGCGCCATGGATGGCATCAATCTGGTGCTCGAGGTTGCGACTCGCCCCGGCGATAGCGTGATCGTGCCGACGCCGGCGTACCGCGGGTTCCTTCACCTGCTGGAACTCAAGGAGCGCCATGTCATCGAGGTGGACGGATCCACGTCGAGCATGGACTTCGGGTGCCTCGAGCGCCTGTTCGCTCGCGATACCGTCAAGGCGATGCTTGTTGGCGCCTCCCACGCCAATCCCACCGGCCTCACGGTAAGGGAGGCCGACCGGCGGAAGCTTGCCGAGCTCGCAGCGCGATACCAGGTGACGGTGATCGAGGACGACGTGCTCGGAGAGCTGCATTTCGGCGCGCAGCGCCCGCAGCCGATCAAGGCCTGGGACACCAATGGATGGGTCGTCTGGGCGAGCTCGAACGGCAAGACGCTTGGCCCCGGCAACCGCATCGGCTGGCTCGCACCGGGGCGCTGGTTCGAGAAGGTTCTCGCCATGCGGCACGCGAGCTCGCGTAACGGGCCACCAACGTTACTTCAGCTCGCTGTCGCCGACTTCCTGGACAGTGGTGAGAGCGAACGGCATCTCGCACGGTTTCGCCCGCGCCTCGCCTCCCAGATGCGAGTGCTGAGAGAGGCCGTTTTGCGCCACTTCCCAGCGGAGACAACGGTCTCGGAGCCGGAGGGTGGGCTGTCACTCTGGGTGGAGTTGCCAGCCCTGGCGGATGGCACCGCGCTTTTCCATCGCGCGGTCTCCGAGCGAATTACGCTCCTACCCGGTGAGCTTTTCTCGCCGAGCGGGGCCTTCGGTAATTGCATCCGGCTAACGGCCGGCGCGCCCTGGAGCGCGACACGGGAAGAGGCCATTCAACGGCTCGGCCGATGGGCGGCGGAGTCAACGCATGATGGGATGCGTGCTGCGCTAGCGGGCTAGACGGGAGTACCCCGCGTCTGGCTGTGCTTGGGGCGCTAGTTGGATCTTTGACGACCCCCTCGGGGCCCCAAGTCGTGCCTAGACCAGGGTCATTCGATTGTCGCGCGTCAGGTACCTGGAAGCGTCGGGATAGCGGCGCCGCGCTCCAGCTAACCGAGGGGCCCGGCACCCACGGCTTCCAGATGCGCCTATTCCGGGGCGGTACCTGCCGCAAGGGCGGCACCGACGATCCGAGCTGCTGCATCGCCCGCGGCGAGGGCGTAGTCCGGCTCTGACCGAACAAGAACCTCGATGATGGTGCCGTCGTAGAGCAGAAGTAGCTGCTGCGCATGCAGTGGCGCCTGCGACGCGCCGCTTGCCTCCAGATGCTCACGGAAGAGGTCCTCGACGGCTTCCTTGTGACCTGCCGCGATCTCGAGCGCCGGATGGCCAGGCTCGCTCCGAAGCTCGGCCACTGTCCTGAGGAACAGGCAGCCCTTCCACTCCTGCGACTGAACACGTTGATGAAGGGCGAGGAAGAAACCTCTAACCCGCTGCTGCAGGTCGCCGTCGCCGGTCAATGTCCGCCGGAGCATCGCGAGCGTCGGCGCATGCCGGCTCTCGAGATACGCGGCGACCAATTCATCCTTGGATTTGAAGTGATAGTAGAGCGTGCGCTTGGTCACGCCCGCCTCGGCGGCAATGGCGTCGACCCCGACCTTACGAATGCCCTCGGCATAGAAAAGCCTGTCTGCCGCCTCGACGATGACCTCGCGGGTTTGACGGGGTGCTCGTTGCATGCTGTCATTATACCGGTCGGTATACATAGAACAACCTTCGGCTGGCCCGTGCGTGGGCCAGCTGAATTTTTCGCTGCTTATGTATACCGCCCGGTAAGGCGACATCGGAGACTTGTCATGTCATCCAAGCGCTCTGGCAACTGGTCTGGTCTTGGAGCGATCGGTGCGGTCATCGCCTGTGGCTGCCTCATATCGCTCATAACGTTCGGTGTGAGATCAATCTTTGGCCTGTTCACCGATCCCGTCTCCGGCACGCATGGCTGGAGTCGCGAGGTGTTTGCCCTGGCGATCGCCCTGCAAAACCTGTTCTGGGGTATCGCTCAGCCCTTCGCCGGCGCTCTTGTCGACCGCTTCGGGGCCGCGCGGGTCCTCGCGGCAGGTGGGGCGTTATATGCGCTGGGCGTTGCCACGATGGCGTTCGCGAGCACCCCGATGGACCTGCACCTTGGAGCCGGGGTCCTTGTGGGTGTGGGCATGGGAGGTGCCTCGTTCGTCACCGTGCTTGGCGCGTTGGGGAGAATCGTGCCCGAGTCGCACCGCTCCTGGGCCCTTGGGCTCGCGACGGCCGCCGGTTCGCTGGGCCAGTTCGTCTTCGCGCCGCTTGGCCAGGGGTTCATCGGCGCATACGGCTGGCAGCAGGCCACGCTCCTCCTGGCGGCAATGACCTGCCTCGTGCCGCTGCTGGCGCTAGGGTTCCGCGGTCGGGCTCAATCCGCGAACCAGAGCCTGAACCAGGAGCTGGACCTCGGGATCAAGTGGGCTCTGCGCTCGGCGCTCAAGCACGGGAGCTACTGGTTGCTGCTTTTCGGGTTCTTCGTGTGCGGCTTCCAGCTCGCCTTCATGATGGTCCATCTGCCTCCCTATCTCACCGACCTTGACGTCAGCGGCTCGGTGATCGGGTGGGCGCTTGCTCTCATCGGACTGGCCAATATCGTTGGTTCGTATGGGTCCGGCCTGCTCGGAAGCAGGCACAGCAAGCGCGCAATCCTTTCGTTCATCTATTTCGGACGCGCCGCCTTGATCACCTGGTTCGTCCTCACGCCCCCAAGTGCTCCCAGCGTGCTGTTGTTCTCCGTCGTTGTGGGACTGCTTTGGCTGTCAACGGTGCCCGCCACGTCGGGGCTGGTCGCCGTCATGTTCGGCACCCGATACATGGGCACGCTATTCGGACTCGTGTTCTTCACACATCAGCTCGGATCATTCGCGGGTGTGTGGCTAGGTGGAGCGCTTTTTGAGCTCACGGGGGACTACGGGCTCATCTGGTGGCTCGTGGTCGGATTGGGGGTCTTCGCTGGCCTCGTGCACTTGCCGATCGTTGAAAAGCGCGCCCGGGCGTTCGAGGTGCCTCAACCCAATCTCTCGGGTGAGCCCTCAACTTAGATGCTGCTGGTGGGGCAAGCCATTATGCGTGCCGCGGGGAGCGAGTCCATACATAGGTTGTGCAAGGCGCAGCCGCGCGACAGCCAGCCGCAGGTCAGTGTGGCGTGCCGCGTGACCTAACTCGCCAGCGGGCGGCTGACTCAGTCACGATCATCGCCCTACCTCGTGTTCACGCTGCGCCCGAAGGGCGCTCAGCCGCTCACGGGTGTGACCGATCTCGGCGAACGCGCTGTCCAGGGCCGCGGTAGTCGCCTCCTTTTCCGCTTGGAGTCGCTCGACCATCGCCGCGAGCTCGCGGGGCTCGGACGAGTCGTCGGCATCCCGAGCGGTCAGTGCCCCGCATTCCTCCATCGGCACGAGCGCCGCAACCACGCGGTCGTGCTTGCCCAAGACGTAACGATGATCCTGCGCAACGCGGTCCAGCAGGCGGCTCCAGCGCACCTTTTCGTCGTAGCTCTGGATGACGTCTTCGTCGACTTGGTTCACCGGGGCATTGCCGCGCTTTCAGATAGACCGGATAACCGGTTCAACGCGTCACCCTACGCGTGGGCGGCACCTGTCTGAGCGCGAAGCAGGGGGGCGGACCTGTTCAAACGAATAGGTCCACCTCCGATAGGCCGCTAGACCCGATTTCCCAATGCATGGCGGGCGGCCGGGCTGCGTACGACCCCGCGGTTCGATGCCTAGGGTGCGGGAGGAAGGCCAGATGGCTGTCGGGGCCGGGTGGCCCGGCCGCCATGCCGTCACTCTTTGGTCGGAGTCGGCTCCCAGTGGTGGTGCAGGTCACCGCCACCGGGAGCCGAGCGGCCTCATGCAATGCTATCCACCACGCCGCCGTCCACGCGCAGGGCGGCCCCCGTGGTGGCCGATGCCTGCTCTGAGACCGCATACACGATCATGTTCGCGACCTCCTCGGGCGTTGCGGCGCGCTGGATGATTGAGGAGGGGCGGTGCTCCATGACGAAGTCCCGGCTGACCTCCTCCGCCGAGCGACCGGTTCGCTCGATCTCCTCGTTCAGCATGGCGGTCACGCCCTCGGATAGGGTGGGCCCCGGGAGGACGGCGTTCACGGTCACCCCGGTGCCAGCCATTCGCTTGGCGAGGCCACGGGAGACCGAGAGCATTGCGGTCTTGGTGAAGCCGTAGTGGATCATCTCCGTCGGGATGTTCAGGCCAGACTCTGAGGAGACAAAGACGATACGTCCCCAGCCGGTGTCGGCCATGGCGGGGGCGTAATGACGCGACAGCCGCACGGCCGACATGACGTTCAGCTCGAAGAAGTGCTGCCAGTCCTCGTCGGTAACGTCGAAGAAGTCCTTCGGCCCAAAAATGCCGACGTTGTTCACCAGGATGTCGGCCGAGGGCACCCGGGCGGTGAGTGCGGCGCAGCCCTCGGCCGTCGAGAGGTCTGCGGCCACGCCCCAGAGGTTCTCCGGGGGCGCCTGATGCGAGAGGCGCTCGAGCGCGGCATCGACGGACTCCGTGTGGCGGCCGTTGATGATCACCTGTGCGCCAGCGTTGGCGAGGCCAACGGCGGTCGCGAATCCGATACCGTGGGTCGAGCCGGTTACGAGCGCGGTGTGGTTCGTGAGATCAATGCG
The DNA here is from genome assembly GCF_020883455.1 of Spiribacter halobius. Classification (NCBI taxonomy): domain Bacteria; kingdom Pseudomonadati; phylum Pseudomonadota; class Gammaproteobacteria; order Chromatiales; family Ectothiorhodospiraceae; genus Sediminicurvatus; species Sediminicurvatus halobius. The sequence goes on along the minus strand of NZ_CP086615.1, from coordinate 3,718,227 downwards.
CATGGTGCCAAAGCTCCTGTTGTCACTGAGTGGTCGGCTGCTCGCCGAATAGCGCTTGCTCTGTGAACGTCTCGGCGATCGCCCTGTTCCCCTCATCGCCCGGGTGGAGATGATCACCGGAGTCGAACTCCGGTCTCAGCCGCTCCGGCTTCGCGGGGTCGCGAAGAACGCGGTCGAGGTCCACGACGGCATCGAAGACCTCGCTCTCCCGAAGCCACTGGTTGATTTCCCGACGCAGGCGGTTCTTGTCTGCCGAGTAGTAGTCATCGAGCGGTGAGCCCTCGAGGGCACCCTTGAACGGGGGCAGTGTGGCGCCGACCACCCGAATGCCGTGCGTGTGCGCCCGTTCGACGAGCTGGGTGTACCCGGCGGTCAGCTCTGCAAGCGTTGGCCGTGAGCTATACGGAGCGAAGGCTGTGCCGGGCCAGCTGATGTCGTTGATGCCGATGAGCACTACAGCCGTGGTGACGCCCGGCGGGGCAAGCACGTCGCGGCGAAGACGTGCGAGCGCATTCTCTCCCATGCCATCGGTGAGCAGGCGGGCGCCCGAGATTCCGGCGTTGATCACGGCGACATCGCGCGGGGCCAATCGCTCTGCGAGGAAGTCGGGCCATCGGGCGTTGGCATCCGTGGTTGCGCCATTGCCGTCCGTGATGGAGTCACCGACTGCAACCACCGCACCGCGGGCCTTCGGCGCCTCGACGAGAACGGCGCTGAGCAGGACACGAGTCGTGGTTGTGCGGGCTTCGTCGAGGTGGTTCTCGCGCACCTGCTGGCCGGGTGCGATGTAGCTCGTGCGCCTGGCATCCCAGTGGAACGTGTTGATGGGGGTCGGTTCGGGCACGTGAAGTGTCACCGCGAGCATCGACAGGGGCTCGACGGGCAGGTCGACCGGATCACTAACCAATGGCGCCCCGGGCGGAATGGTGGCCCTTCGCCTGCCGCCAAAGGTGACTGAGCGCGCCGAGCCGGGGAGGATGGCGTCCCGACCGGCGCTGATCGCCACGCTTGCGTCCGCAATAGGCAGCGGTCGCTCGCCGTAGGCGTTCGACAGGACGATGCGGAGGCGCTCGCCGCCGATGCTCACCCGCAGCGGCTGGCGGATCGTGTGGTTGTGTAGTGCCTCTGGCACGCCGGCCGGCAGGACGAAGTCGCTTTCCCAGCGTGCCTGCGGGCTCGCGCTCCACGTCGTCACCAAGTGCGGGGAAGGTTGCGCCGCTGCCGTGAGTGAGCCAGTGGCGCCGAGCACTGAAAGCATCACCAGCGCTGCTACGAGGATCCGATGGTTGTGGCGCAGGCGTAGCGTGGTTGATGGGCGCTGCATGAGTGTCTCCTTGTTGCCGATGCACCGCGACGCGGTGTCGTAAGGGTCGAGCGCTACTCGACCGGACCCGTTGGTGGACAGGTTCGTGGCAGGCCGCGTCGGTCGAGGGCGGTGCGCTCGGCATAAAACGCCAGCGCGATGGCTAGTAACGGGAGGACCGCGGCGACCCACGGAAGGGCCCGGAGTCCCGGACCATGGTCAACGACGACGCCTCCCAGCCAGGCGCCAAAAGCATTGCCGAGGTTGAAGGCAGCGATGTTCACGCTCGCGGCAAGGCTCTGCCCGGCTCCTTCCGCCTTGGCAAGAACCCACATCTGAAGCGGGGGCACCGTTGCAAAGCCCGCCGCGCCGAGAAGACCAACGGCGAGCACTGCTGTGCCCGGGTTTGGTAGGGCCAGGCGCATGACGGCCAACACCATGGCGAGCAGCAGCAACGTGCCAGTAACCGTTTCGAACAGCCGCTTATCCGCGAAGCGCCCACCGAGCAGATTCCCGGCCACCAGGCCAAGGCCGAACAGGAGAAGAATCGGCGAGAGCGCCGCCTCGGCGACGCCCGTCAGCCGGGTGAGAAGCGGTGCGATGTAGGTGAATACGGTGAAGACACCGGCATACCCAAGCACGGTCGTCGCCATCCCGAGCACGACGGCAGGTCTGAGAAACACCCGCGCCGCCGCAGCTGCACCCGCATCGGGTACGTCCTCCGTTACGTCCGGCACCAGGGCTGCAATCACCCCCAGCGCGAGCGCACCCACCACCGCTATGGCCACGAAGGTGGCACGCCAGCCGAGCTCGTGGCCGAGCCAGGTGCCAAACGGCACGCCGAGGATGTTGGCAAGGGTGAGACCTGTGAACATGACCGCGATTGCGGTTGCTCGCCGGTCGAGCGGCACAAGCCGAGTGGCGAGAACCGAGCCAATCCCGAAGTAGGTGCCATGGGCGAGCGCCGTTATCACGCGGGCAAGCATCAGGGAGACGTAATCCGGTGCGAGGGCGCAGGCGGCGTTGCCGAGCGTGAAGATGATCATGAGCGCGAGCAGGACCCGCTTGCTGCGCCAGCGGCTCATCAGGTACGTGAGTAGCGGTGCGCCAACGACGACCCCGAGCGCGTACCCGGAGACGAGCAGCCCGGCCGCGGAGACGGAGACGCTGAGCGATTCGCTCACGGGCAGAAGCAGGCCCATGATCACGAACTCCGTAACCCCGATTCCGAACGCTCCGGCGGTGAGCGCGATAACAGCAGGTGGCACTGCGACAGCCCTCCAGCAGCTCGACCGAATGGGGCGCACTGTGAAGGGGCGTGCGGCTTTGCCATAGTCGTGACATTGGCAATTCAGTTTTGAGTTGAAATCACTATGCCGCGCCCGTTGGTCAACCGGTTCGGGGAGATGGCGGTGTTCGTGCGCGTCGTCGAGAGGCGGGGGTTCTCGGCGGCCGCACGTGACTTCGACATGACGCCGTCCGCGGTCAGTCGCCTGATCGCGCGCCTGGAGGATCGGCTGGGTGTGCGGTTACTGAGCCGCTCAACCCGTGGGGTGCGTGTCACGCAGGAGGGACACGATTTCTACGAGCGCGCGGTGCAGTTGCTCGCGGACCTCGAGGACGCGGAGAGTGTAGGCAGCTCGGCTACGGCAGCACGGGGACGCCTGCGCATTAGCGCCAATGTGCCCTTCGGGCACCACTTCCTCATTCCGCTGCTGCCGGAGTTCACAGCGCAGTACCCGCAGGTGAAACCTGAGCTGTGGCTTTCCGACGAGATCGTCGACCTGGTGGGAGAGCACACGGATGTCGCCATCCGCGCCGGACCACTGAAGAGCTCGCGCCTTGTCGCCCGCCGGCTGGGGGAGACACGGCTGAAGATCGTGGCCTCACCCGTTTATTTGCGGGCTCATGGCACGCCGCGCGTGCCCGATGAACTCGAGCACCACGTCCGGGTGGGCTTTGCCTACCCAAGGGTCGCGGAAGCCTGGCCCTTGCGGAGTCGAGATGGCGTGCAAGAGTACCTGCCGCGGCCAGCAGTACTCGCGGGCGACGGTGAGTCCGTGCGGCATCTGGCGATCAAGGGGCTCGGACTCGCCAGACTTGCAGAGTTCCAGGTGGCCGACGATCTCAGGGACGGCAGGCTCGTCGAGGTCCTGCCCGCTTACGATTCGGGCGATACAGAGGCCGTCCACGCGATCTACGAAGGCCGACGGGCTTACCTGCCGGCACGTGCCAGAGCGCTGATTGATTTTCTCGCCGCCCGGGTGCGATTCGAAGAGAGCGAGTGACTCGCTCGCCCACGCGTGGCGGCGGTTGTTCGGCTTTAATCCGGCGCGGGAGTTCGGGCTGATACGAGAAGGCCGGGGCGATTCCGCTCGACGCATGCACTCGGCGCTCGCAGGACCTATGGGTTGGCCAGTGCGCGCCGGAACGGTGCGCTGCACCCGCACGCACGTTGGACAGGGGCGGTCGGCCAGCACCGTCTTGCACTATGCAACAGGTGACTCGTTGCGGAGCGAGTCATTGGCTTGCGCCGTGGCAGTACCTTTGCCAATGACCTGGTGCCTGTCCCACGCGGGGCTCGGTGCATTGAACTCTTGACGCTGATGGGCACCACGGCTTTCCTGTCGCGTTAACGCAGCTTGCGCAATGAGCGCGGCGACCTCACTCATTGCCGCCAGGGCGCCGTTCGCTTCAGCAGTCTCACGGAGCGCCCTAAATTGCGCCTGAACCTGCTCGAGGCCGTGCCGATCCCGTATCACCCCGACGTGGGTATCCATCAGGTGTCGCAGACGTAGCACCGAGGATCCCGTCATCGCGCTCCGTGTCACGAGCTGGGCGGAGTGCTCCGGGGTGGGTGGCAGAGGCGTCCCCCGTGCGAGGCCCGTTCGGCTGCGAATGTCCTCGGCGGCCCACCCCGCATAGGCGAGCGCTTCGAGGAGGGAGTTACTCGCGAGTCGATTGGCTCCGTGCAGACCCGTCGATGCGACCTCTCCAATGGCCCACAGACCGGGGACGTTGGTTGCCCCGTGGTCATCGGTTTGAACACCCCCCATGTGGTAGTGGGCCGCCGGGCGCACTGGGATCGGCTGGTTGACGGGATCGATGCCAGCGGCCTGGCAGAGACCGGCGACCCCGGGAAAGCGTTGTAGGAATTGCCGGCCGAGCGAATCGCGCGTATCCAGGAAGATCCGGCGCCCCTGCTCACGCTGCCGCGACAGTGTCCGAGCGACTACATCGCGTGGCGCGAGATCACCACCCGGGACGCCGGCCATGACGGGCGTCCCCGCTTCGTCCACGAGCACGCCTCCCTCCCCGCGGATTGCTTCACTGGCCAGAGGCAAGGGCCTTCCGGTGTTCGCGTTGCCGGGGAGGTCCAAAGCAGTGGGATGAAACTGCACGAATTCGAGATCCCGCAGCAAGGCGCCGGCGCGTAGCGCCAGGCGCAGCCCACTGCCCCAGTTCCCGGGCGGGTTCGTGGTCGACGCATACAGCGCCGCGGCACCGCCTGTTGCGAGGACGACGGCCCTCGCGCTCACGGGAAAAATCGAGGTGCCTCGCTGAGCGACAACGCCTCTGGCACCACTGTCATCGACCAACAGATCAACGACCTGTGTGTCCTCCATGACGGTTATGCCAGGCGTTGTGCGAACCTGCGCCTCCAGGGTGCGCATCAACTCGGCGCCGGTCTGATCGCCACCCGCATGGAGAATGCGGGAGTGTTGGTGAGCACCTTCGCGGGTCAGGGCCGGCCGGCCGTCGTCTGCAAGGTCAAAGCGCACCCCCGAATCCCAGAGCCAGCCGATACACCTTTGCGCCTCGTGCGCCACGCGCTTTGCCACGCGGTCGTCAGATAGGCCTGCCCCCGCCGCAACCGTATCTGCCGCATGTCCTTCCGGGTTGTCCCCGTCGTCCATAGCGCACGCGATTCCGCCCTGAGCCCAGCACGTGGACCCGGAGCGGCCAAGTCGCCCGCTCGTGATCAGCAGCACAGGAACGGGTGCGAGGCGAAGAGCCGCCGAGAGACCGGCCAGCCCGCTGCCCGCAATGATTACGCGGTCATGGTTGCTGCTCATTGCCTCGATACCCGGGGCTTGGAATCGCCTGCGGAAGGGGTGGCTACTTCCGCATTACCAGGGCCAGGTCAGGCTCCCTTGTGTTGGTGTCGGTGACCTTATGAATGCATTGAGCATAAGTATCGCAGGGACTATGTCAATGCGGGATTCCGACCTCGTTTGCGCCGGGGTTACCCTCAACAAAGTTGGTCGTACACCCCGCTCGGGGTCGAACCTTGCGTACGACGCGCTTTGGACGAATCGCAGACCGAGTCCGCCCATTGGGCGAGTCGAGACCTGCTACGTCCTTGTTGGATAACGACCTTTCGACTGAACCTCGTCTCTCAGGTCACCCGCAGGAGGTAGTCGGGTAACTGCGGTTCCGGGAAGACGGAAAGCGCTTTTAGCCTTTGCCGGGTGCGCTCAGCGGCGGCCTCGAGGTGGGACTCGAGGCTAAGGGCGGCAGCGCCCGCATCCTTGCGGAGCAGGTGGGCAATCACGCACGCATGTTCGGCGAGCGCTGGGCTCTCCTTTGCGCGGCCCACCACCATGTAGAAGACATTGTTCACGACCAGAGGCAGCTGGCTGTGGCGGATAATCCCGCGCATCCGGTCGTTGTCGTGGAAGCGCAGACAGCGTTCGTGGAGGTCGCGTTCGATCTCCCGCAGCAGAGAGACCGAGGGCTCCGCCGAGCCATTCATCGCCTGATCAAGGCGTCGCTGCATGGCGCGCAACTCATCATCGCCGAGCTTGGGTGCCGAACCCCGCAATGCCACGGGCTCAAGCACCCGCCTTATCTCGTAATCCTCACGCATCGCCCGGGCGGTGAGCGGCCCGACGACCCAGTGACCGCTGCTGTCCTTGCCCACGATGCGCCGGTCCCTCAAGCGCATGAGGACCTCGCGCGCCACGGTGCGACTGACACCGTAATGAGTCGCCAGCTCAATGGCCTGGACGCGGAACTGCCCGAATGCCATGGCCGTTGCGAGCACCTGCTGGACATCGTCCTGAATCCGGTCAGCGAGTGCCCGCGAGTCGACGGTGATGCGCGTGTCCGTTTCAAGCCCGAGCACGCGGGCATCAAGGCGCTGGCGAATGGGCTCTGCGCTTGCGCTGGTGCCAGCGAGGTAGCCGCGTCCCTCGAAGCGCTGGAGTAGTCCCTGGTCGTGCAGTTCCTTCAAGGCGCGGCGCACAGGGGCGCGACTGGTACCAAAGATATCGGCCACCGGCTTCTCGATGATCACCAGTCCCTGCGGTACCCGCCCACTGCGGATGGATGCCTCAAGCGCATCGCGTATGACCTGATACCGAGGTACGGCAGACCCGGCGTTCTCGTGGCGCGGCACCCCGCGGCCGTGTTGTTGCCCGCTCACGCAGAAGCTCCTTCCCGATGGCATCTCGTGTTTTCGACTTCCGTCAGTCTATATCCATTCGTCACCGCATCTATAAATGACGGTTGCATACGGTAGTCATTGTTGTATGCTTCCGGCCGTAGGTCGTCGGCCCAGCCAGGTCGACCGTGCGAGGAGAGGTCCGATGCGGCACGCTGAAAAGGCCAGCATCCCGTCGCGATACACGGTCACGCGAGCGGGCGTTATCGAGATGCTCGCGGGCCGCCTGCAGCGCGGCGATGTCACCCCGGGTGATCTGTTGACACGGACCCTGGCGATGACTCGGGAGCCGGCGCTCGAGGCCGTGTTCCTGGAACTGTGCGAGGAACGGGCTGACCGCGAGGCAAGGGCCAGCGCGGGGCGTCACCGTCGCGGGCGGCCTTTGGGGTTGCTGGATGGCATCCCGGTGGCGTGGAAGGACTTGTTCGACATGGCCGGCCTGCGCACCACGGCGGGATCGCGGCTTCGACTCGATTCCGAGCCAGCGCGAGAGGATGCCGAAGCCGTTCAACGCCTCGCGGCTGCGGGCACGGTTTCGGTCGGCAAGACAAACCTTTCCGAGCTGGCCTTCAGCGGACTCGGGCTCAACCCGCACTTCGGCACGCCCGCGAACCCGTGGTCGACAGAGCAGACCCGAATTCCGGGCGGTTCCTCCTCCGGCGCGGCGGTCGCGGTCGCAACGGGCGCTGTGCCGTTTGCAATCGGTACCGATACGTCCGGCTCGGTTCGCGTGCCTGCAGCGTTCACAGGGCTGGTTGGCTTCAAGCCGACAGCCGGGCGCTATCCCCAGGGTGGTGTGTATCCGCTGTCGCGCACGCTCGATCGAGTGGGCCCCCTCGCGCCCAGCGTGCGCGATGCGTTTTTGCTCGACCAGGCCTTGCGAGGCCGACGACCGTCTTCGCCCGCAACGCCGGCGTTGCGCGGTGTGCGGGTCGTCGTGCCCGAAGACCCGGTGGTCGACGACGCCGACGCGGAAGTGCGCGCCGTCTTCACCCGCGCCGTTGAGGCACTCCGTGAAGGGGGTGCGCGCATAAGCCGAATGGAAATGCCGAGCCTGCAGCAGGCCCGGGCCGCCATGCGCCAGTACGGCAGTATTACGGCGGCGGAGGCCTACGCCTTTCATCGGCACGCGCTCGAGCGCACCGGTCGCGCCGTCATGGACCCACTGGTGGTCATGCGGCTCTACGAGGGGCGCAACATGAGTGCTGCAGACCTCGCAACACTGCATTGTGTGGCCGGGGAGGCGCAGCGCTCGCTGCGTCATGAGCTTGCAGGGGCGCTGCTCCTGATTCCAACCGTGCCGTGCCTCGCTCCCCTCGCCACCCCCATCGCGGAGGATCTGGATCGCGCGCATCGCGCCAATCGGCGCGTGCTCGCGAATACTGTTCTAGGGAGCTTTCTGGATCTCCCTGGCGTGGCCATCCCATGTGGTCTCAACGCCGAGCATCGCCTTCCCGTCAGCTGCCTGCTCTGTGGCGCCAGCGGCGAGGATGCTCGTGTCCTCGCGACCGCCCTGGCCATCGAGGACGCGCTTGATGACGCAGGTCTCTGGCACTCGCCTGCAGGCAGGTTTCTCTCCGAGGAGTTGTAGAGATGGCAAAGCGAATTCTTTGTGCCTATGGGGTCGATTTCGACGCCGTTGCTGGATGGCTTGGGACCTATGGTGGCGAGGACTCGCCGTGCGACATCTCGCGAGGCCTCTTCGCCGGCGAGGTCGGGGCGCCTCGGCTGCTCAAGCTCTTTCGCCGGTACGGCATCCGAGCCAGCTGGTTCATCCCCGGCCACTCGATCGAGACATTCCCTGACCAGTTGGCGGCGATCGCGGCCGCGGGCCACGAGGTCGGGCTTCACGGCTACAGCCACGAGAACCCGCTTGCGATGACGCGCGAGCAGGAGGCGGCCGTGCTCGATCGCTGTATCAGCCTGATCGAGGAGCACTGTGGCAGCCGGCCCGTGGGGCACGCGGCGCCGTGGTGGGAGTTCAGCAACGCCACCGCCGAGCTCCTCCTGGAGCGCGGCATTCGCTACGACCACAGCCTCATGCACCGGGACTTCCAGCCCTATTACGTTCGCACTGGCGATCGGTGGACCAAGATCGACTACAGCCAGCCCGCCGAGGCCTGGATGCATCCCCTGAAGCGGGGGGAGGAGACCGATCTCGTCGAGATCCCCGCCAACTGGCAGCTGGATGATCAGGTGCCAATGATGTTCGTCAAGGCGATGGCGAACAGCCACGGGTTCATCACGCCCCGCCAAGTCGAAGAGGTCTGGCGCGAGCAATTCGACTGGGTCTACCGGGAATGTGATTACGCCGTGTTCCCGATGACCATCCACCCTGACGTCTCGGGCCGCCCGCAGGTCCTGCTGATGCAGGAGCGGCTCATTCAGTACATGTCGAGCCACCCCGGCGTCGAGTTCTGCACGCTTGCCGAGATCGCTGACGACTTCGCGCAGCGCTTCCCCCGTGCTGCCGGCAAGTCTTCGCAAGAGTCGGCCTTCGATGCCCGTGGCGCCACGCAGGTGCCCTCGGATCGGGCCACTCAGAGCATGGAGGCTTGAGCGTGTCCGCCCGGAGTACAGCGTCAGCAGCCCAGGGTCGAGCCCCCGCCGTGCACGCGAGCCCCGTTCGGCTACGGGTGCTTGGGACCTCGGTGAGCCTCCTTGAGCCCATCCGCGAACGTGCGGCCGCCGATCTCGGGATCGAGCTCGAGTACATCATCCACGACGGCACCACCGCGCAGCGGATCGCCGCGCTCGAGCCGGAGGCCTTCGACATCTACGACCAGTGGTTCCACAACGTGGACCTCATCTGGCCGACCCGTTCCATCCAACCTATCGAGCTTGCGCGCATAGAGCGTTGGGACGAGGTCAATGCACTGCCCAAGGACGGGCGTCTGTCCGCGGAGGCGCCGAGAGCGCCCGGCGGCAACCCGGCCGACCGCCTTTACGTACAGCACAACGGGGAGCTCGGAGCGAACGAGGCCAGCCAGATCAGCATGCTGCCAACGGTCCACAACGCGGACTCGTTTGCTTACCTGCTGCCGCGCGACCAACTCGAGCCCCTTAGCTGGGCCGCGCTGCTGGATTCGGCGAATGCTGGCGCCATTGCCCTGCAAAGCGATGCCGCGATTGGCGCCCTGGACGCGGTGCTTGCCGTGCAGGCGGCGGGGCTCTGTGCGTTCGATGATCCCGGAAATCTCACCGTTGAGGAGATCGATGAGCTCGTCGAGCAGCTCATCCGCTTCAAGCGCGCCGGCCACTTCCAGCGATTCTGGGCCACCGAGGCGGAGGCCGCCGAGCTGCTCACCAGCGGTGCCGCCAATATCGCGAGCATGTGGTGGCAGGGGTTCGTGCGTCTGCGCCGGGCCGGGGTGCCCGTGCGCATGGCAACGCCGCGTGAGGGCTATCGGGGCTGGTATGGGGGCCTCGCCCTCTCGCGCTGCCTCGAGGGCCGAGCGCTTGATGCGGCCTACGAGTACCTGAACTGGTGGCTTTGCGGGTACGCCGGTGCCGTCATGGCGCGCAACGGCGCCTACATGTCGAACCCGGCGTCGGTGCGTCCATTCCTCTCCGAAGCGGAGTGGGCGTACTGGTACGAGGGCAAGCCCGCGAGCGAGGACCTGGTCGATCCCTACGGCGAGCGCATCGTGCGTGAGGGCGAATCCCACGAGGGCGGTGGCTACGAGCGTCGCATGAGCCGGGTGATCGTCTGGGACTCGGTCATGGATGAACACAACTACCTGGTCCGCCGGTGGGCGGATCTGCTGAAGAGCTGATTGTAAGGCCTGCTTGAGGGGCGAGGAGGAGTAACCGTTATGTATAACGACACTAGCCATAACCCGCACACCAGTGGCGTGAGTCGCCGGCGTTTTCTGCAATGGGGGCTTGCCGCCGGGGCGGCGGCAATGCTTCCGCCAGGAATTGCCCGTGCACGCAATGAACTGACTCTGCTGTCCTGGTACGGGCACGCCGAGCCGGAGGTGGTCGGCGCCTTTGAGGAGCGGTTCAACGTCAGGGTGCGCTCGAAGTACTACGTCGGTGGTGACCAGATGCTGGCGCTGCTCGCGCAGTCGCCCCCCGGCACGTATGACGTGATCCTCACTGATGCCGAGTTCGTGCAGCAGCTGCGCGTCGCCGGCTACATCCAGACGCTGCAGCCCTCGGACTATCCCTTCGACGACTACTTTCCGGAGTTTCAGCAATATCCGGCCCACTGGCACGACGGGGATCTCTACTCGGTCATGCTGCGGTTCGGCTATCTGGGGCTGTCCTACAACCGCGATGTGCTGAGCGAGCAGGAGGCAAGTAGCTACGGCGTGATGTGGGCGGACAAGCTCAAGGGGCTTGTCGGCCACTTCGACTGGTACCTGCCGAACTACGGCTGCATCAGTCTCCTTGAGGGCAACCGTTCCCCCTTCGACATCAGCGATGCCGCGTGGCGGGCCGTTCATGAGCGGACGATGTCGTTGAAGCCCCAGGTGGCGGGCTTCTTCGACTACGGAGGCGTGCTCGCCTCGCTGCGCTCGGGGCAGGTCGCCGCGGTGCCCGGGATCGGGGACTGGATCACCGGCGTGCTCCAGCGCGACGGGGCCAACGTGACAACCGCGATTCCCGAGGAGGGCGGGCTGCAGTGGACGGAATCCCTCTCAATCGCCCGTGGTGCCCGCAACCCGGAGCTCGCGAAGCGCTTCATTCAGTACATGACCTCGCCGGAAGGCCAGGTTCGCAGTGCAACCATGCGCGCCTACCCCGCACTGCTGCCAACGCGAACGGGCTGGCAGGAGCTCAATCGGGTCAACCCCGAGGAGGCCCGTCGCCAGGGAATGGTGTTCGACGGGCGAAACGCGCTGAGCCTTCTGCGCGAGGGTCGAATTACACCCCGGCGTTTGCCCGTTCAGCAGAGCATCGAGACGTGGAACGAGGCCTGGTCTGAATACAAGAACGCCTGAACGGGCAAGGGTGCGTCGCCCGGCTCTTCTCGCCGGGCGGCGTCTCATACCAGGAGGAGACAGCGATGAACTCACTCCCCCACAGTGCGCGGGCCTTGCCTGCTGCTCCGGGGCGCCGGAGGCGACTCGTACTCGGCCACCGAGCGAGCCGGGGTGTCTATGCCGCGGTCTGGTCGCTACCCCTTGCGCTCTGGCAGACGCTGTTCTTCGTACTGCCACTAGGCTTCCTGCTGGTGCTCACGTTCTGGGTCGTCCAGAACTACCGGCTTCAGCCCGACTTCAGCCTGGTTAACTGGATAGACGTCCTGGGCGGGGCGTCATTCTGGAAGACCTACTTCCGGACAGTTGCCCTGGCCCTCGGCTCGGCCTTGGTCGCCACGGTGATTGCGTTCCCATGCGCGTATGCGCTCGCCTTTACCGTCTCGCCCGCGGTGAGGCGCCTGGGTGTGCTGCTGCTCGTCACCCCGTTTTTCACGAGCTACCTCGTCCGGGTGTACTCCTGGATGTCGATTCTCTCCGACCACGGCGCACTCAACGCGGTGTTGAAAAGCCTCGGTGTCGGTGCGATCAGCGTGCTGAACTCCGCCGCGGGGACCCTGGTGGGCTACCTCACCCTCTGCCTGCCGCTCGCGATACTCATCCAGCTGATGAGCCTTGCGAACGTCGACCGTTCGTTGATCGAGGCGGCCCACAACCTCCGATGTCCGAGGTGGCGGACCGTGTTCTCGGTGATCATTCCCTCCGCGCGCGTGGGTATCGTGGTTGCGGCGGTGTTCACCTTCATCCTCTCCTTCGGTGACTTTGTCAGCCCCACCTATCTCGGCGGCGGCAATCCGCCGACGCTTAGCATTCTGATCACCGACTTCACCAAGTCCGGCCAGCAGTGGCCGCGGGCGGCGGTGGTGGCGATCACCATGATCGTGACGCTACTTGCGGCTGTCTCGCTCGCGCTCGGCTTCGCCTACAGAGGGAGGGGGGTCCGATGAGCTCCACCCAAAAACTGGCCCGTGCCTCACTGTGGTTTTACGTCCTGCTCGTCTACGGATTCGTTTTCGCTCCGATCCTCGCGAGTTTCGTCTTCTCGCTCAACGCGGATCGTTTCCCGACCCTTCCTCTGGCCGGGCTGTCGTTCGAGTGGTATCGCGAAATACTGAATGATCCCGGCGTGTGGACGGCGTTTGGCAACAGCGTGAAGGTTGCGCTGGTATCGGGATCGGTGGCGACCTTCCTTGGCTTTGGTGCGGCCTACACCGATTACCGCTTCAACTTCGTCGGCAAGAAGGTGTACCTCGCCCTCGCGCTTTTGCCGCCAACCGTGCCGCTGGTGATCTTCGGCCTTGCGATGCTCGCGTTCCTCTCGCGGGTCTCCCTTGCCGGCTACCTGCACTCGGTGATGATCTCCCACATCGTGCTGTGCACGCCGTTTGCGATGGCGCTTATCCGCATTCGCCTGGCCCAGATGGATCCCGCGCTCGAGGAGGCGGCATGGAACCTTGGCGCCAGTCGCTGGCGAGCGATGGCGAGTGTCGTGCTGCCCTTCGCCGCGCCTGCGGTGATCTCCGCGTGGTGCCTGACCATGGCGGTTTCGTTCGACGAGTTCGCCATCGCCTGGTTTGTCTCCGGCCTCAACGAGACGGTGCCAGTGGTTGTGCTGCAGACGCTTCAGGGCACCGTGAGCCCACGCATCAACGCCATCGGCAGCCTTGTTTTCAGCCTTTCAATTCTGCTCGTGGTGATCGCGCAGGTGGTCTACATGCGCAGCGGGCGGCAGGCCCGGACGGCCCAATGACGGTCGGCGAGGGTCGCGCGTGGCGGCGCCAATGCCGGGAGGAATCCGAAATGAATACGTGCTTCGTTGATATTGAATCGGTGACCAAGCGTTTCGGCACCACTGCCGTGGTCGATGACATCAGCCTTGGCATCGAGAACGGCGAGTTCCTCGCGATCATGGGAAGTAGCGGCTGCGGAAAGACAACGCTGCTGCGCATGATCGCGGGGCTTGAGACACCCAGCGCCGGGAGCATTCGAATTGCGGGCAAGCCAATGAACGGGGTCTCGGCTTGCGACCGCGAGGCCCCGCTCGTGTGGCAGTCGCTCGCCTTGTTCCCGTTCCTCACGGTCGTGGAAAACGTCGAGTTCGGCCTGCGGATGCGTGGCGTGGCCAAGGCCGAGCGCAGGCGCCGTGCGCTCCAGTGGCTTGAGCGCATGGAGATTGCGCACCTCGCCGAGCGTGGGATCGAGCAACTGTCCGGGGGACAGAAGCAGCGCGTGGCACTGGCGCGGGCGCTGGTAACCGAGCCGCCCATGCTGCTCCTCGATGAGCCGTTCAGCGCACTGGATGCGAGTCTCACGGTGCGCATGCAAGGCGTCATAAGCCGGCTGCAGCGCGAGCTTGGGATTACCTTCATTCTCGTCACCCACAGCCACTCCGAGGCCTTCGCGCTCGCGGACCGCGTGGTGATCATGAACGAGGGGCGAATCGAGCAGATCGGCCGCCCGCGCGAGGTCTATGAGCGCCCACGCTCACGGTTCGTCGCCGAATTCCTCGGGGCGAACAACATCTTCTCCGGCACCGTTCGCCGCGTGGAGGACGAGGTCGTCACAGTCGAGACAGCGGACGGTGTCTTCGACGTGACCCGTGCTTCGGAGCTCAACCCGCAAACCGGCTCGAACGTGGATCTCATCGTCTCTGCCGACCAGATGGAGCTTGCCATGGAGGGGGACGGTGTCGCCTGCCGCCTCGTCGGCGAGGAGTTCATCGGCGCCAACGTCAACCTGCACCTGGAGACGCCGGCCGGCACCACCCTGGTCGTGCAGACCCCGCGGCAGGCGCTGGATGCCCTGAGTCCCCAAGTCGGTGATGAGTACGTCGCGCGATGGCAGTCGAGCAATGCGCACCTTGTTGCGGCGGCTTGACCACGCAGCGTCCACCCGCGGCGTGCCTCTGGCAACGAGAAGACTGAACAGGATGGCAGCGGATGAATACCGAGTACGCCTATGCGCCGAGTGAGCCGGATGGCTTCAACAACACCATTACGCAGCCCATCTCGCCGGATGGCATACCGGAACTTGCGCGGGACTATCGGGTGCCGGCGCGGGAGGGGCGGGCTGTTCGCCTCGACGTGGGCCAGCGGCTCACGATTGTGAACCCGAGCGGCACGCAGGTCTGCGATTTCTGGGCCTTCAATGCGAGGGATCCGCGGGAGTTCCTCTCAATGGAGCATCTGCGAACCGCGCTCGGGAGAACCATTCCGCGCGTAGGGGATGCCTTGGTCAGCAATCGCAGACGGGCGTTGCTCACGATCATCGAGGACTCGTCCCCCGGGATCCATGACACGCTTATCGCGGCCTGTGACC
Source organism: Spiribacter halobius (assembly GCF_020883455.1). Taxonomy (NCBI): domain Bacteria; kingdom Pseudomonadati; phylum Pseudomonadota; class Gammaproteobacteria; order Chromatiales; family Ectothiorhodospiraceae; genus Sediminicurvatus; species Sediminicurvatus halobius. The sequence continues at coordinate 3,703,172 of NZ_CP086615.1, read as the reverse complement.
TCGAGAGATATCGCGAGCTCGGTGTGGCGGACTACCACGACAACTGCACCGACAATCTGCGAATGGCGCTCATGGCAATCGGGATGTCCGCGCCGGAAATACCGAGCCCCTTCAATATCTGGATGAACGTACCGGTGGATTCGAACGGGACGTTCGACTGGCTGCCGCCGGTCGCCAGGCCGGGCGACGCCGTCTCTCTTCGCGCGGAAGTCGCGTGCATCGCCGTGATGTCCGCCTGCCCACAGGACATCACCAAGGTAAACGGTTCGGAAGCCGAGCCGAGCGAGCTGCGCTTTCGGGTGGACTGAGGGAAATGCCGGTCAGTCGCTCCCGACCGGCGCCATGCGGACGAGGTGTATCGGCCAGCGCATGCAACAGGGAGGTGAGCGCCAGCGTGCTCAAGTTGGACAGGACTACCTTTCCCCGGATCGATTACACCCGGGAGTAGGCATAGGGGAACCGACAGCATTCAGCTAGGGTATTGAAAATTTCTTGGCAGGCTTTTCAATAGCCTCCCATGCTCAGGCTCTGGGTTTAGGAGGCTTTTTCTTTGGCCAGCCAGAAATCCGGCTCAGACTCTCGAAAGGTTCGCGTCTCGGGGGCGGTTGAAGGCATCAAGATAAACCACTGCAAGAACCCGGTCTGTGAAAATTTTGGCGCTCCAGTACTTAATCGGGGCAAGGATCCCAACTGTGGCCCCGTCGAGGCTAACCCGCAGCCGCGGATAGGCGAAAAGGCCAAATCTACCCCGTCCTCGGTTCGCTGCAAGGTCTGCGGCAAGACGCCGGCTGTAGCGCGCTTGCGGAGCGCCGCTCCTGGACCGAGCAGGTCGTGAAGGTGCTGCTGAACTCGATGCCCATCAATCGACTGATCGGGATCTTCCCGATCCGGCCGCAGAGGGCCTATGACATCATAGACCGCGCCTACCAGGCGTGCCTGGGCATCGCCGCGGAGCGTGAGACCCTTCTGCGGGCCGTCGTGTCTATGGAGCTGCTCTCCGGGCATTCCTTCCTGGGGCACTTAAAATATGACGCGCGCTCCGACGTCACGCAGGTCAATGAGATCGCCATGTTGCCGGGCGACCCCCTGATGCCTGATATCTGGCGGCGCTTCCCGAACTACTGACTCCTCGCCGACTGCTCCGTGGGCATCTTTCGGGCGCGCAAGGATGGCATTCCCCGAGAGGCGCTTTCCGAGCCCCAGAAAGAGCCTCTGGCGCACGTGCGGCGCAACTAGCGCCGGGGCTCCCTTAAGCGCCGGCATGCCGAGTCGCCGAGAGATCAGTCTGACCCTTGGACGAATCTCCCCGACGACGGCTCGCAAACGTGGGATGGGTGCCTCCTCTACGCTCACTTCAACCTGCTCCGTCTTTGGCTGAAGGACTTCGATGAGGCGCACTTCTTGGTCGACCAAGAGAGCGGCCTACAGACTGTTGACATAGCCGCCGCCAGCGACTGCGTGATCCCGAGCTGAAGCCATCTCTTCCACGTCAAAGTGAAGGCTGCGCCGACGCGCGAAGAGCGAGAGGCGGCGGGTCCGAATCGAAAGGGAAGAGGTGAGCTTCGCGCGCGGCCAATGCGAGCTGCTAGAGCTCGCGCTGCAGGCGCATTACCGGCAACAGGGTCACTGGCACGATCGCGGGACGCCGCACCGGTGGGGCACTAGCGGGGCCTTCAAGAAGCACCTCTCTCATCAGGTCGCCCTTCCAATGCAGGTTCTGGGGCATGTGGCGCAGATACTCCTGCACTGCTCGCTGCTGCCGACCGAGCGCTTTCTCCACCGCGCCCGAGGTCGGCCGTCACCGCGTGAATGCGTCGTCCCAACGCCGGCCGGCGATCGCCGTATCTGGACCGGGCGGGCGCCCTATAACCCGAAGGTGATCATCAAGCCCCTGGAGCCTCTCACGCTTTGCTCGTACTGCTACGAGGCGCCCAACCGCAACTGTGGCAACACGCCTGCCATGCTGTTGGGGCTTGCCCGCGGGCCGGCAGAGCTGCGCAAACTATTGGAGAAACGCGCTTGAACTTCTGCATTGATAGGTAGGGCCTGCGCCAAACACGTGTTGACAAACGGTCGACTTGTCGACAGGATGGACCTATGAAAATGGTGCGGTCCAAACCCGAGTCAACCTCGAAAGAGTCTCAGGTCATAGGTATCCGCGTGCCTGTTGATCTCGCCAGAGCGTTTAAGTCCGAGGCTGCCATGCGGGGGCTAAGGTTAAACGAACTTTTCGAGAAGATGTGGTCTGATTACCAGAAGTCTCGTGATAGGCTAACTGAATGACAGGCATCCACTCAGAAGAACATCTCGGACGTGTCGCAGCCGAACTTCATTCGATGAAGGGGGATGATGGATCGGAATCCCTTCTCGCCCTGCAGAGACAGATCGTTGGCGGCCAAGACCCTCTTGGGGATGCCTTTTGCGCCATTCGTTCTCCTGAGTTTCGACGGGGGGCCGGGGCCACGTACACACCATGGCCGATTATCGACTCGATGTTGCGGTGGGCGCGAAACAACGCTTCTCCTGCTCGCGTTGTGGATCCTGGCGCGGGCTCCGGGCGCTTTGCGCTTAAGGCGGCCGACGTTTTCCCTAAAGCAAGCATAGTTGCCATAGAGTCGGACCCGCTTGCTGTACAGATTCTTCGAGCAAATGTCGCGGCAGTCGGACTGGAAGACCGAATCGCTGTCATTGAAGATGATTACAGACAGACCAGGCTTCCAAAAATTGACGGACAAACGCTGTTCATTGGGAATCCACCGTATGTCCGACACCACAACATTGCCGAAGAATGGAAAGAGTGGTTCGCCCGCAGTGCGGCCGTATACGGCGTAAAAGCGAGCAAGCTCGCCGGGCTGCACCTCCACTTCTACCTGCGGACGCTTCAATTGGCCCGGCACGGCGATGTTGGAGCATTCATCACTTCGTCGGAGTGGCTGGATGTGAATTACGGCGACTTTTTGCGCCAGCTCCTGAGCCGGGACTTGGGCGGCGTTGCGTTGCATGTGCTCGATCCGAAGGCCTTGCCCTTCGCTGACGCGACTACAACGGGCGCCATAACCTGCTTTAAGGTTGGGCAGAAAGCGGACAAGTTCCGTGTTCGCAATGTAGGCTCAGCAGCAAAACTCAACGGACTATCCGGCGGACGGGGTGTCTCCTGGGAAAAGCTTATTGGTGCCGACCGTTGGTCCATGATCATACGGCCCAGCCCTAGGCCACCCGCCGGCTTCGTGCAGCTTGGCGAGATTTGCCGTGTGCACCGGGGGCAGGTGACTGGCGGAAACCGTGTCTGGGTTGGAGGTGACGCGGCCCCCCAAGTACCCGAGCGTTTTCTCACACCCGCGGTTACGAGGGCCAAGGAGCTGATCAGCGCCGGAAACGACCTAGTGGACGCGCGTGGTCTAAAACGAATCATTGACCTTCCTCAAGACCTCAGCGAGTTGGATGCTGAAGAGCGCAGGATGGTGATGCGGTTTCTGCGCTGGGCAAAGCAGCAGGGCGCCCACCAGTCGTACATCGCACGACATCGCCCCGCTTGGTGGTCTGTCGGTTTAAAGCCGCCGGCGCCAATTCTATGCACCTACATGGCTAGACGCCCACCCGCCTTTGTACGCAATCAGTGCGGGGCGAGACACATAAATATTGCTCATGGCCTGTATCCTAGGGAAAACCTTTCTAACGAGGCTCTTGACGCGATCGCTGCGTTCCTTAGGGATAACGTATGTATCCATTCCGGGCGCACATACGCCGGAGGCCTTACCAAATTTGAGCCCAAGGAGCTCGAGCGAATTGCTATTCCACCGATAGAGCAACTGACGGCATGATCAAGCCGCCCAGATGGAGCGATGCTGACCTCAAGGCCGAGGTCGAACAAGCTATAGCGCTATTCCGCCATGAACGTCTCGATGAGCCGGTTGAGGTGTGGCGCAAGACCTTTGATGCGCATGATGCTCAGTTTCGGACGCTTTTCGAGAAGCATGGCGCCCACGATCTCAAGAGCATGACTGCGGATCAGGTAGTCAGTATTTTCGAGGACAATCTCGGCGACGCCTTACGGTACCTTGCTGGCCCACCGATTTCAGAAGACGACCTGAAGGTCCTTGCGGATGCTTCATTGGCGCCAAGCAGGCTCAAGCAGGATGACCAAGCCGCTGAGCGCATTCTCAGCACAATTGTTCAGGCGCTTGACTCCAAGCGATTCCCCTGGGTGGCTGAAAACCGCGAACCGACCGACGCCGAAAAACGCGCCGCAGTCCTAACATCTGCCGCATTGATTACCGCGCAGCGCGTCTCGACGTTGCGACGTAATGACGGAAAAAACAAGCAGGAGGGAGGTGTCAAAGAGTTTCTGCGTGGCATCGGGTTCCAGGAGATTGCGCCGCGCACCATTCGGACGCTGGCTGACGCCCCGGGTGCTGGACAGTTCTGCGGGGAGTGTCTAGTGGGATCCAGAAAAGCAGACATTCCCATCCGCCTCTATGACGGCCGTCTTATGCCGGTTGAGTGCAAAGTCTCCAACAGTTCAACAAACAGTGTTAAGCGCGTTAATAATGACGCTTCTGTGAAGGCGGGGATATGGCGACGCGAACTCGGCGAGAATCAGGTAGTGCCGGCGGCAGTACTGTCCGGTGTGTTTAACGTGCGTAACCTAAAACAAGCTCAAGATAGTCACCTGACACTGTTTTGGGCTCACGATCTCGACAAGATGGGTGAGTTTATAGAGAAGACACGCTAAGGTTAGGTGCGAATCATACATTTGTCGTACGAAGCATGTGCCCCGGCAAAAGCGAAGCTTCCGATCCCAAGAGGTATCGGAGGCGTTTTCGCTGGGGCGAGAATAATATTCAACACCTTGCCTAAATGCCTTGAGGGGAACCGGAGCATCTCTGGAAGGACCCTGACGCCCCGCCCGGTGCGCTCTTCCCGGGTGTTGTCTCAGCGCGAACGAGACGAGGTAAACGGGCGGATGGAGTCCGGCAGTGGCAGGTGTTCCAGACGCAAGCATTCATGGATGCCAGAGCCAAGGAGTGCTTGCCCCGCACGGTAATCGAAGCCTGCGTCTGCGGCGCCATCAGCATCGAGGGCATAAACGATGCGCTCGATGCCGGCGAACGCGGCCGCCACGAGACATAGCGCACAGGGCTCAGCGGAGGCGAAGAGCGTTGCTCCGGTGAGCCGCGTGCGAGAGATCTCGCGGCACGCCTCCCGGATGGCCATGATCTCCGCGTGGGCCGTGGGATCATTATTCAGTACTACCGTGTTACCGGCCGCGCCCACCGCTTGCCCGTTCAAAACCACGACCGCGAAGAATGGCGGTGCACCGTCTCTTGCCTGGCGCTCCGCGCCCTGGATCGCGGACTCGAGCCACTGCGCATCGAGCCCTTGTGGGTCGTCCCCGGTCGACGCCGTCCCTGGCCCGGATTCGTCATGGTTCCCGGAGGTCATCCCGGTGGTTCCTCGTTGTGCTCAGCGTAAGTGCTGTTTCATCCGTCTTGGCATTGTTGCGACACCATGAGGCCATTCAAAGCGATTCTTTTTCAGCGCATCGCTGATCGTGATTCAGCTCCATATGGACCCGAGGCGGCGGTACGACGGAGCGCGAGGCGCGACCAAGCCGGATTTAACGGATCGGTGGCGTCGGTGGAACTCGCGCCCCTGCTATGCGCCATCGCCAAGGCACTGCCGCGCGGCGGACCTCAAATAGACCGTGTAGCCGTGTCGCGGGCGGCCCCGTGCTGTCCCTTTGCCCATTCGATGAAGTCGTCGATCACATCGGCCTTGGCCGAATGAGGCAAATGGACGGCGTGGAAGGTGAATCCTTCGAGTGCGAACGGGTGGACCTGCACGAGGGTGCCCGACTTCAGCTCACCGGCAACCAGGACGTCGCTGAGAAGTGCAATGCCCTGCCCCGCAAGGGCGGCTTCGATGGCGTGACTTTCTTCGCTGAATGCCAGTTTGCGCCCGAGAGGCTTATGCAGGCCGTCGCCGCTGTCGGCCGCAGGTGATTCGCCAAACCAGCGCTCCCAGGTGGGCGTTAGCCGAGTCGGGCGCTTCCACTCGAAGTGGATAAGCGGCCGAGCGGCGAGCTCACTCGGCCGTAGCGGCAACTCCGCGTCGGCGACCAGTGCCTGATGGCAGACCGGTACGTAGCGATCCCGGAAGAGCTCATGCCAGCGCAGGTCACCCCCCGGGGTCGCGCCGTAGCGAATGGCGATGTCCGCCTCTCCCGCGTGGAGGTCAACGGGCATTTCCGAGGCGTGAACCTCGAGGTCGATATGCTCTGCTTCCGCGCGAAAGCTCTCGAGTCTCGGCACTAGCCAGCGGCTTGCGAATGCCGTTGTGGTCGTGATCTTCAGACGTTGAATCGTCGCTGGGTCGTGAATCTCATCGAGCGCGGCCGCGAACTGTCCAAAGCCATCTCGAAGCACGGGATAGAGTCGCTCGCCCGCTTCGGTCAGCGTCATCGGCCGCGGCCGCCGACGGAACAGGGGCTTACCCAGATAATCCTCCAGTGCCTTGATCTGGTGACTGATCGCCGTTGGCGTGACGTGTAACTCCTCGGCCGCAGCCACAAAGCTCAAGTGCCGAGCCGCGACCTCGAAAGCACGAAGAGAGTGAAGCGGTGGGAGTCGGCGCATGAGTTCAGTCTAATGATAGGCCCGAGTACCGCAAGCAATCGCGGCCGTAACCTGCTTTCCGCTGATAAGTGCGACCCCCCTGGGTTTCTAAAAAATCTCAGGCGCGGTCGCATTCGGTAGGGCCCGCGCTGAATCTGCTTCAGCTAGTTGCTGAGTAATAAGAATTTGCGGTCCCAAGGCGTGTTGGATGCAATGCGGCTATTCAACGGCCAATAGAGGAGCGCGCGAAATGGATAGAATCCTGCACATTGACGCCAGCGCGAGGAAGACCCGATCCCTGTCGCGTGACCTTTCCGCGCACTTCGTAAGCGAGCTGAGGTTGGCGCGGCCCGAGGTAGAGGTGGTTTATCGAGACGTCGGCACCAATCCGCCGCCATTTGTAACCGAGGCCTGGATTGCGGCCGCCTTTACTGATCCGAGTCAGAGAAACACGGAGCAGCAGGCGGCACTACGGACATCGGACGAGCTGATTGATGAGCTTGAGTCCGTGGATGGAATTGTTATAGGCACCCCGATGTACAATTACGGCATGCCCGCGGCGCTAAAGGCGTGGTTCGACCAGGTTATCCGAGTCAATCGCACGTTCTCATTCGATCTCGCCCGGGGCGACTGGCCCCTGGCCCCGATTTTGAGCGGCAAGAAGCTCGCGGTATTGACGGCTCGGGGCGAGTTTGGATTTGAGCCAGGTGGCATCCGTTCGGACTGGAATCATCTGGAGACCCACATCCGCACCGTTTCCCACTACCTGGGCGTGGATGAGATGACGGTTATCAGCATTGACTACCAGGAGTTCGGGGACGAGCGCCATCGCCAGTCAGTTGCCTCGGCGTTCAGCGACGCGAGTCGCTTGGCGAGGACGTGGGCTGCGCCGGTCAAAGAGGACGCGGTTTAGCAACGGATGGTGCGGGGGCGCTTTGGGTGCACCTGGAGCAGAAGCGAGATGCGCGCGGGCACGGGATGGGCATAATGGGGTAAGCGCCGAGGCGTTGCACCAGGTCGCGCGGTCATGTGTGAGAACACACTGCGAACCATGTCCGCCGTGTGCTGGCCGTACACCAACGGGGAGAAGTAGCCGGGTGGTGTACGGACGGCACAGGCCTCACTGAGGGGGCCCGCCCGTCGATGTGTAACAGTCGGGCGATCCTGGTCACCCAACAATGCGCCCAGGGCTCGGGCGCAACCCGCCATGAGCTCCGCACCCGTTCATGGCTCGCAGACCATTGGGCGGCGAGCGGTCGAGACGGTGTGGCTACCGTTACTGAAAGCTGCCGGTTGGAACCCGTAGCGGTCAGGGACCGGGTACAGATCAGCTGGAGTTGAGCGTTTGACGCGGCGGTTATCCGTGAGCGACACTTAGGTAGAACGATCTACCTAAGTGTCGCTTCCTATGCGCTCAAAGCGTGACCACCTTGTTGAAATTGCAGAAGGGCTCTTCTACCGGGAGGGATTCCATGCGACGGGCGTCGACCGGGTGACTGCCGAAGCAGGCGTCGCTCGCATGACGCTATATAACCACTTCGCCTCCAAGGAGGAGCTTGTCCTTGCAGTCCTCGAGCGGCGCGACCGGGCTTACTGGGCGGCGTTGACAGCGGCGGTCGAGGAGGCCCGCAGTCAGGGGCAAAGTCGGGTGAGAGCAGCTGTGGACGCCCATGGTCTCTGGCTTCAGCAGGGAGGCGATCGTGGCTGCCTCTTTATGAAGGCAGTCGGCGAGTATGCCGGTCATTCAGCCGAGATCACCAACGTGGCTACTTCGCATAAGCGGCGACTGCTCGATTACATCCGGGCACTTGTTCGAGAAGAAGACGGCTATCGCGCCGACACGTGCGGCGAGCAGCTCGCCATGCTCATGGAAGGCGCAACTGCAATGGCGCAGGTGCTGCCGCCTGATCAAGTCGCCATGCAGTTGTCTGCTGGTGCGGCACGGCTTCTCGAGGCAGCACCGAACGGCGAGTGGAGTTCGTCGTGAATCAGAGCATGCGATTGGTACCGGCGGGGCTGGCCCTGATCGCGGTGAGTTACGGTCTCGCCCGCTTCGCGTATGGCCTGTTTCTGCCCGAGATGCGCGATGATGTCGGGCTTAGCCCTGCAATCGCCGGCCTGGTTGGCGGAGGCGCGTACGCGGGCTACTGCGTTGCCATCGTTGGCAGCGCTTTCCTGGTTGAACGGCTGGGTGCACGCGTGGTGGCGGGGACAGCCGGGCTCGTTGCCACTGTGGGTATGTTTTCCATCGCCCTGAGCACGGGGCCTTGGGCTTTGGCCGCCTCGGTGCTCTTCGCCGGGATAAGCACGGGCCTCGCTTCACCCCCAATGGCGGAGGCGGTTGCGAGGGTCATACCGGCTGAAAGGCAACCTCAGGCCAACACGCTCATTAACTCGGGCACGAGCGTGGGGGTCGCGCTGTCCGGGCCCATCGCGCTCGCGGCGACCGGTCACTGGCGGGAAGCGTATCTCCTGTTCGCGGCCGCGGCGGCGGTCGTGACGCTGTGGATCGTGCTGACCGTTCCGGGGCTGCGTACCACCGCGGTGCGCCCTCGGTCGAGCGTCTCGGGGGCTGATTGCGTGGGACTTGCGCGTGCCGGTTCACTGCCCCTCGTTACGGCAGCGACCGGGATGGGCTTTGCCAGTGCGGCCTACTGGACGTTCGCTGGCGAGGTGATTGTCGAAATTGGCGGGCTGCCTCAGGGCGCTTCGGGGCTAGCCTGGGTTGTTATTGGTGTCAGTGGCCTCGTCGGCGGCGCAGCGGGTGAGCTGATCCGGCGCTTCGAGATCAATGCGGTCCACCGCGCCTTCCTCCTGGCACTGGGGCTGGCATGCCTTGCTCTGGGGGTGATGCCTTCGTACGTGTCGATCGCATTCGTCTCGGCTGCCTTGTTCGGGGCGGCTTACATCATGCTGACGGGTGTTTACCTGGTATGGGGCGTAAGGGTCTTTAGCGACCGCCCTGCGATTGGCCTCGGCCTACCCTTCCTCATGATCGCGGTCGGCCAAGTGATTGGGGCACCCATCGCTGGTGCCATTATCGACGCCGCAAACCACAAGATGACCTTCATCGTCTTCTCTGCCATCGCAGCCATCACAGCGGCGACTGCGTACCGGGAAAGGTGCTCGGTGACTACTCGCCGCCCTTGTCCCGGTCCCTGTCGGGCGGCTCCCAGTCCTAGCGGGGAATGCGCAGGCGTCTATGAATGCGGAGACGCCTCGATGAGAGCGAAGTAGGACCCTTAGGCGCACGCGAACACTCGGCCGCTTGCTTAAAACGTCCGGGTGTGTGTTGGCAGAGCCTGCGTTACATGCCGCGACCTCTCGCCGCGGCGGGCACAGCATCCTGGGACGAGGGCGCCGCGGGGAGCGGGATGTCGCACCTGCGGTCCTGCTCCTTGAGCGGAATGACCTGGCCATTTGGACCCAGGGCCGGTCTGACCCAGGCGCATAGACCAGAGTAGAAGACTTCACGTCGACATGACACGCGCCGCTTGCGGTCGGCAACCGGCCTTGTTCGTTTACCTATGTATGCGGCATGCATATAATGTCTGCATGACTGACGACCGCACCGCGAATCTGCTCGGCGCGCTGGCTCTGGCGCTCGCCGACAGCATGTCCCAGGAGGCTGAGACGCGGGCCGCGCATGGCGCGGCGGCGCCTGCCGCGATCGTCAGCGTGGGCGTCGCCCCCGGCTGCTCGATCGACGCCCTGGCGCGGACGATCGGCCTCAGCCACTCCGCCACGGTCCGCATCGTGGACCGCCTCGCGGCGGACGGGCTCGTGGAACGTCGCGGCGGCGCGGACCGGCGCGCGGTGGGCCTGCATCTGACGCGCCGCGGGGTCGCCCGGCGGCGCGCCATCCTCAAGGGGCGGGCGGAGATTCTCACCAGGGCGCTCGGTCCGTTGTCGGAGGAAGATCGCGCCGCGCTAACCGCGCATTTGGAGACCATCCTCGGCGCCTTCACGCGGGATCGGCGTCACGCCGACCACATCTGCCGGCTGTGCGACGAGGATGTCTGTCCGCATGAGCGCTGCCCCGTGGAGCGCGCGGTGTCGAAGCCGTGATGGAGTCCATGCGGGCCACGCCCGAAACCCTCGTCGTCGCGCGCCGCCCACCGCGGGCGGCAGCCGTGCTGGCGGCGGTCCTGTCAGCGGCCTGCTGGGGCTCTGCGACCGTCATGAGCAAGAGCGTGCTCAACCATATGCCGCCGATGACGCTGGTCACCGTCCAGCTCGCCGCCTCGGTCTGCGTGCTCTGGGTCGCCGTTCTGCTCCTGCGCTTGCGCGTGCGCCTCGACCGCCCGACCCGGAAGGCGAGCCTCAGCGGCCTGCTCGAGCCTGGGCTGGCCTACACTTTCGGGATCATCGGCCTGGCGCTGACGACCGCCAGCAACTCGGCCCTGATCGGGGCCGCCGAGCCGATCTTCATCCTGCTGCTCGCCTGGCTCATACTGAAGGAACGCATCGGCGCACCAATGCTGATGCTCGCGGCGACGGCGACGGTCGGCCTCCTGCTAGTGGTTGCGCCCGATGCGAGCGGCTTGCCCGGCCGCGGATCGCTCTTCGGCGATCTCCTCGTCCTTGCCGGCACCTTGTTCGCTGCCTTCTACGTTATCGCGACGCGCCGGCTCGTTCTCTCGATTGATCCGCTGCCGCTCTCGGCGCTGCAGCAGAGCGCTGGTCTCACCTGGACCCTGGGCGTGCTGGTCATCGCCCTCGGCCTCGGACTGACGAGGCTGGGGCTCGAGGGCGTGACCTTCGGCGTGCTGGCTCTGGCTGCGGCCTCGGGCATCATCCAGTACGCTCTCGCCTTCTGGTTCTATCTCTTCGCCCTGCAGAGACTGCCGGCGAACGTCGCCGCCTTCTACCTCACCCTCATCCCGGTCTTCGGGGTCGGTGCGGCCTTCGTCTTCCTGGGTGAGGCTCTGACGCTGCTGCAGTGGCTGGGCGCGGTCTGCGTGATCGTCTCCGTCGGCGCCATCTCGCGAGTCGGCGGCGACTGAAGCGTGGCTCCCGCCTCAGCCGTGGCGAGATGAACGAAGTCGCAATCCTCTGGCGCTCGGCCACGGCCGTTCGAGTTGAAGGACCCGCCTGCTCCTGCCTCGCCTCGCGTCAGGCACGGTCGGGGCATCGCTCTCTACTCCGCGGCTACCCAACATCGCGTAGTTGTAGGTCGTTGCTAATCAGGAGAGCCCTTGTCGCCAGACGGGCGCGCGTGCGGAAGGCCGCCCCGTGGGCCTTGCGGCAGATGCTGCAGTGGCAGTGTAGGACATTCCGCAGCGGGCCGTGGACGCGATAGCGAATACCACCGCACAAACAGCTGCCGTGCAGCACCTTTGGTGCCGCACGAGCAGCGCTTTCGGGCTGTTGTGCGCTCATCGATAACCCACTTCTTCGAGAAACTCGGCAACCGCCTCGGCAAAGCCAGCTGGGTTGTCCTCCTGCGCGAAGTGGCCGGCTTCCGGGACGTGGCGCAGACGGGCGCCTCGAATGGCTTCGGTCAGAGTCTCGCCCATGGACGGCGGGAGCCATTCATCGTGCTCTCCCCATAACACCATGACCGGCTGAGACAGCGCCGCAAGGCGCGGTACCAGCGGGCGCGCCAGGTGTTCGTCGTAGCACTCGACGGCGCGCCAGTACGCGGCAACGCCTTCCTGGCCGCTCCACGGCCACATGTAGGCGTCGATCACCTCCGGGGGCATGGGGTGCCGCGTGGTGCGCTCGATGTGGGCGCGGATCATGCCCTCGGCGATGTGCGTGGGCAGCTGCCTGAAGGTGCCGATGTTCTCCCGCGCCTGGCGCGAGAAGTCGGTGACGAAAGGCGGGATCACGGCGGCGTCGGCGAGCACCAGGGGGCCGAGCTCCAGTCCCTCCAGCAGCTGTGCTCGCAGCGCGAAGATCGGCGCGAAGTCGAAGGCGACGATCGCCGGGCGCTCAAGGCCCCAATGCGCGACGAGCTCCACCAGGCGCCTTGGCTGTTCGTCCCAGGAGACGTTCTGCCCCGGGTAGCGATCGGAGGTGCCGAAGCCGGGCCAGTCGAAGGCATACACGGCCCAGCGCTCGGCCAGGCGGGGCGCGATGTTGCGCCAGATCACCGACCAGTTCGGCGTGCCATGCAGCAGGATGATGGGGCGCCCCTCGCCGAAACGTTCCCAGCGGACGCGGCCTTCGGGTGAGTGGTACGTGTGAGAAAGGGACCATTCGATCATCGGGTCTCTCTCCTTCGTCACGCGGTGAGCGGATCCGGCGCGGTACGGAAGTCCTCGGCGGGTGGCGCCGGCAGAATCTGGCGGTCGATCTCGGGGTGGTCGTCGAAGTAGTGCAGACGAATCGCTTCGAGGTCGACGGTGTCGGCGACGCCGGGGTAGTCGTAGAGCCGACGCGTGTAGGCGGCGAGCGCCGGGTAGTCCGTCAGGCGCCGACGGCTGCAGCGCAGGGCCGGGTGGTAGGCCGCATCGAAGCGCACCAGCGTGCAGAAGAGGTGCCAGTCCGGTTCGGTGACCGAGTGGCCCAGCAGGTAGGGTTGCGCGGCCAGGTGCTCCTCGAGCGCGTCCAGCGCCTCGAACAGCCGCACCACCTCCCGGTCATTCACGGCCTGGGAGGGCGCAAATCCTACCCGGTAGACGGCGGTGCAGACTCGCTCGAGCACGAAGGTGTTCATGCGCTCAATGTCACCGGTGAGGCTCGGCGGGCGGAATCGGACTGAGGCGTCGCCCCAGTGGTCGAAGGCGCGCTCGAGGATGCGCAGGATATCCCCGGATTCACGGTTGACGATGGTCCCCGTGGCCCGGTCCCAGAGCATGGGTACGGTGACCACGGTCGTGGCGTGCGGGTCGCCCCGGGCATAGACCTCGTGCAGAAAGCGATGCCCGTGCAGGTGATCAACGGTGCTCCAGGCGGAGTCATCGAAGCGCCAGGAGTCCCGTCCCGCCATGCGGGGGTGGAGCACGGACATGGACACGACCGTCTCAAGACCCTTCAAGCGCCGGTAGAGAATCGCCCGGTGTGCCCAGGGACAGGCGTAGGAGACGTACAGGTGATAACGGCCCGGCTCCGCCGGCCGGGCCGGTTGGCCTTCGGGGCCTGGGCGTCCGTTCGGGGTGACCCACTCACGATAGGTGCTCGGGGCCGATCGCAGCCGCTGCAATGCCGGGTCCCCCACATGGAGCTCCGGGTGCCAGCGGCCTTCGACGAGTGCGCGTACGCGAGCCATGACGTCAGGCCGCCGCCCGGGCCAGGGCTCCCAGCGGGCTCTCCCGGCGCGCCAGGAACGTTCGCAGGCGCTCCGGGTAGCCTTCCGGCACGGCCGTGCGCACGGACGGGCGCGCGGCAAGCGCTTTGCGGTAAGCGGTCACCCGCTCGAGGCCGTCGAGTAACGCCGGCTCACCGACAGCCTCGAAGGTGTCGAAGTAGCGGAAGACCGGCGCCCAGGCGGCGTCCACCAGGTGGAACCGCTCACCGGCGAAATACGGCCCGTTGCCCAGTTGACGATCCAGCCACGCCAGCCGCTCCCGGAGCGTGCGGCGACGGGCGCCGTGCGCCTCGGCATCGGGAGCGCCGTAGAGCCCCGCAATGGCCGCCAGAGTGGCCGATGCATGCTCGATCCAGGCCCGGTGCACGGCACGCGCCACCGGCTCCTCGGGGTGCATTCGCCCCGGCGTCGTCTCCTCGAGGTACTCGCAGATGACCGCCGACTCGAAGAGCACCGCATCTCCCACGCGCAGGACCGGCACGCGTCCCAGCGGCGAGAGGGCTCGGAACCAGTCGGGCTTGTTGGCGAGATCGATGTAGATGCACTCGTGTCCGACACCCTTTTCGGTCAGCGTGATCATGGCCCGCTGCACGTAGGGGCAGAGGTCGTGGCTGATGAGCTGCAGGCGCTGCTCAGGCATGGCTTTCACCTCCACTCACCGCACGGTCCGAGGCCCGGTGGGAGGGCGTTGCACGCTGCAGCAGCCGCGACAGGCCGCCCGAAGGCTGTAGGGCAAAGCGCCCATCGCCAAGCAGGAACTGGGCAATGGCAAGCACCGTGAGGTAGAGCGGGTACTCCCAGCCCCCGCCCTCGTAGCCGAACATCCAGCCGTTATCCCAGTGAGCCCAGGTGGCCCCCGCGAGGATCGGAGTGAGAGCGAGCGCCGCCCAACGTGCCTGGATGCCGAGCACGAGCATGGTGCCGCCGATCACCTCAGCGGCGAAGACTACGTACCCGAGCCACCCGGGGAGGCCAAGGGAGCTGAAGAATTGCGCGTTCCCCGCCAGGCCGAATACGAGAAGCTTCAGCATGAGACTATGTGCGAGGAACATCACGCCAAGGGCGACGCGCAGCAGCGTCACCGCATAAGGGGTCAGATCGCGTTCAACCATGGCGTTACTCCTATTCCGATGGGGGCGATCTGTAGCGTAGGAATGCATTTGCGCATGCGGAATAGGCAAATATCGAAACTTCTGTTGCAATGGCGCAATGCTCGAGTGGGACGATCTCCGCTACGTTCGTGCTTTGGGGAGCGCCGGTACGCTCGGCGGCGCGGCAGAGCACTTGGGCGTGCACGCCTCGACCGTCTACCGCCGCCTTGGGCAGGTCGAAGCGCGTGTGGGCGTGCGGCTCTTCGACCGCCACCGCGACGGATTCAGCCTTACGCCCGCGGGTGAGGAGACGCTCGCACTGGCCGAGCGCATGGGTACCGAGGTTGAAGCCCTGGAGAGACGGCTCGCCGGTCGCGACATGCGCCCGAGCGGCATCGTGCGAGTCACCACCACGGATACGCTCCTGCTCGGGGTGCTGGGCCCGGTGCTCGGTGCCTTCCGTGCCGAGCACCCGGAGATACGCCTGGAGCTGGTGAGCGGTAACCCGTTCCTGAGTCTCAGCCGCCGAGATGCGGATGTGGCACTGCGCCCCACGGCCGATCCGCCGGAGACGCTGGTCGGGCGCCGGGTCGCTGACGTTGCAACCGCGGTCTACGCGAGTTCCGGGTACCTGGAGCGCGCCGGCGGCGGAAGGCCTTTGGAGGAGCAGAGCTGGATCGCGCCCGACGACAGCCTTGCTCATTTACCATCGGCGCGGTGGCTGCGCCGAACGCTCCCCGGTCTTGAGCCGGTGATCGAGTGCAACAGCGTTGCTGCCATGCACGTCCTCGCGCGCGGTGGCGCCGGTCTCGCCCCCATACCCTGCTTCCTTGCCGACCCGGATCCGGGATTGGAGCGGGTAACGCCGCCAATACCGGAGCTGAGCGTGGGGCTGTGGCTACTTACGCATCGAGATCTTCGGCGCGTGGCGCGTATCCGCGCTTTGCTCGACTTTCTACATATGGCGCTCGGGCATCAGAAGGCCTGTTTCGCCGGCGAGGTGCGCCAAGAAAGCATGCCCTAGGTCCAAGGCGTTCACGTAAAGTGTTGATTAGGGCCGGGAGCGTTCTGAGCAATCGGTTCCTGTCAGGCACCTATGCTCACAGGTGGTCAGTGGATACTGCCAAAAATCTGGCTGAGTTCCTGTGTGAGCAGGGCATGGGATGGAGGTTACCTGCAGTGGCCAGGCTCGGCGCAGCTGCGGCGTCTTTAAGAGTGGTGGACTGCCCCGCCAGGGAGCGGCCCCGGGATCGACGTGCCATGCCGCGGCCGCAACTGGGTATGGGGGCGCCCGTATTCGCCATCAGAGCGGCCGCCACTACAGGCATGCTTCAACACTTTACGTGAACGCCTTGGATTCTGTCGGGGCGGCTGGAGGACGGCGAGGCGCGCGTGAAGGCATTCGGGGGCGGTCCCGAGGGATCCCGCCCTGGCGCACCGTCCGCGGAGAGGTCGGGCGCTACGGGCTGCAGGGTAGCGGCAGCTGATAGCGATCACCGGCCCGCTCGAGCTCGACGCGCCCGAGGCGGATCCGGAACCCCTCGTCGCCGGGGGACTCATCGTCGATGTACTCGAAAGCGTCGTTGACCACACGGCGCGTGATGGTGTCGGCCTCTGCCGCTGCCGGCCACACGGCGCCGTCGGTGTAGGAGAGATAGACGTGGGCCACCGGTAGCCCCTCGCTCTCGACGATCGAGTAGCGATCGTTGGGTTCAATCTGGTACCAGCCGGCCAGGAAGCGCTCCTCTCCGGTTCGGAACTGCACCACGAACTCAAGGGCTTCCTCGCAGCGATTGACAGCGAATACCGGGGTGGCGCCGGGCACGGCAGGACTCACCTCGGGCGCGGGATCAGCGGCTGACTGGTTGGTGTCACCGAGGGAGCCGGATTCGGTATAAACGGCGGCGAACTGGCGCTCCAGCGGCAGCATGGCAAGCTGGTTGAGCCCGGCGATGGTCACGAACACCAGCGCCACGGCGAGCCCATAGCCCATGTTCTGGAAGCCGTTGCGGGGGCGGGCAATCACGACCGTGCCCGCACTCTCGTCCCAGAACCGAGGCTCGCCTCGGTAGACCCCCATCAGGTGCAGGATCATGAGCAGCTGCTGGATCAGCGGGAGGCCCGCGCCCATGCCGTAGATCCAGACAAGCGCACTGCGCTTCAGGGCCGTCTCGGCATCGAGCCCCTCGGGGGCGTGCAGGCGCACCGGCGATCGCACCACGCGCAGCCCCATCAGCCAGCGTCCCGGGGTATTGGCCGTGCCGGCCAGGATGAGCGCCTCGATCGGCACCCAGGCCGCGATCAGGATCGCGGAGATCACGAAATTGACGGCCGCCTCGCTGCCCTCCATCGCCATGGAGAGCGAGAGCACCGCCCCCGCACCGACGCCGGTCAGGGCCACCAGCCAGGTGACCGCTACGCCGAAGAGTGCGAGGTCCAGTATGCGGGCGAAGAACCGACGCCAGGGGTGGGGCGGTTCGACCTCCCAACGCGTGCTGGCATCCGCCTCCTCGGGCGCTGCCGCATCCGCGACAGCACCCTCCCCATGGGAGACGCCGGCGGTTGACGACGCCGCGACGGCATCCTCGGTGGGAGTCGCCACATGCGCTGTGCCATCCGCGACCGAAGAAGACTCCTCTCCGGGCAGAGGCGGCGGTGTGCGCAATGGCTCGATAGCCTGGGTGATTTCCTCGACCTCGCTCGCGCGCACCCAGCCCTCCAGCCCCGGTCGCCAGACCCGGATGCTGTCGAGATCCGGCTCGCCGACAAGTCGGCGTGCGAGCTCCTCTAGCTCTAGCGGACCTTCCCGGCTGACCCCGTCACGGCTGAAGTGCCACATCCCGGTGACCCCCCGTTAATCCACTCCCGGACCCAGTCTAGGAAAGTCGGGATTATCTGGCACGCAATACACTGCCCGCAGTCGTGCAGTTTGGGGGAGGGTGTGCCCCATTCGCCTTGAACGCCACCCGGATCTCGGCCATGGCAACAACCCCTGGCATAGCCTTGAGAAGGGATGCGCGATCACTGGTAGTTCCGCCCCCGGGGGGCGAGGTAGCGCAATCCCAGGCCTGCCGCCCGGGCCTTGATCGCCTTGTAGGTGCGGTGAGGCAGGCGCTCGGAGAGTCGCAGGGCCCCTCCTCGGGGTAGCGTCGGCGGAGGATCTCGTCGTCCTCCGCGCTCCAGTATCGTCGCGGCGGCTGCCGGCGTGTGGGGCCGAGCATGGCCGCACGGGCCTGTATAGCACCTTGGCTGTGCCGTGGGAGTAGCTCCAGTAGCCGCTTGTCCCATCGGCCCGCGCCGGGCCAGTGACGTCGCAACCGCGCATCCTCTTCCGGCGTCCAACCGCGATAGCGGCGACGGCAGGCAAGGCCGAGGGCGAGCGCCCGCTGCTGGATCGCCGCCCGGCTCCGGTTGAGTCGCCGAGTGTGCGTCACCGACCCCTCAACGGGGTAGAGCCGGCACAGTAGGCTGTCCTCCTCATCACTCCAGTCCCTGTGCCGCCCGCTCATACACTCTCGACCATGACCCGATTGATGGGGGAGATCCACAATATGGTCTAAATGTCTCGCGAGGTCCGGCAGACCATCGCGATGCAATCAGTTCCTGCGACCGTGAGGCGGCGAATCGGATACGCTGGCCACCAGGAGATTGCCCACAGCAGCCATGTCTATGGCACCGGGGACGCCAAGCCAAAAGTGCCAGATGAAAAGGTAGGCCATCTCGGTCCAAGGCGTTCACGTAAAGTGTTGATGAGGGCCGGGAGCGTTCTGAGCAATCGGTTCCTGTCAGGCACCTACGCTCACAGGTGGTCAGTGCGTACTGCCAAAAATCTGGCTGAGTTCCTGTGTGAGCAGGGCATGGGATGGAGGTTACCTGCAGTGGCCAGGCTCGGCGCAGCTGCGGCGTCTTTAAGAGTGGTGGACTGCCCCGCCAGGGAGCGGCCCCGGGATCGACGTGCCATGCCGCGGCCACAACTGGGTATGGGGGCGCCCGTATTCGCCATCAGCGCGGCCGCCACGACAGGCATGCTTCAACACTTTACGTGAACGCCTTGCCCTAGGCCAGGCCGCGGTCTCGCTGCCTGCGGCCTATCCGCCTAACCACTATTCTTTGATTCCGGCGCCTTAGTCACTCAGGCTGGCTGCCCATTCGATTATTTGGATATTTCGTATCTGGCCAGTAGAACGTCTTGGCAAACCTCTAGCTGGCAGATCGATATGTATCGGCGGGGGGAGCACCGAGCGTGGCGTTAGCAAGTTTCGCAGTTAAGGTCTTAATGGATTCAGTAAGCTTGAATAACATACAATCACCTCCTTTAAAATTTACGCAAAAAACAATAACTGAAGAAGGTTCCTGAACCAATAACAGCACAATCGCTATTGCGGAAATCAAGCTAACAGCCAAGGGATTCGAACCCTCACCCCCCACAAACTGGAGGCCACACACAAACAGAAGCGTGCGTGCGTTGATGATTTCGAGAGGTTATAGAGTTTTTATGCGATTGTCAATACAAACGGGAATGCGGTTCCTCGGTTGATTCGTATTATTTGATAAAATTTAGCTACACTGGGTCTCGTTACTAATCATGCATCGATGTGGACAGCCCAATCCCGCTCCTCAAGCAGAATGACTTGATGACCTTTTTCCCGAAGGTCGATGGCCTTCTCGATCTTCCGTCCATGACTCGTGTGGGCCCAGTCCCGGCTGGCGAGACCGCCAATGACCAGGTAGTCCAGCTGCTTCGTGACGCGCGGGATCGGGGTCGCCCCGAGCCGCATGACGGCTTCCTCGCAGCGCTGCCTCGGTCCGAACAGGAATTTCCCGGTGAAACAGAATGCCCGGCCCTCGAACATGATCTCCCGCTCGGCTTGCGCGGCGGCCCGAGTGGACAACCCGGACGCCACGCCCTCGTCGAACCCCCCCGCCCAGAATTCCCTCGAGTGTCTCCTGTAGATCGTCACGCTCCTCGTCAGTGATGCGGCCATCGGCGAGGACATTGCGTACACGCCTGGCGATCACCGACCCGGGCCACTGGTCCTCAACAACCCCGTTGTCCTTCAGCCAGGTGTCCAGGAACACGATCTCCGAGTCGCTCAGCACCCGGTCAGCCAGCAATCCGCGGCAAAGTCCGAGTAGAGATTCGGTGGCCTTCTTGAGGTTGGCCTTGTAGTTGATCGCAGCGTCGGGCTGCCCGTGGGGGTCAATCGAAACCATTCCTGACTCTCCCTGGTTGCGAATTCCTAAGGTGCCGTTCCGCGTAGCGTTCGGCAGCGGCGTTCCCTTGGAGAGCGCCCCGTGGCCTGCGCCCTTGGCAAGGCCTGTGCGAAGCGCGGGGCGCCGGTGAGCTCATCACCACGAACTCGCGCGGCAACCATTCAAAAGGTAGTAACCGCCATTGGACTTCGCTACGCGCATCGGGCTGAACCGTCGTACCCTGGCTCCGCTGAGCCGCCGCCCATTAAGCGGTCGACCGTAATGGCGGCTTGCAGGTCGCGCTCGGCGCGAGGCAACCTTGCGAATCAGTCACGCTTTGCTAGGGGGCGGCATGGAGTCCAGGGACGGTACGGATGATGTCGCAGTCCTCTCGGTTACCGCGGAACACGTCAATTTCGCCTGCCAGCAGAATAATGTCCCCATCCTTCGCGACCTTGCGGTTCGCAACGACGGCAGCCAAGCGCTCGAGAACCTGACCGTCGAGATTTCCTCGGAACCGGCGTTCGTTACGACACGTACGTGGGTGGTAGACCGGCTTGCGCCGGGCGACCAGGTGCATCTGAACGACAGGCGGGTTGCGCTCGACCCGGGGCTGCTCTGGCAGCTGACGGAGGCGGTGACTGGCCTGGTCAGGCTTCGCGTTCTTGCGGGAGACGAAGAGCTTACCCGCACGGAGAAGCCCGTAGAGCTGCTCGCGCGTATGGAATGGGGCGGTGCGGCCTACATGCCGGAGATGATCGCGGCGTTCGTGACCCCGAACGACGCGGCCGTCGAGCGAATCCTGAAGGCGGCCTCCGAGCATCTTCAACGCGCTCAGATGCCCTCCGGGCTCGACGGCTACCAGTCAGGAAGCCCTCAGAGGGTTGCTTACCTGATATCCGCCATCTGGGCGAGTATCGGATCGCTTGGCATCAGTTACGCGAGCCCGCCGGCGAGTTTCGAGCGTAACGGCCAGAAGATTCGCACACCGTCGCATATCCTCGAGTCCGGACTTGCGACTTGCCTCGACCTGACGGTGCTGTTCGCAAGCTGCCTAGAGCAGGCCGGGCTGCATCCCATCATCGTGTTCACCCGCGGCCACAGCTTTGTCGGCTGCTGGTTGCAGGACGAGCAGTTCGCGAGCGTGCTCGTGGATGACGTCACAAGCCTTCGCAAGCGCCTCCAGCTCCGTGAGGCGATCTTCTTTGAGACGACCCTGGTGACCCAGGCGCATCCACCAGCGTTCAAGGTGGCCATGAAGCAGGCGCAGGAGGCGCTTGGCGAGGAGCGTGACGATCAGTTTGAGCTGGCCGTCGATGTTAGGCGGGCACGGATGCAGCGGATCCGGCCCATCCCGACGGGGCGCGAACCAACGCAACTGGATCCGGGCGCGGGCGCTCAAGAGAAGGCGAACGCGGGGCTCGATGTCGAAGCCTTCGATGACATCCCCGACGCTGTCTCTGCTACGGAACCCGAAGTCGAGGACACCCCGGTCACCCGGCTCGACCGCTGGCAGCGGAAGCTCCTTGATCTTTCGCTGCGCAACCGATTGCTGAACTTCCGCCCGTCGAAGCGCTCGGTCTCGATCCGCTGTCCGGATCCGGGGCTGCTCGAGGATTTACTGGCCGACAACCAGAAGATCCGGATCGTGTCCTCCCCGAAGATGATGGACGAGCAGCAGGGCCGCTCGGCCGAGCTCCACCGCCAGGAGCACAACGAGGATGCCGAGGAGGCCTACGCGCTCGAGGCGCTGCGACGGCGCGAGGTCGTCGTCGACCTGGCCCCTGATGAGCTAGACCGACGGCTTGTCGAGCTATTCCGCGCGGCCCGCGCATCCCTCCAGGAGGGCGGCGCAAACACGCTATTCCTCGCGTTTGGCTTCCTTGCCTGGCGCAAGGGTGATGGCAAGGAAGAACGGCGCCACCGCGCACCGCTGGTCCTTGTCCCCGTCCGGCTTGAGCGGCGGAGCGTGCGCGCGGGCATGCGGCTTGTGCTGCACGACGATGAGCCACGCGTGAATCCGACCCTGCTGCAGATGCTCGAGCAGGACTTCGGGCTAAAGGTGCCCGAGCTGATCGGCCCCCTGCCCACCGATGAGCACGGCGTCGATGTCCGCGCCATCTGGCAGGCCATGACCCGCGCGATTCGCGAGCAGGAAGGCTGGGAGGTCGTCGAGGAGGTGACGCTCTCCACGTTCTCCTTTGCGAAGTACCTGATGTGGAAGGATCTGGTCGATCGCACGGAGATCCTGAAAGAGAACCCGGTCGTTCGGCACTTGATCGAGAGCCCGAAGGAGGTCTACCCCTCGGAGATTCCCTTCCCGAAACCGCGCGAGCTCGACGAGGCCTACCCCCCGCAGCGCACCTTCACGCCGTTGCCGGCCGACTCCTCCCAGCTTGCCGCAGTCATGGCCGCCGCGGAGGGCAAGGATTTCGTCCTCGAAGGGCCTCCGGGCACGGGCAAATCCCAAACCATTTCGAACATGATCGCCCAGTGCGTCACGGAGGGACGGACGGTGCTGTTCGTCTCGGAGAAGACCGCCGCGCTCGAGGTCGTCTATCGGCGCCTGCGCGATGTGGGGCTCGATTCCTTCTGCCTCGAGTTGCACTCGAGCAAGGCACGCAAGCTCGATGTGCTCGAGCAGCTGCGAAAGGCGTGGGATGCGCGCGCGGATGTTGACGCCGAGCGCTGGGAGCGTGAGGCACGGCGTCTTGCAAGGCTACGGGAGAAGCTCAACGCCTTCGTACAGCACCTGCACCAGGAATTCCCGAACGGCCTCACGCCCCACTACGCGATTGGCAAGGTCATTGCCGGGCGTGATGTACCCGTGGTTTCCCTCGAGTGGTCCTCGCCGGAGGCGCATGACCGGGAGGCCCTCGAAGGGCTGAGGGACGTCGCTGCCCGCATCGATCTCGATAGCGCGGCACTTGGCAGCATCGCGGAGAGCCCATTCGCCGGGGTGGCGGCCGCCGACTGGTCACCGACCTGGCAGCGGGAGTTGATCGACGGCGCGAAGCAGGCGTTGCCGGCTGTGACCACTTGTGCGCGGCGGGCGCAGGCGTTTGAAGCTGCCTGCGGGTTGCCTGCCAGAGCGATGACCCAGGATCGGCTCGACGCGCTCACGCGCCTCGGCTCGCTCCTGCCGCAGGCGTATGGCGAAGACTATGGCTTTGCCTTAGAGGCACAGGGGCCGAAGCGACTGTCGCGCCTCCAGGAGGGTGTCGAGCTACTTGAGGCGCGTGCAGAGGCGGTCGCGAGGCTCTCTTGCGCATATATCCCCGACGCCCTGTCCACGCTCCCGGTCGAGGAGCTCCAGGCATTCTGGGAAGAGGCTGATTCGAAATGGTGGCCGGGAAGTGCCCTTCTGCGGCGGCGGGTTCGGACTGCGTTGCGCCGTGCAGTGCGCAAGGGCTCGAAGCCGAACGCCTCGGTGGATCTACCCGTTCTCGCCGAGATCCAGCGACTCGATGCCGCCCTCGCCGAGTATGAGTCCCTTGCAAGTGATACGAACGGGCTTTGGGCTGGACTGAACACGCCTGTCGATGCGGTGCGAGGGACGCTGGAGCTGCTTTCTCAACTGCGGGCAACTATCGGCACTCTCGCCGCAACGCCCGATGACCTCATGGACACTCAGGCGGCGGTGCGGAGGTTGCTCACGGATGGCAATGCCCTGCTCGCCGCCGACGGAAGCGTGGGGAGAGCGGCAGAGGCGTTGCTCAGCGCTCGAAAGACGCTCGATGAGCATCTGCAAGCGCTCGCCGCCCGTGCCGGGAGCACGGTCGACGACCTCGCGCCCCGCGAAGCCGATGACTGGCCGAAGTCACTCGCCGACAAGCTCAGTCGTTGGGTTGCCGAGGAGAACACGCTTCGCGCCTGGTGTGCCTGGCGTCGTGTCCGCGACGAGGCACTGGCGAAGGGCCTGGCTCCGCTGGTCAGGGCCGTTGAGAATGGCGCAGTCGAGACCGGCGCGGTGAGCGAGACCCTGGAGGTCAACTACTGCCGGTGGTGGATCAACTCGGTTGTGGACCGGGACGAGGTCCTGCGCAGCTTCGTCCCCGCCGAGCATGAGCATACGATCTCCGAGTTCGCCCGTCTTGACGAGGAGTTCACGAGGCTCACCCAGGCCTACATCCGGGCCAAGCTTAGTGGCGAGCTTCCCACCAAGGGGGAAGTGACCCGCAATTCAGAGTGGGGGGTGCTGAAGCGCGAGCTTGAGAAAAAGCGTCGCCACAAGCCATTGCGCCAGCTGGTGGAGGAGATGCCGACAGCGCTCACGCGGCTGACGCCCTGCCTGCTGATGAGCCCCTTGTCGATCGCGCAATACCTCTCCCCGGAACAGGCCCAGTTCGATGTGGTGATTTTCGATGAGGCCTCACAGATCCCGGTGTGGGATGCCGTCGGCGCCATTGCTCGTGGCCGCCAGGTGGTCATCGTCGGGGACCCCAAGCAGCTGCCGCCGACCACCTTCTTCGATCGCGCGGATGACGATGAGCACGAGGACGAGGATGTCGAGCGTGACCTCGAGAGCATCCTCGATGAGTGCATGGGCGCTAACCTGCCGGTGGAGCGGCTGAACTGGCACTACCGAAGCCGCCATGAAAGCCTGATTGCGTTCTCGAATCAGCGCTACTACGGCGGTGGTCTGGTCACCTTCCCGGCCCCGGTGACCAACGACCGCGCGGTGAGCTTCCACCATGTCCCGGATGGCGTCTACCAGAAGGGCGGCGCTCGAACGAACCAGGAGGAGGCGCGAGCTCTCGTCGCGGACGTCATGCGGCGTATCCGCAACCCCGACTTTGCCGCGAAGAACCTGTCCATCGGTGTCGTGACGTTCAACACTGAGCAGCAGCGGCTGATCGAGGATCTCTTCGACGAGGAGCGCCGCAACGCCCCGGAAACCGAGCCCTGGTTTGCCGATGATGCCCTTGAGCCGATCATGGTGAAAAACCTCGAAAGTGTTCAGGGCGATGAGCGGGACATCATCTACTTCTCGGTGACGTACGGCCCTGATCGCCAGGGGCGAGTGTCGATGAACTTCGGCCCTCTCAACCGCGATGGAGGCGAGCGCAGGCTCAACGTTGCCGTTACCCGCGCGCGCGAGGAGCTCCGGGTGTTCGCGACGCTCAAGGCCGAGCAGATCAACCTTGCCCGCACGCAGGCGATCGGCGTTCGTGATTTCAGGCACTTCCTCGAGTACGCAGAGCGTGGGCCGAGAGCGCTCGCCGAGGCCACGCACATACCTGGCGGCGAGTTCGATTCCCCATTCGAGCAGGCCGTCGCGACGGCTCTGGTCGAGCGCGGCTGGGAGCTGCATGCCCAGGTCGGGGTTTCCGGTTTCCGGGTGGACCTCGGCGTTGTCCACCCGGATGCGCCGGGCATATACCTCGCCGGTGTCGAATGCGACGGCGCGACCTACCACCGGGCGGCAACGGCAAGGGATCGTGACAAGCTCCGCGAGGCCGTGCTGAGGGGGCTTGGCTGGGAGATCCTGCGGGTCTGGTCGACTGACTGGTGGGTTGACGCGCCCGGTGCGCTCGAGACGCTCGACTGCCGCCTGACCGAGCTCCTGGAATCATCTCGGGCACAACGGGCGGCCGAAGCTGAGGCAGAAGCTGCCCGACAGGAAGCCGACGATACCCTCGCGGCCGAGACGAGCGCCGACGTGGATGATGAAAGCCTCGATGCAGAGGGGCACGAGGCGGCTGAAGCCGACGAAGGCGTGCCTGAGGTAGAGCCGGTAGGTAGGGCGCTCTACGCGGAAGGCCCAACGAGCTCCGGTGGTCCGCCACAGCCTGGCCCGG
Organism: Spiribacter halobius; assembly: GCF_020883455.1. Taxonomy (NCBI): domain Bacteria; kingdom Pseudomonadati; phylum Pseudomonadota; class Gammaproteobacteria; order Chromatiales; family Ectothiorhodospiraceae; genus Sediminicurvatus; species Sediminicurvatus halobius. The sequence goes on along the minus strand of NZ_CP086615.1, from coordinate 3,677,218 downwards.
ACCTGTTTGAAGAGGCTGGCCCGATCATCCGCTACCGGCCGTGCGAGATGCAGGCCTTCCAGGGTGAGCTGAGCGCTGAGCAGTTCTACGAGCCGGGCTACAACCCCATCCTCAAGCGGCTGATCGAGGCGGTTGTCGAGGCCGAGGGCCCCATCAGGGACGAGCTACTGGTGCGCCGTATCGCCCGTGCCCACGGATTCCAGCGTGCCGGAGGCAGGATTCGTAAGCGCGTCATGGCCTTCGCGACTCGAGTCGGGGTGCAGACAAAGGAAGCCGGGAGCGCCTTTTTCTGGTCTCCAAATGCCCCACCGGAGAGCTGGTGCTGGTTCCGAGAGCCTGAGGCCGGCGAATCCCGGTCGGTGGACGACATCGCGCGCGAGGAGCTTGCGACACTCGCTCGCCATACGCGTCGCCAGGGTCTCGACGGAGAGGCGCAGATCCGGGAGATGGCCGCGTACTGCGGTATCAAGCGGCTTAGCAGCACAGCCCGAGCTCGATTGCTGCAGGCCTGCGAATCGGACGCCACTGAGTAGCGACCGCGATCACTGGGGCTATCTCGAAGGTATCCCCCGAGCGTGCCTCTCGTTAGGCACCCTTCGGCGAGAGTGCGGCGTACAAGGCGTACGTCGAAGGTAGCTGCCAACTGCGCAGTCGACGGAACGTAATGGCAGTGTGAACTTACAGAATGGAGTTGCCCAGCATACCGTAACCCGCCCGGGCATTTTCGGGCGCCTGATCCTCTAAATTGCCCCGGCGTCCGCAAATCCTGGGGTGGCTGAAATTCCTTGCAGGCCGATTAGTGCGGGCGTGCTCATGTTAAAGCCCCGGGCAGGAAATTTTCGTCTGTGCGCCACAACTGTTGTGATGCTAAAGGACGTCGCACGCGGCGAGTAGTTGCTCGGCATAGCGCTCAGCGGTCATGCGCACCCAATTCGGAGTCACGACCACGGTCAGCCACAAAAGATGCAAGGCTGCTATTGCGGCACCACCCAGGCTCCAGAAATCGGCTTGAGATGCCAGGGTGACCAAGTCCCCCTCGGATTGCATGATGGCCAGGCCGATGATGAGCAGTACCGCTAGGACGTCCGCCACGACCCCGAAAGGCTTTGCTGCCAGCAGGTTCCGGCGGAAGCCATAATTGATGTTCTCGGCGAACAGCAGCCGAAAGCGCGTCGGGTCGCGCGTTTGTTCAAGCAGCCACTTACTTGCTGCCTCGTAGGCCTCATCAGCCGCTTCGGGGGAGGCAGCCTCCTCGTTCGGTGTTGGCAAGGTGAGTTCCGGGACGCGCTGGCTAAGGATGCCGTGGTATCGGTGCTTAACGGCCGCAGGCAGCCGCGAGTCGGAGTGCCGGAGCATCGCGACGGAAGGTTTGCCGCCCCATTCGCGATAGAGGCGGCGCTCTATCTCTCTGCCTCGATCGCGGACCGTATGAGCGATGCCGCGCGCAAAGGCGACGGTAAGCAAGAGCAAAACGATTGTGGGCCATCGCGTCTCGGGTGCCGGGAGGAGAAGGACCGCTGCTGTAAGCGCTCCAAGCAGGCTTGTCATTGCCGGGGCAAGTCGTGCCTTTAGCTCATACTCGTCAAGACCGAACTGCTGGTGCATCGCGCCGCTATTCCGCGTTCACCTGGTCCGAGTGCCCCATCGCCGCGTGGAAACGGTCGGTCGCTCGAATGAGCAGTAGCGCTGGCGCGCTGCGGGCGATCTGCAAGGCCTCAGCGGTTCGCTCATCGGTAAGGGACGGCCCGGACTGATTCAGATGGCTGTGCCAAGTTCCGAGGCAGCTTAGGCCCAAAGCCGATCCCTCAACGTACTCGGTAATGGCTCGACACAGGTTGCCGGTCCCGAGGATGAACTCTGTTGGTGACCGGATGCTGTCCGGTGGTGCGGGCAGGACGTCGACAACGTGGAAGGTCTTTCGCGTCTCCGAGACCCGGCCCATGATGACGCCGCCGGTCTCCACCTCCGGATACCGGGCCGTCTCCGCAGCGATTTCCTTGACGGCATTTCCGTGGATACGCACCTGCCAATCGCGATGATCCTTGGGCGCGATAACCGTGACAGGGGGGATGGTCCGGCGCTCCCAGTTCACTCCCATCGCCCCGGAATCAAGACGCCCGGCAAGCAGTTCTCCCACCGTTGCTTGTTGGTCCCGCCGCTGCGCTGCAAGCAAATATTCCGCCATCCCGGCCGCGAACAGCGAGATTCTTGCATCCGACATTCGCATGGTCAGCGAACCGCAACCCTGTCCAACCCGAACTCGGCCGAACGGGGCATCGTCCGTGCGCAGACGGTGACGGATATCGGCGTCCTCGACAGCCAGGCGATACAGCTCGACCATCAAGTCTGCCGTGTTGGGGTTTCGGTCCTCCCCCTCCGCTGTCAGGACGCCTAGTTGTCCGCCACCGAACAGAAGCATCTCAATGACTCGAGCGGGCAACAGCTTTGCGTCTGCCGCTGCGAGCGCCTCGCGCACGCGCAACGACGCCGACGAATTGACCACAGCCCAAGTACGACGCGACCACGCCCCACTCCGTCGCGTGCTCTGCACCAGGGATGCAGCATCTTCCTCCACGGCACGAGCGGGCTGATCAAGTGCCTCGAAGGCCTGCGCGAGTCCGGATGCCTTCACGCCTAGCCAGCCAGGCGCCATGGTGTCGGACGGAATCAACGCGTGACGGGCAGCGTTGTGTGGGCTCATCACCGTTGGGTCGACTACGGCCTCCGGCGCCTGCCCGGCTCTCGCGAGATGAAGCCCAACCTTTGAGCCGAGGCTTCCGGCGCCGACCAGGGTCCAGGGGATTCTTGGCGCCTCCTCGTCGCCGCCGCTCATTCTTGCAAGCAACGGGCGGGATACGCGATCGCGCAGCCCTGCAGGTCTGACGGGCGTGCGATCCCCCTCCGGGAATGCCATTGGCGCACGGAAGTGGGTGACATAGGCACACAGCTCCGTACAGCTTCCTTCACCAATGACCTCGTAGGGGCGCCGTGCGCACAATATGATCGTGAGCGGAAGGGCCTTGGATTCCTGGCTTTTAAGGGCGGTCCTGAATGCGGTCAGCGCCTCCCGGAGTTCTTGCGCACAGCCGTAGATTCGAGCCCTCTCGCGGAGTTCGGCAAGGCTCGATACGGTCTCCGGCAGATACTGGTCGCAGACGAGCGGCGAGCCGTCGGGGGATTTGCCCGGCCAGACCAGCAACGCCACGCCTCGTCCGCGCTCGGTATCGTCAGTCAAGGGTGGTTCCGTGCAGTAAACCGATGTAAGTGCGGAAGCGCTCAGAGGAACTTCGCTATTCGCGACGAGAACGGAACTTACGGCAAGTCCCACGCTGGGTTTTGATCGCCAATAGGCCATCTCGAGGCAGCGGAAGCCGCCCCGGTCGTCGAGTTTTTCGATTAGCCGGGTGCGATCTACTGCCACCAAGTCTTTAAGCCCATCCCGCCGGACAGGCTCCCAGCCCTGGTTAGGATCGATGAGCGTGCCCGCCGCGGCCCGTTCGAGCCAAATCGCGACCTGGTGGACAACCGCCACTAACCCATCACTGAGAAAGAATTCGCTGAGCGGTTCGTCGACGACGCAGGGGACAGGGCGATTATCGGTGGTCAGCCAGGGTTGGATGTGGGGGAAGTTACGAGGAAAGCCCTCACGCAGAGAAATCTCGGGAGGATCCAGCGGATAGGACTCAGGAAAGGCGAAGCGCACCGTCTCGACGGACATAACGCCGCTCGGGGAGCATCCTTGCGACTTGTATGCCCCTGGGAGCTCGACGGCGAAGTCTGCTTCAACCACCCAGCATCCAATTTCGTCCACCCATCGAGGCGCGGCGGCTGGTCTGACTTTTGGGTCGCGTCCAAGCACGCGAACTGCCTGCTGGACTGCCCATGGTGGATCGTGCGCTCCACCCCGATCCCGGCTAGCCATGCCCTCGTGGCTCACTCGCTACCGCGGTGGAGTCGGTCAATATCGCCGGCGCCACGGCCGCGGCCTTGCGGGTGTGGCCATAGGGGCCGATCTCGTATTCCAAGACGGCCGGATGCGCCTCCGAGGGGTGCTCACCGACGCAGCGGAACTCATCACCACCGGCCTCCTTGATGATTGCCTCATATTCGCGCTTCGCTCGCGTGCACGGCGGGTCACTGTCCTCATCACGGATGGGGACGCTGCTCGAGATGATTACCGCCCCCGGCCGCGCTTGCGCCAGGGCCGAGCGTGCGTGCTCAGAAACCTGCGCCTTCTCGCCGAGGTCACTCCAGCTGTCGTGGGAGAGGCAGCGCCAGGAACAGTGATGCGGGGCCTGTAGAACGTCGTACGAGAGGTGCTCCGGTTGACTCGCGTGGCGGTTCCAGAGGCGCTCCCAGATGGCGACGCCAGCATCGCCTCCGGTCAGGAAGCGGCATCGGTCCGGGCTCCCGCCCCCTGAAAGCTGAAACTGCAGGATGGTGCTCGACTGATTCTTGGCCGCCTTCTCCTCTTCCTCAGCGTCGTCAGACTTCGGCATGGGAGCGAGCAGGCGGGCGACCATCGTTGCATCGTCGAGACCGTTGACCCGTGAGAATGTCCCGGCTTCCTCAACCAGAATCTCCTCGAGTCCGTTGGTCTTCCCATTCTCGTCTCGACCCAGGATCAGGATGCGATCTCCATCGCTAACCGAGTGACCCGCCTCCCTGAACCGCCGCACACGCCGTCGAGCCTCGGTGTTGAAGGCCTTGGCGTCATCGCACAGCGTCATCCTGCTTGAGGCCCTGCGGAACACCATCGGCGATGACCAGAGCTCACGCACGATGATCTTGTCATCGCTCTTCGACCACTCCGCTGGTGGTCCCAAGTGGAAGTGCTTACGAAGGCCGCGGCAGTGGTCCGCATCTGGGTGGCTCAACAGGAGGGCGTCGACGAACAAACGCCCGTCGGCGTCTCGAGAGAGTCGGTTCCGGAGCTCCTGGGTAACATTCGGCGTCTCATCACCGGGATCGTCCGCCCCCTGACGAATGTTCACGTCGATCAGGATTCGCCGCCCTGACTCCAGCTCGATAAGCGTCATGTCCCCGTTGCCCACGGGAAAGAAAGCGATGTTAGCCGTCATCGTGGCGTCCCTTCACGGCCAAGGTACAATATATAGTACTGATGTAGTCTGTATCGTCAACATGTTGAGTCGTCGCCTATCATTCGGGTTCGACTTGCTCGCCAGTCGCATAGCCGAGCACCGCACCCGCGGCTAGCCCCAATAGACGAACATGCGGAGGAACGAGAGCGGCGCCGATCAGCGCGCCAACGACGCCGCCCAGACTCGCATCGCGCCTCACGGTGTTGGCGGAGCGCGGCGCCGCTCGATACCCGTGACGGCGCCGCGCTGCCGATGTGCTTCTTACCCCCTTCGAGCGATTGCACGTAATGTGCGCCGCATAGAGGTTATTGAGCCGGTTCGTGCCCCCACGACTTCTGGGAATCGAGTGTTCCACCTCCCAGGCACCGCGGTGCCCTGAGCGCCCATGGTTGGAGAAGGCAAGGGGGCGACGACACAAGTGACACCGCCCTTGGGTTCGTTCAAAGATTTGTCGAAGCCGGGCCTCGTCGAATGTCATGTCTGCGTCCTCAGCTAGTGCTTCCTGTCTCTCGGCGGGTACGGGTCGGGGCCATAGCTGTCGCTGTCGCGGATAGTTCCATCGCGGCGATGGATTACCAGTTCCACCCCCTCTCGGCGAGCCTGATCCCGGCCACGGTCAATCGCCTCATGTTGCGTTTCGTGGCGTGATCCAACCCGGCCGGCGCCCTCCTTCCGGGTGGCCCAGCCACCGTCTTCGTGCGGTACCACATGGATGTCGCGCTTCTTTGCCATGGTTCGGACTCCCTGATTAACAGTCGGGAAGGTCGTCTAGGTTATTGCGCTCGGAGTTGTCCGGATCCGTCCGAAGGTATTTGCCACTGAGGCCGTTGACGACGTGGATGGACACTCGCGTTCCGCCCTCGCCAGTTACGTAGTAAGTGTGGGCGCGAGACTCGATGTCCCTGATGGCATCAGCCTTGGGTCGCGGGCTCCACAGAGCCCCCGGGTTGCACAGCGCCAGGATGTCGCCGTCGCGCCCTTTCTTCGATCGCGTCACGTGCCGGTCGCTCATGACTTCTCACCTCTCGTCATCAGTCCCCTGGGCTCTGCAACGAAACCCTCAGCATGGTAGGGTACGTCTACTAACTGAACCCGTCGCATGAGTGTACGGGTATACTAACTATACGTGCAACCCCATGTCAGACGCACCACCTACGAGCGGAGACCGCAAGATGTCGGAGACACCCGCCTCATCGTCACAGACGCATTGGGGCAGAGAACGGCGCCTCGCCTTCATAGACTTTCGTCTGCTGTGGGAGCGACGTCTGAATCGCCGTGACCTGAAAGACTTCTTCGGAATATCGACGCCGCAAGCGTCTGCGGACATTCAGGCTTATAGGCGAGCCGCTCCTAAAAACATGGTGTACGACGCCAGCCAGAAGACTTATGTCGCCACGGATGACTTCGAGCCGGCGTTTGTATCAGGCAATGCGAGTAGTTACCTCGGCGAACTGCAGGACGTGAGCACAGGGCATACGGCCAAGAACGCGTCCTTCATTGGGTTCGCACCAGACTTCGGTGCGCTGCCCATTCCGCGCCGAAATGTAGATCGTCCCACATTGATCGCGATATTAGAGGCAATCAGGGAGCAGCGTGCGCTTGAGTTTCTTTACCAATCCATGAGTTCTCCTGAGCCCTCGTGGCGCTGGATTAGTCCCCATGCACTCGCCTCCAACGGCCAGCGCTTTCACATCCGCGCATACTGCCACAAGCGTGAAAGCTTCAGGGACTTCGTGCTATCTCGAGTTCTGGAAGTCGGTCGCTACTCCGGCACAAGAGTGACCGCTGAAGATGATATCGATTGGTCGAGAAGGGTGACGGTGCGGTTCGCAGCGCATCCTGAGCTTACAGAGGGGCAACGCAGAGCCATTGAGCGCGAGTACGACATGGACAAAGGTGAGAAGAGGGTGACTGTTAGAGCTGCGCTCGCCTTTTATCTGCTGCAGCGCCTCAATCTGGATGCGGAGAGTGAAAAGAGATCCCCAGTGGCGCGCCAGATTGTGTTGCTGAACCCCGACGAGCTGCATGAGTTCCGTGGATCTTCTCTGTAAACCGTGTTGTGACCGAGGAATGCCCGGTGCCTGGTTTCGGCAAGGCCGCGCGTGCCAATCGGTTTAGGATCATGTCGTCGCCTGCCGCCGGACAGACGCACTCAAAACCGACCAGATGCACGGTTTACCAATACGCAACGGCAGCCTCAGGAATACTCATTTGTGCCCGATTGGCATGGCTGATTGAATAGCTATCGGTTCAGATGAAGATGTCGAATGAAGGCGAGAGTACAAGCGAGCTCTACGGCAGCGCTCGCTGCCGTTTTTGTCATTCTGTGGAGCTCTGGATTCGTGGGTGCAGAATTTGGACTGCCTCACGCGTCGCCGGCGACGTTCCTGCTGTGGCGATATCTGGCCTTAACGTTAATCCTGGTTTTAAGCATTGCCTTCTTACGACGTGTTCAGCTACCCGGTCGCCGTGATCTCCTCTATTCGGCGATTGTGGGAGTCCTTGCACATGGCGTATGGCTTGGTTGTGTATTTCTCGCCATCATCGAAGACGTGCCTGTTGGTATCATCGCATTGATCACTGCGTTGCAGCCATTGGCTACGGGGGCTATATCGGGCATCGCCACGGGAGAGGGCACCTCCGTGCGCCAGTGGGTTGGTCTAGTAATCGGATTTTGTGGCGTCGCTCTCGCTGTCGGAACTCGGATCGGACTGGAGAATTCTCCGCCTTTGACGGCGTATCTGATTCCTCTGGGCTCCGTCGTGGGCATTACCGCCGCAAGTATCATTGAACGGCGGCAAGTGAAGGGGCGCGGCGATCACCAGCCCGAACTTCTGCTATCAATGCTCATCCAGAGTGCGGCAACAGCGATCGCGATGCTGCCGCTAGCCTGGTTTTTCGAGGGGTTTGCGACCGACTGGACGCTCTCGTTCGTGGCGACGACGGCGTGGCTGATCTTCGGTGTCTCCCTTGGCGCTTATGGCGCCATGTGGATGCTCCTGCGGCGAACGGACGCTACCCGTGTCGCCAGCCTGTTCTATCTCTCGCCGCCCGTTACGATGTTCATGGCCTGGATAATGATCGGTGACACGCCGCGTGCCGGAGACTTTCTCGGGCTGTGCGTGGCGGGGCTCGGTGTGCTTCTGGTTTATTGGCGTCCCACTGGCGTTATGGTTGCACGGTAGGTCCGCGCCGCCCGTCGCCTTATGCCGGAACATTACCGGTAGCGTCCGGACAGGCTCACCTCCGGTAACGCTCGACATAATCGGGGCACTCCGGCGGAGGGGGCCCATTCGAATCCGGTTGCGGCTGCCCGAGCGCGAGATGGGTGGGTAGAACCCCGGCCCAGCAGGGGAAGTCCAGGTCGGCCGGATCGTCGACGGGCGGTCCGCTGCGACGCTTGATGGAGAAATCCTCGATCGGCATCGCCAGCAGTCCCGTGGCTTCCAGCTCCTGCCGGGTTGGCCTGCGGGCGTCTTGCGACCGCCCCGGGACAATGTGCTCGACGAGTAGCTCGAGCCCCTTATCCTTGTCTTCGATATCCGTGATCGGCTCGCACTGCCCGAACACCACCACCGAACGGTAGTTCATGGAGTGGTGGAACGTGGATCGGGCGAGCACTAATCCGTCGAGCAGGGTGACCGCCACCGTCGCCGGTATGCCCTTGGCAAGCTGGCGGCAGATTCGGCTGCCACGCGCGCCGTGCAGCAGCAGGCGGTTTCCGTCGCGGGCGAACCCCATGGGCACAATGAAAGGACGCGCGTCCATCGTGAATGAGACATGCGCCACCAGCGCCTCATCGAGGATCGAGTAGGCATCCTCGACGCAGTAGCTCGCTCGCTCAGGGTGCCGGCGAACCCGCCGGTATGCCGGCTGCGTTTGGTGTCTGGTCACAGTGGTGCTTCTCGCTGCGCATGCCTGGATCATTACGCTACGGGTCGCTTCGGTACGAAGTAAGTGCCAATTTTGACGCCCTGAGAGGGGCCAATCTTTTCCGCCTGCTCATCCCAACGCTCCGCAACGCGCGCGACACGGGAAGTGCCGAAACTGTCGCCCCCTACCACAATGCGCCGGGCCCCGAAGCGGGAGCCCGGCGCTGGGCATCGCCATGGTTGGCGTCAGCACGGGCAGGCGGTGCATCCCGCGTGTCACTGAGCCGACTTGACGGAGCTGCCAGGGCCTGAGGCATTGACAGTGCCCCTGCCATGTGGCGTGCTCATGGCTGTTACGCGCACAGTGGATCAGAGCAGCCCCGTGAGCACCTTCTCCCGCCTGCTTCCAAACGCCAGCTCCATAGCCTCGCGCATACTCGGCCGCTGAGCCTGTGGCCGCGCGGCAGCGCCGCGCAGCCGGCTAGCTAGCCGCCAACCGCAACGAACCACCGTCCAGCTGGTATCAGCCGGAAGCAGACATGCGCGAACTGGTCCATCAAGTACCTGACTTCCTCTCCCGCCGGCCCCCTGCCGGTGCTGGGTACCGCCACGCCCCTAGGCGCAACGGCTCCAACCACGCCCGCCGAATAGCCTCGATCGCCTAGACCGCGGACGCGCCGGCGCATACCGGGCCGGTCGCGCACTCCCCGGGGCTGGGCGAGCGTCCTCGCCCGCCCCGCTCCCGTATCCCTGGTCAGAATCATGCCCGCACGGTCCAGCTCTGGACCAAGGAGCCGGCATGATCCGGTCTACCGCGAGAGAGGCGATCATGCTTCGAGATGAGGTGCTACTTGCCTTCTACGGACTCGACGATCAGCCCTTGCACGGCGCATGGGCCACGGCAGCCGAGGACGATGGCGGCCTGCGAAGGCTCGCCAACGCAGGACAGGGTAAGGTCCTGCTGACTTTCGGTGACGCCACCCGCAACGTCCTTGTAACCGGAACCACCGGGAGCGGGAAGACGGTATCGGTGATGCTGCCCGCGCTCCGGCGGCTCATCGAGAGCGGCTGCTCGGGCGTGGTCTTAAGCGCGAAGGAGGAAGACGCGGGCCTCGCCGCGGAATACCCGCAGCGCACGCTCCTGCTCGGGGCGTCCCGCGACGCGGCCCCGGTCAACCTGATCGGCGGCATGGCGGTGGAGCCGCTGCGAGCGCTGCTCGAGCGGCTCACCCGGACTCGCGCGACCCGCGACCCCTACTGGGGCTCGCGTGCCATCGACTACGCGCTGCTCGTCCACCAGACCTATCGACTCTGGGGGCGGGCCACCACGCTCGCGGATCTGCATGATGCACTGAGCCATCCGCGCTCGTTCGTCGAGCGCTTTGACGCCTGGGTCGAGGGCGAGCCGACGCTGCCACGGGACTACCTCTCCCTGCTCCACGGCGTGCGCGCTGACGCATTCAGCATCCTCGCCGCTGGCGGCTCGCGGCACGCACACGGCAGTTCCTCCTGGAAGCTCGACGAGGAAGTGAGGAAGCAGTACGCCTGGCACGTTAACCACGTGCTGCCTGCGCTGCACCCCTTCGCCTCTGACGAGCGACTGCGCTCGAAGCTCGCCGATCCGGCGGCGCCGGCGCTCGATATGACCCAGGTGCTCTATCGGGCCCGGAAGGTCGTGGTCACCGACCTGCCCGCGCACCTATTCGGGGTTGCGGCTGCCCTGGTGCACGAGCTGTTGCGGATCCGGCTCCGGGAGGCGGTGCTCGGCTACGCTCACCATCGCGCCGAGGGTTGGGGGCGGGACCGCTTTACCTTCCTTGCGATCGACGAGTACCAGCAGCATGTGCACTTCGCGCCGGGCGGCGCGAGTTCCGGGCTGCTAGACGACAACCTATGGCTCGACCGCTCGCGCTCGAGCGGGCACATCAACCTGCTCGCCACGCAGGGGGTGGCCTCGCTCGCCGCGCGGCTACCGGGCGGCTGCCCGCCGGCGACGGTAGAGAGTCTGCTGCAGAACTGCGGGACCACGATCGCCTTCGCCACGCACGACCCCCACACCCTGGCTCACCTGCAGACGCAGGCGGGGCCTGCCGCCCGGGAGGCGGTGCTGGACGCCTGCGGGGTGCGGCTGCGCCAGGGGCAGGCGGTTGTCGTCTCCCATCAACTCGAGCGCCACGGCGGCCCGGTGTGCGCCACAGTGCGCGCGGGCGCGACCGCGGGTTACCCGCACATGGCCTCCGGCCTCCACCAGCCGCTGCCAGAGGTTGCCGCTGACCGGTTCGCGCCACCGGCGACGGTCATGCTCGACAACCCGATTGGCCCGAGCCACGGGGATATCGAACCCTGGGCGAACTGGCTCATCGGCGGTGCCGACTACCGCGTCGATGAGCTTCGCGATCTGCTCAGGGGGCACCGACGGCGTCGTGTCATGTCCGCCTCACTCGACTTTCCCGATAACGCACGTGATCGGGAGGTTCGCCTCGAACGGCGAGAAGACGCGCTCTACCTTCACGCGAATCGGGAGGGCGGCCCCGGCTCCTGGTCTCTGTCGATGCCGTTCCGGCAGGCTGTCGACCTTGTCGAGATGCCCTGTGCTGCCGAGGACGATCACGGTGCGCGACCGCCAGCCCAACCGGAGGCGCTTTGGTCCGCGCGGCGTAGGGAGCAGCAGTTCGGTATGCGTGCCGGCGTGCGAATCGCGTATGCCAGGACGTTCGCCGTCGAAGTCGACGCGGATGACTGGGAATGGCTGGTGTTCATCGTGCGCGGCTTCTGCGATCTACTCCTGCGCGTGGAGTGCGAAGGCCCCCGCGGGCGCATGATTCGGGATCGGGAAGATCACCCTGGTTAGGCTCACGCGGAGGCCCAAGGGCAATGACCGAGCACCCAGCGCCACTGCCTTGCTTCATCGACGTGGAGGCATCCGGAATCGCGCCGGACAGCTACCCCGTGGAAGTGGCCTGGAGCGGGCCCGATGGGTTGGTTACCGACTGCCTGATCGCACCGCTTAATTGCTGGACGCACTGGGATGCCAACGCCGAGGCGATCCACGGGATCCCGAAAGCCCTGGTGATGCGCGAAGGCGAGTCCGTCGAGCGCGTTGCCTTGCGTCTGAACTCAGCACTGGGCCTGGCGGGTGTTGCCTACAGCGATGCCTCCGCGCTCGATGGCTGGTGGCTAGATGTGCTTTTTGAAGCGGCTGGCCTGCTGCCAGAGTTCCGCGTCGCCCCGGCGATAGACGTGTTCCCGGATACAACGCTGTCGGCGCTCGAGGGCTACAAGGAGACCGCCTACCGGCGCATCGGTGGACGGCGGCACCGGGCAGCGACGGACGTACGTGCGCTTCTTGGGGCGTACCGACTGGCCTCTCGGCGCGCAGGTCCGGGGTAGGGGAGCAGTCAGGCCATGGAAATCCGCTATGTGAGCGACCTGCACTTCGAGGTCAGCGGCCGGCAGCTGCACCGGAATGATGGTGTGCGGCGAAATTGAGGGTGAAACTGATTGCCGTGGCAGCGCGCCCATAGGACCTGGGAGCTCTGGCAATCGCCGCCATGCGGCGGCACCGCCCGAATGGTTGGCCCTCCCGCGTGCTTGAGTACGGCTTCGAATGGGTTGCGGCGTCTATGGCCTCAGGCCGACGGGGTGCGCCGGCCGCGGCGCTTCCGGCACACCCCGTGTCGACGGTACTAAAGCTCGCGGTAGACCTTGGAGCCGGAGCGCCGGAACTCCTTCGCCTTTTCCCTCAGGCCCTCTTCCATTGCCACGTGCACATCGTTGATGCCCTTCTGCTGCGCGTACTCGCGCACCTCCTGGGAGATGCGCATGGAGCAGAAATGCGGTCCGCACATCGAGCAGAAGTGAGCGACCTTGTGGGCCTCCTTGGGCAGGGTCTGGTCGTGAAACTCGCGGGCGCGCTCCGGATCCAGGCCGAGGTTGAACTGATCCTCCCAGCGGAACTCGAAGCGGGCCTTGCTAAGCGCGTTGTCCCTTAGCTGAGCTCCCGGGTGTCCCTTGGCAAGATCCGCGGCGTGGGCGGCGATTCGGTAGGTGACCATGCCCTCGCGCACGTCGTGCTTGTCGGGCAACCCCAGATGCTCCTTGGGGGTGACGTAGCAGAGCATCGCTGTGCCGTACCACGCGATCATGGCGGCGCCGATGGCCGAGGTGATGTGGTCGTAGCCGGGGGCGATGTCGGTGGTGAGCGGGCCCAGCGTATAGAAGGGCGCCTCCTCGCAGAGCGCGAGCTGCTCGGTCATGTTCTCCCGGATGCGCTGCATGGGCACATGACCCGGGCCCTCGATCATGCACTGCACGTCGTGAGACCAGGCGGTCTGCGCGAGCTCACCCAAAGTGCGCAGCTCGGCCATCTGCGCCTCGTCGCTGGCGTCGGCTATGGAGCCTGGGCGTAGCCCGTCGCCAAGCGAGAAGGCGACGTCATAGGCCTTCATGATCTCGCAGATCTCTTCGAAGTGCGTATAGAGGAACGACTCCTCGTGGTGGGCCAGGCACCACTTCGCCATGATCGAGCCGCCCCGGGAGACGATGCCGGTGACACGGCGGCTGGTTAGCGGAACGAAGGCCAGGCGCACGCCGGCGTGGATCGTGAAGTAGTCAACGCCTTGCTCCGCCTGCTCGATGAGCGTGTCCCGGAATATCTCCCAGGTGAGCGCCTCGGCCTTGCCGTCCACCTTCTCCAGCGCCTGATAGATGGGGACCGTGCCCACCGGGACTGGAGAGTTGCGGATCACCCACTCGCGGGTCTCGTGGATGTGGCGTCCAGTGGAGAGGTCCATGATGGTGTCCGCCCCCCAGCGCGTCGCCCAGACCAGCTTCTCCACTTCTTCGGCGATGCTCGAGGTCACCGCGGAGGTGCCCATGTTGGCATTCACCTTCACCAGGAAGTTACGCCCGATCGCCATCGGCTCGCTCTCCGGGTGATTGATGTTGCAGGGGATGATGGCCCGCCCGCGCGCCACCTCATCGCGCACGAACTCGGGCGTCACCGTCTCGGGGATCGCCGCGCCGAAACCCTCCCCGGCGTGGCGCTGGGCAAGCTCCGGGCTGTGCGCGTATTCCGCCCGGCGCTGGTTCTCGCGGATCGCAACGAACTCCATCTCAGGCGTCACGATTCCCTGCCGCGCGTAGTGCATCTGGGTGACATTCGCGCCCGCCCGGGCCTGTCTGGGTGCGCGCTGCTCGGGGAAACGCAGGTTCGCCGCGGCCGCGTCCTCGGCACGCTCGCGGCCGAACCGCGAGCTTGGACCGGGCAGTGGTTCCGTGTCGCCGCGCTCCTCGATCCACGCGGCCCGCAGCGCGGGCAGCCCTTGCTGCAAATCAACGGCGTGGTCGCAGTCGGTGTAGGGCCCGGACGTGTCGTAGACGAGAATCGATGGATTGGGCTCGGCCCCGAACTGGAACGGCGTGTCCTGCTGCTCAATGGCCCGCATGGGCACACGTAGGTCAGGCCTTGAGCCGGTGACGTGGACCTTGCGCGATCCTGGGAAGGGACGCGTGACGGAGTGATCAAGCGCGGTCGCCGCCACGCTCGGTTCTCTGGAATGGGCACTCATGGACTGTCGCCTCCGTTATGCATGGATGGCGACGAAACGGGCTGGACTTCGTGCATGCAGACGAACGCCTGCCGGGGCACGGAAGCTTCCCTACGCCGGTCCTAACCGGGTCAGGTTCCAAGGGACTCTCTCAGCCCACCCGATGAACAAGGTCATCGAGGTAGGCACCCCCGCTTCGCCAACTTCAGCATGGCTGACCTTGTGCCTGCGATCAATCGTCGGCGGCTCGAAGCAACGCGCTCGAGCCTTCAACACCTGGCCTTTTGGGGTCGCTCCAAGGGCATAGCAGTGCGGTCGCGCGTTTCCGTGTCGAGGTTTTTCCAGCGTCTGGGGATAGGCACGGGAGCGGTGGCGTTGCGAATACTCACGTAATGACGAATTTGCGATCCAGTAATGAGGGAACTGCATTGGTCGCCCAGTTTCGCATCGAGCCGCCCGCTGCACACTGCTTTCCCTTGGGGCAAGGCACTGTACCCATTTTTCGTGTGACCGCTGGACCTTTCCGTTTGAGGCTGCTCCGTAGACGCTGACAGTGCAGATTGCGCAACAAGCCGGTGGACCCGGCGAGGAGGGGTAATGAGCTACATGCAGCCCCAAAGGACAAGGCAGGCCGCGAGCTCGACATCGCCAAACCACGCGTTTGCGGGCATCAAGAGGGCGATCAGGTACCCGCTCGAATGGTTGCGGCTCTATCGTGAGTTTCTTCGCGGCCGCCGGGAGCTATTGGCTCTCTCGGAGCGGGAGCTCCTGGACGCCGGCTTGTCGCCGGAGGTGGTATACCGGCACACATACAGCTTCCGGCTATGGCTCAAGGACACGCAAGCCCAACGAGGGGACAATTCCTGAGCTGACAATGTTTTTGGTCGCCCGATTCGTGGTATGTGCTCCACCGGTTAATTCCGAACTGGATTGCCATTAAAAAACGCCGAACGAACGCGTGCTCGGAGCACCGCACAAATCTTTTGCCGGTGTCATGCCGAGGGCGACCTTGCGTTCCAAGGGCGCCATCGCGAGGCGGTCGACCGCATACTCGGAGCAGGGCGTCCGCGTCGCTCGCATCTTCGAGCTGGCTATTTAGGCGTTTGGAGAACGGTTTGGTGGTCGGGCCTCGATGGAGCAGGCAATTCCGCTATTTCTGCCCCACTTTCCCCGCCGCCTGCTGAAGAATGAGCCCGGGGCACACTGCATTGAGGAGCTGCTTGGCCAGCTTGAGCATGGCATAGCCGCGCGATGCGCTGCTCCGTAAATGAGCCCCGGGCAACGGACCCGGTGCGTGCCCACGACCTCGCCGAGCACGCTATTCGGTGCGGGTCGGGCGTGTAGGGGTGTTCAGGTTTGCGGCGGTGCGCCGTGACCGGTACTCCCGCTCGTGCTAGAAGCGGCGATGCCACTAGCAAATTCTGGGAGGCACACGCGTGGTGGGTAAAGCAGCAATCAACAAGGCAGAGCTCATTGACCAGATCCACGGCAAGGTGGACGGCATACGTAAGAGTCAGGTTGCGCAGATGGTCGACGCGCTCGTCGACGCGGTGACCCAATCCGTCGCCGCGGGCACCGACGTTAACCTGACGGGATTCGGGAAGTTCACACGCACTGAGCGGGCGGCACGCACGGGGCGTAATCCTCGGAGCGGCGCACCCTTGCGGATTCCGGCGTCAAAAACACCCACCTTCAAGCCTGGCAAGGTGTTCAAGGACGCCGTCAATCGCTGAAGGCTAGCCGCGGCGGGCCGCAGAAGCTGTCCGCCGCGCCGGCACGGACGCTAGATGTGGACGCCAGTCGCCTAGCCGCAGGATTCGCATATCATCAGGATCGCCAAGCATCAGGCTAGCGGCGTGAGCTCGCGGTACCGGTCATGGTGTTGCCCGGTGAGGGAGGTTTCGGTGTCCACGTAACTGGGTCGAGCGCCAGTGCAGCTTACCTTTGTCGGCTTTTCACCGTGACTCGAGCCACCACTGGTACCTAGCTGTGGAAGTCTCACGAGGTTGTCCTCGGGTAGCGCCAGGACGCTGATGGGTGGCCGGTAGTTGAGGCTACCGTGCTGGCGATGCCAGTTGTAGTCATGCAGCCAGCGCGGCAGGTGCTCGGCGCGTTGCTCGGAGTCGCGGTAGGCGAATGGGTCTCTGCTCCTACGGGCAGAGTCACGAAACGACCCATAACGGTCATTCAGTGGGGCAAGATCCCTCATTGCGTTTATTGCGCTTTCATGACACTACTTGTTTCGCTATTCATTAAGCCGTTTTTCATATGCCTCGCGCATCAGTCTGTAGAATTTTTCCTCGTAATCTTCGACAAGCCTTGTCAGCGGACGGCTTTCGTTTCGGTCCTTGCGTCCCTTCCCTCTGTTATCCTCAAGTTCATTGATCGCCTCTTGTGTAACGATGTCGACGGCCCGGTGCATCGGCTCCAACATGCCCACCTCGTACTCCCTTAAAGCCGTGTCAACAAGGAAGGCCCGCATTCGTTCCGTTTCCGTCGAAACTGATGCAGTCCAATAGATGTTTGACAACTCACGTTCTTCGCTTTCTGAACCCACCAGCAAATCCACCAACTGGGCAAGCCCTAGATGGCTCATGAATTGCCCTCGAATGTCGTCAAACTCCGACTCCGCCAACTCTCCGCGAAGCCTCTTATCAGCGCTAACGAACAAGACGCTTCGACCAATTCTCGCCTCCGCCCTCAGTGCTGCTAATTGAACCGCATCATGCTCGACAACCGCTGATGTCTTGAGCCCCTTTTCTAAATCCTTGCTATATGCCACCTCCAAAAAGTGCAAAATCTTCGGAAGGGATTCACCAACCCCTGGTACGGCCCTGCCGTTGATCACAGATATCCCCATCTGCTCAATATATGTGCGGAGCTCGCCTTCTGTACGGTAGGGGGCCACGCGACGCAAAAAAAGGTCCAAGCTCTTGCCTTCATTGGCCTCGTTCGAATTGGCGAACGCTGCTAAGAAGACGTTGATATTCTGCGATCCCATATACCTAGCTTCTCTGACCGCGAAGTCAGCCGCTTCATCTTCTGAAGCGTCTACCTCACGTTTGGCTATATTTTTATGACTAAATATCTCATTGAGAAAACCTCGGCATACACATATTTGAACGCGACGATCAGAAGCTGATCGAAGCTTCAGGAGCTTTTGTATCGCTTGGTTGTATATCTCGTGAAGCGGATGCCCTGGCACAATTGCCGGAAGCAGGACGTTTGCGTCCAAATAGATCTTGTTCGGCATCGTGGCTTCGAGGAATACCGCATCTCTTGGCGAAGCAAAGAGCAATTCCAATGCAAAAGCGGTCCGGCCCAGAACTGAAAGTACCTTGGACTCTGATTGGTTAGGTCTTGAAAAGAGATCATTGAAGCACCGTGCGATGCCTATGGCATGACGGCGTAGATCATCACCAACGAAGTGAGGGCTGGTTTGAACGATAGAGATGCAGTCAATGTCTTCAGGCACTTCGCCAGTAGCAAAAGACGCGCCCAAGTCCCATCCGCGAGACGCGAGCATATCATTGAAAAGAAGAGAGATGGCTTCGCGGAGTCGATCTGAAGAGGTGCCGCCTTCACGAGTTACATATCTGTCCTCGACCCCGCGGACCACTATGTCCAAATCGTTCTCGGCAGTGAACTCCTCAACCGGGCCGGCCCAAACATACCGTCCCTGCGTGCGAGAAGATCGGCGTATGAGCCCTTCATCTTCCAGTGATCGCAGAGCACCAACAACGATCGCCCTGACTTGGTCTTGGCGAAGTCCCAGCTCTTCATGTACCAAGTGTACAAGTTCGGCGACCGGCGTTCCCTCGTCACCGGAGGAACGTATTTCCTGGGAAACCACCCCTTCTACAATCGTTGCTCTTAAGGAGTCAAGGTCCTTTCGCATCCTAAGTCTGGCTAGGCACGAGGCGAGATACTTCGTGAGAGGAAGTGTTGGCACTGGTGGACGGGATGGTTTCGCTCTGTTTTCCGCGCTGATCTTCTTAGCGGTGCCTTTGAGTATGTCCCAGAGCGCCTGATGAGAACCGTCGTTCTCATATTCGAGCACTTGCACGTTCCTAGCCCTCAAGGTAGAGGCTAGATCGCTGCTAGCGTCCGCCGGCAGCAAAGCGATGTGCCTTCCAGTATGCAATGCACCGAGGTCTCGATTTATTGTGTCTAAGACGCTATTGATTGCCGGGTCCGAAAAGGAAAATCCCAAGAATATCGCATTGCAACGCGTGAAGATATAATGGAGAGCTCGCTCATAGTCACGGTCGTTTTCCAGTTTTCGAAACGACTCACTCGTAAGCACGATCGATTCCGGCGCTTCTAGTGCACCATGCAACCTAGCAATAAAGAAATCCCGTTGAAAGGGGATGGATTTGAATGCCGGAGATGATAGATAGAAGTCATGTGCCGCAGCACCGACAACGTTTGCGTACGCGTCCAAGAGGCTTTTGTCGAAATTCGTCGTTGCGACGAAGTCATACTTTAGGCCAAAGACATCCTTTAATCTTTGAGCGCTGTAGTCGTTTAGGTTAAGTGTTAGAAGATCAGTACGCTCCGCTTCCGTTAAGTTAGACAGAAAGAACAGGTCAGCAGCAGTGAGTAGCTCGCCTTGGTCAATCCGTTGGACCATCGCGTCATAGATTGCGGAATCCTTGGATCGAATCCCTTCCACGAGGTTTTTTAGGAGTCGTTTCCAATCGGGGAGACCCGCTTGCACGGCGACACCCGCCCCGGCAAATAGGACCGGCTGTGAGGCGTTGCGGTAAAACTCAGTGAATAGATCAAGTAATGCTTCTTGGTCCACTGCGCCCCCCGTCAGCGGTCGATGAGAATAAGTGAGAGTGTACGTATACGGGTCAGTGAGCCATAGGGTCCGGCACGCTACAAGCCGAGGGGGATGAAGTTTAACGTGGGCTGAAGGGGTCGCGTCTTGAGATTAGACATTGGCGTGGAGCGGACTGCGGAGCCTCCGGATGCGCGGCGTAAGTGCGGGATTCGGGTCATATTCCCTTCTGGCCGAAGACGGGCCGCCCGTAAGTACTGGTTTGGATGTTAGAGCAGCCCGCGGGCAAGATCGGGCAGTCTAGCGGACATGCTGCGGCTGTGATGGTTGGTCGCTTCGTAGTAGTTCGACCGCTTGGGCGGGATATCAGGGTGGAACATATTCGATTCGCATCGACGAGCGATTCATTGCACGGGCATCGCAATCGCGTCGCGAAGGGGTGCGGAAAAGTCAAGCGCTGAAACCGGCGCGCTGACAACGCATGCCGCCGTGGCGCTGGCCGAGAAGGTTGATCAGGTTGCCAAGGAGCGTGAACGCTTGCGGAGTGGTGGACCGTTGCGCAGGTGCTCTCAGCCTGGACTGCGCAAGTGGAAGAATGCGAGCGATTGACGCGGGACGTGGACGCGGAAGCGGACGCGGGGCATGTCATCGACCACCAGGCCGTCGAGGCCTGGGCGGATTGTCTGAGTAGCGATGGGCCGCAGGCCGTGCCGTGCCGGTAATGTGGCTCCGTGACACGGGAGGGCGCCGGCGACTAGTTCGGAGGCATCGCGGTGTCTGTCGATGCGATCTGTAGCCTGAGATCTCGTCTGAGAGATTGCGCAATCACGCACGTGTGAAAACAAGGACTTAAGGGCCGGCAGTCCGTTTGCCGCAGTCGCATTAATTATTGTGTAGTCGTCTTAACTGTTGGAATTGTCAGCCGCCGCCGGTGAGTGCGGCCTGGGATGCGCTGTGATGCGGGGCGCGAAACGGGCGCTGGGCCCAGAGCCCCGGATCGAACGCCCCCTCGCCCACGGAGTGCACCGCTGCCGTCTCCAGCGCCTCGTCGAAGGCCATCGGCGGCAGCAGGCCAGGGAGGCGTGCGGCCAGCATGCTCTTGCCGGTTCCGGGCGGGCCGCAGAGCAGGAGACTGTGGCCGCCGGCGGCGGCAAGCTCCAGCGCGCGGCGCGGACGCTGCTGGCCCCGGACCTCCGCCAGATCGGGTGGGGGTTCGCCGGAGGGGGCGGCGTTGGCCTCGGCGACCGGCAGCCGCTCACGGCCCTCGAGATGGGCACAGACGGCAAGCAGGTGCTCGGCGCCGTGCACCGTGCCGCCGCCGAGGGCCGCCTCAGCCGCATTCGCCGCGGCGACGATCAGCGCATGCCCGGCCGCGTCAGCGCGCAGCGCCAGCGGCAGGGTCCCCGAGACCGGGCGCAGGGCGCCGCCCAGGGCAAGCTCGGCGGCGAACTCCGTGTGCTCCAGGGCGGCGGGGTCGAGCTGGCCTGACGCGGCCAGTATCCCCAGGGCGATGGGCAGGTCGAAGCGTGCACCATCCTTGGGCAGGTCCGCCGGCGCGAGATTGACGGTGATGCGCCGGCGGGGGAACTCGAAGCCGCTGGTGGCCAGCGCCCCCCGCACGCGGTCGCGGGCCTCGCGTACCGCGGTGTCGGGCAGTCCGACGATGGAAAGCGATGGCAGGCCGCCCGCCAGATGCACCTCGACGGTGACCAGCGGAGCGTCCACACCAAGCGCGGCCCGTGACTGGACCACGGCGAGCGTCATGGGTCAGCACCTCCCTGTGCCTTTGCGTCGCTCGGAAGATTTCTGCGGCGCAGACTCCCGGCGGCGGTCTACTCCTGCGGCGCGGGCGACCCGCCGGCCGGCTGGGCGGCGTCGCCGTCGTTCCCGCCCTCGAGCGCGGCGATGCGCTGCTCCAGGGCCTCCAGGCGCTCCCGGGTTCGGGCGAGCACCTTGGTCTGGGCGTCGAACTCGTCCCGGGTGACGAGCTCCATGCGGTTGAATGCGCTCTGCAGCGCTACCCGCGTGTTCTTCTCCACTTCCTGCTGGAAGTCCCGCAGGCCGCTCGGCAGATGCTCCGAGAAGCGGCGGGCCAGCTCGTCGAGCTGTCGAGGGTCGAGCATAGCCATCACCTCTTTCGACTATTGGCTCCAGTGTACGGCGCTGCGGCGGCCATGCCTATCGGCTCGCAACGCCCCAGCCAGGTGCATCGATGGGCCGGTGGGTGCACCACCGTGGTGCGCAAGCGCGGTCTGCGCGCCGGCCGACTGTCGCCAGACGGCTCTCTGCAGTGCTTGGCACAGAGGCTGCATTTCCACCGGCGAGTCCACAAACGTTCACCGCCTGCGACGGCGTGTCGCAGCGTATCGGGGAGATTAGGGATGAAGCTCATCACCGCGATCATCAAGCCATTCAAGCTCGACGACGTGCGCGAGGCCCTGTCCGATATCGGCGTACAGGGTGTCACCGTCACCGAGGTCAAGGGGTTCGGCCGTCAGAAGGGGCACACCGAGCTCTACCGTGGGGCCGAGTACGTGGTCGACTTCCTGCCCAAGATGAAGATCGAGGTCGCCCTCGATGACAGCCTCGTCGAGCGTGCGGTGGAAGCCGTCAGCAAGGCCGCCAATACCGGCAAGATCGGCGACGGCAAGATCTTCGTCACCACCCTCGAGCAGGCAATCCGCATCCGCACCGGCGAGACCGGCAAGGACGCGCTCTGAGCGCAGGCCGCGAAGACAACTGAAGGAGAATCACAATGGAACAGTTGACGGAGCTGGCGTACGCGCTGGACACGTTCTACTTCCTGGTCAGCGGCGCGCTGGTGATGTGGATGGCGGCCGGGTTTGCGATGCTGGAGTCGGGGCTGGTGCGGGCGAAGAACACCGCCGAGATCCTGACCAAGAACGTCGCGCTGTACGCGGTGGCGAGCATCATGTACCTGCTCTGCGGCTACCAGATCATGTACGGCGGGGGCAGCGGAGTGCTGCCGGGGCTGGGCTTTTTGATCGGCGCGGACAACAGCCCCGAGGCGGTGCTCGCCGGCGAGGGGGGGTATTACTCCAACCTCTCGGACTTCTTCTTCCAGGTGGTGTTCGTCGCCACCGCCATGTCCATCGTCTCCGGGGCGATCGCCGAGCGCATGCGGCTGTGGTCGTTTCTGCTCTTTGCGGTGGTGATGACCGGCTTCATCTACCCGGTGCAGGGCTACTGGAAGTGGGGCGGGGGGTTCCTTGACGCCAACAACTTCCAGGACTTCGCGGGCTCGGGCGTGGTGCACATGACCGGTGCCGCGGCGGCGCTCGCCGGCGTGCTGCTGCTCGGCGCGCGGCGCGGTAAGTACGGCCCCGAGGGCCAGGTGCGGGCGATCCCCGGGGCGAACCTGCCGCTGGCGACGCTGGGCACGTTCATCCTCTGGCTTGGCTGGTTCGGCTTCAACGGCGGCTCGCAGCTGGTGCTCTCCAATATTGCCGACGCCAACGCGGTGGCGGCGATCTTTGTGAACACCAACATGGCCGCGGCCGGCGGCGTGGTGGCGGCGCTGACCACCGCGCGGGTGCTGTTCGGCAAGGCCGACCTGACCATGGCGCTGAACGGGGCGATTGCGGGCCTGGTGGCGATCACCGCCGAGCCGCTGACGCCGGCGCCGCTGGCGGCGACGTTCATCGGTGCGGTGGGCGGCGTGCTGGTGGTGTTCTCCATCGTGGGGCTGGACAAGCTGAAGATCGACGACCCGGTGGGCGCGATCTCGGCGCACGGCACGGCGGGCATCTGGGGCCTGCTGGCGGTGCCGCTGACCAACCCCGGAGCCACCTTCGGGGCGCAGATCCTCGGCATCGTGGTGATCTTCCTGTGGGTGTTCCTGGCGAGCCTGCTGGTGTGGGGCATCATCAAGGCGGTGATGGGCATCCGCGTCAGCGAGGAAGAGGAGTTCGAGGGCCTCGACATCGGCGAGTGCGGCCTCGAGGCCTACCCGGAGTTCACCCGGACCAGCTGATCCGGGTCCGGATCCAGGCAGCACGAGGCGCCCTGCGGGGCGCCTTTTTCGTCGGTGGCACGGGCGGGATCCCCCCACGCCACCCTGCCCGCGCCTGTGCCGCCTTCCGCGTGCGCGGATGCCGTAACGCTGGCTCAGGCGATGCGTAATGAGGAAGGGAATATGGTGGCCAGGGACGGAATCGAACCGCCGACACGCGGATTTTCAATCCGCTGCTCTACCGACTGAGCTACCTGGCCCGGAGAGCCGGTATTCAAACCGATGGGTTGAGTTCGGTCAAGTCGGCTCCCATGCACCTATGGAACCCTCCGGCTCGGATTGGTGTCGCAAACACGACCCGTTTTCGATCCAGCCATTCTCAAGAAGAAAGGAGCGTGCAATGATCCATCGTCTCGTGACTGTTGCGGCCGTGCTCGGCCTGCTCGCCTTCGCGCCCATGCCGGCATTCGCCCAGGACGACTGCGAGCTCACCATCCAGGCGGGTGACAACCTCCAGTACAGCACCGACGAGATGACCGTCAGCGAGGGCTGTGGTGAGGTGACTGTGACCCTCGAGCACACCGGTCAGCTGAATGCCCAGCAGATGGGCCACAACTGGGTGCTGGTGGACGGTGACTGGCAGGACGTTGCGCAGGCGGGGATGTCGGCCGGCCCGGGTAACGACTACGTGCCTGCCGATGACGAGCGCGTGGTCGCGGCGACCGCGGTTGTCGGAGGTGGCGAGTCCGACTCCGTGACGTTCGACGTCAGCGAGCTTGGCGCGGGCGAGTACAGCTTCGTCTGCACCTTCCCCGGCCATTCCGCGGCCATGAACGGCACCTTCATCGTCAACTGAGGGTGTGCCAGAGGCCGAGGGCCCGCCCGAGGGGCGGGCCCGGCAGGCGTCACTCCGGCTGATAGTCCGGCGGTGGTGCCGACCCCTGACCGAAGAAGAAATTCTCCATCTCCTTCTCCAGGAATTCCCGGGCCTTGGGATCCATGGGTGAAAGCCGGTATTCGTTGATCAGCATCGTCTGATGCTGCAGCCACATCTGCCAGCCTTCCCTGGAGACATTCTCGAAGATGCGCCGCCCGAGCTCACCGGGATAGGGCTGACGCTTCAGCGCCTCACCTTCGCGCCCGAGTTTTACGCAATGAACCGTGCCGCTCATGGTCTGCTCCCCTGTTCGCGGCCGCAGCGGGCTGCGGCGGTGGTGGGTTAGCCCGGATAGCTCCCCGAGTCGCGGTCGCGGCCACGGAACCGGCGGGCAGTCCGGCGTCGCGCTCGGCCCGGGTGCTCGACGTACGGTCGAGTACGCCTGCGCGCCCCGGACTTTGTCCTGTCCGCCCTCTCCGCGCCCTCGCTTCGCGAGTCGGGGAGCTATCCGGGCCAGGCGAGCTGCTGCAGCAGCCGGCTTACCGGTGCCGGCAGCCCGCGCGGCTGTCCCGAGGCGGGGTTATACCAGAGCCGGTCTCCCCCCTCCATGGCCCTGCCCCCGCCGCGAAGCCTTGCCGGCACCGGCTCGATGGCGAGACGGAAGTGGGTGAAGCCATGCTCGAACCGGGGCCATGGCGGTTCCGGCACGATGCCGAGGCCGAGCTCGCGCTCGCACCATTCGGCGGGATCCGCGTCCGGTGGGCACTCGGGCGGGATCCACAGGCCGCCCCAGAGCCCGCTCGGGGGCCGCCTGAGCAGCAGCACGCGCCCCTGGTCGCGGATCAGCAGCATGCGGGTGCTGCGCAGGGGGCGTTCGCGCTTCGGGCGTGCGCCCGGGAAGGCAGCCTGCTGGCCGGTGACCCGGGCGAGGCAGCCGCCGGCCAGCGGGCAGCGGCCGCAGTCCGGCCGCCGCCGGCAGACGGTGGCGCCGAGATCCATCATCGCCTGGTTGTACTCGGCGGCCCGCCGGTGCGGCGTATGGCGCTCGGCGAGGGTCCAGAGACGCCGGGCCACCGTCGCCTCCCCCGGCCAGCCGGGCACGGCGTGGAAGCGCGCCAGGACGCGCTTCACGTTGCCATCGAGGATCGCGTGGCGCTCGCCGCGCGCCAGGGAGAGGATGGCACCCGCCGTGGAACGGCCGATGCCGGGCAATGCCTCCACCGCCTCGCGCCGCCGGGGGAACTCGCCGCCGTGCTCGGCCACCAGCTCGCGCGCGGCGCGGTGCAGGTTACGGGCCCGCGCGTAGTAGCCGAGGCCCGCCCAGAGTGCCAGCACCTCGTCCACCGGCGCCGCCGCGAGGCTTGCAACGTCCGGGAAGCGGGCCATGAAGCGCTCGAAGTAGGGCAGCACCGTAGCCACCTGGGTCTGCTGGAGCATGACCTCCGAAACCCATACCCGGTACGGGGTGGCCGGGTGCTGCCAGGGCAGGTCGTGTCGGCCGTGTCGCTCGAACCAGGCGAGCACGGCGGCGGCGAAGCCCTGCGGCGTGCGCAGGGTGGGTGCCTCCACCGCCTCGGCGGTCATCGGTTGAACAGGCCGCGCAGGCGTTCCTGGATCTCGCCGCTCTCCTCCTCGAGGCGTTGCTCAAGCTCCTCGCGCCCCTCTTCGGTCTCCTCGCGCAGGCGCTGCTCCTGGGCGTTGCGCAGGGCGCCGGCGATGTCCACGCCCACCTCGGGCGCGGTGAGCGGGCCGCTGATGCGCAACGGAATGGGCACGCCGCGGAGCTGCTCCAGGCTGGCACCACCCTGGCCCTCGAGGCTGCCCACGACGTTCACGGTGAGGCGGTAGTCGACCTCCTGGCGCACCAGATTGGCGCTGCCGCTGCCACGTACCCGCAGCAGCGGCGAGTCCAGGGCGAGGTCGTCGCTGCGCACGACGCCCCCCTCGATCCGCATGCTGCCGTTGAGCTGGGTGAAGTCCGTGCTCGGGGTCTCCTCCGTCGCTGCAGGGGTATCCTGGCCCTGGACCTGGGCCATGGCGGTGCGCAGCGTGCGCGCGATGTTGATGCCGCGGATGGCGCCATCGGCGAAGCGGAAGGTGGCCTCACCGTTGAGGGTCTCCAGAAGCTGCTCGACGCTGCCGGCCCGGGTGGTGGCCTGGAGCGAGAAGTCGCCCTGGCCGAGCAGGCGGTCGAAGCCGGCGAGGTCGCTCAGCAACGGCGCCGCCTGCACGCCCGAGAGGCGCTCGTTGACCTGCACCACTGCCGGTTCGCCGGTGGCGTCGATGCGCAGATCCCCCTGGTAGCTGCCGCCGTACAGCGTGGCAGTGAGCGGGTGCACGCGCAGGCGGCCGTCGGCGGCGGTGATGCTTGCCGTCAGCGCGCTGAGGCGGGCACCGCTGGCGGTGATCTCGCCGATCCGGATCTCCCCGTCCAGCACCAGCGGCCGCAGCACCTCCACCGGGATGAGCTCGGCGCCGGCGGCCGCGGCCCCGCCCGGCGTCGCGGCGGGCTCGGCCTCGCCCTCCTCGGGGGGCGGCAGGTAGCTGTCGACGTTGATGCCGTCGAGCTGCAGGTCGAAGGCGGCATCGGGTCCGGCGAAGTCGCGCACCTCGGCCCAGCCGGTCAGGTTGCTGTCATCGAGTTTGGCGCGGATCGGATCCACCCGCAGCACGCCCTGGGCGAAGCGCAGCGCGAGCTCCGCGCTCAGGCTCTGCAGCACGTTGCCGTCGCGGGTCTCCGGGGGCGCCATGTCGAGGGCCTCGAAGACACCCTGCGGGTCGGTCTCGGCGAGGGTGAGCTGGCCGGTGACCACCGGCGAGCTGCCGGCGGCGTTCGCCTCCACCCCGCCTTCGAGCACTGCCGTGGCCGCCTCCAGACGCAGGCCGGAAAGCCGGTAGACCGCCGCCTGCAGATCGGCCTCGATGTCGGTGCTGAGGGTGGCGGTCTGTTCACCGGCGGGCACGGCGTCGCCGGCCGCCGTGACCGCAAGGGTGAGGCCCTCGGCGCTGGCGCGGGCGAAGTCGGGGCTGACCGTGGCACTGCCCGTCAGGGTGCCGTCGAGGCGCGTGCCGGCCACATCGCCCTGCCAGTCGCCCTCGATGGCGACCGGGGCGCCGAGCTGGACGTCGTTGAGGGCGAGGTTCACGGGGTCCAGGGTAGCGCTGGTGCCGGCGCCCCGATCCTCGTAGACCAGCCGCGCCTGCTCGATGCGCAGCCCGGCGAGGCGCGCGTCCGCCAGCATCCCCCCGGCGTGTGCAGTGCCGGCCGGCTCGTGGCTGCTCACGGCCACGAGCCCGGCATTCCGCGCGGGTTCGCTGGCGGCCGCCGCAGCGGGCGGGGCCAGGCTCTCCCAGTTGCCCCGGCCCTGCTCATCGCGGATCAGCGTCACCTGGGGACGGCGCAGGGTGATGGTGTCGAGCTGCAGGGTCCCGGAGAGGAGCGGCATCACCTCCACGGCCAGGTTTAGCCCGTCGGCTCGCAGGAAGGCACCGTCCGAGAAGGCCGGATCGTCGCCCAGGGCGACGCCGCCGACGGCGAGGCCGATGCGCGGGAAGAAGGTGAGCTCGATGTCACCCTCGATGGTGAATTCCCGCCCCGTCTGCGCCTCCACTACCTGCGCGATCTCGTCGCGGTAGTCGTTCGGGTCCACCAGCAGCAGCAGGCCCACGACCAGTACCACCACCAGTGCGACTACCGCGCCGACGATGATCGCCAGCCATTTCAGCACGCCTGCCATGATTCCGTCCTTCCTCGCGGGCCGGCGGGCCGTTCGTCGCCGGCATTCCTATACTGGGGTTGTGTGACCCGATGATGAAGCCCGATATCCGTTAGTGGCTGCCGTCCGGCCGGCCGCGCCGACGGCATCCCGCAAGCCGGAGCATCACACAGGAGAGCGCATATGAGCGAATACTGCGTGGTCGTTGCCGAGGGCGCCAGAGCCCGGTTCTTCACCCTGGAGCGTCCGGACCTCCCGGAGCTCGAGGGCGGCCCCGACCTGATGGAACACCTCTCGCTCGCCAATCCCCGCCATCGTGCCCATGACAGCAAGGTCTACGCCGACGCCCGCAGCGGCCGCAACCGGACGCCCGGCGGCCAGGGTCACGCCTACGACGAGCACCGCGACGGCCACGACGCGGAGATGGAACACCGGTTTGCCCGTGATATCGCCCGCCAGCTGGACGGCCTGGCCCGGAGCAACGGTACCCGACGGGTCATCCTCTGCGCGGAGAAGCGCATGCTCGGGTTCCTGCGCAACGGTCTGCCCGAGCTGCCCGGCGTAGAGATCCGCGAAGTACAGAAGGATCTGGCCAAGCTCGGACCGCGCGAGCTGCAGGAGCACCTCGCCCGCGACGGGTTGCTGCCGCGCCGGCGGCCGCCGGCAGGGCCCGGCAGCTGATTCCGCCGGCGTCGTGCCGGCGCCCGGGGCGGGACGTTGACCGCCCCGCCGGAGCATCGGAGGATACGGGCCTGCCGCCGCCCGGCGGTTCAGGCCCCGCTCCGGAGTACCGTCATGTCGCTGCAGCGCGCCATCGGCCGCCGCCTCATCGCCGCTCTGCTGCTGTTGCTGCCGGCGCTGGCCCAGGCCCAGGGCGAGACGGTGCGGGTTGCCGTGGCCACGAACTTCCTGCAGCCGCTGGAGGCGATCGCCGAGGCGCTGGCGGCGCAGGGCGGCCCGCGGGTGACGCCAGTGCCTGGCGCCACGGGCCGGCATTACGCCCAGATCGTCAACGGCGCCCCGTTCGATGTCTTCCTCGCCGCGGACCGGGAACGGCCGCGCCGTCTGGAGGCGGAGGGGCTGGCGGTGGCCGGCAGCCGCTTCACCTATGCCCGCGGCCGCCTCGTGCTCTGGGCGGCACCGGGGGTGGCGCTGCCATCGGGGGGGCTGCGGGCGCTGGATCCGGCGGACGTGCGGCGCTTCGCCATCGCCAACCCGCGGCTCGCGCCGTACGGTAGGGCCGCGAAGGAGGTGCTGCGGCATGTCGGCCTGTGGGACCCGCTACAGTCCCGGCTGGTGCAGGGGGAGAACGTCGGCCAGACGCTGCAGTACGTCGTGACCGGCAATGCCAGCCACGGGCTGGTGGCCAAGGCGTATGCACGGGCACCGAATGCGCCGGCCGGGCGCTGGCAGCTGGTGCCGGCGGACTGGCACGGGCCCGTTGCCCAGGACGCCGTGCTGCTTCGGGACGCGCCGCATCCCTCGGCCGGGCGGGCCTTCCTCGAATTCCTGCGCGGCGCCGAGGCGGCCCGCATCCTCGAGCAGTTCGGCTACGAGCCGGCGGAGGCGGGCGCGTGAGCGGCCCGATATGGCTCAGCATCCACCTGGCCGGCGTGACCGTCGCCGTGCTGATGGTGCTCGGAGCGCCGCTGGCGTGGTGGCTCGCGCGCACCCGCAGCCGCTGGCGGGTGCCGGTGAACGCGGTGGTGACGCTGCCGCTGGTGCTGCCGCCGACGGTGCTCGGCTTCTACCTGCTGATCCTGCTCGGGCCGAACGGTGCCATCGGTGCCCCCTGGGTGGCGCTGACCGGCGAGACGCTGACCTTCAGCTTCACCGGCCTGGTGGTGACCTCGGTGCTCTACTCGCTGCCGTTCGTGGTGCAGCCCCTGCGGGATGCCTTCCAGGCCGTCGGCGATGGTCCGCTGGAGGCAGCGGCAGTGCTCGGGGCACGCCCGCTGGATGCGTTCTTCACCGTGGCCTGCCCCCTGGCGGGGCGGGGTTTCCTGTCCGCTGCGGTGCTTGGCTTCGCGCATACCCTGGGGGAGTTCGGCGCGGTGCTGATGGTGGGGGGCAGCATTCCCGGAGAGACGCGGGTGGTGGCCATCGCCATCTACGAGCACGTGGAGACCCTGGACTACGCCTCCGCCCATGCCCTTTCTGCCGGGCTGCTGGGATTCTCGTTCGTGACGCTGCTGGTGCTCTACGGCCTGAATCATGGCCGGCGTGGCGCCTTTCCGGCATGACGGCGCCGACGCTGGAGTTCGATGTCCGCCTGTGGCGGCCCGGGTTCGCGCTGCAGGTGGCGGGCAGCCTGCAGCCGGGTATCACTGCGCTGTTCGGACCCTCGGGCAGCGGCAAGACGACCCTTCTGCGCTGCCTGGCGGGCCTGGAGCCCGACTGTCGCGGCGAGGTGCGCCTGGGCGAGCAGGTCTGGCAGCGGGAGCAGCGGGCCCTGCCGGCCCATGCCCGCCGGGCCGGGCTGGTGTTCCAGGAGGCCCGGCTGTTTGGCCATCACACGGTGCAGGGCAACCTGCGCTATGCCCAGCGCCGTCGGCGTGCCGCCGGCCCGGCGCTGGACGACGTGGTGGCTGCCCTGGGTCTGCAGCCGCTGCTGGACCGGCGCACGGGCGGACTCTCCGGCGGCGAGCGCCAGCGGGTGGCCCTGGCGCGCGCCCTGGTGGCGGCGCCCTCGATCCTGCTGCTGGACGAGCCCCTGGCCGCCCTCGACGCGGCCCGCCGGGCGGCGATCCTCGCCTTCATCCGCGAGCTGCCGGGCCGCTACGGGCTGCCGCTGGCCTACGTCACCCATGACCAGGAGGAGGTGCTGCACCTCGCCGATCGCGTGTTGCTGCTGCGCCACGGCGAGCGCGCCGGGGCCGGCTCGGCGCCGGAGCTCTTCTCCGATCCGGCGGTCTGGCCGCTGCTCGGCGACGCCGAGCCGGGGGTGGTCTGGCGGGCGCGGGTGGCCGCACGGGACAGTGCCTGGGGGCTCACCACCCTGGCTGCCGACGGCGGTCGCCTACAGGTGCCGGCCCTGGGGCTCGCCACCGGCTGCGGGGTCACCGTGCGCATTCGCGCCGGCAACGTGCTCCTCGCCCTGGATCCGCCCCGGGCCACCAGCGCGCTCAATGCGCTGCCGGCGCGGGTGCGCGAGCTGCGTGGAGAGGGCGAGGCGGTGCTGCTGGTGGGGCTCGTCACCGACGGCGGCGGTAGCCTCTGGGCCCGGGTCACGCGGCAGGCGGCGTCGGCGCTGGGCCTCGAGCCCGGGCGGCGGTTGCACGCCCTGATCGAGGCCTCTTCCCTCGCGGTCGGCACGCTACCGGCCCAGGCGTCTGCGCCGTAGCAATCTCTGGGCTGCGGCGCCCCCACTGCGGCCGCTTTGAAAGCTCGCGCTCGTTACCTATGCGCCTCGCACGAGCGGCCAAATCGCCTCGCAGTGGGACCGCCCCGCTCGGCCGTCGTGGATGCCCACCGCCGCGCCGATACTCCTCGGCGGCGTGGCTTTCGACATCACCGGATGCGTAGCATGCCGCCATGGAGCTCGTATCCGCGGCGGTGATTCTGTTCGCCATCATGGACCCGCTGGGGAACCTGCCGGTGTTCCTCAGCCTGCTGCGTGACCAGCCGCCGGCCCGGCGGCGGCTCATCACCCTGCGGGAGCTCGGTTTCGCCTACGTGGTGCTGATGGTGTTCCTGCTCGGCGGCCAGGCGCTGCTGGACCTGTTCGCGCTGGAGCAGCAGTCGGTGCGCATCGCCGCCGGTATCGTGCTGTTCATCATTGCCGTGCGCATGATCTTCCCGCCCGCCCGGGGCGGGGTGATGGGCGAGGCGCCGGAGGGGGAGCCGTTTTTCGTGCCGCTGGCGGTGCCGCTGGTGGCCGGACCCTCGACGCTGGCTACCCTGGTGCTGCTGGTGCGCCAGTCGCCGGACCGCCTGTTCACGTGGTGGCTCGCCATGACCCTCGCCTGGCTCGCGACGCTGCTGATCCTGCTTGCGGGCAACCTCTTCTACCGGGTGCTGCGCGAGCGCGGCCTGTTTGCCCTGGAGCGGCTGATGGGCATGATCCTCGTCGCGATCTCCGTGCAGATGCTGCTCGACGGCACGGAGGCATTCATCGAGAAGGTACTGGCATGAGTGATGCGCCAACCGCGCCCCTGGGTGGGGGCCTGATCTGTGCCTACCGCGCCGACCGTGGCGGAGTACTGCACGCCTGTACACCGGGGGATGCCGATCCTGCCGGGGAAGGCGGCCTGCTCTGGCTGCATCTGGACCGCAAGCACCCCGACAGCGCCCACTGGCTGCGCGGGGATGCCGGGCTCGAGCCGCTGGTGGCCGAGGCGCTGCTGCAGGAGGAGACGCGGCCGCGGCTCGCCCGCCACGGCTCCGGTGTGCTGGTGATCCTGCGCGGCGTCAATCTCAACCCCGGTGCCAATCCGGAGGACATGGTCTCCATCCGCATGTGGCTGGAGCCGGGACGGCTGATCAGCCTGCGCGGGCCGCGGCTGCTGGCGGTGGAGGACGTGCGCGCCGCCATCGGCGAGGGCCGGGTCCCGCCCCGGCCCGGGGCGCTGCTCGCAGCCCTGGCGGCGGCGCTCATCCTGCGCATGGGCCCGGTGCTGGAGGCGCTGGACGAGGGCATGGACTCGGTGGAGGAGGCCCTCGTGGCGGGCGAGCAGCGGGCGCTGCGCACGCGGCTGCTCGCCCTCCGCCGCGAGGCGATCATTCTGCGACGCTACCTGGGGCCCCAGCGCGACGTGCTCGCCCGGCTCGCCGGCGGCGAGGTCGGGGAGCTGGTGGACGAGCCGGCGCGCCTGCGACTGCGCGAGAGCGCCGACCGGCTGACCCGCTACGTGGAGGATCTCGAGGCCCTGCGCGATCGCGCCGCCGTCGCCCAGGAGGAGCTGACCACCAGGCTCTCGGACCAGATGAACCGCACCATGTACGTGCTCTCGCTGGTGGCGACGCTGTTCCTGCCACTCGGCTTAGTCACCGGCCTGTTCGGCGTCAACCTGGCGGGCATGCCCGGTACGCAGACCGAGGGCGCCTTCGCCTGGCTGATGATTGCGCTCGGCCTGATGACTGCGGTGCAGGTGGCATTCTTCTGGCTTCGCCGGTGGCTCTGACGGGCAATGCGCAGGGCGTCACGGACGGCACGTCTTCGATCTCATATATGACTTCATGACGGGGGGTTTACTGACCGGCGGGTGCGCGGCAGAATCGCGCTACCTTGCAGCGCAGCACCAGCCCGAAGCGGACAGTGTTGCGTGGCACGCTTGAGGGGGCGCGGGGGGCTGCGGCGGCATCGGGGAGCGTGCCGCCACCCCCGCGATCGGGGCAACAGCCCGGGGGCCGGAGGCGCGCCCGGGTGGAGGGCGGCGAGGCGAGCGGCACCGCTTGCCGCCCAGCGGCTTTCGACGGTAGGAGGTCCCATGCCGGCGATGATCCGCCACAGCTGCCGCGTGGAATACCGCAGCAACGAGATCGTGATCCGCGGCCCGGCCGAGGACGCACAGCGAGAGGCGCACCGCATTATCCGCCGCTTCGCCTGCAGCGCCACGCCCTATCGGCTCGTGAGTACCGAGGGCGACGGCGTCGTGCTGCGCCCGGCTTACTAATCCTATCGAAAGTATTGTCAGCTCTCAGCGGGCCTGTGCGCCGCGGCGGCAAGGCGCGAGGCGCGCGGTGTAGCCGAGCTACATAAGCGGCGAGCAACGCAGTCCGCCGCGGCGCACAGGCCCGCCCTACGGGAGCCCCGGAGCGGGCCGGCGGCGGGGTCGCGCTCGCTTGACGTGGAATCACCACGCCGGCGCTCCCGCGCCTTGCCGCCGGCCCGCTCCGGGGCTCTGAGACCTGACAATACTTTCGATAGGATTAGTAACCCGCATCTCTCACCGATTCGCGGCTGCGGGCGCGGATCTGGCGGCCAGTCCGGCGGCGCGGCGCTCAGCGCCGGCGTAGCTGCTGCAGGGCGAGCCCGGCGACGATCAGCACCAGCCCGACGTAGGTGGAGCCGAGGATCGCCTCGCCCACCAGAAAGTGGATGAAAACCAGCGAGAGGAAGGGCGACAGAAAGATCAGGTTGCCCACCTTCGCCGTGTTCTCGGAGTATTTCAGCGCGCCGAGCCAGCAGGCAAAGGCCACCCCCATCTCGAATACCCCGACGTAGGCCGCCCCCAGCAGCCCGGCCGGGGAGCCGACGGCAAGGCCGTCGGTGAGCGCACAGATCACCAGGACCACAGGCAGCGCAACGGCGAAGCTGGAGGCAAGCCCCACCAGCGGCTCGCGGCCGTCGCGGACGTTGTAGATCCAGTACAGCGCCCAGACCACGGTGCTGCCGAGGGCGAGGGCAACGCCCATTGGATCCGCGAACTCCACGCCGAGCACGTCGCCCCGGGTGGCGATCACCCAGACGCCGGCATAGGCCACCAGCCCGCCGATGAGGTCCCAGCGGCTCAGCCGCTGGCGCAGCAGCGGGATGGAGAGCAGCGCCAGGGTGATGGCCCAGGTGTAGTTGAGGGGCTGCGCCTCCTGGGCGGGCAGGCGGTCATAGGCCTCGAACAGGATCAGGTAGTAGAGCACCGGGTTCAGCAGCCCGAGCATCACCGACCGCCGGAGATCGCCCGCCGTGCCTTCGATGAGCCCGCGCAGCCGCCCCTGGATGGCCAGCATCACCAGCAGGGTGATCAGCGAGACCAGGGTGGCGTAGGCCAGCAGCTGGATCGGCGTGAGGTGCCGCAACGACAGCTTGAAGGCCGAGGCCACGGTAGACCACAGCAGTACCGCCGTCAGAGCGAGGAGATAGGCGCGGGGCTGGTTGGTCGTCGGTGCGGACACCGGCGCAGTGTCGGGTTTCGGGTTGGGCGTTTCAAGCGAGGTCGGGGCGTGGGTGCCCCGCGGCGGGCACGGCGACCGGCAAACCCGCAGCGAGGATGTCGCACACGGCCTGCGGCCGTGCACGACCTACGCTGGCACCCCGCTCAGTCCTCCAGGCCCGGCTTGAGGCAGATCTCGCGGCCGCGCTCGTCGGTGGTGTAGAGCTTGACCGGGCGGCGCCAGATGCGGTCCAGGTAGTCCAGCACCTGGCGGGCGCGCTCCACCTCGAGGCCCGCGCCGTCGCCCTGGTGGTCGTGGCGCAGGATCAGGGTGCCGTCGGACTTGAGCTCGTCGGCGTAGACCCGCGGCGCGCCGAAGTGGAACTTCGGCCGCAGGATGGCCTCGTGCAGCTCGTGCAGGTTCGACTCGGTGACGCGGATCTCGCCGTTCTGGCGGGCGCTGTAGACGAACAGCCCCAGCTCCTCCGCCATCTCGGCGGAGAGGTGGTTGCGCACGAAGGCGAAGTCGTCCTCCTGCTCCATCAGCTGGCGCGCGGCCTCCATGCCCTCCGCCTCCACCAGCTTCTCCCAGATCTGGTAGCCGAGGTGATAGGGGTTGACCTGCAGCGCCACCTGGCGGTCGCCGGCATAGGGGCGCACCACGTCCGAGTGGGTCTTCATGCAGTCGACGTAGGTCTGCTGCGGCAGGAAGTCCGCCTCACGCAGCAGGCGCGAGTGCCAGTAGCTCGCCCAGCCCTCGTTCATGATCTGGCAGTTGAACACCGGCTGGAAGTAGTAGGACTCCTTGCGCACGGCGAGGAAGATGTCCCGCTCCCAGTCCTCCATCTCCGGCGCGTACTGGGCAATGAACCAGAGCAGGTCGCGCTCCGGGTAGGGGGGGATGCGTGGCGGCTGCGGTCGCTCGCGGGCGCCGGTTCCCGTCGGCTCCTCGCCCGGGAGGTGGCCGTAGCGCGCGCGGAACGGGTCGTCGTCACGCTCCGATGCCTGGCGATCCCGCGATCGGCGACCGTAGGGCGGCCGCTCCAGCGGCTGGTCGGTGTCGATGTGCGGCTCCAGCGCCAGCG
The DNA here is from genome assembly GCF_020883455.1 of Spiribacter halobius. Lineage (NCBI taxonomy): Bacteria > Pseudomonadati > Pseudomonadota > Gammaproteobacteria > Chromatiales > Ectothiorhodospiraceae > Sediminicurvatus > Sediminicurvatus halobius. Next base: position 3,641,446 of record NZ_CP086615.1, on the reverse strand, counting down.
CGACGTCGAGCACCTCTTCCACCCGCCGGGTGCCAACGGAGTCGATCACCTCCTGGATGCGATGGGCATGGGCCGCCGCCTGCTCGACGATGTGATAGCCCACCTGCTCCTGGCTGCGGGCGAAGGTCATGTTGTTGTGGGAGAAGTCCGCGTGACCAAGCACGTGAGCCACCACCAGCGTGTTCTCCTCGACGCTGTTGGTGTTCACCAGGTAGGCGCGGTTCGGATTGCCGGGGAAGACCACCTCGAAGATCTTCGAGTGGCCCATGCGATGCTGGATCATCTGGTGGATCCAGCGCACGCCGAAGGACCAGTGCGGCATGCGCACCGGGAGGCCGTAGACCGCGACCTCCATCATGAAGGTCGGCGGCACGATCTCGAAGTCCACCGGGTGGTGGCGCAGGCCGAGATCGGCGGCCAGTGCCTCCAGGCGCGGGATGGTGTCTTCGAGGGATTCCGTCATGAGGCGACCTCCGCCTCGTCGGCCTGGTCGGTGAAGAACGCCTTGATCGCCGGCCAGATGTCCTGCTCCCGGGTCAGGGAATAGCTGCCCGAGGGGTACTGCAGGGCGATCTCGCGCCAGATGCCGGCGACCTCGGTGTCGAGCCGGCGGTGGTTCTGGTGCGACACCTCGGCATAGCCGAGGAAATTCATCGCCGGGGCGAGCTGCAGAAGCAGGTCCGTGGCGCGGCTGCGGTCCTCGCTGAAGTTGTGGCCGTCGGTGGCGTAGAACAGATAGTTGTTGTACTGCCCGGGGTCGAAGCGCTCGTTCATGATCTCCAGCGCCCGGGTGAAGCCCGAGGAGCTCTTGGTGCCGCCCTGGCCGTGGACCTGGAAGAAGTCCTGCTCCTCGAACTCCCAGGCCTCCACCGTGTGCGCGATGAAGACCGTATCCACCGCAGTGAACTGCCGGCGGATGCCCTGCAGCGCCCAGAAGAAGAAGCTCTTGGCGAGCTTGCGGCAGTGCTCGTCCATGCTCGAGGAGACGTCGAGCAGGAAGAACACGGCGGCGTTGGTGGTGGGCCGGCGGCGGCGGGCAAGCTGGCGGAAGCGCAGGTCGTCGTTGCTGATCGGCACGGCGCCCTCACCCACGGCCGTGCGCCGCTTGATCGCCTCCTTCATGGTGCGGCGGCGGTCGAGCCGGGAGCGGGCGCCGCGGCGGTCCCAGCCCTCGCGGATGTATTCGTCCGCCTCGACGTTGCTGCCCTGGCGCGGCTGCAGGTTGGGCAGCTGCAGCTCGTCCCAGAGCCAGTCCAGGATGTCGTCGATGCGCAGCTCCAGGACGAAGGTGATCTGCCCCTCGCCCTCGCCGCCGCCCTCCTGGCCGCCGCGGCCGGGGCGCACGGGCTGCGCCGGGCGCAGCACGTCGCCGGGCTTCGCCTGGCCCTGGCCCGCACCCTTCTGCTCGGAGGGGTCGCGCAGGCGGAACCGGGCGTGCTCCATGAAGCGCACCGGCACCTGCACGGTGCGGTTGTCCGGGCGGCTCAGCACATCGGAGCCGGCCACCAGGTCGGGCAGCTGCTCACGCACCGCCTCGCGGACCTTCTCGTTGTGCCGGAGCCAGTCGCGGGTGCCGCGGGAGAAGAGGTCGTACCAGCGGCCGGCGCCGTCCCTGGAGTCGTGGTCGGTCAGGGACATCGGGAGCCTCCTTCCCGGGAGCGTCGGGGGCGGTGCCCCCTCACTCCTGGGACATGAGCGTGGTGACGTAGTTGAGCGCCTCGCGCGCGCTGTGCCGGTCGTAGCCGTACTCGCTGATCAGCCGCTCCTCGACGGCGGCGATCTTCTCGCGCGCCTCCTCGTCCGGCCGCGCCACAGAGGTGACCAGGCGCAGGACGTCACGGCGCTCCTCGAACAGGTATCGCTCCATCGCCTCCTTCAGCCGGGCGTGGGAGTCCAGTGTGAACTTCTCGCCGTTCTTGTAGGCCACCATCGCCTTGCGCACGACCTCCTGGCGGAAGGTCTGCTTGCCGGCGTCGGAGATGTTGATCTTCTCCTCGACCGAGCGCAGGAAACGCTCGTCCGGCTGGCGCGCCTCACCGGTGATGGGGTCTTCCACCTCGCGGTTGTCGAGCATCGCCTCGACCTCGTCGAGGTACTTGTCCAGCAGGTTCTGGCTCTCTTCCTCGAAGGAGACGAACAGCGCCTTGTGCACGTCCTCCTTGACCCAGTGGTTGTAGAAATCCTTGCGGGTGGTGACGAGGAAGTCCACCCAGTGGCGCTTCTGCTTGGGCTCGATGCGGGCGTCGTTCTCGATGGCGTCCTTCAGCGTCACCAGCACCTCCATGCTGGTGAGGCTGTGCACCTCGCTGCGCGAGATGGCGTTGGAGAGCGCGTTGACCACGAACCGGGGAGAGACCCCGGAGAGCCCCTCGTCCTCGTGCTCGTGGCGAATGCGCTCCACCTCGTTCTGGGAGTGCCCCTCGACGTCCTCGCCTGCGTACAGGCGCAGCTTCTTGGACAGGTCGAGATCCTCGCGCTCCGAGGGCTTGAGGCGCGACAGGACGGCGAATACCGCCGCCACCTCCAGCGCATGCGGATCCAGGTGCACCTCGCGGAAGGTCGGCGCCTGGGCGATCAGCTTGCGGTAGATCCGCGCCTCGTCCCGGTAGTTGAGGGTGTAGGGCACCTGCACGATGACCATGCGGTCGAGCAGGGCCTCGTTCTCCTTCTCCTGTAGGAACTTGCGGAACTCCGCCAGATTGGTGTGGGCAAGGATGGTCTCGTCCACGTGGATGAGCGGGAAGCGCGAGACCTTGATGTTCTTCTCCTGGGTCAGCGTGAGCAGGAGATACAGGAACTCCCGCTTCACCTTCAGGATCTCGATCATCTCGAGCAGGCCGCGGCTCGCGGAGTACACCGCGCCGGACCAGGACCACGCCCGCGGGTCACCCTCATCGCCGTACTCGGAGACCTTTGAGAGGTCCACCGAGCCCACCAGGTCGGCGATATCCGCCGTGGTGGGGTCGTGAGGCGCATAGGTGCCGACGCCGACCCGGCTCGCCTCCGAAAGGAAGATGCGCTCCACCGGGTAGCGCATGAAATCCCCTTCGTACTCCTCGTCGAGGATGGCGCGGCAGTAGGGAGAGAGATCGCCCTGGATGTCCACGCCATAGGTCTCGCGGAACTCGGGGCGCAGGCTGTAGGGCACGAGATTCAGGGGGTTCTCGTGCAGGGGCGAGCCCTTGAGCGCGTATACGGCGCCCTCTTCGGTGTGGCTGTACTCCTCCAGCCCGCGCTTGAGGAGGATGACCAGGCTCGACTTGCCGCCTGAGGGCGGGCCGAGCAGCAGCAGCAGGCGGCGCCCGACCTCGGAGCCGGCGCTAGCCGCCTTGAAGTAGTCCACGATCCGCCGCAGCGGCTCGTCCATGCCGAAGAGCTCGTGGGAGAACAGGCGGAACTCGCCGTCCTCGGCCTCGACGCTCTCCTTTCGCTGCATCCACTTCAGCATGTCCCAGACATACTGGTGGCTGGTGCGGGTGGCGAGCTGCGGTTGCGGGCTCACGATCTGGTCGAGGAACTCTGCGAACGTGCCCTCCCAGTGCTTCGCCCGGTGCTCCCGGGTGAAGGCCGTGAGCGAGTCCATGAACCGCTGATGGTCGCCGCCGTTACTGCTCGCCATGTAACCACCTCCGTGCTAATCCGGGCTTCTCGTGCACCCGGTTGCTTTGCCCCCACGCCGGGTCGCGATGCGAACCCGCCTGCGATTTGGAACGTCCCGAGGCGGCTTTGGTTTCAGTATTCTGGCGCCGGCCGTTACCTATCTTGTAGCACACCGCCGGGGGCGGTTGACCAGTCGTCATTGGCAGTCTTCACAAGCCGGAGGCGCTGGAATACCGTTGGCGCGCCCGATGCCGGGAAGGCACCGGGTCGGCCCTGGCGCAGGGCCCGCCGCCCCCCGGAACAACGGCCGGTTGCCCTGCATGATCGCGCTTGTGGCCTCGATTACCGCGCTGCTCCTGTCGACCCTGGTGCTCATGGTCGGCAGCGGGCTGCTGGGGACCCTGCTGTCCGTGCGCCTGGCCGCAGAGGCCTTTCCTGCGGACGTCACCGGCGCGGTCATGGCGGCCTACTTCGCCGGGCTCATGCTCGGCGCCCTCGGCGCCGGGGCGGTGATCCGGCGCGCCGGGCACGTCCGCGCGTTTGCGGTGTTCGCGGCGGTGGCCACCGCCGCCGCCCTGGTGCACGGCCTGTACATCGATGCCTGGGTCTGGGGCGGGCTGCGGATAGTGACCGGCTTCAGTATCGCCGGCCTGTACATGGTCATCGAGAGCTGGCTGAACGAGCGCGCGAGCAGCGGCAACCGCGGCCGGCTGTTCTCGTTGTACCAGATCGCGAGCTACCTCGGCCTCGGCGCCGGCCAGTTCCTGCTGCCCCTGCGCCCGGTCGAGGGCACCGAGCTGTTCATGATCACCGCGGCCATCCTTGCCCTCTGCCTGGTGCCGGTCAGCCTTACCCGCGCCATCCATCCCACCCCGCCGCAGCGCCATCGGCTGGCGCTGAGGGCGGTGTTCACGAGCTCCCGGATGGGCGTGCTGCTGTGCGTCGCCGCAGGCGTGGTCAACGGTGCCGCGTTCGCCCTGGCGCCGGTGTTCGTGGTGGCATTCGCCGGAGTGCAGAGCGTGTCGGTGTTCATGGGCGCCATGATCCTCGGCGGCATGCTGCTGCAGTACCCCATCGGCCAGCTCTCGGACCGTTTCGACCGCCGGCTGCTGATCGTGGTGGTCAATGCGGCGCTGCTTGCCGTAAGCGGCCTGCTGCTGGCGGTCACCGGCGCCGGGCTGGTACTGCTCGCGGCGGTGGCGGCGCTGTACGGCGGGCTGACCTTCACTCTCTACCCCCTGGCCGTCGCGCATATCAACGACCGCCTCGGGGCCCGGGGCGATGTCGATTTCGTCGGCGTGGCCGCGGCGCTGCTGTTCCTGTGGGGCATCGGCGCGGCGCTGGGGCCGGTGCTGGTGGGTGGTCTGATGGCACGGGTGGGGCCCGAGGGGCTGTTTCTTGCCGTGGCCGGCGTCACGGCGGCGATGGCGTTGTACGCACTGATCGCCCGCGGCGAGCAGGTCCCGGCCAAGGAGCAGTCGGCCTTCGTGAGCATGGCGCGCACCACTTCCGTGATCTCCGAGCTCGACCCCCGCGCCCGGGAGATCGACCCCCAGCTCGACTGGATCGAGGAGCTCGCCCGTGCCGACGCCAGTGCGGACGAGGCCACACCGTCCACGCAAGAGGCCAGCCGCGAGGCGGCCTGAATTGCGTGCTTTTTCGATCTCGGGTCCGCGAGGTCGTGAAGCGGGTGCGGCGTGGCGCCTAGCATGGCGCACCCCGGCAGCACGGCCGCGCGGAATCAGGGAAGCGCGCAAGTCAAGGCGCCTCTCGGAAAAGAAAACCGGCCGAAATCTGGCGGGAAATCGCGACTGCGAGACGGGTAAGGAGAAGGGGTGGAGCGGCTGACCGGAATCGAACCGGCATCATCGCCTTGGGAGGGCGACGCTCTACCATTGAGCTACAGCCGCGTTACCGCATTAGTATGCGGGTTTGCCGCTGTGGAGCAAGGGGGGATGCCGGTGCTTGCGGTTGGTGCGGGCCCCTGCCACGCTTCAGGGGCATCCCATACGAAAGAAGGTGGCCACCCGGCCGCCCGTAAAAGGAGGAGAGGATCATGTCCAGACTGTGGTCCGCGGCGACGTTCGCCGCCGTATCGCTGATCGCCATGCTGCCCGGCGGCGCCGCCGCGCAGGATTTCACGGCCTCCGGCGTCGAGTGCATCGCGCCGGCGGATCCCGGCGGCGGCTGGGACTTCACCTGCCGCTCGGTGGGGCGAATCCTTGACGAGCTCGATCTGGTCGAGGGCTCGGTGAACGTCACCAACATGGCCGGGGCCGGCGGTGGCGTGGCCTACAGCAACGTGGTGAGCAAGCGCGCCGATGACGACAACCTCATCGTCGCCGCGAGCACCGCCACCACCACGCGCCTTGCGCAGAACCAGTATGCCGGGCTCTCCGCCGATCAGGTGCGCTGGATCGCCACCCTGGGCGCGGACTTCGGCGTCATCGCCGTGTCTCCGGACTCCGAGCACGAAGACCTTAACGACCTGATGGAGGCCATCGCGGAGAACCCGCGGGACGTGTCCTTCGGCGGCGGCAGTGCCGTCGGCGGCTGGGATCACCTGAAGGTGCTGCTGGCGGCAAGGGCCGCCGGGGTGGAGGACGTGCGCGCCATCAAGTACGTCTCCTTCAACAACGGCGGCACGGCCATCACCCAGATGCGCGGCGGCCATATCGATGCCTTCACTGGCGATCTCTCCGAGGCCACCGGGCAGATCGAGGCCGGCGCCATCCGGGTGCTCGCCGTGCTGGCGGACGAGCGCCTGCCGGACAAGTTCTCCGACCTGCCCACCGCCGCGGAGCAGGGCGTGGACGTGGTCGGCGCGAACTGGCGGGGCTTCTATGCCGGCGGCGAGATGAGCGACGCCGCCTATGACTACTGGGTCAACGCCATGGAGGAGGTCTACAACTCCACCGAGTGGCAGGAGGCCATGACCCGCAATGGTCTGGTGCCGTTCTGGCGCGCCGGCGAGGAGATGGACGACTTCGTTAACGAGCAGGTGGCAGAGCTCACGGAGCTGTCCCGCGAGATCGGCATCCTGCAAGAGTAGGCGCGCGGAGGTGACGGGCATGAGCGATCGGGTGGTGGGCGCGCTGCTGTTCGTGCTCGCGGTGGCCTATGGGGTCGTCGGGCGCAACTACCAGAGCGCGTTCACCTCCGACCCGCTCGGCCCGTCCGCCTTTCCCCAGCTGCTGGCGGTGGCACTCGGCATCACCGCCCTGGTGCTGCTGTTCCGGCCGGGGCCGGGGGTCGAGTGGCCGCATGGGCTTGCCCTGGTGCGCCAGATCGTCGCGGTGGCCGTGCTGGTCGCCTATGCCTTCGTGCTCGAGCCGGTGGGATTCATCCCCGCAACGGCTGCGGCGATAGCGGTGCTGGCCGTGCAGCTGGGCGGGCGCTGGGGGCCTGCGGCGGTGCTTGGGGTCGGCGTCAGCATCGGGCTGTTCATCCTGTTCGATCCGGTGCTCGGGCTGCCGCTGCCGGCCGGCGCCCTGTTCGGAGGTTGAGCCTTGGAAACCCTCAGCCTGCTCCTCGCCGGCTTCGCCGTTGCGCTGACGCCGACCAACATCGCCCTGGGTCTTTTCGGCGCCTTTGCGGGCACGCTGGTGGGGGCGTTGCCAGGGCTCGGTCCTGCCAACGGTATCGCGATCCTCATCCCGCTGGTGTTCAGCCTCGGCCTCGGCGCCGACTCGGCGATGATCCTGCTGCTCTGCGTCTACTACGGCGCCATGTACGGCGGGCGTATCTCGAGCATCATGCTCAACATCCCCGGGGACGAGCCGGCCATCATGACCACCCTGGACGGCTACCCCATGGCGCGCCAGGGCCGGGCCGAGGCGGCGCTGGCCATCTCCGCAGTGGCCTCGTTCGTCGGCGCCACCATCTCCATCATCGCGCTCATGTTCTTTGCGCCCTGGCTGGCGAGCTTCGCGATCCGCTTCGGGTCGGCCGAATACTTTGCGCTCTACATCCTGGCGTTCTCCGCGATCACCAGCGTCACCGGCGCCCGGCCGCTGAAGACGCTCATCGCCACCATCGTCGGGCTGATGTTCGCCACCATCGGCCTGGATCCGGGCACCGGCGTCCCCCGCTATACCTTCGGCCTGCTGGAGCTCTACGAGGGGGTGGACTTCATCGTCGCGCTGGTGGGCCTGTTCGCCGTCAGCGAGCTGCTGGCCTTCATCGATGCCCATATTCGCGGCGCCCAGGAGCCGGTGCGCGTCGGCAGCATCACCCGGGCGGTGCGCGAGGTGGCGGGTACCTGGGCCACCATGCTGCGCTCCAGCGTGGTCGGCTTTGTGGGCGGCATCCTGCCGGGTGCAGGCGCCTCGCTGGGCGCCTTCCTCGCCTACAGCCTGGAGCGGCGCCTGAATGACAAGGGCGGCACCTTCGGCAAGGGCGACAAGCGCGGCGTCGCGGCCCCGGAGGCCGGGAACAACGCCGGCGTCAGCGGCGGCCTGGTGCCATTGCTGGCCCTCGGCGTGCCGGCGAGCGGCACCATGGCGATCCTGCTCGCGATGCTGGTGTCCCTCGGTATCACGCCGGGGCCGCTGCTGTTCGAGAACGAGCCGGATCTCGTCTGGGGGCTCATCGCCGCGCTGTACGTGGCGAACGTCGTCCTTCTGGTGATGAACCTGCCACTGATCGGGCTGTTCGTGCGCATGCTGAGCACCCCCACCTGGGCGCTCATGCCTTCGGTGACGCTGGTCGCCTTCGTCGGCATCTACTCCATCAGCCACAGCCCCTTCGACATCCTCACGATGACCTTCTTCGGGGTGCTCGGCTATCTGTTCCGGCGTCTGGAGATCTCCCTCGTACCCATAGTGCTCGGCCTGGTGCTGGGTGGGCCGATGGAGACCAATCTGCGGCGTACCCTGAACCTCAGCGATGGTGAGTGGTCGGCCTTGTTCAGCAGCCCCATCGCCATCACCCTGTGGGTAATGGCCGGAGTCGTGATCGTCCTGCCGATGCTGCTCCGCCGCAGGCGCTAATCAACGGCTCCCGGAAACGGGTAGGCTCCGGTATAATCCGTTATATGGAACCGAAAGCCGCGGAAATTGAGATTCTGCTCAACGGTGAGCCCTATCGGCTGCCACCCGGCGCGTGCGTCGGCGACCTGCTCGAGACGCTGGAGCTCGCCGGCCGGCGCGTTGCCATCGAGCTGAACGAGGAGGTGCTGCCGCGCAGCGAGCACGCCAGTCACCCCCTGCAGCCTGGCGACCGCGTAGAGGTCGTACGCGCCATTGGTGGTGGCTGAGCCGGCGCCGTCCCGCGCGCCGACCCTTTCCCGACCGTCCGAGGACACCCGACTGTGACCGATATCCTGACCATCGCCGGGCGCGAGTACCATTCCCGGCTGCTTGTCGGCACCGGCAAGTACCGCGATCTGGAAGAGACCCGCGCCGCCATCCTGGCGAGCGGGGCCGAGATCGTGACCGTGGCCCTGCGTCGCTCGAACATCGGCCAGCGCGACGACGAGGAGAATCTTCTCGACGCGGTGCCGCCCTCGGAGTTCACCATCCTGCCCAACACCGCCGGCTGTTACACCGCCAGGGACGCGGTGCGGGTCTGCCGGCTCGCCCGCGAGCTGCTCGACGGCCACAGCCTGGTCAAGCTCGAGGTGCTGGGCGACCAGACCACGCTCTATCCGGATATCCCGGCCACGCTGGAAGCCACCGCGCAGCTGGTGGCGGACGGCTTCGACGTCATGGTCTACACCAGCGACGATCCCATCACCGCACGTCGCCTGGAGGAGATGGGCGCCGTGGCGGTGATGCCGCTGGCCGCCCCCATCGGCTCCGGGCTCGGGATTCAGAACCCGTACAACCTGATCACCATCATCGAGAACGCCAGCGTGCCGGTGCTGGTGGACGCCGGCGTGGGCACGGCCTCGGATGCGGCGGTCGCCATGGAGCTCGGCTGCGACGGGGTGCTCATGAACTCCGCCATCGCCGGCGCCCGCGATCCCTTGCTCATGGCCTCGGCCATGCGCAAGGGCGTGCAGGCCGGTCGCGAGGCCTTCCTCGCCGGGCGCATGCCGCGCCGCCGCTTCGCCTCCGCCAGCTCGCCGCTGGAGGGCACCATAGCGTAGCCCGCCTATCTCACCGATTCGCGCCCGCAGCCGCGAATCGGTGAGATAGGCGGGCTGGGTCGGCAAGCGCGCAGCGCTCGCCGACACGCCGGCAGGCGCATCCTCCGTTGGCGCCCGGGGGAGTTTCGGGTTTCGGGTTTAACGTTTAAGGTTGCCAACCGCGACGCCCCCGAACCCGAAACCTTGAACATGAAAGCCGAAACCGCGCCGCCTGGCGCAGCCCGCCGCATCCGCTCCTTCGTGCGCCGCGAGGGCCGGCTTACGCCGGGCCAGCAGCGGGCGCTGGACGAGCTCTACCCGCGCTTCGGGCTGACGCGCCCACAGGGCCTGCTGGACCTGGACGCCGCCTTCGGCCGAACCGCGCCTGTGGTGCTCGACATCGGCTTCGGCGACGGCGAGGCCCTGGCAGAGCTGGCGCTGTCCCACCCCGAGCGCAACTACCTGGGCATCGAGGTCTACCGCAGTGGTGTCGGACGGCTGCTGCGCACCCTTGAGCGCGAGGGCATCGACAACGTGCGGGTGCTCGAAGCAGACGCCGTGGAGGTACTGCGCCAGAACATCCCGCCGGCGAGCCTGGCCGGGCTGCAGCTCTTCTTCCCCGATCCCTGGCCGAAGAAGCGCCACCACAAGCGGCGCATGGTGCAGCCCGGCTGGCTGGCGCTGGTGGCGGAGCGCCTGGCGCCCGGGGCATTCCTGCACCTGGCGACGGACTGGGCGGACTACGCCGAGCACATGCTCGCCGTGGTGGGCTCCGAGCCGCGCCTGGAGAATCCGGCCGGCGGCTTCGCGCCGGATCGCGGCGAGCGGCCGCAGACCAAGTTCGAGCGGCGGGGGCGCAGCAAGGGGCATCAGGTCTACGATCTGATCCTGCGTCGCCGCGACGGCGCCTGATCCAATGCGGCAGACACGCGCGCTCGTGCTCCTGCCGGCGCTGGCGCTGATCGCGCTTGTGGCCGTGGGGGCTGCCGGCGCGTTTGGCAGCGTGGTGCTGCGGCCCTCGGCGCTGCTCGCCGGGCTGCTGGATCCCGCTGCCGGCATGGCCGGCACCCTGATATGGGAGCTTCGCCTGCCCCGGGCGGCGAGCGCGTTCACCACCGGTGGACTGCTGGCCCTCGCCGGGGCCCTGATGCAGGTCCTGCTGCGCAACCCGCTGGCCGATCCCTACGTCCTAGGGCTCTCCGGCGGGGCGGCGGTGGGCGCGCTGCTGTCCATGATGGCGGGGCTCGGCGCCGGCGCCGTTTCCGGCAGCGCCTTCCTCGGCGCGCTCGCCTCCATGCTCATGGTCTTCGGCCTGGCCCACGGCCGCGGCGGCTGGACGCCCGCGCGGCTGCTGCTGAACGGCGTGGTGGTGGCCTCGGGCTGGGGCGCGGTGGTGAGCTTTCTCCTCGCCGTGGGACCACAGGCGGAGCTGCGCGGCATGCTGTTCTGGCTGATGGGGGACCTGAGCGGCGCCGGCGGGCCCGGACTGCGGGCGGCCGTGCTGCTCACGGGACTCATGGCGGCCATGGCGCTGGCGCGCAGCCTGAATCTGCTGGCCCGCGGCGAGGTACAGGCGCGGGTGCTCGGGGTCGCCGTCGGCCGGCTGCGGCTCGCCGTGTTCGGGCTGACCTCCCTGCTCACGGCGGCGGCGGTTACCCTCGCCGGCAGCGTCGGCTTCGTCGGGCTGGTGGTGCCGCACATGCTGCGGCTCGCCGGGGTGACCGACTATCGCCTGCTGCTGCCCGCCTGCGTGCTGGCCGGCGGCAGCTTCCTCACCCTCGCGGACACCCTGGCGCGCACCGTGCTCGCCCCGCAGCAGCTGCCGGTGGGCGTGCTCTCGGCGCTTATCGGGGTTCCCGTCTTCCTTTTCCTGCTGCACCGGGGGCGCCCGGCGGCGACGGGGGCCGGACCATGACCCTGCTCGCCACCCGGGGGCTGGCCGTGACCATCGGCGGGCGCGGGATCTGCCAGGCGCTCGACCTCACGGTGGCGCCGGGCGAATGCTGGTGTGTGCTCGGCGCCAACGGCGCTGGCAAGACCACGCTGCTGCACACCCTGGCCGGGCTGCACGCGCCGGCGGCGGGTACGATCGAGGTGGCGCAGCGCGGCCTCGCCCTCTGGCCCCGCCGCGCACTGGCCCAGCAGGTGGGCGTGCTGCCGCAGGACAGCCTCGACCCCTTTCCGGCGACCGTCCTGGAGACCGCCCTCATCGGCCGCCATCCCTGGCTTCGGGCCTGGCAGTGGGAGAGCCGGGAGGACGAGCGACGGGCGCGGCGGGCACTCGCGGACGCGGGCCTCACAGGGTTCGAGGGCCGGGACGTCGGCACGCTCTCCGGCGGCGAGCGCCGGCGGCTCGCCTTCGCCACGCTGCTGACCCAGGCGCCCCGGCTGTATCTGCTGGACGAGCCCTCGAACCATCTCGACCTGCCCCACCAGGTACGCCTGCTGGAGCTGCTCTGTGCCCGCGCCCGGGAGCAGGGCGGGGCGGTGGTCATGACTCTGCACGACGTCAACCTCGCCGACCGCTTCGCGGACCATGTGCTGCTGCTCCACGGCGACGGCCGCCACGATCTCGGCCGGCGCGAGGCCGTGCTGGACGAGACCCATCTCACCCGGCTCTACGGCTACCCGGTGCGCTGCCTCAGCGCTGACGGGCGCCGCGCCTTCCTGCCGGCCTGACCGGCTACGCCCCTGTTGCGCAAAGGAATCCGCCGCCGTTCGGGCAACTCGGTTCGCGACTGGCAAAGACCTTCAGCCATGCGGGCGCCAGGAGCCCGCGGCCCCGAGGCCGATGTAACGGCCGTGCCGGGCGCTCCTGCCCAGCCTCGCTCGGCCGCCGTGGGTTCCCGCCACCTGGCTGGCAGCGCAGCTGAAGCTCGTTGCCAATCAGGCACCGGTTTGACCCCCCGCCCACGGGCCGCTACTGTTCCCGGCGCCATTATCGCTTCAGGTGCCCCGTGGCCACCCGGCCCAGGGGTTGAACGGGAAGCCGGTGCGCCGTCACAGACGGCAAGTCCGGCGCTGCCCCCGCAACGGTAGGCGAGACAAGGCGTCGCAATCTGCCACTGGGCCCTCGGGTCCGGGAAGGCGCGGCGCCGGGGTGATCACCCACCCGCTCGCAAGCCCGGAGACCGGCCTGGAGACGTTGGCCCAGCGTTGCGGGAGGCGGCGCCCGGGCTCGTCCGACGCGCCGCGTCGCTGCGTGCCCCGCTCTGCTCCCGCATGAGACCTAGAACGACACCGTCGCGCGGGTGGCGCGACCTGGGAGCATTGCATGACGATCCGACGCCTCCTCGCGGGCGCAGCGCTGGCTGCGTGCCCGCTCCTGGCCAGTGCGGCCGAGACCACGGAGCCACTGCTGGTCACTCCCAACCGCAACCCCTTCACTGCTGACGAGACGCTCGCCAGCGTTTCGGTCATTACCCGCGAAGACATCGAGCGGCGCCAGCCACAGGATCTTCCGGATCTGCTCGCCGAGCTCCCGGGTGTGCACATCGCACGCAACGGTGGGCGCGGCCAGAGCACCAGCCTGTTCCTGCGCGGCACCAACAGCGATCAGACGCTGGTGCTCATCGACGGCGTTCGCGTCGCCTCGGCCACGGCGGGCAGCGCGGCGCTCGAGAGCATTCCGCTGGCCCGGATCGAGCGCATCGAGGTGGTGCGCGGGCCGCGCTCCACGCTATACGGCGCGGATGCGGTCGGCGGCGTGGTGCAGATCTTCACCCGGGCGAACGATACTCATGTGACCCTCGGCGCTGGCAGCCGCGACAGCCGCAGCCTCTCCGCCGGCATTGGCCGCGAGTTCGAGAACGGCCGCCTGAGCCTCTCCGCCGGGGGCTTCAGCACGGACGGCTTCGACGTCCAGGAGGCGGCTGGCAGCGACACGGACGACGACGGCTACGAGGAGCGCAATGTCAGCCTGCGCGGCGAGTACGCACCGAGTTCACGTCTGACACTCCGGGGCAGCCTGCTGCGTAATGACAGCGAGGTGGAGTTCGACGCCTCGCCGACCTTAGGCGGCCCGGACGAGACGGAGAACGTCAATCAGGCCCTTAGCGTTGCCGCCGATTACCGGGTGACTGACCGGTGGGACATGACCCTGGCGCTGGGACGCGCCCGCGACGACAGCGACAGTCGCGCCGCAGACGGCGATCGCTTCACCACCGATCGTGACCAGGCGTCGCTGCAGACCACGGCCCGCTATCGCGACGTGATCACCACCTTCGGCGTCGACTGGTACCGCGACGAGGTCACGAGCAATCTCGACTTCGAAGAGAGCCGACGTGACAACCTCGGCGTCTTCGCCCAGCAGCAGTGGTTTCTCGGCCGCTGGGACCTGCAGGCGGGCCTGCGCCACGACGACAACGAGGCCTTCGGCGAGACCACGACGGGCAGCGCCGCGGTCGGATACGCCTTCACGGAGAGCGTGCGCGGCTTCGTCAGCGCCGGCAGTGCGTTTCGGGCACCGACGTTCAACGATCTCTACTACCCCAACGTCGGATTCTTCTCCGGGAATCCCGATCTCGACCCCGAACGCTCCAGGAGCGCCGAGGCCGGGCTCGAAGGCGAAGCCGGCGGATTCGGCTGGGGTTTGGCGGCGTTCCACACCGAAGTGGATGACCTCATTCAGTACGACTCCACCACCTTCCGCAACGAAAACGTGAGCGAGGCACGCATCCGCGGCGCCGAACTCACCCTGGAATTCGCTCGTCCGGCCTGGCGCGCGGAGGCGGCGCTGACCCTGCAGGATCCGGAGAACAGGGACACCGGCGAGCGGCTCAACCGCCGGCCCCAGCGCCTCGCGTCCCTGCGCGTCGAGCGCGATCTCGGCCCCTGGGCCCTGGATGCCGACCTGCGCTACGTCGGCCCGCGGCCGGACGGGGATGAGCGCCTCGGTGGTTACGCGGTGGCCGGTTTCGGGGCCGGGTACCGGTTCGCTCCGGACTGGCGCCTTCGGCTGAGCGTGGACAACGCCTTCGACCGGGAGTACCAGAGCGTCGCCGGCTTCGAGACCGCAGGCCGTACCGGCTTCGTGACCCTGACCTGGGAGCCCGCTGCTCAGTGATCGCGCTGCGTGCCGCAGCTGTCATCGCCCTGGTACTGGGCCTCGTGTCCGGTGCCGGGGCGAAGACGCTGTTTGGCGTGATCTCCGAGCGGTCCGCAGCAGGCGCTGCTGCGGCGGCCGAGCGGCATCTGGACGCCCAGCCGGCGGACGAGATCATCCTCCGCACCGAGGCCCAGGTGCGCAGCATGGACGAGCAGACGCTTGCAAGGCACTGGCGCGCCGCGGATGCCGTGCTGCTGGGCGCCGTGTTCGAGGACGCAGTGGTCGGCCGGCTGCTGCGGCTTGCGCGGGAGGCGCCCCCGTCACGGCTTCTGGCCGTAAGCGGCGACCGGCGGCTGACCCGAAGCAGCCGGCTGGATGAGAGCCGGCCGCTGGCCGGTCTCGAGACCGAGACCATCGATCAGCTTACGGGCAATCCCGCGGCGGACGAGGACCCTGTCACCCACCGTGAGCGCCTGGCCGCGGACCATCCCGACCAGGCACTCTGGCTCACCGGACTCGCCTACTGGCAGGGCCGCAGCCCGGAGAATCTTGCGGCCCTGTTTGCCTGGCTGCTCGGCCGCGAGGCGCCGCCGCCACAGCCGCGGGCGCCGCTGCGCCTCTATCATGACGGCGCGGTGGTTGCCGCCGGGGAGCTGAGCCTGGATCCGGAACGCCCGGTGGTGGCCGTGCTCGATCACGACACCGGCGATCGTCTGGGTGACCGGGCGCTGCTCGATAGCGTCTGTGACGCCCTGGCCGAGCGCGATCTGCAGTGCCTGGTGCTGCTGGCGCGCTGGGGCGAGGCCAGTGTCGCCGCCCTCGAGCGCCTGTCCCGGCTGACCGGCAAGGCGCCCCTGGCGGCGCTGGTCTCGCTGCAGGGATTCGTCATCGGCGGTGGCGATGGCCGCGCCGAGGCGACGGCGGCGCTGCAGGCGCTGGACGTCCCGGTGCTCCAGGGCATCCGGCTCGACGAGCGTACCCGGGACCAGTGGCGCCTCTCGGCCGACGGTATCCCCGCCGACGACGTCCACTGGCGGGTGGCCATGCCGGAGCTGCAGGGGGTCAGCCAGCCCATGGTGCTCGCCCACAGCACCGAGGCGCGCGTCCATGAGGCCACGGGCCTGCGCGTTGCCGTGACCGAGCCGGATGCGGAGCGCGTCGAGCGCCTGACGGGTCGCCTGGCACGCTGGTCGGCGCTGCGGCGCAAGCCGAATGCCGATAAACGCATCGCCATCGTCTTCTACAATCATCCGCCGGGCCGTCAGAACCTCGGTGCGGACAACCTCGACGTGCCCGCCTCGCTGCTGCGGATCCTGCGTGACCTCGACGCTGCCGGCTACGACGTCGGCGAGCTGCCGGCGGATGTCGGGGCGCTGACCGATCGGCTGCTGGCGCGGGGCGTCAACCTCCCCGAGGACGCAGCGGCCCTGGCAGGCATGGCTGCCGAGGTGCCGGGCATGCCCGCGGACACCTACCGCGAGTGGCTCGACAGCCAGCCAGCATCGGTGCGCCGGGAGCTGCGCGCCGGCCCTCTGGGCCGCCTGCACCAGCGCCTGCGGGACGCCCGCCGCGCGGGTGAGCCGGGGCTTGCCGACGACCTGCGACGCGCGGTCCTTGGCGATCTGCGCGCCCTGCTGCGGGAGCTGGATCACCCCGGCCGTGATCGGGCGGCGGAGCTGCTGGAGCGCCTGGATGACCTCTATCAGGCCCACCGGCCGGACTGGCAGGTGGCGGCCTCGCTCATCGAGGCGATTCGCGGCACCGGCGTGCCGGGCCTCGGCGGCTGGGGCGAGCCGCCCGGGCGCGTCATGGTCCATGACGGGCGTTTCGTCTTTCCCGGGCTCACCTTCGGCAACGTCTTCATCGGCCCGCAGCCGCCGCGGGGATGGCACGAAGGCGAGGAGGCCCTGCACGCCAACCTCGGCATGCCGCCGCCGCATCAGTATCTGGCGTTCTACCACTGGCTGCGGGACGGCTTCGCTGCGGATGCGGTGGTGCATCTGGGGCGCCATAGCACCTACGAGTTCCTGCCTCACCGCCGCGCGGGACTTGCGCCGGACGACTACCCCGATCTGGTTGCCGGCGACCTGCCGGGGATCTACCCCTATATCGTCGATGGCGTCGGCGAGGGTCTGCAGGCCAAGCGCCGCGGGCTCGCCGTGATCGTCGACCATCTCACGCCGCCGCTGCGCACCACGCCCCTCTACGACGACCTGCTCGGCCTGCGTCAGCTCGTGGAGTCCTGGGAAGCGGGCGCGGCGGGCGGTGCCGCCCGGGAGCGTGCCTTCCGCCGCCTGCGCGAGCGCCTTGACGCCCTGGATCTGCGCGGGGAGCTCGAGACCGCCATCGCCGAGGAGTTCGGTTGGCCCGAGGCGCGCCTCGACGAGCTGGAGCCGGAGCTGGTGGTGCACGAGGTCGGGCACTATCTCACCGAGCTGCAGGAGCAGTTCATGCCGAGCGGGCTGCACGTCTTCGGCGCCGACTGGACCCAGGCCGACCGCGGGCTCATGCTCGAATCCATGGCCGGTGACGGCGAGCCCGAGCCGCATTGGGGGGAGGCGCTGGCGGCCTCGCCGGCGGCCGAGCGCGAGGCCCTTCTCGGCGGGCTGGACGGGCGTTTCGTGCGCCCGGGGGAAGGCAGCGACCCGGTACGCAATCCGGACGTCCTGCCCACGGGGCGAAACTTCCACGCCCTCGACGGCAGCCTGCTGCCCACCCGGGTGGGCTACGAGCTCGGCGCGGAGATGGCCGCGGAGGCCCGCGCACGGGGCGGCAGCGGCAGCGAGGCGGTGGTGCTCTGGGCCTCGGACACCGTGCGGGACGAGGGCGCCATGGTGGGCTTCGGGCTGTCCCTGCTGGGTGTGGCGCCGGAGTGGAACAGCCGCGGCATCGTCAGCGGCCTGCGCCGGGTGCCCCTCGCCAACGACGCCACGCGACGGGACGTGGTGTTCACCACCTCGGGGCTGTTCCGGGATCTGTACGGCAACCTGCTCGAGCTCGTGGATCGGGCGGTGCGCCTGGCGTTGCAGGGGTCGGCGGCCACCATTCGCGCGCGGCACCCGGCGCTGGTGCCCGCGCTGGAGGCGGCGCTGGCCCCGCTCGACGGAACAGGCGAGGCGGGCTCGGAGCCCCTGGAGCGCAACCGGCTCGCCGCCCACTGGGTGGCGGACGCCCGTGCGGCCCTGGCCGCGGGAGAGCCACCGGCCGCCGCCGGCCGCGAGGCCGTGCGCCGGGTTTTCGGCGACGCGCCTGGCAGCTACGGCGCCGGCATCAACACCCTCGCCGAGCGCTCCGGCGCCTGGGAGGCGCGCGGCGAGCTGGGCGAGGCCTACCTCGGCCGTCTCGGCCACGCCTATGGCGCGGACGCCTACGGCGAGCCCGCCGGCGAGGCTTTCCGCGGCGCGCTCGAGCGGGTGCGGCGCAGCTACCTGGGTCGGGCGAGCCACCTCTACGGCCTGCTCGACAACAATGACGCCTTCGACTACCTGGGCGGCCTCGGGCTCGCCGTGGAGACCCTCACCGGCGAGCCGCCCCGCGGGCGTATCGTCGACCTCTCGGATCCGCAGGCACCCGCACTCCGGCCCCTGGAGACCGCCCTCGGCCAGGAGCTGCGGGGGCGCTACCTCAACCCCGCCTGGATCGAGCCGCTGCTGGCGCACGGCTATGCCGGGGCGCGCACCTTCGGCACCGGGTTTCTGGAGAACCTCTGGGGCTGGCAGGTGACGAGCCCGGAGCTGGTGGGGGCGAGCGCCTGGGAGGCCGTGGACCGGGTCTACTTCCAGGACGCCCACGGTCTCGGCGTGGATGAATTCCTCGACCGGAAGCGCCATGCGGCCGTGGGCCTGCAGATGAGGGCCGTGCTGCTGGTGGCCGCCGAGCGGGGCTTCTGGGAGCCCGGCGAGGCGCGCCTGGAGGCCCTCTCCCGGGAGCTCGCCGAGGGCATCATCGAGCACGGGCTGCCGGGCAGCGGCCACACGGCGCCGGACCACCCGATGCTGAAGGCCGTTGCTGAGCGGCTCGACGCCGCCACCCGCGAGGCCTTCGAGGCGGAGCTCGCCTCGGCGCGTGGCGAGCCCTACGCGGAGGCGACGACCCTCACCACGGTGACCGAGATCGCGCCGCTGCAAGAAGAGCGGCCGGACGCGGCGGGCGGGCAGCCCCCGGCGCGCCGGGACGGCCGCAGCACTGCCGCGGGCGAACCGGAGCATGGCGGAGAGCCATTCGCAGCCGTCGGCGCGTGGCGCTGGACGGCTGCCGGGCTGGTGGTGGTGCTGCTCGCCGGGGGCGCCTGGCGGGGCGCCCGCGCCGCCGGTTGAAACTGAGGAGAGACGGGCATGCTGGACAGTCCCCTGGTTACGCTGCTGCACGGGTTCACCGGACTGCTGCTGGAGCCGGTGCTCGTGGCGCTGGGCGTGGCGGTGGTGGTGTGCGTCTGGGATAGCGGCACGGCGGTGGGCGAGCGCTTTAGCGGCCTGCGCCGGCTTGCGGCCGGAGCGGATCCGGCGCGGGTGGAGGCGCTGGCGCGACGGCGCATCGAGCGGGTGGACCTGGTGGCGCGGCTCGCGCCGATGCTTGGCCTGATGGGCACCCTGATCCCCCTCGGCCCCGGCCTTGCCGCCCTCGGCCGCGGCGAGCTGGACGTCCTCGCCACTGCCGTCACCGTCGCCTTCGACACCACCGTCGTCGGCCTGCTGGCCGGCGCCATCGCCTTCGTCATCGGGCGGCTGCGGCGGCGGTGGTACGAGGGTCTGCTGGAGGCGCTGGGCGCCTAGGCGCCCAGCGCCTCCAGCAGCCGCAGTTCAAAGTTGCAAGTTGCAAGTTGCAAGTTCGAATGCACCGGCTTCAACGGGTGCTGCAGAAGCTGGCGCCAATGTCGCGGTTACGGTGTTTGGGCGCCGGTCCTGGAGCTTGCAACTCGCAACTTGAAACTTGCAACTCGACGCTATGAAGCGTCGCTAGTACCCGCCCCGGAGAGGCGCTATGAAAAGGCTCACCCAGACCCGCTTCGACACCCAGGAAACCGACCCCATGGGTCCCCTGGCCAATCTCACCGATATCATGCTCGTGTTCATCTGCGGGCTGCTGGTGGCGTTGGCGGCGCGCAGCGACGATCTGCGCGAGGTGCTGACGGGGCGTGAGGTGGTGGAGCGGGGTGAGGAGCTCGCCGAGCCGCCGGCAGGCGTGTACGGCGAGGGCGGGGCCGGCATGGAGCCGGTGGGCCGCGTCTATCGGGACCCGGAGACGGGCAGGCTGATCATGGTGGGAGAGGACGATGGCTGAAGATCACGACCCCGAGGCCTGGCGGGCGGCGCAGGCGCGCAAGAAGCGCATCGTCGACGAGCGTGTGGCGCGGGCCACGGAGGACCGCGGCGTGCTGGTGGTGAACACCGGCAACGGCAAGGGCAAGAGCACGGCGGGCTTCGGCACCGTGGCACGGGCGCTTGGCCACGGCTTTCGGGTGGGGGTGGTGCAGTTCATCAAGGGCAGCTTCAGCACCGGGGAGGAGGCCTTCTTCCGCCGCTTCCCGGAGGTGGACTATCACGTCATGGGCGAGGGCTTCACCTGGGAGACCCAGGACCGCGAGCGCGACGTGGCCGCCGCGGAGGCGGCCTGGCAGCGCGCGGAGGCCATGCTCGCGGACGATACCCTGCAGCTGGTGCTGCTGGATGAGCTCAACATCGTGCTCGACAAGGGCTACCTGGAGCTGGATCGCGTCCTCGCCGTCCTCCAGGCCCGCCCCCGCATGCAGAGCGTCGTCGTCACGGGCCGCCGCGCCCCGGACGCCCTGATCGAGGCCGCCGACACCGTGAGCTGGATGAAGATGGTCAAGCACGCGTTTCGCGCGGGGGTGAAGGCGCAGAAGGGGGTCGAGCTATGAGCTCTGCTCACAGCTCGAGTTACAAGTCCCAGGTTGCAAGTGGCAGGCGAGCCCGAATCGGAGCGCCGCGGCTCATTAAGCCGTGTATGGCGTCATGGTCAGTGTTACAGACCCTGCCGACCGCGTATCGAGTTCCTGCTTGCAACTTGCCACTGGCAACCTGCAACTCCGCCGACCCGTGACTGCCCTGATCGCCCTCGCCGCCGTCGCCCTCGACCGCCTGCTCCCGGAGCCGCGGCCGCATCCGCTGGCGGGGTTCGGCCGGCTGGCGGAGGCGCTGGAGCGGCGCTGGAACCGCCCGCTGCACGCCGGTAATGCCTGGCGCGGCGCGGCGGCCTGGGCGTTGCTGGTGCTCCCGGCCACGGCGCTGGCGGCGGTGCTTGGGGCGCTGCCGGGCTGGCCGGGCATGGCGATCTCGCTGCTGCTGCTCTGGCTTGCCCTGGGCGGGCGCAGCCTCGACGAGCACGCCCGGCCGGTGGCCGCAGCGCTGGCCGATGGCGATCTGGACGCGGCGCGGGCGGCCAGCGGGCGGATGGTCAGCCGCGATACCGCGGCGCTGGACGCCGAGGGCTGCGCCCGGGCGACGGTGGAGTCCGTGCTGGAAAACGGGGCGGACGCGGTGTTCGCGCCGCTGTTCTGGTTCGTGCTGGCGGGCGCCCCCGGCGTCGTTGCCTATCGGCTGGCGAACACGCTGGATGCCATGTGGGGCTATCGCAGTGAGCGCTTCGGCACCTTCGGGCGCTTCGCCGCCCGGGCCGACGACGTCCTCAACTGGCCTGCGGCCCGGCTGACGGCACTGGGCTATGCGCTCACCGGTCGCACCCGGGGCGCCCTGCGCGCCTGGCGCACCCAGGCGGCGGCCTGGGAGAGCCCGAACGCCGGACCGGTGATGGCCGCCGGCGCCGGCGCCCTCGGCCTGCGCCTCGGCGGGCCGGCCGTCTACCACGGCACGCGGCGTGAGCGGCCGGTGCTGGGCGCGGGTGAGGGGCCGGCGGGCGCGGATATCCAGCGGGCAATGGCCCTGGTCCACCGCACGCTGGTCGTCTGGCTGCTCGCGATCGGGGGAGGGGCGCTCCTTGCTTGAGCACGGCGGGCGCCTGCAGGCCGCGGCGCGAAAGCACGGCATCCCGGCAGGGGAGTGGCTGGACCTCTCCACCGGCATCGCGCCCACGGGCTATCCGCCGCCGGCCCTGCCTGCCGAGGCATGGCGCCGCCTGCCGGAACCCGAGGACGGGCTGCTCGCCGCCGCCGAGGCGTACTACGGCACCGCTGCCCTGACACCGGTGGCCGGCAGCCAGGTGGCCATCGGCCTGCTGCCCTGGCTGCGGGCGCCCGGCCTCGTCGCCTGCCCAGCCGGGGGCTACGCCGAGCACGCGGCGGCCTGGCGGCGCGCCGGTCACAGCGTGAGCGAGTACCGGCCCGGCGGGCTGGAACAGGCCGTGAGCGACGCCGACGTGGTCGTCGTCGTCAACCCGGACAACCCCACCGGCCGCCACGTCCCGGTGGCGCGCCTGCGGCGCTGGCAGGCGTCCCTGATGGGGCGGGGCGGCTGGCTGGTGGTGGACGAGGCCTTCGCCGACGTGGCGCCGGAGGTAAGCGTCATCGGCGATGCCGGCAGCGAGGGGCTGGTGGTGCTGCGCTCCATGGGCAAGTTCTTCGGCCTGGCGGGTGCCCGGGTCGGTTTCGTGGGCGCCGCCGCCGGCGTGCGCGCGGCACTGGACCAGCTCGCAGGGCCCTGGCCGGTGGCGGGGCCGGCACGCATGGTGGCCGCCGCGGCACTGACGGACACGGCCTGGCAGGCGCGCCAGCGCCGGCAGCTGGCGGCCGCGGCGACCCGTCTGCGCGCCCTGCTCGCCGACGCCGGATTGGCCGCCGAGGGCGGTACGGACCTCTACGCCTGGGCACCGCTGTCGGCGCCGGATGCGCTTGCCGCCGCGCTCGCGCGGCGCGCGATTCTGGTGCGGCGTTTCCGCGAGCCGCAGGGGCTGCGCATCGGGCTGCCGCCGGACGAGGGCGCCGCCTGGTCACGGCTGGCGGACGCTCTGCCCGCCGCGCGCCGGGAGGCCGGCGCATGAGGTGGGCGTGGCTCGCGCTGCTGTGCTGGCCGCTGCTGGCGGCGGCCGCCGTCGAGGTGGTGGATGACGCCGGCCAGCGGCTGCAGCTGCCCGCGCCGGCGCAGCGCGTGATCAGCCTCGCGCCCCATGCCACCGAGCTGCTGTTCGCCGTTGGCGCCGGCGAGCAGGTGGTGGGTGCCGTGAGTCACAGCGACTATCCGCCCGCCGCCCGCGAGGTGCCCCGTGTCGGCGGCTACGACGCCGTGGACCTGGAGCGCATCGTCGCTCTGGACCCGGACCTGGTGGTGGCCTGGGGCAGCGGTAACGGCACGCGCACCATCCAGCGCCTGCGGGAGCTGGAAGTGCCGGTCTATGTCAGCGAGCCGCGCACGCTGGCGGACATCGCCGCGGCGCTGGAGCGTCTCGGCACGCTGACCGGCCACGGCGAGCGTGGCCACGAGCGCGCTGAGGTCTTCCGGGCCCGATGGGACGCCCTGCGCCGCCGCTACGCCGGTGCCGAGCCGGTCACGGTCCTCTACCAGATCTGGAACCGGCCGCTGATGACGGTCAACGGCGAGCACCTGATCAGCGACATCATCCGTCTGTGCGGGGGCCGCAACGCCTTCGCCGAGGCCGACGCTCTGGCGCCGAGCATCACCCGGGAGGCCGTCCTCGGGGCCGATCCGGAGGCGATCGTGGCGAGCGGCATGGGCGCCTCGCGACCGGAGTGGCTCGACGACTGGCGGCAGTGGCCGGGGCTGCGCGCCGTGCGTGAGGGCCATCTCTACCATGTCCACCCGGACCTGCTGCAGCGGCACGGGCCGCGCATCCTGGACGGCGCGGAGCGGCTCTGCCGGCATCTGCAGCGCGTGCGCGAGGTCCAGCCGTGACGGCGCTGACGCTCATGGTCCAGGGCTGCACCTCGGACGCCGGCAAGAGTGCCGTCGCCACGGGGCTGTGCCGGGCATTCCGGCGCCGCGGCCTGCGGGTGGCGCCGTTCAAGCCCCAGAACATGGCGCTGAACAGCGCCGTCACCGTCGACGGCGGCGAGATCGGCCGCTCCCAGGCGGCCCAGGCCGCCGCCTGCGGGCTCGAGCCCCACTCGGACATGAATCCGGTGCTGCTGAAGCCCACCGCCGACCGCACGGCCCAGGTGATCGTCTGCGGCCAGGTACGCGAAGACCTGGACGCCCGGGGCTATCAGGCCCGCAAGCGCGCCCTGCGGGCCGAGATGCTGGCCGCCCACCGCCGGCTCGCCGCCCGGTACGAGATCATCGTCGCCGAGGGCGCGGGCAGCCCGGCGGAGGTGAACCTGCGCGCCGACGACATCGCCAACATGGGCTTCGCCGAGGCGGTGGACTGTCCGGTGCTGCTGGTGGCGGACATCGACCGGGGCGGCGTGTTCGCGACCCTGGTGGGCACCCTGGAGCTGCTATCGGAGAGCGAGCGGGCGCGGGTGCAGGGCGTGATCATCAACCGCTTCCGGGGCGATCCGTCCCTGCTTGATCCCGGGCTCGCCTGGTTCACCGGCTACACCGGCAAGCCGGTGCTGGGCGTGCTGCCCTGGCTGGAGGGGCTGTACCTGGAGGCGGAGGACAGCCTGGCGCGCCGCGACGCCACCGCGGAGGCCGACTTCCGCGTCGTCGTGCCCGCGCTGCCGCGCATGAGCAACCACACGGACCTGGATGCCCTGGCGCTGACGCCCGGCGTCGCGGTGAGCTTCGTCGGCCCCGGCCAGCACCCGCCGGCGGCGGACCTGGTGGTGCTGCCGGGCAGCAAGCACGTCCGCGCGGACCTCGCCTGGCTGCGTCGCGAGGGCTGGCCGGCCTATCTGCAACGGCACCTGCGCTACGGCGGGACGGTCATCGGCCTCTGCGGCGGCTACCAGATGCTCGGCGAGCGCATCGACGACCCGGATGGGGTCGAGGGCGAGGCGGGCAGCAGCGAGGGCCTGGGGCTGCTCGAAGTGACCACCCGCCTGCGTGCCAGCAAGCATCTGCACCGCGTCCGCGGCCAGCTCGTCCCCGAGACGACGGCCCTGACGGGCTACGAGATCCACATGGGCGAGACCGACGGCCCGGATACCCTGCGCCCGGTCGCCGATCTCGGCTCACGCCCGGACGGTGCCACGAGCGCCGACGGTCGGGTGCTCGGCACCTACCTCCACGGCCTCTTCGACAGCCCTGAGACCCGCCGGGCCCTCCTCGCCCGCTGCGGCTTCGAGGCATTCGAGCTCCCGGACCAGGCCGACTTGCGCGAGGCGGGTATCGAACGCCTCGCCGACACGCTCGAGCAGCATGTCGATATTGATGCCCTGCTCGCCAGCTCACGGCAGAGCCAAGCGCCCAGGTAGGTCTGCACCCGCCGCAAGCGAGAGCGACCCTGCATGTGGCCGTGGTGCCCAGGGCGGGGAGCGGCCCCCTTTCCCGGGACACGCCGTGGATCCGTCTCGCGGGAAGCGCAGAGACCCACGGGAATGGCTCAGCGCTTCCCTGAAGGCTCCACTGCGTCATCCCTGCCGCAGAGGCTCCCGGGAGAGACCGCCACGCTTCGCCTGTGCCACGCATCGGCGACCTGTCGCTGGCGTCGCGGATTGAGGATTTCGGCATCCGCCCAATGGCGGGTGCCGACCAAGCATCCGCAAAGGAGGTCCCCGTGGGCAACCTCTTGAGAGATCACAGCTAGGCCGCCTATGCCGGTCGGGCCAGCCGCTGCAACTCGGCGAAACGGCCGTTCCCTGCTGCCAGTGTCACCGGCGGCCCGATCTCGACGATGCGCCCCGCCTCCACCACCGCCACGCGGTCGCAGCGCCAGGCGCTGGCGAGGCGGTGGGCGATGACGATGACGGTGCGCCCGGCGAGCAGGCGCTGCAGCAGAACGTCCACGTCCGCCTCGGTGGCCGCGTCGAGGGCGCCGGTGGCCTCGTCGAGGATGACCACCGCCGGGTCCAGCAGCGCGAGCCGCGCCAGCGCGAGCAGCTGGCGCTCCCCTGCGGAGAGCCAGGCGCCGCCTGGCCCCACCCCGCGGGCGAGGGGCAGCCGCGAGCCGAGCCCGAGGCCCGCCAGCGCCGCCTCCAGGGTCGCGTCCTCCGCCTCAGGGGCGACTAGGCGGAGGTTGTCCGCCACCGTGCCGCTCACCAGATGCCCGTCCTGGGGCGCGAGCACGATCCGCTCCCGGACCGTCGCCGGGGGAACGTCCGCCAGGTCCACCCTGCCGTAGCGGACAGTGCCCGCCCGCGGCACCAGCAGTCGCGCCATCAGCCGCGCCAGGGTGGTCTTGCCGGCTCCGCTCGGCCCCACCAGGGCGAGCCGCTCCCCCGGGGCCACCGTCAGGTCCACGCCGTCGATCTCGTCCTGCCCCTGGCCGTAGGCGAAGCGCACGCCCTCCAGGGCGAGCCCGCCGCGTGTGGGCAGCCGCTGCCCGGTGTCCGGCGCCGTGGGTTGGGGTACGGCGAGCAGCCCGGCCAGGGCGTCCAGCGCCGCGCCGGCGGACTGCAGCTCGTCGAGCCAGAAGGAGAGCTCCTCCACCGGGCCGAAGAGATCCCGCAGGTACAGAACGAAGGCCGCGACCACGCCCACGCTGACCAGCTCCACGCCGCCGAGCACGAGACCCGCCACCAGCACCAGCGCCACCAGCGCCAGCTCGGCAAGCTCCAGCCCCGGGAAGAAGCGGTTCTCGAGGGCATAGCCGTAGGCGATGGTGCGGCGCTCGGCGCGGCTCGCGCTGCGGGTGCGGCGAAGCTGGCGCTCGCGGGCGCCGCTGGCCGCGAGCTCCGCCTCGCCGGCGAAGCCGTCCTGCAGGCGCGCCGAGGTCTCCGCCACGCGGTCGCGATAGCGCCGGTAGGCGGGGCCGATGCGGCGCTGGAACCAGCGGGCGAGCCACCACACCGGCGGCCCGGCCAGCAGGAGCAGCGCCGCGAGCGGCGGCGAGAGTGCCACCAGCACCCCCACCACCAGCACGAGCTGGAGCAGGGCCACGACGGTCTCCACGGCGCCGTTGCGGGCCACCTCGCCCACCGCCTCGACGTCGGCGGTGAGCCGCGAGACCAGCCCGCCGGTGCGGCTGCGCTCATGGAAGGCAAGGGGCAGCCTCAGCACGTTGGTGAAGACGCGCTCGCGCAGGGCCGCCAGCACCGCCTCGCCCAGCCGCGCGGCGAGGCGGGTGAGGGCCCAGCGGGCCAGCGCCGCGACCATGACCGCCGCGGCGATGCCAAGCGCTGCGGCCAGCACCGCCCTGGGCGCTCCCGGCAGCACGCCGGCATCCACCGCCTGGCCCACCAGCGCCGGTGGCACCAGGCCCGCGCCGGTCGTCGCGAGCGCCAGCGCGACTGCCGCCAGCACCCGGCCGCGGTGTGGCGCGAGCAGGGTGCGCAGCAGGGCAAGCGCGCGGCCGCTCACCGGACCTCCCCGCCCGCTGCCATGGCGCGCAGCAGGGGATGATCGGCGAGCTCGGCGGGCGCCCCATCCGCGACGATGCGGCCGGCCTCGAGCACCAGCACGCGCTCGGCGAGCGCAAGGGGCGCCGGGCGGCTGGTGGCGAAGACCAGCGTCCGCCCGGTGGCGGCCGCTGCCAGGCGGGGCAGGATCTGCGCCTCGGTGGCGGCATCGAGGGCGGAGGTGACGTCGTCCAGCAGTAGCAGCCGCGGCCGGGCGAGCAGCGCACGGGTGAGGCCGAGCCGCTGGCGCTGCCCGCCGGACAGGGTCAGGCCGCGCTCGCCGAGGCGGGTGGCGTAGCCGTGGGGCAGCGCCAGAATCTCTTCGTGCAGGGCCGCGGCGCGGGCGGCGGCCTCGATCTCCGCGGCAACTGCGTCCGGCCGGGCGAGGGCGATATTCGCCGCCACCGTGTCCGCGAACAGGAACGGCGTGCCGAAGCCGACGGCCACGGCCCGGCGGCGCGCCTCGGGCGAGAGTGCCGCCACGGCCACGCCGTCCAGGGTCACGCGCCCGGCGGCGGGTGTGTCGATCCCGGCGGCCAGGGCCAGCAGCAGGCTCTTGCCGGCGCCGGAGGCGCCGAGCACGGCTACCCGCTGCCCCGCCGGGATCGCGAGGTCCAGGTTCAGGCACGGCGTACCGTCCGCGGCGCTGACCCGCACCCCCTCGAACACCAGGTGCCCGGTAAGCCCGCATATCTCACCGATTCCCGGCTGCGGGCGCGGATCTGGCGGGCAGTCCTGCGTTGCGCTCGGTCCGGGTGCTCGACGTACTGTCGAGTACGCCTGCGCGCCCGGACTCTCGCGCGCCTTGTCCTGCCCGCCATCTCCACGCCCTCGCTTCGCGAATCGGTGAGATATGCGGGCTAGGTCCGGCAACCCGGCGCTGCCCGAGGGTCGTTGCGGGGCGCTCGCGGCGAGCCCTGCGAGGCGCTCCGCCGCCGCCCAGGCCCGCACGGCAGCGGACACCCGCCAGGTGAGCCCCTGCACCGCGGGAGCGAGCAGTAGCAGGTAGGCGCTCGCGGCCACGATGCTGCCCGGGGTGATGCTGCCGCCGGGCAGCCGCCAGGCCGCGGCAGTGAGCAGGCCGGCGAGGCCGAGCCCGGTGGCCAGGGTGCCGAGCCCGGCCAGTGCCGCCTGCCGGTCGGCAAAGGCTTCGCCCGCATAGCGGGCGGCAGCGCTCTCGGCGGCAAAGCGCCGGTCGAGGCCGGCGGCGAGGCCGACCCCCTGCACCACCTGGATGCCGCTGACCGACTCGCCCACGGTGGCACCGAGGGCGGCGCGGCTCTGCTGCAGGGCGTGGCTGAGTCGGCGCAGGCCCGGCACCGCCGCCACGGTCACCGCGCCGAGGGCGAGCAGGGGTGCAAGCCCGGCGGCGGCGAGCCAGGGGTCGGTGGCAATGAGGGCGGTGGTGGCGCCGGCGAGCGCCACCACCAGTCCGACATTGCTGGGCGCGGCCTCGAACAGCGCGCCCACGGCGCGGGCGTCACCGGTGACGCGGCTGGTGCGCTCGGCAGCGCCCAGCGCGCTGCCGGCCAGCGCCCCGGCGAGGGCCTCGCGCAGGCTTGCCTCGGCACCGTAGCCAGCCCGCCCGGCGTAGTGATGACGCGCCCCCGTGGTGATCGCCACCAGCAGCCCGGTGACGGCGAGCGCGGCGGTCCAGACGAGCAGCGCGCCCGCGTCCCCCGGCATCAGGCCGCGGTCGATGGCCGCCTCGGTGAGCGCCGGCGCGGCGAGCTGGCCGCCCCGCCAGAGCAGGCCGACCGCCACGCCGCCGGCGAGCGCCCGGGAATGCTCCCGGGCGAGGCCGACGAGCAGCGCGGCCGCGGGACTCATGGCACCTCGCCGGTGAGTGCGGCGGCGGCCTCCTCCAGCATCTGCAGGGCGCCGATGGGGCCGTGATTGGTCCAGGCGATGCCCTCGACCCCGTGCACGTTGCCCGCCTCGACCGCCGGCAGCCGCTGCCAGAGCGGGCCGCGCAGATAGCCCTGGAGGCCGTCGTGGTGCTCCAGGTTGTAGAGGATGACGAACAGATGCGGCGCGGTGATCGCCGGCAGCCGCTCCAGGGACAGCTCGCCGATGGCCCCGGGGGCGTCAGCGGTGAAGGAGGCGCCTGGCGGCAGGGGCTGCACCCTGACGCCGGCCTCGCCCAGCACGCGCCCGGCGTTTGAGGGCGGCCCGTACATCCAGACCGACTGCAGGCGAGGGCGCACGATGGCAACCTCGGTGCCCGCAAGCGCCTCATGCAGCTCGAGCGTGCGGGCGGTGTAGCGGGCGATCCAGGCCTCCGCGCGCGCCTCGCGCCCGAGCGCGCGGGCGAGCGCGCGCAGGGGCGGCACGAAGTGGCGCTCGAAGGGCAGCGTGATGGTGGGGGCGATGCGGGAGAGGGCCGCGTAGGCCTCGTGGCCGCCCCATTCGTTGGCGATGATCAGATCCGGTTCGAGCACCGCGATGGCCTCGAGGTCCACCTGCCCCGGGGAGCCCACCGAGCGGATGCCGGCGGCCGCCGCCTGCGCGGCGATGGCGGGCGGCCAGGCGGCGGGCTGGTCGGCCGCGGCAAGGCCGTAGGTGATCGACCCCACCGGCGGCAGCCCGAGGGCCAGCAGCATGTCCACGTTCTGGCCCACCTCCAGCGCGACCACCCGCTGCGGCGGCGCCGGCAGGCGGGTCTCGCCCAGGGGGTGCTCGATCACCCGCGGCCAGCCTTCCGCGGCCGTCGCGAGGCCCGGGGCGAGCAGCAGCAGGAGGATCAGCGCTCTCATTGCGGGTCGCCGCGCGCCTCGTGGTGCTCATGCCAGCGCCGCTCGCGCTGCGCCGGCTTCGGCAGCGGGCAGGTGAAGCAGTAGCCCTTCCCGGGGATCCGGTATCGCTGGCAGCAGGTGTTGCGCACCCGGTGCCGGTACACCACGCCGCGGTGCTCGAAGGGCCGGAACCCGGCCTGCCCCACCAGTGGCGCGCCGGCCTCGCAGAGCGCTTCGGCCAGGGCGATGCCACCGTCCTCGTCGCCCGCGGCGCCGCCGGCACACCAGGCGGCGATGGTGATCATGTCCGCCGCGCCTCGCCACTGGGTGCGCAGGCCGCGCTTCGCCGGGCGCGCCAGGGCAGTCACCAGCGGGCTGACCACCGTGACCAGGCGCTCGCGCAGCAGCGCCCGCAGGGCCGCCGCATCCGGCAGCACCCGGGCATCGGCATGGCCGGTGGCGGGATCGCCTTCCGGGCAGGCGAAAGCCGCGTCCGTGACGGTTATGCCATCGGGCTCGCCGTCCGCGCCGAAGCCGACATGCAGGGCTTCGGGGCCGGCCAGGGGCAGGCGTTGCCGCAGGTAGAACGGGAAAGCCAGCGCCATCGAGGCGATGGCGGCGAGGCGCTCGAACAGCAGCGTGGCGCCGACGAAGACCTCGTCCGACCCGTGGGTGTGCGCCATGCGCCCGGCGAGGTCCTCCAGGCGGCCGGCGTCCGCGGCGAGCCCCGCGAGGCTCTCGCCCCCCGCGCCTGGGGCAATGCGGGCTGCCAGCCAGGGCTCCGCGCGGGTCGCCTCGGCGAGGGCCTCGGCCAGCGGATGGTCCGGCACCGGTCAGGCCCTCCGCGCCCGGGGCAGCGGCTGGTCGGGCTCGGCGCTGCGTACCGGCACCACCAGCGGCGTGCCGGTGACGGGATCCGGGATCACCCGGCTCGCGATGCCGAAGACCCGCTCCACGAGGGCCGGGGTGACCACCTCCCCGGGCGGGCCCTCGGCGAGGATGCGGCCCGCGCGCATGGCCACCAGGTGGTCGGCATGCCGGGCGGCCTCGTTGAGGTCGTGCAGCACCATGACGATGGTGCGCCCGCGCTCGCGGTTCAGCCGCCGGAGCAGCTCCAGCACCTCCAGGCGGTGGGCGATGTCGAGGAAGGTGGTGGGTTCGTCCAGCAGCAGGATCTCGGTCTGCTGGGCCAGTGTCATGGCGATCCAGGCCCGCTGGCGCTGGCCTCCCGAGAGCTCGTCCACCGGCCGATCGCGAAGGGCCTCCATCTCGGTATCGGCCAGGGCTTCGGCCACGGCCTGCGCGTCCTCCGGGCTCCAGTAGCGGAACACCCGCTGATGCGGGAAGCGCCCGCGGGCCACCAGGTCCTCCACAGTGAGCCCCTCCGGCGCGCTGGGGGCCTGGGGCAGCAGCCCGAGTCGCCGGGCCAGGGCTCGGGTGGGCAGGCGGTGCACGGCGTGGCCGTCCAGCAGTGCCGCGCCGCGGCGCGGGCGCAGCAGCCGCGCCAGCGCCCGCAGCAGGGTGGACTTGCCGCAGGCGTTGGGGCCGACGATCACGGTGATACGCGCCGGCGGCAGGGCGAGGTCCAGGCCCTCCACCACCAGGCGTCCGTCGTAGCCGAGGGCAAGGTCGCGGGCGCGCAGATCGGGCATGGGCTCAGAGGCTCCGGTTGACACGATAGAGCAGGAACAGGAAGAAGGGCGCCCCGACGCTGGCGGTGATCAGCCCCACGGGCAGCCGCGCCGGCGCGAAGGCGTGCTGGCCGAGCAGGTCCGCCGCGAGCACCAGCAGCGCGCCGAGGGCCGCCGCCAGCACCACGCCGCCGCCGCTGAGCGGCCCCACCAGCAGCCGCGCCAGATGCGGCACCATGAGCGCGACGAAGGCAAGCGGCCCTGCCACCGCCACGGCCAGCCCCGCCAGGGCCGCGCCGCAGGCGAGCAGCAGCAGCCGGTCGCGCTCCGCCCGCACGCCCAGGGCCCGGGCGCTGTCATCGCCGAGCTCAAGGGCGGCGAGCCGGGGCCAGAGCAGCAGCAACGCGGGCAGCAGCAGCGCCATACCCCCGGCGGCGAGCGCCGCGTGGCCCCAGTCCCGCAGCGCGAGGCTGCCGGTGAGCCAGACCACGGCCGGCGTCGCCTGCTCCACCGGGGCGCGCAGCAGCACCAGGGTGGTGAGCGCCGCGAGCAGGGCGTTCACGCCGATGCCCACCAGCACCAGCCGCCCGCCGGTGATGCCCTGCCGCCAGGTGAGCGCGTAGACGACAACCGCCGTGACGATGGCGCCGGCGAGGGCCGCCGCCGGCAGCGCCAGCACCCCGGCGCCGCCGACGATGACCAGCACCGCAGCGAGCCCCGCCCCGGCGTTGATGCCGATGATGTCAGGCGCCACCAGGGGGTTGCGCACCAGTCCCTGGAACACCGCCCCGGAGGCGCCGAGGGCGGCCCCCACCAGCAGCGCCGCCGCCACCCGGGGCGCGCGCAGCTCGGCGACGATGAACTGCCCGAGGCTGTCGCCGTGCGCGCCGAGCAGCGCCTGCAGGCTGCCCCAGGGCCCGAGCGGATACTCGCCGAGCCCGAGCGCCAGCAGCGCTGCGACGGGCACCGACGCCAGCGCCAGCGCGGCGAGCAGCAGCGTGCGCCGACCCACCCGCCAGGAGGCGGCGAGCGGGCGGGGCAGCCGCAGGGCGAGCCGGGCGCCGCTCACAGGCCGGTGAGCCGCGGGCGGCGGACGATGTGGATGAGCACGGGCGCACCGACGAGTGCGGTGATGATCCCCGCCTCGACTTCCCCCGGGCGGGCGATGACCCGCCCGATCACGTCGGCAGTGAGCAGCAGCGCTGCGCCGCCGACGGCGCAGCCGGGGAGCACCCAGCGGTAGTCCGGTCCGAGCAGGCCGCGGACCATGTGCGGCACGGCGAGGCCGACGAAGCCGATGGGCCCGGCGACGGCGACGGCGGAGCCGGCCAGGAGCACGACGGTGGCCGTCGCGATCACCCGCAGCCACGCGGTGCGCTGGCCGAGCGCCGTGGCCACGTCGCGGCCGAGGCCGAGGGCGTTGAGCGAATGCCCGAGGGCGAGTCCCGTGGCGATGCCCGCGGCCATCAACGGGGCCACCCGGAAGAAGGCCTCGAGATCGCGCCCGCCGAGGGAGCCGGCGAGCCAGAAGCGGGCCTCGTCCAGGGTGCGCTGGTCGAAGATGAGGATGCCGCTGACCCAGCTCGAGAGCAGCGCCGTGACCACGGTGCCGGCCAGGGCGAGCTTCACCGGCGTCGCCCCGCCGCGGCCCGCGGAGCCGATGGCGAACACCAGCGCCGCCGCCCCGAGGGCGCCCAGGAAGGCGAACCACAGGTACTGGGCCGGGTCGGCTATGCCGAGCACGAATACCGCGCAGACCACGGCGAAGATCGCCCCGGCGTTGAGGCCGAGGATGGTGGGTGAGGCCAGCGGATTGCGCGTGACCGCCTGCATGATGGCGCCGGCCACCGCCAGGGCGGCACCCACGGCGGCCCCCAGCACCGTGCGCGGCAGGCGCAGCTCGCGCACGATGGCGTGGGCATCCGAGTTGTCGGGGGCCATCAGGGCCGCGAGCACCGTGGCGGTATCCAGGGGCACCGAACCGATCCGCAGGCTCAGCAGCACGGCCGTGCCGGCGGCACCGGCGAGGCCGAGCAGGATCAGGGCGCGGCGGCGGTGCCGCCGCGGGAGCGGTGCGGCGCCGGAGATGGCTGCGACGGTCATGGCCGGATGCGAACGCGACTGAGAGCGTTGAACGTTAACCTACCGTGTTCGCCATCGCCAGCCCGGCTCCTCAGAAGCGCGCCGTGAGCGTGGCGAAGGCCGTGCGCGGCTCGCCGCGGAAGGAAATGCCCTCGCCGAAGCCGCCGGCGTAGTACTCCTCGTCGAAGACGTTCTTCACGCCGAAGCGGACCGAGAGCTGACGCTCGCCAAGGGGCAGCTCGTAGCGAAGGCTCAGGTCCGTGGTGACGTAGCCTGGCATCTCCACGGTGTTGGCGGCGCCGGTGAAGCGCTCGCTCTCGTAGAACACGCCGCCGCCGAGATACCAGGACCCCTCGCCCCGAGTGGGCAGGCGGTAGCTCGCCCAGAGGCTCGCCTCGTGCTCGGCGACGTTGGGCAGGCGGTTGCCCTCGTTGCCGTCGTTGTCCTTGCTGATCTCGTTGTCCAGGAATGTGTAGCCCGCCTGGACCTGTAACCGCTCGGTGACCGTGCCCCGGACCTCGAGCTCGAAGCCCTGGGTCTGGGCTTCGCCGATCTGGCGGTTCAGCCCGGTTTCGGGGTCGGTGGTCACCAGATTCTCCTGCGTGAGATCGAACACAGTGGCCGTCAGGAGCCCCATGCCCCCGGCAAACTCGCGCTTGACGCCGAACTCGTACTGCTCGGCCTCCAGCGGCTCCACGTTGTCCGGGTCGAAGCTGAAGGACTGCTCGAAGGAGGTGCTATAGCTCGCGTAGAGCGAGGTCTCCGGGGTGAGCTTCAGCAGGGCCCCAGCGCGCGGATCCACGCTGGTCGGGTTCTCATCGAAGCTGCCGAAGGCGTCACTGCGGTAGCTGTAATCGAGATCCGTGTAGCGCGCGCCCGCCAGCAGCTTGAGCCGGTCCCGCCACCAGACCTCGGCTTGGCCGTAGACGCCCCAGCTGTCGTTGTCCTGGTCAACGAAGAACTGAGACAGCGCGGGGTCGTCATCCGCGGGAAAGGTCACGTCGTTGTCGGGATCGAAAACACTGGTGGTATCGAACGGGTTGAGGTTCAGCGAGCCGGGGCCCGCCGGCTCGAAGTCGGTGCTTCGCACATCGCCACCGGCGAGGAACCGCCATTCCTGATCCCGGACGCTCAGCTCGTGGATGATGTTGACCTCGATCTGCTGATCCGTGGTGCGCGAGCTGCGAACGCTGTAGGCCCGCTCCACCGTATCGTCGCTCGCGACCTCCTGACCCCCGCCGAACGGCCGGAGCGCCCGTGATGTGTGCTCATTGCGGTGATAGGTGATGGCGCCATCGATCCGTGTACGGTCGCTCAGCTCGAGCTCGGCGCGCAGCTCGGCGTCGTAATCCTCGGTGACCTTCTCGCTGTCATCGGCCCCCAGGAAGGTGTCGTAGTCGATGCGGTCGTCGGGTTCGCCATTGCGGGCGGGGACGCCGAACAGGAATGTCTCGTCGTTACGCAGGTAGCGAAGGTCCACGTCGACGCGCAGCCGGTCGTCGAGCCCGAGGAAGGACAGCGACGGGGCGATGAACTGCCGCTCGTTCTCCACGGTGTCGATGAAGGAGCTGCCGCCCTCCGAGGAGGCGATCAGGCGATAGAGCACCGTCCCGTCCTCGTTCAGAGGGCCGGTCAGGTCAACCGTGCCCCGCGCGCTGGTGCCGTCCCCGGACATGACCTGGCTGCCGCCGAGGCTGACCTCCGCCCCCGCCTCCCGCTGCGGGCGCTTGGTCTGGATGTTGACGAAGCCGCCGGGCGAGAGGTCGCCGTAGAGCACCGAGAACGGGCCCTTTAGCACCTCCACGCTCGCCACGTTGGCGAGGCTGAGCGGCCCGGTGGAGCGGCGCTGCACGCCGTTCACCCGCACCAGGGCGGACTCGAAGCCGCGGATGGTGACCTCCTCCTGCACCGAGACATTGGCCGGATTGGGCCCGGCGCCCACGCCCGGCACGTTGCGCAGGGCCTCGGCGACGGTGGTGGCGTTCTGGTCCTCGATGAGGTCGGCGGTGACCACGGACACCGACGCCGGCACGTCCACCAGCAGCTCCTCGGTCTTGGTGGCCGAGGAGATCACCTCCGCCCGGTAGCCCTGGGTGGTGGAGGGGCGCCAGCCGGAGACGGTAATCGGCGCGACCGTGACCGCATCCGAGCCGTTGCTGGCGGCGCGAATGGTCACCGAGCCATCGCCGCTGCGCTCGTAGGTGAGCTGCGTGTCCGCGAGCAGGCGCTGCAGGGCCTGATCCAGGGTGTAGCGCCCTTCCAGGGCAGGCGCCCGTTCGCCGGCGAGCAGGGACGGGTCAAAGCTCACCTGGACGCCGGTGGCGGCGCCGAGCTCGGTCAATGCCTCGGCGAGCGGCTGGGCCGGGAGCTGCAGGCTGGTGGGCTCACTCGTGTTCTGGGCGAGGGCGGTGCCGTCCAGGCCGGCGGCCAGGGTCAGGGCGGAGGCCACCGCCAGGGTGGCGCCGAGGCGGTGGCAGGCGTGGCGTGTGCGCATGCGGTTCTCCCGTGGTTGTTGTCGCGAATGCCAATGCAATCGCTTCTTGTCTACGGAAGAAGACGAACGAGCCGGGGAATGTTCTCAATGCGGGATGACTTCCGACCCGATCAGCTGTCGGGGGATTCGATACGGAGCAGCCAGGGTGTGAAGGCGGCGACCGTGCCGTCGTGAGGCGCCAGCATCGCCGCCAGCGCTGCCTGGGGCCGCTGCAGGTCGTAGATGCCGCTGATGCGGCGCTGGGCCAGTGCCTGGGGCGGGTCGAGGATGATGCCCCGATGCCACGGGCGCAGCGCGGCCACGCCCTCGGCGATGGTGGCATCGCGCAGGCGCAGTCGGCCTTCGCGCCAGCTTCCGACCTGCTGGCGGGGCACGCGTTGCGGCTGCATAGCCCCACCGCCGGCGGCCACCGCCTGTCCCGCCGCGAGGTCGACGCCGGCGCGTCCGCGCTCGACGCGGACCCGTCCCTCAGCCACCGCAACACGGACACGGACGTCGGAGCGGCGAACGGTGAAGCGGGTGCCGATTACGGCGACCCGCGTCTCACCGGCGGTGACGACGAAGGGCCGTTCCGCGTCCCGTGCCACGTCGAGGTAGATCGCGCCGCGGCGCAGGGTGAGGTGGCGTGAGGACGCATCCATGCTCACATCCGCGGCGCTGCCCGGCGCCAGGGTCACGCGGCTGCCGTCGGCGAGCGCTTCCGTGCGCAGCTCCGCGACACCGGCGACGAGGTCGTGACGCCACCGGTCGAGGGCGCCGGTGGCGAGGATGGCGGTGATGCCCGCCACCAGCACCGCGGCCGCCGCGAGGGGCAGCCACCGGCGCCGTGGGCGCTGCCGCTGCGGACGCGGCCAGGCCGCGTGCGCTGGCGTGACATGACCGGTCACCCCCCAGACGCGCTGGGCCTCTGCAAACGCCGCGTGGTGACGCGGGTCCGCCTCCAGCCAGCGCTGCAACGCGGCCTGCTGCGTGTCGTCGAGCCCGCCGGCCTGCAGCGCCAGCAGCCAGTCCAGGGCCGCTTCCCAGGCGGGGTCATTCTGCGGCCGGTCGCGCGCCGGCTCACTCATCGCGCAGGGCGTCCCGGCACGCGGTCAGCGCCCGCCGAATGTGCTTGTCCACCATGCTCGCCGATATTCCGAGGGCTGCCGCGATCTCGCGATGAGTGTAGCCCCCCAGCCGGTGCATCTCGAAGGCGGCTCGGCAGTCCCGCGGCAGCGCCGCCAGCGCCTGCTGCACCCGTTCCAGGGCCTGGCGCTCGCCGCTGCAGTGCTCGGCCGACGGGGCATGCTCCGGCGCCAGCCCGCTCTGCCGCTCGCCATGCCGCGCCACCATGCGCTCGTGACGCAGCTCGTCCTGGGCCAGGTTGCGCGCCGCGCGATGCAGGAAGGCGAGTGGCTGGCGCACCCCGGCATCGCTGTCGCGCCGCGCGAGGCGCAGGAACAGCTCATGCACCACGTCCTCGGCCTGCGCCCGCCCCCCGACGATCGGGAGCACCTGGCTCACCAGGGCGTCCCGGTGCAGGAGCAGGGTGTCGATGAGCGGGCATGAGCGGGGCACGACGCAGGTCTCGAACAGTCCGACAGCAAGGGTTCCGAGTCAGGTGCGAAAGACTATCATTCTCTTGAGTTCAGGCAGAAACTTGATGCCCTCCGACGGATTCCGTGATCCGCGGCGCTGGCGTGCACCCGGTTGACCGGTGCCCGGGACGCGCCGGGGCTCAGCCGCGAGCAGCTGTGTCACTGGATCCGTCCGAGGCAGCAGCCAGACCTGTGTACCCCTGGATCAACTCCGCTCTTGGCACCACGTCCGTGTCCAGTACGCCTCCGCCCATGGCGGATGCCGACTTACGACGCTGGGTTTGGCACCGTAAGCGCCAGGGCGAGCAGTGCCGCGAGCTCGCAGAGCTCGATGGCGGCGCCGGTGGTGTCGCCGGTGATGCCGCCGAGGCGTCGCTGGAACGCGCGGCGCAGCGCCACCAGGAGCGCGCCGGCCGCCGCCAGGGCGGCGAGCCCGGGCCAGCCGCCGAGGAGCGCGACGCCGGCGGTTACCAGCAGGGCTATGCGTGTGGTGCCGCGTGGCAGATGCTCGCTGAGCGCCTGCCCGAGGCCGCCGGCGCGGACGTAGGGTGTGCTGAGGAACAGCGCCGGGGCGGCCGCCCGGCCGAGCACGGGAGCCAGGAGCAGGGCCGGCCAGGCGCCGGCGAGGAGCACGGCCTGCGCGGCGGCGAGACGCAGGGTGAGCACGGCGACAAGCAGGCTCACCGCCGCCGGGCCGCAGGCCGGATCCTTCATGATGACCAGCGTTCGCTCGCGGTCGCCGATCCCGCCGACCCAGGCGTCGGCGGTGTCGGCGAGCCCGTCGAGATGGAGGCCTCCGGAGAGGGCGGCCAGGGCGGCGACGTACACGGCGGCGCCGAGCAGCGGGCTGGCACTCGCCCCCGCCAGTGCCGCCAGCGTGGCGAGCGCGCCGAGCAGCGCGCCCACGGCCGGATACCAGGGCAGGCTCCGGCCGGCGTCCGCCGTCCCGAGCTCCAGGCGGGGCAGGGGCAGTCGTGTGAGGAAGACCAGCGCGGCGAGGGCCCCGCGCATCATGGGTGCCGGCGGGCGTGGAAGACGAGGCTGGGCGCCGGGTTGCCGTTGATGTCGTCCTGCACGCGGACGCGGGTGAAGGCGGCGTTGGGCATCTCCAGCCGGAGGGTGGCGCTGAGGGGCATCTCAAGCACATGGGTGAGCAGGGTGCGAATGAGACCGCCGTGGCCGACGATCAGCACATGGCCGCCGCGGTGGCGCTCGACCACCTGCTCCCAGGCGCGTACCACGCGCTCGCGGAAGTCGGTGAGGGGCTCGGCGCCGGGCGGGGTGTGGCGGACCGGATCCTGCCAGTAGCGGCTCACCTGTTCCGGACTCTCGGCGAGGATCTCGCGAACATGGCGCCCCTCCCAGTCGCCGAAGCTGATCTCGCGCAGCCCCTCCTCGATGTGCAGCGGGCGGTCATGGCGCTCGGCCAGCTCGCGGGCGAAGGCGGCGCAGCGTTGCAGCGGGGAGCTCACGATGGCGTCCCAGGGGCAGGCGTCGCCTACCGCGCTTCGCATCTGCGCCCAGCCCTCCTCGGCCAGGGGGTCGTCGATGTGGCCGCGATAGCGACGGCCGCCGACGGGCATGCCGTGGCGCATCAGGTCCACGAGGGTCATGGGGTGCTGGTCAATGCGCTGCATGCGAAGGCTCCGTGGATTCAGGACTCGGAGACGCCGGCCTCGTCGAAGGTGGCCATCTCGTTGTGCAGGGTGCAGGCGAGGCGCAGGAGCGGCACGGCGGCCGCGGCACCGCTACCCTCGCCGAGCCGCATGCCGAGATCGAGCAGCGGCTCCGCGCCGAGGGCGTCGAGGATGCCGCCGTGACCCGGCTCGCCGGAGCGATGGGCAAACAGCAGCCAGTCTCTGAGCGCGGGCTCCCGGCGCACCGCCACCAGGGCGGCCACGCTGGCGATGAAGCCATCCGCCAGGACCGACAGCCCGAGCTCGCCACAGGCCTGGTAAGCGCCTGCCAGGGCCGCGATCTCCAGCCCGCCCAGCCGTTCCAGGGCGGCCACCGGGTCGTCGCGAAGCCGGCCATGCCGGGCCAGCGCGGCCTCCACCACTGCCACCTTGTGCGTCACCCCGGCGGCATCCAGTCCGGTGCCCGGCCCGGCCAGGTGCGCAGGCGGCAGATCGAGCAGCGCGCAGGCCAGCGCCGTCGCGGCCGTGGTGTTGCCGATCCCCATCTCGCCGCCGACGAAGATATCGGCACCCGCCGTCAGCGCGCGGGTGACGCTGGCCCGCCCGCTCGCCTCGGCGCGTTCGCGGGTGGCGCTGTCCATTGCCGGCTCGTGGCGGATGTTGCCGCTGCCGCGCGCCGCGCGCTCACAACGCACGCCGGCCGGCGGCTCGTAGTCCTCGGCGGTGCCGACGTCCACCACCTCCAGCTCGGCAGCGAGACGGCGTGCGATGACGCTTACGGCCGCACCGCCGGCCGCGAAATTGCGGATCATCTCCACGGTCACCGCGGCGGGGTAGGCGGAGACGCCCTCGGCGGTCACGCCGTGGTCGGCGGCGAAGACGGTGATATGCACGTGATCCGCCGTCGGCCGGGCGCGACCCTGCAGCGCCGCGAGGCGTACGGCGAGATCCTCGAGGCGGCCGAGAGACCCCGGCGGCTTGGTCAGGCGCCGCTGGCGCTCGCGGGCGCCGGCCTCGGCCGTGGTGTCGGGCTGACGGATCACGATGCCTCTCCCTTTAGCGTCAGCGGCAGGCCGGCGGCGACCAGGGTCACCCGGTCACAAACCCCGGCAAGGCGCTGATGCAGACTGCCGGCGGCGTCGACGAAGCGCCGGCTCACCTCGCCCAGGGGCACGATACCGAGGCCCACCTCGTTGCCCACCAGGATGACGTGGCCCGGCAGCTCCGGCAGCGTCGCGACCAGCCGGTCGGGCTCCGTTGCCAGGGCGTCGGGCTGCTCCAGCAGGCCCGTGAGCCATAGCGTCAGGCAGTCCACCAGCAGGCAGCGCCCGGCTTCTGCCTCGCGCTGCAGGGTGGCCGCGAGCCCTGCGCCGCACTCCACCGTCCGCCAGTGTGCCGGCCGCCGTGCCCGATGGTCGGCGATGCGCGCCGCCATCTCGGCGTCGCCCACCCGGGCGGTGGCGACATAGGTTACCGCGCCCTCGCCGGCGCGGCCTTCCGCGAGCCGGCTCTTGCCCGAACGCACGCCCCCGAGAATCAGCTCCTTCACCCTGTTGCCAGCCTCCCGTACCCCGTTCCCATGCGAGGCGGGAGCATAGCCGAGGCGGCCGATGGCCGGACACCCCGCCGCCCCTGCCCGATGAGCGGGCTTGAACGTCCGCGGCCCCCGCCCTATAGGTGGACTGACCCTTCAGCCGGTGCCTGGCACCGGATGGACACGGGGAGCGGAGCGATGGCTGTGAGTCACGAGCCGGAGATCGGCGAGTGGTACCTCTCCACCAGCGGCGAGAGTTTCGAGGTGGTGGCCTACGACGCCGAGGAAGGCGCGGTGGAGATCCAGTACTTCGACGGTGCGATCGAGGAGCTGGACATCGAGAGCTGGATGGAAGTGGCCGCCGAGCCCATTGAGCCGCCGGAGGATGTGTCGGGTTCCCTGGACATGATGCGCGAGGACTTCGGCCTCGATGACGGCACGCCGGCCTACTTCGCCGGCAACCCGCTGGACGACCTCGATCTCTGAGCACGCGCTGCCGGTTGCGGGAGGCCGCTGGTGTGGGCCCCGTGCGGCGTGAGCCCGTGGGCCGCTGGCACCCTGGCCGGCCTTCGTCGGCAGGTGTGTCATAGTCGGTACATCACCGGCTGCCCCTTCGGAGCGCATCTTGACCAGGGCCACGCTCGCCGCTTTCCTCGGATTCGCCGCCTTCACGCTGGCGTTGCCCGCTCCCGCCCAGGAAGAGTCCTTGCGCCAGCGGGTGGAGCAGCTGTTCGCCGAGGGCGCACGGCTGCCGGCCCGGGTAGCGGATGTGCCGCTGGAGGCGCCGGCCGGCGTGCGCGCCTTCTACGCCGGACGGCTCTACGAGCCCGCGTGGCACGACGCCGAAGGCGCGCCGCTCCCCCGGGTCCGGTCCCTGCGCCGGGCGCTCGACGATATGGACCGTCACGGCCTCGATCCGCAGCGCTATCACCGCGACGCGTTGCGGCGGCTGCTTCTCGAGGCCGAATCCGGTGCCGGCGCGCGGACCGACCTCGAGCTCCTGCTTACGGATGCCTATCTGCGCGCCGCCCATGATCTGCGCAGCGGGCGGGTGGATCCGCTGGTCATCGATCCGGACAGCGAGCTGCCGACGCGTCCGGTGGAGCGCTATCTGGAGCCCTTGCGCGAGGCCGTGCGGACCGGGCGCCCGGGGGAGACGCTCGCCGCGCTGGCGCCATCGGATCCCGGCTACGCAGCCCTGCGCCAGGGGCTGGCGAAGTATCGCCGCCTGCAGCGAAGCGGCGGCTGGGAGCCGGTGCCGGACGGTCCGTTGCTGCGGCCTGGCGAGGGCGGAGCGCGGGTCGAGGCCCTGCGCCGTCGCCTGGTTGCGGAGGAATTCGCTCGGGCGACGGATGCCGAGCGTTACCGCTATGACGAGGCGCTGGTCGAGGCCGTGCAGGCGTTCCAGCGCAGCCGCGGGCTGCTCGCGGACGGCCTGGTAGGCAGGCAGACGCTCGCCGCGCTGAACGAGCCGCTGCCGGTGCTGATCGACCGGCTCATCGTGAACCTCGAACGCTGGCGCTGGTTGCCGGCCGAGCTCGGCGACCCCCACATCCGTGTCAATATCGCTGGCTTCCGGCTGCAATGGTTCGAGGACGGTGCACCCGGGCTCGAGATGCCGGTGATCGTGGGCCGCCCGTACCGGCAGACGCCGATGATGTCCGGGCGCATGACCTATCTGGTGTTCAATCCCACCTGGGAGGTGCCACAGAGCATTGCCCGCCGCGACATCGTGCCGGCCCTGCGGGAGGATCCGGATTACCTCGAGCGCATGGGATTCCAGGTGTTGCAGGGCTGGGGCCGGGATGAGGTGCGGATCGATCCGGAGACCATCGACTGGCAGGCCCTCGGCGATCGGCTGCCGTTTCGTTTTCGGCAGGCCCCGGGCCCGCTGAACGCCCTCGGCCGGGTCAAGTTCATGTTCCCCAACCGCTTTGCGGTCTACCTCCACGATACGCCGGCCCGGAACCTGTTTCAGGAGGATCGGCGCGCGTTCAGCTCGGGGTGCATCCGCGTCTCGGCGCCGGGGCTGCTGGCCGAGCGGGTGCTGGCCGCCAACGACAGCTGGTCGCCGGAGCGGGTCCAGGCTGCACTTGACGCGGTGGGCGGCGAGCCGCGGACGGTGGGTCTGGAGCGTTCCGTGCCGGTGCATCTGCTCTACTGGACGGCCTGGGCGGGGGAGGATGGCGTGATGCACTTCCGGGAAGATGTCTACGGGCGGGATGCGCGGGTGCTCGAGGCCCTGCAGTCGTCTCAGGAGGCGCTGATGGCGGGGGCGTCAGCACCCTGACCGGCCCACCGGCGCAGCGCCGCCGGCGAGCGCTGGTGTACCCTGCGCGTCCTCACCACGGGCCATTGTTTAGCCGTCATGCCGCTGACCATTACCAGTGCCAACCTCAATGGCATTCGCGCCGCCGCCCGCAAGGGCTTCTTCGACTGGCTGCCGGAGGAGTCACCGGACATCCTATGCGTCCAGGAGACCAAGGCGCAGCGCGCGCAGCTCACCGACGATTTCTACTTCCCGCCCGGCTACCGGGCCTGGTTCGCCGATGCCGAGCGCAAGGGCTACAGCGGCGTGGCGCTCTACGCCAACCGCGAGCCGGACGAGGTGGTCACGGGGATCGGCATGCCCGAGATCGACCGCGAGGGGCGCTGGCTGGAGGCGCGCTTCGGCGATCTGGCAGTGGTCTCCTTCTACATGCCCTCGGGCAGCTCCGGCGAGCACCGCCAGGACGTCAAGGACGCCTTCATGGAGCCCTTCCTCGCGCGCCTGCAGGCGCTGCGCGAGAGTGGGCGCGAGCTCATTATCTGCGGCGACTGGAATATCGCGCACACCGCGCGGGACCTGCGCAACTGGCGCTCGAACCAGAAGAACTCCGGCTTTCTGCCCCACGAACGGGCATGGATGGACCGCCTGTTCGGCGAGGCCGGCTTCGTCGACGCCTTCCGGGTGGTGAACGATCAGGACCACCAGTACACCTGGTGGTCCTACCGCGGCCGGGCCTGGGACAACAATACGGGGTGGCGGATCGACTACCACGTCATCACCCCGGGGCTGCGGGACCGGGTCCTGGATGCCCGCATCCACACCGGGCAGCGCTTCTCCGACCACGCCCCGCTGACGCTGGATTACGACTGGCCCTGGTGAGGGCGCCGCTCAGCGGGCGGCGAGTCGCTCGAGATAGGCGATGATGTCCGCCGACTCGTAGAGCCAGTCCACCTGCCCATCCCGGTGCTCGATGCGCAGGCAGGGCACCATGCCCCGGCCGCCGCCGGCGATGAGATCCTCGCGGTGCCCTGGCTCGCGCAGGATGTTGCGGGATTCCACCTCCAGGCCCGACGCATCGATGGCGTGGCGCACGTGCCGGCAGAAGCCGCAGAGCTCGTGCTCGTAGAGGGCAAGATGCGCGGGCGTGTCGGGCTCGGCGACCATGCTCACGACGCCGCGGCGGTGGCCCTCGCCGGTGGGTCCATGGCCAGGGCGTCCAGATACTTCTCGGCGTCCAGCGCGGCCATGCAGCCGGTGCCGGCGGAGGTGATGGCCTGGCGGTACACATGGTCCATGACGTCCCCGGCGGCGAACACGCCGGGCACGCTGGTGGCGGTGGCGTTGCCCTCCAGACCGCTCTTCACGCGGATGTAGCCACCCTCCATCTCCAGCTGCCCGGCGAACAGCTCCGTGTTCGGCCGATGGCCGATGGCGATGAACACGCCGGCCACGTCGATCTCCTCGGTCTCGCCGGTCTTCGTGTCCCGCAGGCGCGCGCCGGTGACGCCGCTGTCGTCGCCGAGGAC
This sequence comes from Spiribacter halobius, assembly GCF_020883455.1. Taxonomy (NCBI): domain Bacteria; kingdom Pseudomonadati; phylum Pseudomonadota; class Gammaproteobacteria; order Chromatiales; family Ectothiorhodospiraceae; genus Sediminicurvatus; species Sediminicurvatus halobius. The sequence goes on along the minus strand of NZ_CP086615.1, from coordinate 3,596,877 downwards.
CTCGTCCAGCGTGGCGTTCCAGCGGATGCGGATGTTGCCGCCCTCCGCGCGCTGGAGCACCTGGTCCTGCAGGATCTTCTCGCCGCGGAAGCGGTCCCGCCGGTGCACGATGGTGACGCTGCGGGCGATGTTGGAGAGGTAGAGCGCCTCCTCCAGCGCTGTGTTGCCGCCGCCGATCACCGCCACGTCCTGGCCGCGGTAGAAGAACCCGTCGCAGGTGGCGCAGGCAGACACGCCCCGGCCCATGAACCGTGACTCCGACTCGAGCCCCAGATATTGGGCCGAGGCGCCGGTGGCGATGATCAGCGCATCCGCCGTGTACTCGCCGCTGTCGCCGATGAGGCGAAAGGGACGCTGGCCGAGCTCGGCGGTGTGGATATGATCGAACACGATCTCGGTGCCGAAGCGCTCGGCGTGGGCCTTCATGCGCTCCATGAGCTCCGGGCCCTGGAGGCCCGAGACATCCCCCGGCCAGTTGTCCACGTCGGTGGTGGTGGTGAGCTGGCCGCCCATCTCCAGGCCCGTGACGAGCACGGGCTCGAGATTGGCGCGGGCAGCATAGACCGCCGCGGTGTAGCCGGCCGGGCCGGAGCCGAGGATGAGCAGGCGGGCGTGGCGGCTTTCGGTCATGCAAAGCTCCTCAGGACAGGACCGCAGATGTTGCCGTGGCGGGCGGCCGTGCGTCCACCGTGACCGATCTGAATGGGGATGATCCCCGTGTTTTCCCACCCCCATCGCGATGCATGCCCTAGGGAGTGGATTCGCCCGGTGCCGTGGCCTCCACGTGGTCCGGTGCACGGCGGCGCTCCCGCGCCGCGACCACCAGCACCAGGATGATGGCGGGCACCCCTAGCGCTGCCGCCAGCGTGAAGAACACCGGATAGCTGAAGGCGTCCACCACCACGCCGCCGAAGCCGCTCAGGAACTTGCCCGGCAGCGTCATCAGCGAGCTGAACAGGGCGTACTGGGTGGCGGTGTAGGCGGTGTTGGTGAGGCTCGAAAGCCAGGCGATGAATACCGAGCCGGCGAAGCCGCCGCTCAGGTTGTCGGCGCTGATCACCAGAACCAGTGCCGGCACGGAGCCCTCCTGCAGCGCCATCCAGGCGAACAGCAGATTGGTGGCCGCCACCAGCACGGCACCGGAGAGCAGGGGCCGCATGAGCCCGAAGCGCGCCACCACTGCACCACCCACCAGCGCGCCCAGGATGGTCATTGCGAGCCCATAGGCGCCGCTGATGTTGGCGATAACGGCCTTGCTGTAGCCGAGGTCGATATAGAGCGGGTTGGCCATGCTGGCCATGGCGATGTCGCTGATGCGGAAGGTGGCCACCAGCGCCAGCACCACCACGGCGAAGAGCCCGAAGCGGCCGAAGAAATCCACCAGCGGGCAGACCACCGCTGTGACCAGCCAGGCCCCGGTGCGCTGCATCCATCCCGGCAGGTGCGCGTTGCGCTCGACGAAGGCTACGGCCCGGCCCTCCTGTGCCTCGGTGTACCGGCTGACGCGAACCGCCGGCTCTCTCGCGACGAGCACGGCGGCCATGCCGATCCCGGTCATCGCCGCCATGCACAGGTAGGCCACCGGCCAGCTGGTGGCGTCCGCGAGGTACAGCGCGCCGGTATAGGAGGCGAGGATGGCGATGCGGTAGCCCATCTGGTAGGTCGCCGCCATCGCGCCCTGATACTCGGCAGCCTCCGACTCGATGCGAAAGGCGTCGATGGCGACGTCCTGGGTCGCCGAGGAGAACGCCACCACCAGGGCCAGCAGCGCCACGGGCATCAGTGCCTGCTGCGGATCGCTCAGTGCCATGCCGGCGAGGCCGGCCGCGATGCCGATCTGGCCGGCAAGAATCCAGCCGCGGCGACGCCCGAGCACCCGGGTAAGCAGGGGCAGGGGCAGGCGGTCGACCACCGGCGACCAGAGAAACTTGATGGAGTAGGTGATCCCCACCCAGCTGAAGAAGCCGATAGCCGTACGGCTCACGTCCAGCTCGCGCAGCCAGGCGGTGAGCGTGGCGAACACCAGCATGAAGGGCAGGCCCGCGGAGAAGCCGAGGAAGCCCATGAGCACGACGTTGCGCCGGCCATAGACGGCGATGGCGTCGCGCCAGCGCTGACGCTCGGCGGCTAGTGTCCTGTATTGCAAGTTCCTGTGCCCTCTGAGGCCCGCAGCGACGCCAGGGCAAGGCGCCTCGACGACGGCGTCGCCGACGCCACGTCGGGGCGGGGCAACGGCGCGCTGGCGGCGCGAAGCCGCATCGTCGGCCATCGTCACCGCGTGCGGCAAGCGGTGACGCGAAACGGCAATGTAGGACATTCGCCGACAGGGCGGGGCAGGTCTGGGCCAGGGGTATCGCGGCCTGGCTATCTGCACCCGGGTCCGGAGTGTGACCCAGTTTTCCTTCGCTCTCAGTGACCTGTCACCGTTTGGCGACGGTCGCAGCGGGTCGGGTCACCCGCTGGCACAGCTCCTGCATTTACGCAGTCAGCACGCAGGCCGGAATGGATTGAGGGGGCATAACAAGATGGGCAAGCAAGTGGACATGGCCTGGAACGACTATCTGCGCGGGCGCCGGCTGGAGACGGGGGACGGCTGCCCGGTGGATCTGGCCTTCGCCGCGTACTTCTACCGCCGCGCTGCCTTTCGCGGCATGGCGGAGGCCCAGCACGCCCTGGCGTTCCTCTACGCCACGGGCCAGGGCGTGGGTCGGGACGAGGCGCTCGCCGTGCGCTGGTTCGAGGCGGCGGCCGCCCAGGGTCATGTCTCGGCGCAGCACAATCTGGGGGTGATGTTCGCCGAGGGGCGGGGCGTGCGCGCCGATGAGCAGGCCGCGGTGCGCTGGTTCTACCATGCCGCCCTCGGCGGCAGCGCCGAGGCCCGCCGCTGGCTCGAGCGCCGGGACGCGGACCCGGCGGTGGCGGAGTCGTCCTGAGGGCCGCGCCGAAGTACCTGTGATCCCGCAGGCGAGCGCCCTGCCGCTCGTCTGCGGGTCCCTCCGCTACCGCCGCGAAGCGCGGAGCCTTCACCACGCAGTCACCCTGCTATCTCTGCGAACCGTATCGAAGCGCCAGGCCGCGCTTTTCCCACCCGCCGGCGGTCTTAGGCCGCAGCTCGCTCGCGGGCACGCCTGATTTCGTACCTGGCCGGGCCCCGCTTACACCTCCCCGGTCGCGGAAGACGTTGCCGACGTCCGCGGTGCGGTGCGGGGTTGGAGCGCCCGGGACCGCAGGCGAGAGGGACCTCGCCTACGAGCCCCCAGGGATGGGTTCATGGCGTGTCCCGGGCGCTCCCACCCCTTACCGCAACGGCACGGCCTATGCCCGATCAGAAGCGTCGCGGCGGCGTGAGCCGCAAGCATGGTGAATTCGGCTGCGCGATCAGGTGAAGAATTGCGAGCCACGTCAAGGATCGCTGCGCCGGCAACCCGGAAACTGATGGCTGGCATATTGCGCGGCTGGGGTTCGTCCCCGGGGGCGTTACACTTCGAGGCACCCGGCATTGGGTGCCGGGGCGGGTCGCGGTGGGACGACCACGTGAGGTCCAGGGAGAGCGCATGGAACACGCTGTCAGACGGGCGCTGGTGGTCGACGACTCACGGCTTGCCCGGATCGCGCTCACTCGGTTGCTGCAGCGGCGCGAGGTCGAGGTTGAGGTGGTGGGCACCGGTGGCGAGGCCGTGGAGTTCCTCCGCGGCGAGCAGCCGGACGTGGTCTTCATGGACTACATGATGCCGGACATGGATGGCTTCGAGGCCACCCGGCAGCTGCGCGAGATCGCCGGCCTCGACCTGCCGGTGGTCATGTACACCTCCCAGGACACCTCCGAGGACCGCGAGCGGGCGCGCCAGCTCGGGATCACCGGTTTCCTCTCCAAGCCGAGCGGCGAGCAGGCGCTCGATGAGGTGCTGGAGGCGGTGGCGCGCCACGCCGAGACCATCGCTGCGCAGGCGGAGGCGGCCCAGGCCGGTGAGGCGGAGGCGGCCGGCGCCCAGGCGGCGGAGGCGCGGTCCGACACCTCGGCACAATTTGGCGATGCGCGCGTCAGCGACGCCCGGGCCAGCGCCGCCAGCGCCTATGGCGTGGTGCGGCGTGCCGCGAGTGGCGGCGAGCGGGCCGCTCCGCCCCCTGCGCCCGAGGCGCCGGCGGGCGCCGAGCCGCCCTGGGAGCGCATCCGTGAGCTGGCGCGGGAAAGCGCCGAGGGTGCTGCCCGCGTTGCGGCGCGGGAGAGCCTGGCCGAAGAGATCGACGACCTGCTCGCCCCTCATGTCGAGCGCCTGCGCGGCGAGGTTCGCGAGGGCCTCGAGCGCAGCGAGGCACGTGCCCGGGAGCTCGCCGGCGAGGCCGCGGACGACGCCAGCCGCCAGGCTGCCGAGGCGGCGGCCCGCGAGGCGGCCCAGGGTGTGGCGGAGCAGGCGGCGAAGCTGATCAGCGACGGCGTCGCCCAGGAGACGGCCCGTCGCGTAGCGGAGGAAGTCGGGCCCGAGGCCGCCCGGCGCATCATGGCGGACCTGCGGCGGGACATCCGCGAGTACATGGCGGAGCTGCTGGCCGCGGACGCCTTCCGGGACCAGATCCTGGATGCGCTCATGGATGCCGCCGCCGAGCGCCTGCGGGACGCGGTGGCCCGCGAGGTGGCTCCGCGGCTGCGCGACGAGATCACCGCCAGTGCCATCGCCAGCGCCGAGGAACGTGCGGTGGCGGCGGCGCGCGAGGCAGGCCGGGAGGCCGCCGAGGCGGCGGTGGAGACGCTCCTGCACGATCAGGTGGAGGTCATCGCCCGCGAGCGCACCGCCGAGCTCGAGGCGCGCCTCGTCAGCCTGCGCCGTCAGCTGATGGCCACCGCCGGCGCCGCCGTCGTGGTCTCCGCCCTCGCCCTCGTCCTCGCCTTCCTGAGCGGTTAGGTCGGCAGCCGCCGCAGGCGGGGGCTGACATCGGCTTTCGGAGTGCAGAGGCTCGGCCGAGCGTCGGTGCCCGGGTGGGGAGTGGCCCCCTCTCCCGGGACACGCCGTGAATACATCCGTGTAGGCTCCATTGCGGCATCCCTGCCGAAGAGGGTCCCGGGAGAGGGGACCACTCCCCGCCCATCAGCCGTCTCGGCGGGTTCGAGCGTTACGGGAATAAAGGCACCCGGCCTCAGCCTAGGGCCGCCGCGACGCCAGCCGATCCGCTGCCCGGATTGGCTCCGGCAGGCGGTAGCGGCGGCAGCAGGCGAGGACCCAGTCGGCGGCGCCGTCGTGGTCGACACGATGCCCGGGCGACACCCAGAGCGGCCGCACGCCGGCGCGGGTGCGCAGCACCGTGCCGATCCGCTCGGCACCGTCCATGAGCGGTGCCCAGGCGCCTTTCCCGATGTCCGGCTCCGCATGCGTGCCCACCAGCCGGCTCTTGCCGACGCCGATGGTGGCAAAGCCCGTGATCACCCCGAGGTGCGCGGCAATGCCGAGCCGGCGCGGGTGGGCGATGCCCTGGCCGTCGCAGAGCACCAGGTCGGGGGTCATTGCCAGCCGCTCCAGCGCATCCAGCACCGCCGGCAGCTCACGAAACGACAGCAGCCCCGGCACGTAGGGCATGGGGGTCGGCCGCTCGGCTACCATCTCCGCCACCGGCTCCAGTCCCGGCCAGCGCATTACCACCACCGCTGCCCGCGCCGTTCGCCCGGCATCCGCGAAGCCGGTATCGACGCCGGCAATGAGCTGGACGGATTCCGGCGCCGGCCCGAGCCGCACCTTCCGTGCGAGCCGCGTCTGCAGCGCCCGCGCCTCGGCAGGGTCAGTGGGCCATTCCGTAGTCGCGTTCATGCGATGGTGCGCGACCTCCCGCTCAACCGCGGAACGGCCGAGTCGAGAGACGTCGCACGCGGCTTCGCCGCGCACGACCTACGCCGAAGGCACTGCGTGCAGTACTGAAGTAGGTCGGCACCCACCGAAGGCGGATGCCGACATTCTCACGACCCCTCGAATACGCCCTGGGCACCGCCGCAAGGCTCCGGCCCGGATCCCATGGCCAGCTCCTCAGAGCCGCTCGTACAGCGCCGCGATACCCTGGCCGCCGCCGATGCACATGGTAACCACGGCGTAGCGGCCACCGCTGCGGTGGAGCTCGTAGAGCGCCTTCACCGTCAGGTTGGCGCCGGTGGCGCCGATGGGATGACCGAGGGAGATGCCGCTGCCGTTGGGGTTCACCTTCGCCGGGTCGAGCTCCAGGTCGCGGACCACGGCCAGCGCCTGGGCCGCGAAGGCCTCGTTGATCTCCCAGACGTCCACCTGGTCGTGGGAGACGCCGGTGCGCTCCAGCAGCCGGCGTACCGCCGGCACCGGGCCGATGCCCATGTACCGCGGCTCCACCGCAGCCACGGTGCCGTCCACTAGGCGGGCCAGCGGCGTGACCCCCTCGCTGCGGGCGGCATCCGCCGTGAACAGCGTGACCGCCGCCGCCCCGTCGTTGAGTGTCGAGGCGTTGCCCGCCGTGACGCAGCCACCCTCGGGCTTGAACACCGGCTTCATCGCCGCGAGCCGGTCCGGGTCGATGTCCCGGCGCGGGCCCTCGTCCGTGTCCACCACCGTGGTGCCCTTGCGGCCCTTGATCTCCACCGGGAGGATCTGCTCGCGGAAGCGGCCCTCATCGATGGCGCGCACCGCCCGGGCGTGACTCTCCACGGCGAGGGCGTCCTGGTCCTCGCGGGAGATGCCCCACTTCTCGGCCACGTTCTCGGCCGTTACGCCCATGTGGCAGCGGTCGAAGGGGTCGGTCAGGGCGCCCACCATGGCGTCGAGCATCTTGCCGTCGCCCATGCGCTGCCCCCAGCGGCCGCTCGGCAGCCAGTAGGGCGCGCGGCTCATGGCGTCGCCGCCGCCGGCGACGGCGCATTCCGTATCGCCGAGCTGGAGATAGGAGGCGGCGGTGAGGATGGCCTGCAGGCCGCTGCCGCAGAGCCGGTTCAGGGTGAGCGCCGGGGTCTCCACCGGCAGGCCGCCGTTCACGCTGGCCACCCGCGCCAGGTACATGTCCCGGGGCTCGGTGTGGATGACGTTGCCGAACACCGTATGGCCGTAGCGCTCCGGCGCCACGCCGGCGCGGGAGACGGCCTCGCGCACCACCGAGGCCGCGAGATCGCCCAGAGGCACATCCTTCAGCGCCCCGCCGTAGGTCCCGATGGGGCAGCGCACCGCGCTGCCGACGACGATCTCGGTCATGGCCCTCTCCTCCGGTGGACTGTCGCAGATCGCAGTGTAGCGCCCGCCGCGGGGCCGCGGCGACCGCTAGCCCGCCTATCTCACCGATTCACGGCTGCGGGCGCGGATCTGGCGGACAGGCCGGCGTTGCGCTCGGTCCGGGTGCTCGACGTACTGTCGAGTACGCCTGCGCGCCCGGACTCTCCCGCGCTGCCCATCTCCTGCCCGCCATCTCCACGCCCTCGCTGCGCGAATCGGTGAGATACGCGGGCTGTGCGGCGGCTTTCTTGAACGCATGAGGGGGGTCGGCGAGAATATGCGGCGATTCGCGCCGTGGGCCCACCCCGGCCATCCGTGCCCCGTCCCGACGGTGCCCGGTGCGCCGCCGCGGGGTACGGCCCGCCACCGACAACAAGACGCTTCGTCACGGCCCGTGTGTCGTGCCCGTGCGGCGGGCACGCAGGATCCGATCCCACGCGGCCCCGTCCGATTCAGGGAGGCCTCATGACCCAGCATATCCAGTATCCGGAGAGCGGCGAGAAGATCCGGGTAGTCGACGGCCGCATGCAGGTACCGGACAACCCCATCCTCGGCTATGTCGAGGGCGACGGTATCGGCCCGGACATCACTCGCGCCTCGATGCGCATCTGGGATGCCGCGGTGGAAAAGGCCTACGGGGGCAAGCGCAAGGTCCACTGGGCCGAGCTCTACATGGGGGAGAAGGCCGCCGGGCTATACGACGGCGACTACTTCCCCGCCGAAACGCAGGAAGCCCTCGAGGACCTCATCGTCTCCATCAAGGGGCCGCTGACCACCCCCGTGGGCGGCGGTTTCCGCTCGCTCAACGTCGCGCTGCGCCAGAAGCTCGACCTCTACGCCTGCGTGCGCCCGGTGCGCCACTACGACGGCGTGCCCTCGCCGCTGCAGAAGCCGGAAGAGGTGGACGTCGTGATCTTCCGCGAGAACACCGAGGACGTGTACGCGGGCCTGGAGTATCAGTCCGGCACCGACGAGAACCGCAAGCTCGCGAAGTTCCTGCGCGAGGAGATGGGCGCCACGTTCTTCGACGATGCCGGCCTCGGCGTCAAGCCGATCAGCCCCTTCGGCAGCAAGCGCCTGGTGCGCAAGGCGATCCAGTACGCCATCGACAACAACCGCGAGAGCGTGACCCTTGTCCACAAGGGCAACATCATGAAGTTCACCGAGGGCGCCTTCCGCAGCTGGGGCTACGAGGTCGCCCGGGAGGAGTTCGGTGACGTCACCATTACCGAGGACGAGCTCTACTCCACCTACGGCGGCAAGCGCCCCGAGGGGAAGATCGTCATCAAGGACCGCATCGCGGACATCATCTTCCAGCTGATGCTGCTGCGCCCGAACGACTTCGACGTCCTCGCCACCATGAACCTGAACGGCGACTACCTCTCGGACGCCTGCGCCGCCGAGGTGGGCGGCATCGGCATCGCCCCGGGGGCGAACATGTCCGATAACGTCGCCGTGTTCGAGGCCACCCACGGCACGGCGCCGAAGTACGCCAACCAGGACAAGGTCAACCCGGGGTCGCTGCTGTTCTCCGGCGTGATGATGCTGGAGTACATCGGCTGGCAGGAGGCCGCGGACCTCATCCGTGCCGCCTACCAGAAGGTGGTCACCTCGCGCATCGTCACCTATGACTTCGCCCGCCAGATCGAAGGCGCCACCGAGGTCAAGACCAGCCAGTTCGCCGACGCCATCATCGAGACCATGCAGTCCGGGCGCGTGGATCTCGCGAAATACCAGCAGGAGCGCGAGCAGGCTATCGAGCAGGACCGCAAGGTCCGCGAGCTGCGCCGCGTCTCCTCGCCGCTGGAGGAGATGATCGCCTCCGGGCGCACGCCGCATACCGTGGGCGACCTGATGAACCCGAACCCGGTGTCGGTGCCGGCGGAGACCAGCGTCGAGGACGCCATGCACCTCATGCGCGAGAAGCGCATCAGCTCGGTCATCACCCAGCCGGGGCCGGACGGCGACTGGGGCATCATGACCCAGCGCGATGTCATCTCCCGCATCGTCTCCAAGAACCGGCAGCCGAGCTCGGTGCGCGTCGACGAGGTGGCGAGCAAGCCGCTGAAGACCGTGCCGCTGGACATGTCCCTGCATGACTGCGCGGAGAAGATGGCGAGCGAGAACATCCGCCGCGTCGTGGTCGTCGACAACGTCGGCGAGCCCCTCGGCATCATCTCCGACACCGACATCTTCGCCAGCGTGGAGCAGTTCGGCTTGCCCGAGTAGGCTGGCGCGCGGCTCGCCGCGCGAGTGGCAAGTGGCAAGTAACAAGTAACAAGCGGCAACCGAGTCATGATCGGCGGCGACGGTTCGTTAATGGATAACGTTCCGTTCGCAATCAGGCGTCGGGCGAGGCTGATTGCCGCGTTGCGACCAACTTGCAACTTGCAACTTGCAACTTGAAACTGCGCCCTGTAGCAAAACTACAGGGCGCGCTAATGTCCGACCACCGCACCGATGCCCCCCTGCGCGAGGATATCCGCCAGCTTGGCGGGCTGCTTGGCAGTACGCTGCACGAGCAGGACGGCGAGGCCGTCTATCGGGTGGTGGAGGACATCCGCACGCTGGCGAAGGATGCGCGGGCCGGCGTCGACGGGGCGGCGGAGGCGCTGGAGCACCGGCTCGGCGAGCTGCCGGACGAGATGATCATGCCCGTGGTGCGGGCGTTTTCCCAGTTCCTGAACCTCGCCAATATCGCCGAGCAGCACCACCGTGTGCGCCGCAGCCGGGCCTGGCTGCGGGATCCCGAGTCCACGCCGCTGCGTGGCTCGCTGGAGGAGTTTTTCGCCCGCACCAGGGAGTCGGTGGACCCGGAGGCTCTGCACGCCACGGTGCGGGACTTGGACATCGAGCTGGTGCTGACGGCGCATCCCACCGAGGTGATGCGCCGCTCGCTGCTGCAGAAGTACAACCGTATCGCCGACCTGCTGGACCAGGGGGACCGCCTCGATCCGACCCCGGAGGAGATCGAGGAGGTGCACCAGGCGTTGCGGCGGGAGATCACCAGCGCCTGGCACACCGACGAGATCCGGCAGCGCCGCCCCGCGCCCCAGGACGAGGCGCGCTGGGGGCTCGCGGTGATCGAGCAGACGCTCTGGGACGTGGTGCCGCGCCACCTGCGCCGGCTGGACCGCATGCTCCAGCGCCACACCGGGCGCGGCCTGCCGCTGGACGCCGCGCCCATTCGCTTCGGCTCCTGGATGGGCGGGGACCGCGACGGCAATCCGCGGGTAACCGCCAGCGTGACCCGCGAGGTCTGCCTGCTCAACCGCTGGATGGCCGTGGAGCTCTACGAGCGCGAGGTGGAGGCGCTGGTGGAGGAGCTCTCCCTGCAATGCGCGGATGACGAGCTGCAGGAGCGGGTGGGCAATGCCTGGGAGCCCTATCGGGCCGAGCTCAAGCGGGTGCGCGCCCGCCTGCGCCTGACGCGGCACTGGCTCGAGGCCCAGCTCGAAGGTCGCCGGGCCCCGGACGGCGAGATCTACCGGTACACCGAGGAGCTGCGCGAGCCGCTGCTCGCCTGCTATCACTCGCTGCAGCGCTGCGGCGCCGGCGTCGTGGCGGATGGACGTCTGCTGGATCTGCTGCGCCGGCTGGCGGTATTCGGGCTGACGCTGATGCGCGTGGACATCCGCCAGGAGGCCGGGCGCCACACGGCGGCGCTGGATGCCATCACCCGCGAGCTCGGGCTTGGCGGCTACGCCGATTGGGACGAGGACGAGCGCCAGGCCTTCCTTACCCGGGAGCTCGCGAGCCGCCGGCCGCTGATTCCGCGCGACTTCGCGCCGGACGAGGATGCCGCCGAGGTGCTGGCTACCTTCCGCGTGATCGCGGAGCTCGGCGAGGGCTCACTCGGCGCCTACGTGATCTCCATGGCGGCGCGGCCCTCGGACATCCTCGCCGTGGAGCTGCTGCAGCAGGAGGCGGGTGTCCGGCGCAGCCTGCGGGTGGTGCCGCTGTTCGAGACCCTGACCGACCTGGAGGGCGCCGAGGCCTGCATCGGCCGGCTGATCGACATCCCCTGGTACCGCAAGCACATCGGCGGTCGCCAGGAGGTGATGATCGGCTATTCGGACTCCGGGAAGGACGCCGGCCATCTCACCGCCGCCTGGGCGCTGTACCAGACCCAGGAGCGGCTGGTCGCGCTGGCGCGCCGCGAGGGCTTCGAGCTGACGCTGTTCCACGGCCGTGGCGGCTCCATCGGCCGCGGCGGCGGACCGACCCATGCCGCGATCCTCTCGCAGCCGCCGGGCTCGGTGAGCGGGCGCCTGCGGGTTACCGAGCAGGGCGAGGTGATCCAGGCCAAGTTCGGCCTGCCCGGCATCGCCGCGCGCAACCTCGAGCTCTACACGACGGCGGTGGCCGAGGCCACGCTGCAGCCGCCGCAGCCCCCGCGGCAGGAATGGCGCGCGCTCATGGACCGTCTGGCGGACACTGCCTGCACCACCTACCGCGGACTGGTGCGGGAGACCCCGGAATTCATCGACTACTTCCGCCACGCGACGCCGGAGCATGAGATCGGTCAGCTGACCATCGGCAGCCGCCCGGCGCGGCGCAAGCCGACCCGGGGGGTGGAGAGCCTGCGTGCCATCCCCTGGATCTTCTCCTGGACGCAGACGCGGCTGATGCTGCCGGCCTGGCTCGGCGTCGGCGAGGCCCTGGGGGAGGCGCTGGCCGCCGGGGAGGCGGCGGAGCTGCGGCGCATGTACCGCGAGTGGCCGTTCTTCCGTGCCTTCGTGGACATGCTGGAGATGGTGCTGGCCAAGGGCGATCCGGACGTGGCGGCCTGGTACGACGCGCGCCTTGTGCCGGCGGCGCTGCGGCCCCTCGGCGCCCGCCTGCGCGAGCAGTACGTCGAGACCCGGAAGGCCGTGCTGGCGGTGAGCGGCCACGAGCGGCCGCTGGACGATGCCCCCGTGGTGCAGCGCTCGGTAGCCGTGCGCAACCCCTACGTGGACCCGCTCAACCTGGTGCAGGTGGAGCTGCTGCAGCGGGTGCGCCATGGCCACGAGGAGAATCTGCGCAAGGCGCTCATGGTCTGCATCAACGGCATCGCCGCGGGCATGCGCAATACCGGGTGACGGGTGACGCGCTAGGATTTTGCGCCGCCGGATCGCGGCTCCGCCGGGCGAATCCCCAGCCGGACGTGTCGATGGCTGCTCGAGTGATGGAGGCGGGGTCCGGGTGCGGCACGCCCTCCCGGGACACGCCGTGAATACATCCATGTAGGCTCGAAGGCGACATCCCTGTCGCCTACGGTCCCGGGAGGGCGCACCGCACCCGGACCTGCACGGCCGTGCCGGTGCCGGTCGGGGATTCGCCCGGGAGAGCCGCGCTCCGTCGGCTGGAAGGCATCACGACGCCCCCGTCACCGGTCACCGGTCACCGGTGACCGCGTGGCGGGTTGCGGGGGCCGGCTGGTTCGCCGTGGCCATACGCAGCGCCGCCAGGAAGAGCAGCGGCAGCGCCATCTCCACACCTTCCTCCACCGAGCCCATGACGTCCTTGATCGCCGCGGGCAGGGCGAGGCCGAAGTGCTGGACGAGCAGGGCCGGTGCGCGGTCGATCACCTTGAGCACCGGCAACGCCAGCGCCCCCACCGCCACCACCAGGCCCCAGGGAGTGCGCCAGTTGCCCTCGCGCAGCAGCAGTCGCCAGGCGCGAACGCCCAGGTAGACCACGAGGCCGATGGCGCCGAGCGCCACGGCCCCGCCCAGCGCCTTCTCCCAGAGCGGCGCGGCGCTGTCCAGGTAGTAGTTGGTCTTGAAGATGCTGTCCGCCGTCAGGGCCTTGTGCATCTCCGCCTCCCGCAGCCCTGCCAGCAGTGCGGCGAGCCCGAGCGCGATGCCGCCGCGCGGCGTGGCCCGGAGCAGCCACAGGCAGGCCACGGCCAGCGCGAACCAGAACCACTCGCTGGCCGTCTCGAAGGGCCCCGATTCGGCGAAAATCCGGCTGCGCACGCCGGCATCGAGGAACACGCCCAGCGTGACCATGGCAGCGGTATAGATCGCGAGCGCGACGAGAAGGATCGTGGCGGTGCGGCGGTCGTTGCGCATGGCGGAACCCCGGAGCAGGAGAAACCGCGTAGCGTACGACGCTGTCACGAAACTGTCATTCCCTGCCGATCGGGCCACCAGTCCGCATACTCTGAACACCCGTCACCAGTCACCCGTCACCCGTCACCCGTCACCCGTCACCCGTCACGAAGGTAAACTGTGCCGCCTGCAGGAAGGAGGCCCATGATGCGCGACTACCAGCGCGATCTGATCGAATTCGCCCTGGAACACGGCGTCCTGCGTTTCGGCGAGTTCACCCTCAAATCCGGCCGCGTGAGCCCCTACTTCTTCAACACGGGGCTGTTCGACAGCGGTGACGCCCTGCGCCGGCTCGGGCACGCTTATGCCTGCGCTGCCCTGGATGCCGAGCTCCAGTTCGACATGCTCTTCGGCCCCGCCTACAAGGGCATTCCGCTGGTGGCGGCGACGGCCATCGGTCTCGCCGAGGTGGCCGGGCGTGACGTCCCCTGGGCCTTCAACCGCAAGGAGGAGAAGGACCACGGCGAGGGTGGGCACCTGGTGGGGGCCCCGTTGCAGGGGCGTGTCCTGGTGGTGGACGACGTCATCTCGGCGGGGACCTCGGTGGCCGAGAGCGTGGCGTTGATCGAGGCCGCCGGCGCGCGCCTCGCCGGCGTGCTGGTGGCCCTCGACCGCCAGGAGCGGGGCACGGGCGAGCGCTCCGCCACCCAGGAGGTGGCCGCCAGTCACGGCGTGCCCGTCACCGCCATCATCGACCTCGATGCCCTGACGGACTACCTGCGCGAGCGCGGCGACCCGGACGGCCACCTGCCGGCCATCGAGCGCTATCGCGTCCGTTACGGCGTGCGCTGAAAGCGTGCGGCGCTCACTCGACCGCGGCGGGAGGGCCTGTTAGCTTCAAGTCTGGTGGTCGCGGGGCCACCGCGGGTCAGGTCTTTAGTCGGGGGGCATCGGCGCGCATGGCAAGATCGCTCAGGCAGCCTGTGGCGGGCGCACTGCTCGTGCTGCTGCTGTGGTCCACGGCGGTGCCCGCGCCCACCTACAAGTGGGTGGACGACGAGGGCAACGTCCACTACAGCGACACGCTGCCGCCGGAGGAGGCGCAGCGTCGGCGCGAGCGCGAGGTGAAGTCGGACACGGGCATTACCGTCGAGCGTATCGAGCCGCCGCCCACGCTGGAGCAGATGGAGGCGCTGGCCCGCCAGCGCGAGGCGGAGGCCGCGCGCGACCGGGAGGCCGCCGCCCAGGCCGAGCGCGACCGCAACCTGCTGCTGACGTTCCAGAGCGTGGCCGAGATGGAAGAGGCCCGGGACGAGCGCCTGCAGGCCATCGACGGCCAGATCGCGCTCACCCGCAGCCGCATCGATACCCTCGAGACGCGCCTGGAGCGCCGCCGTGAGGAGGTCATCCGGCTGGAGCGCTCGGGCGGTAGTGACCCGACGCCGCTGTACGAGGAGATCGGGCAGCTGGAGGCGCGCATCGCGGAAAACCGGGCCTTCGTGGAGCGCCAGCGCGCGGAGCAGGCCCGCATCCGCGCTCAGTTCGCCCGCGACATGGCCCGTTTCCGGGAGCTGACCCGGACCAGCGACTGAGCGGCACCGGGCGACTCCCTGTGGAATTCGCCAACGAATTCATCTTCGCCGCGGGCGCCCTGCTCGCGCTGGGTATCCTCGCCAGCATTCCCTCGGACCGCAGCGGCGTGCCGCTGCTGCTGGTGGTTCTGGGTCTGGGCATGCTCGCCGGCCAGGACGGGCTGCTCGGCATTGTCTTCAACGACGTCGCCACGGCCCATCTGCTCGGGACGCTGGCGCTCGCCATCATCCTCTTCGACGGCGGCCTGCACACGCCGCTTGCGAGCTTCCGCACGGGCCTGCGGCCGGGCCTGCTACTCGCCACCGCCGGCGTGGTGGTCACCGCCGGGCTGACCGCGTTCGCGCTGCATGGCCTGTTCGGCTGGGGCTGGCTCGAGGCCTGGCTGATGGCGGCGATTATCTCCTCCACCGATGCGGCCGCCGTGTTCTATCTGCTGCGCAGCCGCGGGCTGCGGCTGCACGACCAGGTACGCAACACCCTGGAGATCGAGTCCGGGGTGAACGACCCGATGGCCGTGTTCATGGTGATCGCGCTGCTGGAAGCGATGCGCACGCCCGAGGCCGCCGCCTGGAGCGCGATCGCCACTGAGCTGCTGCGGCAGGGGGGCATCGGGCTCGCCGGAGGCGCCGTTGGCGGGGCAGCGTTCACGCTGCTGGTCAACCGGCTGCGGCTGCCGGCGAGCCTGAACCCGCTGCTCGCGCTGTCCGGCGGCCTGCTGGTCTACGGCGGCACGGCGGTGGCCGGCGGCAGCGGCTTCCTCGCCGCCTACCTGGCCGGCCTGATCCTGGGCAACCGCGCCCGGGGCGCCCGCCACAACATCCAGCGCTTCCACGACGGCATGGCCTGGCTCTGCCAGATCGGCCTGTTCCTGATGCTCGGACTGCTGGTCACCCCCGGCGAGCTGCCGAGTGTGGCGGGGCATGCCGTGTTCATCGCCGCCTTCGTGATCCTGGTGGCGCGGCCGGCCGCGGTGGCTCTATGCCTGCTGCCGCTGCGCTTCCCCTGGCGGCACGTCCTGTTCGTCAGCTGGGTGGGGCTGCGCGGCGCGGTGCCGATCGTGCTGGCGCTGTTCCCGCTGCTGGCGGGCATCGCCAGCGCCGGGCGCGATTTCAATATCGCCTTCTTCGTCGTGCTCATCTCGCTGCTGGTGCAGGGCTGGACCGTGGCACCGCTGGCGCGCTGGCTCGGCCTGTCGCTGCCGGGCAGCCGACCCGAGGCCCAGCGCCTGGATCTGGATCGCCCGGTCGGCCACGATCTGGTGATCTGCGAGGTGCTGCCGGAGACCCCGGCGAGCCGCCTGCGGGTGGGCGAGCTGCGTCCCCCCGATGGCGTGCATCTGCTCAGCATCCTGCGGGACGGGGCGCCGCGGCCGCCGGAGGCTGATGTGGAGCTCGTCACCGGGGACCTGCTCTACCTGCTGGTGCCTGCCACCGACCCGCTGCTCCAGGAGCGGTTCCAGCACTGGCTGGATGCCGTCGGCACGGTGCATCCCGCGGCCGAGCAGGCGTTTTTCGGCGACTTTACCGTCGACGGGGAGGCGGACATGGCGGCCCTGGCGGAGGCGTACCTCGGCGGCGCCGTCGCCGACGCCCGCCCGGGCGAGACCGTGGGCGACTACCTGGCGCGACGGCTGCGGCGGCGGCCCTCGGAGGGCGATCGCGTGGACGTGGGCGGGGTGAGTCTGGTGGTGCGGGAGATCGACGGCGGGCGGATCGCGCGCGTCGGTCTGCGCCTGCCCCACGGTTAGCCGGAGAGTGCGTACGCCCCTTGCTCGAAGCGATGCTCACGTGGACAGCAACGGCCTCGAGCCATCCCGGCGCCAGAGAGCCGCGGGCCAGCGCGCGAAGTAGCGGCCCCGCCTCGCTCGGCCGCCGCGGCTGCCTACCAGATCCGCGACCGCAGCCGTGAATCGGTGAGATATCCGGGCTAGGTGCGTGCCGGTGTGAGGATCCGCCGCGCCTGCCAGTAGTGGCGCGACCAGTAGGGATTGTCCAGGCGGGAGAGGGTCACGCCGCGGCTGGTGGAGGCGTGCAGGAAGTGCCCGCCCTCCACGTAGATGCCGACGTGCAGCTTGCCGCCGCCGGTGCGGAAGAACACCAGATCGCCGGCGCGCAGGGCCGCGGCGGCCACGGGCTCTCCGCGCCGCGCCTGCTGGCGGGTGGTCCGGGGCAGGCTGCGCGCCAGTCGCTCGCTGAAGGTGACCTGTACGAAGCCGGAGCAGTCAATGCCCGCCGGGGACCGGCCGCCGTACCGGTAAGGCGTGCCGCGCCAGCGCCGGTGCTGTTCCTCCAGTACGGCCACCAGATCACCGGCAGCCTCGCCGGTCTGCGGCTCGACCGCCGGCGACGGCGTTTCCGCCCGCTCCGGCGGCGTCGAGGCGCAGCCGGCGAGCAGGAGCAGGGTCACGCTGATGGCGAGAATAACGCGCATGGAGCAAGCTTGCCCGCGCCCGGCAACGCCGGGCAAGCCCGTGCGTCGCGGCGGCGCTACCGGCTGCCGTGGATCAACGTGCCGACGCCGCTGTCGGTGAACAGCTCCAGCAGCACGGCGTGCTCGACGCGGCCGTCGATGATGGTCGCCGCGGTGACGCCGCCGGCGACGGCCTCGAGGGCGCAGCGCACCTTCGGCAGCATGCCGCCGTGGATGGTGCCGTCGGCGATCAGCGCCTGCACGCGCTCGGCGTCGAGCCCGGTGAGCAGCTCCCCCGCCGCGTTCAGGATGCCCGGCGTGTTGGTCATCAGGATCAGCTTCTCGGCGTGCAGGGTCTCGGCGAGGCGCCCGGCAACCAGGTCGGCGTTGATGTTGTAGGAGACGCCGTCGTCGCCGACGCCGATGGGGGCGATCACCGGGATGAAGTCGCCACCATCGAGCATGTCCACCAGCGCCGGGTCGACGCTCTCCACCTCGCCCACGTGGCCGATGTCGATGATCTCGGGGGCCTGCTCCGCCGGCCCCGGTCGGGTGAGACGCAGGCGCCGGGCACGGATCAGGCCGCCGTCCTTGCCAGTGAGCCCCACGGCACGGCCGCCGTGGCCGCTGATGAGGCTCACGATCTCCTTGTTCACCAGCCCGCCCAGGACCATTTCCACGACGTCCATGGTCTCCGCGTCGGTCACCCGCATGCCCTGGACGAACTCGGTCTCCTTGCCGATGCGCGCCAGCAGCCGCCCGATCTGCGGCCCGCCGCCGTGCACCACCACCGGGTTGATGCCGACCAGCTTCATCAGCACCACGTCGCGGGCGAAGCTCTGCTTGAGCGTCTCGTCCACCATGGCATTGCCGCCGTACTTCACCACCACGGTCTTGCCGTGGAAGCGGCGGATGTAGGGGAGCGCCTCGGTGAGGACGTGGGCGACCTGGGCGGGGGGCGTGGGTGGCTGGGCCATGCGGTTGCTCGGATATCGCTCAGATGGGCAGCTTGATGCCGGGGCTTGCGGCTTCGAGGCGCTCCCGGAAGAGGGCCTTGATGCGCTCCAGTGCCGCCTCGTCGTTGCCCTCGAAGCGCAGCACGAGGCAGGGCTGGGTATTCGAGGAGCGCACCAGACCCCAGCCGTCGGGGAAGTCCACGCGCAGCCCGTCGATGGTGGTCACCCGCGCGTCCTCGAAGCCCTCGGCGTCGGCCAGCAGCTGCTGGATCACCCGCGGCGGCTCGCCTTCCTCGAGGTCAACCCGGAGCTCAGGGGTGCTCACCCCCTCCGGCAGCTCGCCGAAGACCTCGGCGCTGCTGCGCGGATCGAGGGAGAGGATCTCCAGCAGCCGTGCACCGGCATAGGTGGCGTCGTCGAAGCCGTACCAGCGGTCGTTGAAGAACAGGTGCCCGCTCATCTCGCCGGCCAGCGGCGCGCCGGTTTCCCGCAGCTTCTCCTTGATCAGCGAGTGGCCGGTCTTCCACATCAGCGGCACGCCGGCGTGATCGGTGATGACGTCCGCGAGGCGGCTCGAGCACTTGACGTCGAAGATGATGTCCGCGCCCGGATTGCGGGTGAGAATGTCGCGGGCGTAAAGCATCATCTGGCGGTCGGCCCAGATGATGTGCCCGGTGTTGTCGACCACGCCCAGGCGGTCGCCGTCGCCGTCGAAGGCGAGGCCGACGTCGGCCTGCTGCAGGCGGACGTAGCTCACCAGGGCGTCCAGGTTTTCCGGCACGGTGGGGTCCGGGTGATGGTTGGGAAAGCGCCCGTCCACCTCGCAGAAGAGCTCCTCCACCTCGCAGCCGAGCGCCCTGAATACCTCCGGCGCCACGGCCCCGGCGACGCCGTTGCCGCAGTCCACCACCACCCGCAGGGGCCGGTGCAGGGTGACGTCGCGGGCGATGCGGTCGAGATAGTCGGCGAAGACGTCACGGCGCTCCTCGCGGCCGTCGCCGTCGATCAGCTCGCCCGTCTCGATGCGGCGCCCGAGCGCCTGAATGGCCTCGCCCCACAGGGTGCGGCCGCCGACGATCATCTTCAGGCCGTTGTACTCGGGCGGGTTGTGGCTGCCGGTGACGGCGACGCCGGCGTGAGTGCCGAGGAAGTGCGTCGCGAAGTACATCACCGGCGTCGGTACCCGGCCGATGTCGATGACCCGGCGGCCGGTGGCGCAGAGGCCGTCGCGCAGGGCCTCGGCGAGCTCCGGGCTCGACTCGCGACCGTCATACCCCACCACCACCGTTTCCTGACCGTGGGCCGCGGCCTCGCTGCCGATGGCGCGGCCAAGCAGCTGCAGGGTCTCGGGGGTGAGGTCGCGGCCGACGATGCCGCGGATGTCGTAGGTGCGGAGGATCGCGGGATTGATGCTCACCGGGGCCGTCTCCTGGTCGCTCTGGGTCTGCCCTGTTCCGGGCTCTTCCGGGGCCGGGCGCTCCTCGCCCCGGTCGGCGTCCGTGGTGAGCGTCTCGTCGCTCACCTCGCTCACCTCGAGGCCGCTGCCCGGCGCCGGCTCTGCGGGTCGGGCCGTGTCCGCCGTTGCCGGCGACCCGGCCCGCGTCTGCTCGCGGGTGACGGCCAGCGCCGCCTGCAGCGCCTGGTCGAGCTCCGCGAGCGCCGCCCGGTAGGGCGGCTGCACGCGGTCGCCCCACGCATCCGCCACGAGCCGGGTCACCGTCTCGCCGTCCGTGGCAAGGGCACGAGCCAGTCCGCGACCGCTGACCCAGGTGCCGAGGCCAAGCAGCAGCAGCGCGCCGCCGCTCAACCCGGCCCACACCACGGGCGAGATCCCGAGCAATGCCCCCGACGCGCCCTCCCGGGCGTACTGCAGGCTCCACGGCGTCCCGGGGACGCTGGCCCGGGTGGCGTCGGTGGGGAGACTGCCGAGCTCGATGACCGCGCTGCCGCCCTGGCTAAGCCGTGCGCCGGCGCTCCCCGGCGCCTCGAGCGCGGTGCGCAGGGCGGCGGCATCGTAGCTCAGCACCAGCACGCCGCCGGCGTCCGCCTCGGCCGGCAGCGGCTGCACGAGGTTGACGTGGGCGTCGGCGGTGCCGGGGAGATGCACCTCGACGGCGTCCTCGCCCGTGTCTGCCGCTCTGCCGACGAGCTCCACCAGGGCGTAGCCGATGGGCGGGCTGGCGCCGCGATCGGCGCTGAGCTCGCCCGCCGGGGCATAGAGCAGGCGCTGTACGCCGGGCAGGGCGCGCTCGTAGTGGCCGAGCAGCGTGTCGAGCGCCGAGCGCGACCCCGCGGCGGCGGCCGCCTGCAGCTCGGGTGCCGCGGCGATCTCGGCAAGTGCCGCGCGGCGCTCGGCGACGTGGTCGGCGATGCGGCCGGCGAGCAGGCTTGCCTCGCGGCGCTCGGCGTCGGCCCGGCTCCGGGTCAGGGTCTCGCCGCCGAGCACGGCGATGCCACCCGCCACCAGCGCCAGCGCGACAACGCCTGCGACGAACGCCGGCGCCAGTCGGCTTGATGCCGGACGCGGGCGGGGGCTGGCTGGGTTGCCGCGAGCCATGGGTTCTCCTTCAGTACCTGCCGGAGTGGCCGAAACCGCCACTGCCGCGTTCGCTGTCCTCGAACGCGTCCACCACCTCGAAGCGCGGCCGGGCCACCGGCACGAACACCAGCTGCGCCACCCGCTCGCCGGGCTCGATGGTGAACGCAGCGCGCCCGCGGTTCCAGCAGGAGACAAGGATCTCGCCCTGGTAGTCGGAGTCGATCAGCCCCACCAGGTTGCCGAGCACGATGCCATGCTTGTGGCCGAGGCCGGAGCGGGGCAGGACCACCGCGGCGTAGCCGGGGTCGCCGATATGGACGGCGATGCCGCTCGGGATGAGCTCGGTATCGCCGGGCTGCAGGGTGACCGGCGCATCCACGCACGCACGCAGATCCAGCCCCGCGGAGCCGGCGGTGGCGTAGTCCGGTAGCGGGAAGGCCTCACCCAGACGCGGGTCGAGAATCCGTAGTCTGATCGTTTCCATGTCGCCGTTCCGCGATGAGTGCGACCAGCGCCTCAGCGAGCTGGATCTTGGGCGCCCGCGGCAGGCTCCGGTGGCCACCGGCCCAGAACACCTCCAGGGCATTGTCGGCACTGTCGAAGCCCGTGTCGCGCCCACCGCCGACGAGGTTCGCGGCGATCATGTCCAGGCCCTTGCGGGCCCGCTTGGCCTCGGCATACTCGGCCAGGCGCTCCGTTTCCGCGGCGAAGCCCACCGTGAACGGTGCCCGTGGCAGCCCGGCCACGGCCTGCAGGATGTCGGGGTTGGGCACGAGCGTGAGCGCCACGGGCTGGTCGCTCTTCTTGATCTTCTGCTCCGGGACGCGGTCGACCCGATAGTCGGCCACCGCCGCGGTGGCGATGAAGATATCGCAATCCCCGGCCCGCTGCATGACGGCCTCGTGCATCTCGCGCGCGGACTCCACGTCCACCCGCTCGACGCCGCCCGGCGTAGCGAGGCTGCACGGCCCCGCCACCAGCACCACCTTGGCGCCCGCGCGCGCGGCGGCCGCGGCCACGGCGAACCCCATGCGGCCGCTGGACCGGTTGCCGATGAAGCGCACCGGGTCGATGGCCTCCCGGGTGGGCCCGGCGGTGATCAGCACCCGCTCACCGCGCAAGGGGCCGTCGCCGGCGAGCAGGGCCACGATCTCGCGCGGCTCGAGCAGGCGCCCGGGCCCTGACTCACCCTCGGCAAGCGGCCCCTCCGCGGGGCCGAGCAGGCGCACGCCGCGGGCGGTGAGGCGCTCGGCGTTGTCCCGGGTGGCGGCAGCCCGCCACATGACGTGGTTCATCGCCGGGGCCAGCACCAGGGGTGCCTCGCTGGCGAGGCAGAGGGTCGTGAGCAGGTCGTCGGCATGGCCGTGGGCCAGCCGGGCCATCAGATCGGCGCTCGCCGGAGCGACCAGGATCAGGTCCGCCCAGCGGGCGAGCTCGATATGCCCCATGCCGGCCTCGGCCTCGGGGTCCAGCAGCTCGGTGTGCACCGGGCGGTGGGAGACGGCCTGGAAGGTTAGCGGCTGCACGAAGGCCAGCGCCCCCGCGGTGAGCACCACCCGCACCTCCGCCCCCGCCTCACGCAGCCGCCGCACGAGATCCGGGCTCTTGTAGGCCGCGATCCCACCACTGACGCCGAGGACGATGCGAAGGCCATCCAGCTGCACGGAGTGGCAAGTCCCAAGTTCGGAGTTGCGAGTTGCAAGTCGCAAGTTGCAGGTCGACCAACCCCGCCACGGCGAGAGTTAGCCCTGGATGGCTCGGAGGGTACACTTTGAACCTGGAACTTTGAACTTGGAACTCGCCGACGCACACGGAGGTGCCGATGCCCATCACCGACTGGCCCGAGGCCGAGCGGCCGCGGGAGAAGCTTCTGAGCCGCGGGGCCGCCGCGCTGTCCGATGCCGAGCTGCTGGCGATCTTTCTGCGCACCGGCGTGGCGGGACGCACCGCGGTGGATCTGGCGCGGGATCTGATCGGCGACTTCGGCGGGTTGCGGCCGCTGCTGGAAGCGGACCAGGCGGCGTTCTCGGCCCGCCCGGGGCTCGGGCCCGCCAAGTACAGCCAGCTGCAGGCCGTGCTGGAGATGGGCCGCCGCCACCTCTGGGAGCGCCTGCAGCGCGGCCAGTCACTCACCAGCCCTGCCGAGACGCGGGCCTATCTGGCGGCCCGCCTGCGGCACCTCCCCCACGAGGCCTTCGCCTGCCTGTTCCTGGACAACCGCCATCGGGTGATCGTCTTCGAGGAGCTCTTCCGCGGCACCATAGACGCCGCCAGCGTCTATCCGCGCGAGGTCGTCCGCCGGGCCATGAGCCACAACGCCGCCGCGGTGATCCTCGCCCACAACCACCCCTCGGGCATCGCCGAGCCGAGCGCCGCCGACGAGGCCATCACCCGCCGCCTGTGCGAGGCCCTGGCCCTGGTGGACGTGCGCGTTCTGGATCACTTCGTGGTGGGAGACGGGCCGCCGGTGAGCTTTGCGGAGCGCGGCCTCCTCTGACGGGTTGCCGCCCGTAGTTTCCGACGGGCTGCCGCCCGTAGTTGCAAGTTCAAAGTGGCAAGTTCAAAGATGACGTAGGTCGGCAAGCGCGGGAGCGCTCGCCGACAGCCGCGCGCAGCGCGGCTCGCAGGGAGCTCGGCTGCCGCCGTGTCGGCGAGCGCTGTGCGCTTGCCGACCTACCTACTCGCACCGCCATGGGCGAGGCGGCTCAGGCCGCCTCGCCCATCGCGGTGCGCAGCTTCTTCATCGCGTTCTTCTCAAGCTGTCGGATGCGCTCCGCGGAGACGCCGTACTCGTCCGCCAGCTCCTGCAGGGTCGCCTTCGGCTCCGCCAGCCAGCGGCGGGAGACGATGTCGCGGCTGCGCTCGTCCAGCGCCGCCAGCGCGGCGCCGAGCGCCTCGCTCTGGCGGGTCTGCCAGTCCGCGCTCTCCACCTCGGCGGCCGGGTCAAGGCGGGTGTCCTCGAGATAGGCCGCCGGGGCGCGCGGGCCGTGGTCGTCGTCGTCGCCGGCGTCCGGGGCGGGGTCGAATCCGACATCCTGGCCGGAGAGCCGGGACTCCATCTCCAGCACCGTCTCCGGCTTCACGCCCAGGTCATCGGCAACGGCCCGGACCTCCGCGTGATTCAGCCAGCCGAGCCGTTTCTTCGAGCCGCGCAGGTTGAAGAACAGCTTGCGCTGCGCCTTGGTGGTCGCCACCTTGACGATGCGCCAGTTGCGCAGGATGAACTCGTGGATCTCGGCGCGGATCCAGTGCACCGCGAACGACACCAGCCGGACACCGACATCCGGGTCGAAGCGCTTGACCGCCTTCATCAGGCCGATGTTGCCCTCCTGGATGAGGTCGGCCAGCGGCAGCCCGTAGCCCGAATAGCCACGGGCGATATGCACGACGAATCGCAGGTGCGAGAGCACGAGCCAGCGGGCCGCGTCCAGATCCTGCTCGTCGCGGTAGCGCCGGGCGAGGCTTTCCTCCTCCTCGGCGCTGAGCGTCGGGATGGCGTTGACCGCCTGGATGTAGCGGTCTTCGCTGCCCGCGTGCAGGGGCAGTTGATCGTATTGGCTACTTACCAGCGCCTTGGTCGTTTCCATGGCTATCCCCCCGAGCCGCCTAAGGCGGAGTTCGAAGTCTCAAGTTCAAAGTTCAAAGCGTGGATATGGCCGTGCATATCCATCTGTTCCGATGCCTTGAATTCTACCATCTCGTTGGATCGGCGAGACCCTGACGAGTTCCGGCTGTGGTCCCGGGCCGAGGCGGCGCACCTCCGCGTTGAGCTTTGAACTTCCCGATTACGCATCTCGCTCAGCCATACTTGCCGGGCGCGCATCCGCGGTGCCGCAGGCGGTTCGAGGCCGTGCCGGGTGTGGCGTGGGGCGGGAGCGCCCGGGACACGCCGTGAATCCGTCCCTGGAGGCTCGTAGGCGAGATCCCTCTCGCCTACGGTCCCGGCCGCTCCCGCCCCACGCCACCCTGCCTGCGCCTGTATCGTCTTCCGCGAGCGATGATGCCGTAACGCTAGCTGAGGCAAGTGCGTAATCGCCTTGAACTTTGAACCTTGAACTTGACCCTTGGAACTGCCCCGACCCGGTCATCGCGGCTCGATGGCCGACAGATGCCTGCCAACCGCTAGCCACGAGCCCAGAAGGCCGAGGGCGGCGCCGCAGGCGAGGAGGGTAAGGGCGCCGTCGAGTCCGAGGCCGCGGAGGCGGAAGCCGGTGCCGTAAAGGCTTGCCAGCTCGCCCGCCGGGCCCGCCAGCAGCCAGCGGCCGCCCTCGACCAGGATGCAGGCGAGCAGGCCGCCTCCGAGTCCGTACCACAGGCCGGCATAGAGGAACGGCCGGCGCACGAAGGCGTCCGTGCCGCCGATAAGCTTGGTGATCACGATCTCCTCGCGCCGATTCTCGATGTCCAGCCGGATCGTGTTGCCCACCACCAGGATGACCGTCAGCCCCAGCAGGCTCGTGATCACCCACACCCCGCGCTCGGCCAGGCGCATCAGGGCGTGCAGCCGCCGCAGCCACTCCCGGTCGAGGCGCACGTCCACCACCGGCGCCAGCGCCGCGAGCTCTTCCATGACCGCCTCCACTGCCGCCGGGTCGAGCTCTGCCGCCGGCTCCACCACCAGCACCGGCGGCAGCGGGTTCTCTTCGAGCAGCGCCAGCGCATCGCCCATTCCCGAATGGGTGCGGAACTCCGCAAGCGCCTCCTCCGGCGGAATCAGCTCCACGCGGGCGACGCCGTCCACGGCCCGCACCTGCTGGGCGGCGTCGGTCTGGCCCTCGGCGTCGAGGTTGCGCTCGAGGAACAGCGACGCCCGCGTGCGCCCCTCCCAGTCACCGGTGACGAGCTCGAGGTTGTCCAGCAGCAGCAGGAAGGCGGCGGGCAGCGCCAGTGCGATGCCGATCACCGCCGCGGTCATGAGGTTGGCCGCGCGCTGCTCGCGCAGCCGGCCGAGGGCGCCGATCAGCGCCCGGGCGTGCTGCTCCAGCCAGGCGTCGAGCTGGCGCCGACGGCGGCCGAGGCGGGCGGCCATGTCAGCGCCGGTCCCCGTCGTCCAGCAGGCGACCGCCCTCGAGTGTGATGCGCCGGTGCCCCATGCGCTCGATCAGCGCGTGATCATGGCTGGCGATGACGATGGTGACGCCCACCGCGTTGAACTGCTCGAACAGCCGCATGATCTCCTCCGAGAGCGCCGGGTCGAGATTGCCGGTGGGCTCGTCGGCGAGCAGGACCGGCGGCCGGCTCACCACGGCGCGGGCGATGCCGACGCGCTGCTGCTCACCGCCGGAGAGTGTGACCGGGTAGGCGCGCTCCTTGCGCAGCAGCCCCACCTTGTCCAGCGCGGCGCGCACGCGCCGGCCGAGCTCGCGATGGGGCAGCCCGGCGATCACCAGCGGCAGCGCGACGTTGTCGAACACCGTGCGGTCGTTCAGCAGGCGGTGATCCTGGAAGATCATGCCGATGCCCCGGCGCAGGTGCGGGATACGCCGGCGCGACAGGCGCGCGAGATTCACCCCGCCGATGATCACGGCGCCGTGGCTCGGCCGCTCCAGCAGCGGGATCAGCCGCAGGAACGTGCTCTTGCCGGCGCCGCTGTGGCCGGTGATGAACGCCATCTCGCCGCGGCGGATGTGCAGGGTAACCCCGGCCAGGGCCTCGTTGCCCCCCGGGTAGCGCTTGCTGACGCCGTCGAGGCGGATCATTCGCCGTCGTCGGCTCCGGTGGCGCCGGCCAGCAGCGCGTCGACGAAAGCCTCGGCGTCGAAGGGGCGCAGGTCCTCCACCTGCTCGCCGACGCCGATGAAACGGATGGGGATGCCGAGCTGCTGGGCGATGGCGAAGATCACGCCGCCCTTGGCGGTGCCGTCGAGCTTGGTGATGGCCAGGCCGGTGAGGCCGATGGACTCGTGGAACTGCCGCGCCTGGGCCAGCGCGTTCTGGCCCGTGCCGGCGTCCACCACCAGCAGCACCTCGTGCGGCGAGTCCGGATCCTGCTTGCCGAGCACGCGGTGGATCTTGCGCAGCTCCTCCATCAGGTTGCCCTGGGTATGCAGGCGCCCGGCGGTGTCCGCAATCAGCACGTCCAGCCCGCGGGCGCGGGCGGCCTGGTGCGCGTCGTACACCACGGAGGCGGCATCGGCGCCGGTGGGCTGGCTGATCACCGGCGTGCCGGTGCGCTCGCCCCAGGCCCGCAGCTGCTCCACCGCCGCCGCGCGGAAGGTGTCGCCGGCGGCGAGGATCACGCCATGGCCCTGGTCGCGCAGGCGCGCGGCGAGCTTGCCGATGGTCGTGGTCTTGCCGGCGCCGTTGACGCCGACGGTGAGCAGCACGAAGGGGCGCTTATCCGGTGGGATCTCCAGCGGCTGTGCCACCGGCGCCAGGATCGCAAGCATGTCTTCCCGCAGCGCCTGGTGCAGCGCGCCGGTGTCGGCGAGCTCGTTGCGGCGCAGGCGGGCGGTGAGGTCGTCGATGATGCGGCGGGTGGCCTCGACGCCCACGTCCGCCGTCAGCAGCAGCGTCTCCAGCTCCTCGAGCAGGTCCTCGTCGATCTGCTTGCGACCGAGGAACAGGCCGGACAGGCCGCTGCCGGTGCGACGGAGCCCCGCCCGCAGGCGGGCCACGAGCCCCGGACGCCGGCCCTCGCGGGTCGGAGTGTCGGCTCCGTCGTCGCCGGAGCGCTTGCGGCGGAAAGGCAGCATGGAACTCCCGTGCATCGGCAAGGCACAAAGCGGCAGTATGCTACCACCGAGCGGGCCCGCCGAAACGGGGCCGCCAGGCAAGCGGCCACGGCCACCGGTGGCAGCCCGGCTCATCCCCGACTCCGGAGTGACCCGTCCATGAAGCAATGGCAGACCGTGCTGGCTGCCCTAGCCCGCATATCTCACCGATTCGCGGCTGC
Source organism: Spiribacter halobius (assembly GCF_020883455.1). Classification (NCBI taxonomy): domain Bacteria; kingdom Pseudomonadati; phylum Pseudomonadota; class Gammaproteobacteria; order Chromatiales; family Ectothiorhodospiraceae; genus Sediminicurvatus; species Sediminicurvatus halobius. The sequence goes on along the minus strand of NZ_CP086615.1, from coordinate 3,569,237 downwards.
GGCCGCGGATCTGGCAGACAGGCCGGCGTTGCGCTCGGTGCGGGTGCTCGACGTACTGTCGAGTACGCCTGCGCGCCCGAACTCTCCCGCGCTGCGCCATCTCCACGCCCTCGCGTCGCGAATCGGTCAGATATGCGGGCTAGCCCTGCTGCTCGCCGGCGCCGCGTCGGCGCAGACGGACTGGGCGGTCAGCGAGCGCACCCTCGACAACGGCCTCACCGTGCTGGTGCGCGAGGACCACCGGGCGCCGGTGGTGGTCTCGCAGATCTGGTACCGCGTCGGCTCGAGTTACGAGCGCCGCGGCGAGACCGGCATCTCGCATCTCTTCGAGCACATGATGTTCAAGGGCACCGAGCGCTATCCCCAGGGCGAGTTCTCGGAGATCATCAACCGCGAGGGCGGTCGCCAGAACGCCTTCACCGGCCCCGACTTCACTGCCTACTTCGAGATCCTCGCGGCGGACCGGCTCGAGGTCGCCCTCGAGCTCGAGGCCGACCGCATGGCGAACCTGCAGATCAATCCCGAGGACCTGGAGCGCGAGCGCCAGGTGGTGCTGGAGGAGCGCCGGCTGCGTATCGAGGACCGGCCGGACGGACGGTTCAGCGTGCGCTACTCGCCGGTGGCGTATCCGGCGAGCCCGTACGCGCACCCGATCATCGGCTGGAGCGACGACATCCGGAACATCAGCGTCGCGGACCTGCGCGCCTTCTATGCCCGCTGGTACGTGCCGGCCAACGCCACGCTGGTGGTGGCCGGGGACGTCGATCCGGAGGCGGTGTTCGCGCTCGCCGAGGAGCACTTCGGGGAGGTTCCCGCCGGCGCCGAGCCACAGACCACGGCGCCGCAGGGGCTGGAGACGCCAGGCGAGCGGCGGCTGGACTACCGCGACCCGCAGGCGCGCGTGGCCCAGATCCAGCTCGGCTACGGGGTGCCGTCGGCCGCCACGGCGGACTCGCCGGACGACCCATATGCCCTGCTGATGCTTGCCATGGTGCTTGACGGGGGTGACGGCGCCCGCCTTGGCGAGCGCCTGGTGCGCGGCCAGGGCGTGGCGGCGAGTGCGGGGGCGGGCTACAGCCCCGTGAGCCGGCTCGATACCCAGTTCAGCCTCTATGGCACGCCCCGGGATGGCGACGTGGCCGCTCTGGAATCGGCGCTGCGCGCGGAGGTGGCGGCGTTGCGCGAGTCGCCCGTGGATGCCGAGGAGCTGGAGCGCGCCCGCAACCAGCTGCTGGCCGATCATCTCTTCGAGCTGGACTCGGTGTTCTATCAGGCCATGCAGATCGGCCGCCTGGAGACCGTCGGCATCGGCTGGGAGTCGCTGAACGAGTTCGAGGAACGCGTGCGCGCGGTGACCGCCGAGGACATCCAGCGCGTGGCCCGCGAGTACCTCACCCCGGAGCGCCTGACCGTCGGCGTGCTGCGCCCGCAGGCACAAGGAGACGACACATGATCCGCCGGCTGATCCTCACCGGCCTGGCCCTCTGGGCCGTGGCCGCCCCGGCCCAGGAGCTCGACATCCAGCGCTGGCAGGCCGCCGGTGGTGCCGAGGTGCTGTTCGTGGAGCGCCCTGAGCTGCCCATCGCCGACGTGCGCGTCGTGTTCGATGCGGGCAGCGCCCGTGACGGCGAGCATCCGGGCCTCGCCAGGCTGGTCAGCAACCTGCTGCTGGAGGGCTCGGCGGAGCTCTCGAGCGGTGAGATCGCCAGGCGCTTCGAGCGCTACGGCGCCCGGGTGTCCACCGATAGCGGTCGCGATACGGCCAACGTCTCGCTGCGGGCGCTGAGCGGGGCGGAGCGCCTGGACCCGGTGATCGAGCATCTCGCCGGCGTGCTCGCCGAGCCGGCCTTTCCGGAAGACGCCCTGAGCCGCGTGCGCCAGCAGATGCTGCTCGGGCTGCAGCAGGCGGAGTCCTCGCCTTCGTCGATCGCCGAGCGTGCCTTTGAGCGGGCCATCTTCGGCGACCACCCGTACGCGAGCCCGCCGGACGGCACCCGGGAGGCGGTGAGCGCCATTGCCCGCGAGCAGGTGCGCGATTTCCATCGCCGCTTCTACACCGCTGCCAACGCCACCATCGCCATCGTAGGCGACCTGGATCGCGCTGCCGCCGAGCGCCTGGCGGACCGGCTCGCCGGGTCCCTGCCCGCCGGTGAGGCAGCGCCGGCCCTGCCCCCCGTCGAGCTGCCGGAATCGGCACGCACAGTGCGGGTGCCCTTCGATTCCGGCCAGACCCACGTCCTCATGGGGCATCCGTCCGTTCGGCACGGGGACGAAGCCTATTATCCGCTGTACCTGGCCAACCACGTTCTCGGGGGCGGGGGCCTGGTCTCGATGCTCGCCGAGCGGCTGCGCGAGGAGCGGGGGCTGTCCTACAGCAGTGGCTCGGCCCTCACGGTGGGCCAGGAGCGCGGGCGCTTCGTGATGAGCACGCAGGTCCGCAACGACGCCCTCGGCGAGGCGCTGGAGGTCATGCGCGGCACCCTGCAGGAGCTCCGCGACGAAGGTCCGGACCCCGAGCGGCTCGAGGCCTCGCGGCGGAACATCACCGGCAGCTTTCCGCTGCAGCTGGACAGCAACCGCGACCTGCTGGGCTACGTGGCGAGCATCGGCTTCCACGACCTGCCGGAGGACTACCTCCGCCGTTTCGTCGAGCGCATCGGCTCGCTGGAGGCGGACACCGTGCGGGCCGCGCTGCGCGAGCACATCCATCCCGACCGGATGATCACCGTGCTGGTGGGGCCGGAGGACGTGATCGGCGTCGCCGCCGACGAGTGAGATGGGCGGGCGGTTGCGGATCATCGGGGGGGAGTGGGGCGGCCGGCGGCTGACCGTCCCGAGCGCCGGCGGCCTGCGTCCCACCGCGGACCGCAACCGCGAGACGCTGTTCAACTGGCTCCAGGGGCGCATCGAGGGCGCCCGTGTGCTGGATCTCTTCGCCGGGACCGGGGCCCTCGGCCTTGAGGCCCTGTCCCGAGGGGCGGCGGAGGCAGTGTTCGTGGAGCGCTCGCGGCGGGTCGCCGAAGGCCTGCGGGCGACCCTGGTGGCGCTGGAGGCGGGGCAGCGTGCCCGGGTCGTGACGGCGGATGCGCGGCGCTTCCTGACCGGGCCGCCGGCGGCGTTCGATCTGGTGTTCCTGGATCCGCCCTTCCGCTCGGATCTGCTGGCGGAAACCCTCCCCACCGTACTGGCCGGTGACTGGCTCGCCGACGATCCCCGGGTCTACGTCGAGGCCGATCGGCACGCGCCCTGGCCGCTGCCGCCGCCGGGTTGGACCGTGCAGCGGGAGCGCCGGTCCGGGACCGTGCGCTATGCCCTGCTCTCGCGCCTGAGCTGAGCCGCTATCACCGATTCGCGGCGGCGGGTACTGGCACGCGGCGGCGGGCATCCCTACCATGCTGCAATGCATCGTGCAGTCGCGCGCGGGGCGACCGCGATGGCGGGCCCCTGTTGCGACAGGGTTCACGGGCTAGTGGCGCACTGGGGGAGGGGAGCGCATGGCGATTGTCGCCGTCTATCCGGGTACGTTCGACCCGATCACCAATGGCCACAGCGATCTGGTGGAACGGGCCTCCAAGCTCTTCGACCGCCTGATCGTGGCGGTGGCAGGCTACCCGAGCCCGAGCAAGCGCCCGGCATTCGAGCTGGACGAGCGCGTGGAGCAGGCACGGCGAGTGGTGGGCACCATTCCCAACGTTGAGGTGATGAGCTTCGACAGCCTGCTGGCGGATTTCGTCGACCGTCAGGGTGCCCAGGTGATCCTGCGCGGGCTGCGGGCGGTGTCGGATTTCGAGTACGAGTTCCAGCTCGCCAGCATGAACCGCCAGCTGGTGCCGCGGGTGGAGACGGTCTTTCTCACTCCCGCGGAGCAGTACGCCTATATCTCCTCGAGTCTGGTGCGCGAGGTGGCCGCCCTCGGCGGCGATGTCAGCCGCTTCGTCCACCCCGTGGTGCAGGAAGCGTTGCAGAAGCGGCTGCGCCCTGAAGGCTAGCCCGCGACGCCGCGGTATCGCACCGGCCGGTGCCTGGTGCACGGGTGGGGTGACAGCGAACGGGACACGCTGTGAATCCATCCCTGGAAGCTCGTAGGCGAGGTCCCTCTCGCCTACGGTCCCGTTCGCTGTCACCCCACCCGCGCACGCCACGCAATGGTGGCCGTTCCGCGGGTGATGTTGGCCGAGCCTTCGCGGAATCGGAAACTGGCGGCGGCGGTGCGTGGCGGGGCAGGTGTGGGCGGGACCGTAGGCGAGATGGACCTCGCCTACGAGCCTACACGGACGTATTCACGGCGTGTCCCGCCCACACCTGCCCCGTCGCGCACTGGGCACGGCCGCCAATCTGCCAGCGGCCACGCGGAGCCACCCTCGCCACGCGATCGGAAGTCAGGTAGAGGTTACATAGGGTCAATTCCCCAGCCCACCAGGAGGCCGTCATGCGCCGAATCCTGCTGCTTGTCTCCCTGCTGCTGCTGTTGGGTCCCGCCAGTGCGCTGTCCCGCGAGGCGGCAGTGGCCACTGCCCATCCGCTGGCCACCGAGGCCGCGCGGGAGATCCTGGATGCCGGAGGCAACGCTTTTGATGCTGCAGTGGCGGCGAGTGCGGCGCTGGCGGTGGTGGAGCCCTTCGGCTCCGGGCTGGGGGGCGGTGGCTTCTGGCTGCTGCACCAGGCCGGCAGCGGCCGCACGGTGATGGTGGACGGGCGCGAGGCGGCGCCCGGGGCGGCGACGGCCGACATGTATCTGGACAGCGATGGCGAGCCCATTCCGGGCGCATCGCTGAACGGGCCGCTGGCGGCGGGCATCCCCGGCGAGCCGGCGGCGCTGGTGCACATCGCTGAGCGGTACGGCCGCCTGCCGCTTGCGCGCAGCCTGGCCCCGGCCATCCGTCATGCCTGGGGCGGCTTCCCGGTGGGCGAGGCCTACGTGGCCCGGGCGGGCTTCCGGCTCGACGTGCTCCGGGAGCACGCCCGGGCTGCGGCCACCTATCTCGATGATGGCGCTGTGCCCGAGGCCGGCTGGGTCCTGCGCCAGCCGGCTCTGGCGCGCACCCTGAGGGCGCTGGCGCAGGCGGGGCACGAGGGCTTCTACACCGGGCCCGTGGCACGGGAGCTGGTGCGCTCGGTGCGGGAGGCCGGTGGCATGTGGACGTTGGAGGACCTGCGCGGCTACGAGGTCGTGGAGCGGCAGGCGGTGGCCTTCGATTACCGCGACCTCGCCGTGCAGGCGGCAGCGCTCCCGTCCGCCGGGGGCGTGGGGCTTGCCACCATGCTCGGGATCCTCGAGGGCTACGACCTGGCCGGCATGGAAGCGGCCGCCCGTATCCATCTCGCGGTCGAGGCCATGCGCCGGGCCTATCGGGACCGCGCCGCCTTCCTGGGTGACCCGGACTTTGCCGACGTGCCGGTGGCCGAGCTCACGGCGCCGGCCTATGCGCGCAGCCTGCGGGCGGGCATCGACCCGGACCGGGCGACGCCGAGCGGCGAGCTGGGCTCCTCGCCGCTGGCCGGCCGGGGGCGGGACACCACGCATCTGTCCATCGTGGATGCCGAGGGCAACCGCGTCGCGGCTACCCTGTCCATCAACTACCCCTTCGGCAGCGGCTTCGTTGCCGGCAGCACCGGCGTGCTGCTGAACGACGAAATGGACGACTTCGCCAAGCGCCCCGGCACCGCAAACGCTTACGGGCTGGTGGGCGGCGAGGCCAACCGCATAGAGCCGGGCAAACGGCCGCTGTCGAGCATGACGCCGACCTTCGCCGAGGCGGCGGACGGCCGGGTGGCGGTGCTCGGCACGCCGGGGGGCAGCCGCATCATCACCATGGTGCTGCTGGGCCTGCTCGCCTTCGAGGCCGACGAGCCGCCGGCGGCGTGGGTGGCCGCGCCGCGCTACCACCACCAGTACCTGCCGGACGCGATCCAGCACGAGCCCGGCGCGTTCTCGGCGGTGCTGGCGGCCCGCCTGCGCGAGCGCGGCCATACGCTGGAGCCGGTCGGCCGGCGCTACGGCAACATGCAGGCGATCCTCATCCACCCCGACGGCACCACCCGCGCCGCCAGCGACCCCCGCGGCGAGGGCAGCGCCATCTCGTTCGTTCCTGCCGGTGCGGATAACCAGGCGTCACGGCGCTGACCAGCGCGAACAAGCTGGGACTAAACACAACGACACAACGGGCACAACGGTTCACAACGAGAATCAGATTTCCTGACTAATCAGATCCCTTCTTCCGTTGTGAACCGTTGTGTCCGTTGTGTCGTTGTGTTCAATCCCCGGTTCGCTCACGCCCCCAGCGGCTGTTCGTTCAGCGCCGGGAAGCGAGCAGGCAGAGCCAGTCGTGGGCGAGGTGGGCGGCGGCGAGGGCGGTGATGCCGGCGGTGTCGTAGGGTGGGGCGACCTCGACCACGTCCATGCCGATGAAGTCCACGCCCGCAAGGCCGCGCATGATGGCCAGCGCCTGGGCGCTGGAGAGCCCGCCGGGAACCGGCGTGCCCGTGCCGGGGGCGCAGCCGGGGTCCAGGCAGTCGATGTCGAAGGTAAGGTAGACCGGTTTCCCTGCGACGGCGTCGCGAATGCGGCGGATGGTCTCGCGCGGGCCGGCGTCGTGCACCCAGGGGGCGTCCAGCACGGTGAAGCCCATGGGCTCGGCGTGGGTGCGGATGCCCACCTGTACGGAATGGTCGACGTCGATGATCCCCTCCTCGGCCGCCCGGCGGAACATGGTGCCGTGGTCCAGGCGGTGGCCGTCGTCGGGCCAGGTGTCCGGGTGGGCGTCGAACTGCAGCAGGGCCAGCGGGCCGTGCCGCTCGGCGTGGGCGCGCAGCAGCGGATAGGTGCTGAAGTGGTCACCGCCGAGGCTGAGCAGCCTGGCGCCGCCCGCGAGGATCTCCCTTGCGTGGGCGGTAATCGCCTCCGGGATTCGCTCCGGATGGCCGAAGTCGAGGTAGCAGTCCCCGTAGTCCACGACGGCGAGGCGCTCGAAGGGGTCGAAGCCCCACGGGAAGGCGGGCAGCTCGGCCAGCTGGGCGGACGCGGCCCGCACCGCCGCCGGCCCCAGCCGTGCCCCGGGCCGGTAACTGGTAGTGATGTCGAGTGGAATCCCCGTCACCGCCACGTCCACGCCGCGCAGATCCCGGGTATAGCGCCGCCGCAGAAAGCTCAGCGCCCCGCCATAGGTCATCTCCGGCCAGCGGCCGTGCAGGTCGGGGTTGCGGAAGGCCTGGTCGCCTTTGGGGTGGGGCATCTTGGGGTCCGATTCTTGCGTCACGATTATCCGATGCCGGTCAGCGTTTCCGTAGTCATCCAAGTGGCAAGTTGCAAGTGGCAAGTTGCAAGCGAGACGGAGGCCAGAGACCGTCATCGGCGGCACCCGATGCGCCAGCAGACGAATCCCTAGAGGGCCGGAGCGCGCCAGTCGGTGAGCGCTGGCCGCTTACTGCTCTGCTTGCAACTTACCATTTGCCACTTGCCACTCCGCCCGGGCGCTCACAGTCCGAGGCGGTCCCGCAGCTGGTAGTACCACGCCCCCATGGCCGTGAGCGGCACCCGCAGGAGGCGGCCGCCGGGGAAGGGTATGTTGCGCAGGCGGGCGAAGGCCTCGAAGCGCTCGGTCTCGCCGTCTATCGCCTCGGCCAGCAGCCGCCCTGCCAGGTGCGTGGTGGTGACGCCGTGGCCGCTGTAGCCGTGGGTGAACCAGACCCCGTCCGGCAGCCGGCCGAGGTGCGGGATGCGGGTCAGCGTCAGGGCGAAATTGCCGCTCCAGGCGTAGTCGAAGCGCACGTCGCCGAGCTCCGGGAAGGTTCGGCGGACGTGCGGTCGGAGCCTCGCGGCGATGTCACCGGGCTCCCGGCCGCCGTATACCGTCCCGCCGCCGAACAGCAGGCGGTGGTCCGCGGTCATGCGGTAGTAGTCGAGCATGTAGTTGCAGTCCTCGACACAGGCGCCACTCGGCATCAGCCGCCGAACGGTGGCCTCGCCCAGGGGCTCGGTGGCGATGACCTGGGTGGAGACGGGCATGACCTTGTCCCGCAACGCGGGCACCGTGGCGCCGAGGTAGGCGTTGCCGCAGAGCACGATGTGATCGGCGCGCACGGCGCCCTGGCCGGTAAGCACCTCGGGGCGCTCGCCGCCGGTGACGCGCACCACCGGCGAGTCCTCGAAAAGACGCCCGCCGAGGCCCTCGATCGCGGCGGCCTCGCCCAGTGCGAGGTTCAGCGGATGGACGTGGCCGCCCCAGCGGTCCAGCAGGCCGCCGACGTAGAGGTCCGTGTTGACGTGGTCGCGGATGGTTCGCTCGTCCAGCAGCTCCAGGCCGGAATGGCCGTGGCGCTCCCAGCCGGGGACCATGGCCTCCAGCTCGGCGAGCTGGCGGCGGTTCAGCGCCGCGGCGACGCCGCCCTCCCGGTAGTCGCAGTCGATGCCGTAGCGGTCGATCCACTCGCGGATGATACCGCCGCCCTCGAAGGCCATGCCGCCGAGGGCGTCCGCGGCGTCGCGTCCGTAGCGGCGCTCGATGACGTCCAGATCCCGGCTGTAGCCGTTGACCAGCTGGCCGCCATTGCGTCCGCTCGCGCCCCAGGCGATGCGCTGCGCCTCCAGCACGACCACCCGGTAACCCCGCTCGGCCAGGTGCAGGGCCGTGGCGAGCCCGGAGAAGCCGGCGCCGACCACGCAGACATCGGACTCGGTGCTGCCCTCCAGCGGCGGGCGGTAGCGCGAGTCGTTACAGGTGGCGGCGTAATAGGACGGCGCATGTTGCGAGTGCGGCGTACTGCTCATCCGGTCTCCTGGGTCAGATGGTGCCGAGGTAGGCCTCGTATTCGACGCGGGGCACGCAGCGCTGGAAATGCTCGCGCTCCTGGCGCTTGCAGGCGCTGAACAGGCGCTGGCAGAGCGGCCCAAGGTAGTCGGCGATGAAGGCCGAGCCCTCGAAGGCGGCCAGGGCCGCGCCCCAGTCATCCGGCAGGGTCGGGGCATGCTGGGCATAGGCGTTGCCCTCGGTCTCCGGCGGCGGGGTGAGCTCACGGCTCAGGCCGTGATGGACGCCGCCGAGGACTGCGGCGAGCACCAGATACGGATTGGCGTCGGCCCCGGCCACCCGATGCTCGACCCGGCGCGCCTCGGGGCGGCCGAGGGGGATGCGCAGCGCCGTGGTGCGGTTGTCCCGCCCCCAGGTGGGCGCCAGCGGCACGTGGGCGGCCGGCTGGAAGCGGCGGAACGAGTTGGCGTGGGGGGCGAACACCGCGGTGGCCTCGTGCATGGTGGCGGTGAGCCCGGCCACCGCCTGCAGCAGCCGCCGGTCGCCCGCCTCGCCGGCGAAGACGTTGCGCCCGGATTCGTCCAGCAGGCTCACGTGGACGTGCAGGCCGTTGCCTGCCTGCTCGCCGAACGGCTTGGCCATGAAGCTCGCGATCAGCCCGTGCCGGCGCGCCACCGCCTTGATGGTGCGCTTCAGCAGCACCGCCTGATCGGCGGCGAGCAGGGCGTCGGGTACGTGGCGCAGGTTGATCTCGTACTGCCCGTCCTCGGACTCGGCGATGATCGTGTCCGTGGGCAGGCCCTGGGCGGCGCAGGCCTGCTCGATGTCCACCAGCAGCGCCTCGAGACCGTCCAGCTCGTCGAGCCCGTAGAGCTGGGACAGGTTGCCGTGGCGGTGGAGCTGCTCCGGCGGCCGCGGCAGGCCGTCCTCGCCGGTGCCCTCCTGAAACAGCCGGAACTCGAGCTCGGTGGCCACCACCGGCGTCAGCCCCTCGGCACGGAAGCGCGCGAGCACCGCGGCGAGCACGTTCCGCGGGTCCCCCGCGAAGGGCTCGCCCGCCGGCGTGTCCATGCGCAGCAGCAGCGAGGCGCCGTGGCGGCGCCCCCATGGCAGCGGGCGGAGGCTGCCCGGTACCGGCCAGCAGGGGTGGTCGGCGTCCCCGGTCTCGAAGATCAGCCCTGAGGCCTCGACGTCGCGCCCCCAGACGTCCAGCACCACCGTGGAGGCGGGCAGGTTGATGCCGCTGTCGTAGACCCGGCGCAGCGCGCTCACCGGCACGCGTTTGCCCCGCGGAATGCCGTTGAGGTCCACCAGCATGGTCTCGATGAAGGCGGTATCCGGATGCCGCTCGAGGAAGGCGGCCGCCTCGTCCTGCTGCACGCGGCGCGTGCCCTGCTCGTTCATGCTGCACCCCCGCCGCGCCGGCGTGCTGGTCGTATTTGTGATCACACGCTAGCCTGATGGCAGGGCGCCTGCAAGCGGCGGTGGCGCGGGTCGTCCGCGCCGGCAGGGCAGGCCGAGCGAGGAAGACACGGTGCAGAGTCCCGGCATGCATTCCGCGCCGGTGGGCGCGGCGACGGAGATACCCGTGTTCCGGCTGCCGGTGACGCTGCCCGACACGGACGCGCAGGCTAGCGGCCTGACCCGGCAGGAATGGGTCTACCGCCAGCTGCGGGCGGCCATTCTCGGCGGCCACTTCGTGCCCGGGCGCAGCGTCACCCTGCGCGGCATCGCCGGGATGCTGGGCACGAGCCTGACTCCGGTGCGCGAGGCGATCCGCCGGCTGGTGGCGGAGCGCGCGCTGGTGGCCCACGGCAACCGTCGGGTCAGCGTGCCGCGCATGACGCCGGCGAAGCTGGACGAGCTCTGCGCGGTGCGCGCCTCGCTGGAGGTGATGGCCGCCGAGCGCAGCCTGCCGCTGCAGGACGGGGCCCGGCTGCAGCGGCTGTGGGCGCTGAACGCGGCGGTGGACGAGGCCATCGCTGCCGGCGACGTCACCGCGTATCTGGGCCATCACCGGGAATTCCACTACATGCTCTGCGGCGTGGAGCAGCCCGGAGCGGTGGTGCGGCCGCTACTGGAGAGCCTGTGGCTGCAGTTCAGCCCGTTCCTGCGCCTGGTGCTCGCCCACATCGGCGTCGACTATGTCATCGACCGCCACGTGGAGGCCCTCCGCGCCATCGAACGCGGCGACGTCGCCGCCCTGCGCTTCGCCCTGGAGGCCGACATCCGCGAGGGCCTGGGCTCCATCACCGAGGCCGACTGGAAGACTCTGGACCGTGAGGGGTAAGGGTGTGCGCGGGTGCGCATCGGGCGAAGCGGCCAATGCGACCCGATTCGCAAACACAACGACACAACGGCCACAACGATAAGAGGGACTTGAATGAAAGACGAGAGAGGACGCTTCCGCCTCTCCACGTTGTGTTCCGTGGTGTCCGTTGTGTCGTTGTGTTTACTGATCGTATCGGAAGTATTGTCAGGCCCGCTCCGGGGCCCTGAGACCTGATAATACTTCCGATACGATTAGTAGTCCCCGCGTCGCACTGACGCTACGCCTCGGGCATGCGCTGCGGCAGCTGCTTCCGGTCGGCGGCGTAGGCGCGCACGGCGTCGCCGAAGGCCTCGAACAGGGCGCGGGAGGCGGGGTTGGTGGGGGCGTCCCACTCCGGGTGCCACTGCACGCCGACGACGAAACGGGCGCCGGGCAGGTGCACGGCCTCCACCAGGCCGTCCGGCGCGCGGGCCTCCACCACCAGGCCGCGGCCGAGGCGCTGCACGCCCTGGCCATGCAGGGAGTTGACCGTGAGCTCGGCCGCGCCGGTGATCCGCTGCAGCAGGCCGTCCACCGTGAGGGTGACCGGGTGGGCCGGGCCATAGCGCTCGGCCCGGGGACGCGCGCCATCCTCGCGGTGGTCGTCGTAGCCCTCCCGCGTGTGCACCGCCCGGTGGAGGCTGCCGCCGAGGGCGACATTGAGCTCCTGCAGGCCCCGGCAGACGGCGAGCACCGGCAGGTCGCGGCCGATGGCGCTGCGCACCAGGGGCAGCGTGGTGGCGTCGCGCTGTGGGTCGGCGGCGGGCTCGTCACCGCTCTCGCCCCAGTGCCGCGGTTCGATGTTGGAGTGGCTGCCGGTGAGGAACAGCCCGTCCAGCCCGTCCAGCAGATCATCCGGCTTGAACTGCCCGCCGAGGTCGGCCCCCTCCTCGCCGCGCCCCAGCGCGGGCAGCAGCAGCGGCAGAGCCCCGGTGACGTGCGCCACCGCGGCCAGATACTTCTCGCCGACGGCGTGAAACGCGGCGTCGCCGATGCGCTTGACGTCCACCGGAATGCCCACCCGCGGCCACGTACCCATCGCCGTCCTCCCGCCCTGAGCTTGCGCCGCCCCTGCGGCGCTTCTATTGTGATCACAAACTCGCGACGCCCGCAAAGGTCCCGCACGCCCATCCGGGGCGGCCGGGAACGGGCCCAAGGAGAGTGCCATGGACCTGCCGACCACCCGCGCCGAGTGGCAGCGAACCGCCGACGCCCTCACCCCGCGCACGTGGCCGTTCATCGACGGCGAGCCCCGGAAACCGGCGAGCGACGAGCGCTTCGCCACCGTCAACCCGGCCACCGGTGCGGTACTGGCCGAGGTGGCCCTGGCCAGCGAGGACGACGTCGACGCTGCCGTCGCGGCGGCGCGCCGCGCCTTCGAGGATCGGCGCTGGGCCGGGCAGCCGCCGTCGGCGCGCAAGGCGGTGCTGCTGCGCTTCGCCGGGCTCATCCGCGAGCATGCCGCCGAGCTCGCGGCGCTGGAGACGCTGGACATGGGCAAGCCGGTAGCACTCTCCGGCGGCGTGGATGTGCCCAACGTGGCCGCCTGCTTCCAGTACTACGCCGAGGCCGTCGACAAGCTCCAGGGCGAGGTGGCGCCAACCGCCGACGACGTGCTGGCGACGGTGACCCGCGAGCCCGTGGGCGTGGTGGCGGCGGTCGTGCCCTGGAACTTCCCGCTGCTGATGGCCACCTGGAAGCTGGCACCGGCGCTTGCCGCGGGCAACTCGGTGGTGCTCAAGCCCGCCGAGCAGAGCCCGCTGTCGGCCCTGCGCCTCGCTGAGCTGGCGGTGACGGCGGGGCTGCCGGCGGGGGTGCTGAACGTCCTGCCCGGGGACGGGCCCACCACCGGTCAGGCCCTGGGGCTGCATAACGACGTCGACTGTCTCGCCTTCACCGGCTCCACCGCGGTGGGCAAGCGCTTCCTGGAGTATTCCGGGCGCTCGAACATGAAGCGCGTCTGGCTCGAGTGCGGGGGCAAGTCGCCGCACATCGTGCTCGCTGACGCCCCGGACCTGGACGCCGCCGCCCGGGCCGCAGCCAACGGGATCTTCTTCAACCAGGGCGAGGTGTGCACTGCCGGCTCGCGTCTGATCGTCGAGCGCGGCGTGCGCGATGCGCTGCTCGAGCGCCTGGTGGCGGAGGCGGAACGCTTCACCCCGGGAGATCCGCTGGATCCCGCCACGCGGCTCGGCGCCATGGTGGACGAGGGCCAGATGCAGCGGGTGCTCGACTACATCCGCGAGGGCACCGCCGAGGGGGCCCGCATCGCCGTGGGCGGGCGCCGGGTGCGCGAGGACAGCGGGGGCTTCTTCATCGAGCCGACGGTGTTCGACGGCGTCGGCAACCGCATGCGCATCGCTCGCGAGGAGATCTTCGGGCCGGTGCTCGCCGTGATCACCGTGGACGATGCCGAGGAGGCTGTGGCCGTCGCCAACGACACCCACTACGGCCTGGCCGCCGGCGTCTGGACCCGGGATATCCGCACCGCGCACCGGGTCAGCCGGGGCCTGCGGGCGGGCATGGTGTGGGTCAACTGCTACGACGCGGACGACATCACCGTGCCCTTCGGTGGCTACAAGCAGTCCGGCATCGGCCGCGACAAGTCCCTGCACGCCATCGACAAGTACACCGAGCTCAAGACCACCTGGATGGCGATGGGGTGAGGGATTTCCGCGAGTCAGCCGGCGCTCGCCTAGCGCAGTCGCGCCAGGGCCTGGCCCACGGCCTCGCCCAGCGCCTCCAGCTCCTCGCGGGTGCTGGTGTAGGGCGGCGTGAACTGCAGCGTGTCGCCACCGAAGCGCACGTAGAAGCCCCGGTGCCAGAGATCGAGGGCCGCCTCCCGCGGCCGGATGGTCGCGTCGCCGTCCCGCGGCGCGAGCTGGATGGCGCCGGCGAGCCCGAGGTTGCGGATGTCGGTAACGTGCGGCGCGCCGCGCCGGGCGTGCAGCTGGGCCTCCAGCACCGGGGCGAGCTCCCGGCCCCGCGCCACCAGGCCGTCGTTCTCGATGATGTCCAGGCTCGCCATGGCCGCCGCGCAGGCCACCGGATGCCCCGAGTAGGTGTAGCCATGGGGGAATTCGATGGCATGCTCCGGCAGGTCCTGCGCCATGAAGGCGGTGTGGATCTCCCGGCTCGCCATGACCGCCCCCAGCGGCAGCGCGCCGTTGGTGATCTGCTTGGCCAGCGTCATCAGGTCGGGGACGACGCCGAAGCGCTCGGCGGCGAACATCTCGCCGACGCGGCCGAAGCCGGTGATCACCTCGTCGAAGATAAGCAGGATATCGTGGGCCGAACAGATCTCGCGCAGCCGCTCGAGGTAGCCCACCGGCGGCACCAGCACGCCGGTGGAGCCGGCGAACGGCTCGACCATGACGGCGGCGATATTGGAGGCGTCGTGCAGGTCGATGAGCCGCAGCAGCTCGTCGGCGAGATGCGCGCCCGTCTCCGGCTGGCCGCGGCTGAAGGCGGCCTCCGGCAGCAGCGTGTGCGGCAGGTGGTCGGTGTCCATCAGCGCGCCGTAGTGCTTGCGGTTGGCGTTGATGCCGCCGACGCTGGTGCCGCCCACATTCATGCCGTGGTAGCCGCGGGCACGGCCGATGACCTTGGTCTTCGAGGCCCGGCCGTGCATGCGCCAGTAGGCCCGGGCCATCTTGATGGCGGTATCCGCCGCCTCCGAGCCGGAGTTGCAGAAGAAGGCATAGTCCAGCGGGTCCGGGGCGAGCGAGCGCAGTCGCTCGGCGAGGCGGAAGGCGAGCGGATGACCGAACTGGAACGCCGGCGCGTAGTCCAGCGTGCCGAGCTGCGCGGCCACGGCGTCGCGGATCTCCGGGCGGTTGTGGCCGGCGCCAGTGCACCAGAGCCCGGCACTGGCGTCGAACACGCGCTGCCCCTCGGGGGTGATCAGGTAGTTGCCCTCGGCCCGCTCGACCATGAGCGGGTCGCGGGCGAAGGCGCGATTCGCGGTGAAGGGCATCCAGTACGCGGGCAGCTCCGCCGCCGCCTGGGGTTCGGTGAGGTTGTGTGCCTGCTCGGTCATGGTCTTGCGCCCCCTGATCCATTGTCCGGTGCGGAGCGTCCGGGCCCCGCCTGTGATCGCTTTATGTTGCACCCGGGCGTGATCCCGGGCAATCGAGTTGCGGATGCAGCCATTTCGCCGCGAGCCCGCGATCGAAGTATTGGCCGTGCCCGGTGCGGGACGGGGTGGGAGCGCCCGGGACACGCCGTGAATCCATCCCTGGAGGCTCCACTGCGGCATCCCTGCCGCAGAGGGTCCCGGGCGCTCCCACCCCGCCCCGCACTGCCAGCGCTGATGCGAGCCGCCGCGTGGCGCTGCCCGAGGCCGGTACGTAGGCAGAATCCCCGGAGTGCCCCAGGGAGCGCCGCGGCATGAGCTTCGAAGAGCGCTCGTACTACGAGGCCACGCGTCGCGTCGATCCGCAGGCCGAGGGGCCGCTGTCCGGCAGCGTGCGGACGGATGTCTGCGTAGTCGGCGGCGGCATCACCGGCTGCTCGGCGGCGCTGCATCTCGCCGAGCGGGGCTACCGCGTGGTGCTCCTGGAGGCCGAGCGCATCGGTTGGGGCGCCTCCGGGCGCAGCGGCGGCCAGGTGCTGCCGGGGCTCGGTACGGACCTGGGCGTGGTCGCTCAGGCCATCGGCCGGGAAGGGGCCCGCGAGGTGTTCGCGATGACCCGCGAGGCCGTGGCGCTCACCATCGAGCGTGTGCGCCGGCACGAGATCCCCTGCGACCTTCGCTTCGGCGCGGTGCATGCCGCCATCAAGCCGCGCCATCTGCGCGAGCTTGCCGACCTGCAGGCCACGCTGGCGCGGGAGTACGGCTACGACGAGCCCGAGTGGCTGGACCGGGAAGCCCTGCGCGAGCGGGTGCGCACCGAGCGCTACATCGGCGGCCTCCGGGAGCCGGGGGCGGTCCATCTGCATCCGCTGAACTACACGCTGGGGCTTGCCCGGGCGGCGGTGGCCGCGGGGGCCAGGCTGCACGAAGGCACCGCCGCGCGGCGTCTGCGGCCGGGGCGCCCGGCGGTGGTGGAGACCGAGCGGGGCCGGGTGGAGGCCGACTTCGTGGTGCTGGCGGGCAACGCCTACCTGGGCGCGGAGCTCGCCCCCGAGCTGCGTGGGCGGCTCATGCCGGTGGGCAACTATGTGCTCGCCACCGCCCCGCTGGACGAGGCGCAGGTCGCGCAGACCCTGCCCGGTGGCGACGCGGTGTCGGACGCCAACTTCGTGCTCGACTACTACCGCCTCTCAACCGACCGGCGGCTGCTGTTCGGCGGCGAGGTGAGCTACAACGGCCGCGACCCGGAGCGGCTGCAGGACCGCCTCGTCGCGAAGCTCGCCGGCCTGTTTCCGGCCATCGCCGGCGTGCCTGCGGAGTACTGCTGGGGCGGGCGGGTTGGCATCACGCTGAACCGGGCGCCGGACTTCGGCCGTATCGGCGACAGCGTCTACTATGCCCAGGGCTACTCCGGCCAGGGCATGGCGCTGGCGGGGCTTGCGGGGAAGCTGCTGGCCGAGGCCATCGGCGGGCAGGCAGAGCGCTTCGATCGCTTCGCCCGCGTCCGGCACCGGCGCTTTCCGGGGGGCGAGCGGCTGCGCACGCCGCTGCTGGTGCTGGCCACGAACTTCTACCGGCTGCGGGACCGGCTATGAGGTCTCGCGTGAGGGGCGGCGCGCTGCGACGATACCCCGGCATGAGGGAGGATGACGGCGCATGAGAGCGGAGACGCAAGAGGTCGCGGCGCGGACCGTCGACGAGGCCACCGCGGAACCGGCACGTACGGCCCGGCGCGCGGCCTCCAGCATTCGCCTCGAGGGGCTGCGCAAGCAGTTCGGGGCGGACGCCGTGGCGCTGGACGGGGTCGACCTCGCCATCGAGGCCGGCGAGTTCTTCACCCTGCTCGGCCCCTCAGGTTGCGGCAAGACCACGCTCCTGCGCATCCTCGCCGGCCTCGAGCATGCCGACGCCGGTACCGTCAGTGTTGGCGGCGCACCGGTGACCGACATTCCGCCTCACCGGCGCAGCGTCAACACCGTGTTCCAGTCCTACGCCCTGTTCCCGCATCTCGATGTCGCCGAGAACATCGGCTTCGGCCTGCGCATGCGGGGGCAGCCGCGGGCGGAGCGGGAGCGCCGGGTGACGGAGATCGCCGAGCTGATCCGCATCCGCGAGCTGCTCGGCCGGCGCGTCGGCCAGCTCTCCGGCGGCCAGAGCCAGCGCGTGGCCCTGGCCCGGGCGCTGATCAACGAGCCCGACGTGCTGCTGCTGGACGAGCCCCTCTCGGCGCTGGACGCCGGGCTGCGCGGCGAGTTGCAGGTGGAGCTGCTGCGCCTGCAGCGCCGTGTGGGCATGACCTTCGTCTTCGTGACCCACGATCAGCAGGAGGCGATGGTCATGAGCGACCGCCTGGCCGTGCTGCAGGCCGGGCGCGTGCAGCAGGTAGGCTCGCCCCAGGCCGTCTACGAGCAGCCGGCGAATCTCTTCGTCGCCCGCTTCATGGGCCACAGCAACCTGTTTCCCGCGGAGCGGCGCAGCGATGGCGGCGTGGCGCTGCCCTTCGTCACCCTGGCCGCGCCGGTGGCCGGCGAGGGCCGGCACGCGCTGCTGCGCCCTGAGACGCTGGATATCGGCCCCGCCGCGGAGGGCGCGGAGAACCGCTTCGCCGGCGAGGTGGTGGAGCGCCTCTACCGCGGCAGCGTGGCCGAGTACCAGGTGGACTGCGACGGCGAGCGGGTGACCCTGATCCGCCACAACCGGGGCCAGGGGCTCTACGGCGTCGGTGAGCGGGTGACGCTGGGTGTGGCCAGCAGCGACGTCCGGCTGCTCGGCCAGGACGGGGGCGAGGGCTAGCCCATGGCCGCGGGCTCCCGACTGCCACCGCGCGCGCTGCTGCTCACCGTGGCCCCGGCGGCGGCGTGGATCGGCTTCTTTCTGGTGCTGCCGAGCATCTATCTCGTGACCATCGCCTTCCTGTCGGCCGGGCCCTACGGCCTGCCGACACCGCCGCCGAGCCTCGAGGCGTTCCGGGAGCTCGCCGGCTTCGGCTTCCTCGGCTGGAGCCCGGGGAATCTCTACACCCTGCTGCGCTCGCTCTGGCAGACGGTGCTGGCGACGGCGCTGGTGACGGTGATCGCCTATCCGATCGCCTACTTCATCACCACCTTCCCGCCGGAGCGCCGCCCCATCCTGCTGCTGCTGGTGGTGGTGCCGTCCTGGACCAACCAGGTGATCCGCACCTTCGGCTGGATGAATCTGCTGGCGCCGGATACCCCGCTGGCGGATGCGGCGGCATTCCTCGGCTTCGTTGCCCCGGAGCTCGGGCTGTTCCCCTCGCGCTTCGCGGTGGTGCTGGGGCTTGTGTACAACTTCCTGCCGTTCATGGTGCTGCCGCTCTACGCCGCCTTCGAGAAGCTGGACCATGCCCAGGTGGAGGCCGCCAGCGACCTCTACGCGCGGCCGGTGGACGTCTTCCGCCATGCGGTGCTGCCCCAGACCCTGCCCGGGCTCATGGCCGGGGTGGTGCTGGTGTCGATCCCGGCCTTCGGCATGTACGTCATTCCCGAGCTCCTCGGCGGCGGCAACTCCTACATGCTGGGCAACCTGGTGGCGAGGCAGTTCTCCGGCGGCTCCAACTGGCCGCTGGGGGCGGCGGGAGCGCTGCTGATGATCGCGGCCACGCTCATCGGCCTGCAGGTGCTCCGCCGTCTCGGCCGGCGGCTCGGCGGCGGCGAGGAGGTGGTGCTGTGAGGCGCGGGCGGCTGCAGCGGGGCCTGCGGGGGTTCTGGTACGCGGTGCTGGTCTTCCTGTACGCCCCGCTCGCCGTGGTGGTGTTCTTCTCCTTCAACTCGGCGAACAGCTCGGCCTCCTTCGCCGGCTTCTCGCTGCGCTGGTACGGGCGGCTGTTCGGCAACGAGCAGATCACCAGCGCGGCCTGGAACAGCCTTGTGCTGGCGGTGACCTCCTCGCTCATCGCCACGGCGCTGGGCGCGGTGCTGGGTTACGGCATGTACCGCCACCGCCATCTGAAGCTCGGCTGGCTGATCTGGCTGGTGTATCTGCCGATCGTGATGCCGGACATCGTCTTCGGCATCTCCGAGATGACGTTCTTCGTGACGGTGAACGACTTCATCGGCCTGTTCGGCCCCGGCCTCGGCACGATGATCATCGCCCACGTCACCTTCCAGATCCCGTTCGTGGCGCTGCTGGTCTACTCGCGCCTGGTGGGGCTCGATGCCAGCCTGTTCGAGGCGGTGCAGGACCTCTACGCCTCGCCCGCGCAACGGGCCTGGTATTTCATCCTGCCCACCGTGCGTCCGGCGCTGGTGGCGGGGTTCTTCCTCGCCTTCACCCTGTCCATCGACGACTTCGTGATCAGCTTCTTCACCGCCGGCCCGGAGAGCGCGACGCTGCCGATCTTCATCTGGAGCGCCATCAAGAAGGGCGTGACCCCGGAGATCAACGCCGTCTCCACGCTCATGATCCTGGCGGTATTCGCCGCTGCGCTCATGGTGCTCGCCGCCCAGCGCGTGAAACCCGGTTCTTCCCGATGACTCCCGCAACGCCCCATGAGGAGACCTGCCCGATGCGATACCCAAGCGTAACCGTCGCCGCCGCCATCTCGGCCCTGCTCGCCGCCGGAACCGCCGTGGCCCAGGACGAGGAACGCAAGCTCTATATCTTCAACTGGTCCCAGTACATGGATCCGGAGATCATCGAGCAGTTCGAGGCCGAGTATGACGTCGACGTGGTGGAGAACTTCTTCAACTCCAACGCCGAGATGTTCTCCAAGATGCAGGCCGGCGGCGCCAGCCAGTACGACGTGGTGATGCCGTCGAACTACTTCATCCCCCGGCTCGTCGACAGCGGCCTGATCCAGCCGCTGGACCATTCGCAGATCCCCAACATGGACAATCTGTCGCCGAAGTTCCGGGACCCGAGCTACGACCCGGGCAACGAGTACTCGGCGGCCTACCAGTGGGGCACCACCGGCATCGTCTACCGCACGGACACCATCCCGGACGCCCCGGAGAGCTGGTCGATCCTGTTCGATCCCGAGCTCAACCCGAACCAGCCGTTCGCGCTGATGGGCGGCGAGGGCAATCCGACCGTGGCCTCCGCCTGCGCCTACCTCGGCCACGGCTACCGCTGCACCGACCGTGAGCAGTGGACCGAGGCCGCGCGGCTGCTGCTGGAGACCAAGCGGCGGGACAACTTCTCCGGCTTCGAGGACGGCACCCCGCAGCTGCAGCAGATCGCCCGCGGCGTCATCCACGCCGGCATGACCTACAACGGCGACTACGTCTACTACCGCAGCGAGGATCCGGAGGCCTACGCCAACACGTCCTACATCATCCCCGAGGAGGGCGCGGAGATCTGGGTGGACAATATGGTGATCCCCTCGGAGGCGCCCAACCCGGAGCTCGCGCACACCTTCATCAACTACATCCTGGATGCCGAGATCGGTGCCCAGCTGTCGAACTGGACCTACTACAGCTCGCCCAACCGGGCGGCGCTGCCCATGCTGGAGCCGCTGCTGCAGGAGCCGCCGTCCACGCCCACCGAGGAGGAGATGGCCCGGCTCGAGTTCATCCCGATCCTGCAGGGGGAGGATCTGCGGGTCTTCCAGCAGATCTGGTCCGAGGTGCTCTCGCGCTGAGTCGCGCCCGGTCCGCGGCCGCAGCCGCGGAGCGCTGAGGCAGTCGGTTAGGCCGGCCCCGCTGCGGCGGGGCCGGCGAGGTGATCATCGATCATGAGCGACGACGACAGAGAATCCGAGCTAAGGCGCTGGTTCGAGGAGCGCGGCATCGTCGAGGTGGAATGCCTGGTCCCGGACATGACCGGCGCGGCCAAGGGCAAGATCATGCCCGCGCGCAAGTATCTGGGGCGCGGCCAGCCGCGGCTGCCGGACTCGATCTTCATCCAGACCGCCACCGGGGACTACCCCGAGGACGACGAGCGCATCTGGAACCCCATCGAGCGCGACATGGCCCTGGCCCCGGACATGGACACCCTGCGGGTGGTGCCCTGGGCCGTCGAGCCCACCGCGCAGGTGATCCATCACTGCCACTACCTCGACGGCGAGCCGGTGGACCTGGCCCCGCGCCAGGTGCTGCGCCGGGTGCTGGCGCTCTACGCCGAGCGCGGCTGGCGGCCGGTGGTGGCGCCGGAGGTGGAGTTCTATCTGGTCAAGAAGAACCGGGATCCGGACTACCCGCTGGAGCCGCCGGTGGGCCGCTCGGGGCGCCAGGAGGTGGCGCACCAGTCCTACAGCATCGATGCGGTGAACGAGTTCGATCCGCTGTTCGAGCGCATGTACGAGTGGTGCCAGGCCCAGCAGCTGGAGATCGACACACTGACCCACGAGGAAGGCTCGGGGCAGATGGAGATCAACTTCCGCCACGGTGACCCGCTGGCCCTGGCGGATACGGTGTTCTACTTCAAGCGCACGCTGCGCGAGGTGGCCTTCCGCGCGGACATGTACGCCACCTTCATGGCCAAGCCGATGGAGAACGAGCCGGGCAGCTCGCTGCATCTGCACCAGAGCCTCGAGAGCCTGGAGACCGGCGAGAACCTGTTCCAGGAGGGCGGGCGGCCGGGTCGGCTGTTCATGCACTATCTGGGCGGCCTGCAGCGCTATCTCCCGGCGGCGCTGGCGTTTCTTGCCCCGAACATCAATTCCTACCGCCGGCTCGCGCCGGGCAGCGGCAACCTGGCAGCCCCGATCAATACGGAGTGGGGCTTCGACAACCGCACGGTGGGCCTGCGGGTGCCCCACGGCGATCCGGAGGCGACCCGGGTGGAGAACCGCCTCGCCGGCGCGGATGCCAACCCGTATCTGGCCATGGCGGCGACGCTGGCCTGCGGCTATCTGGGCATGCTCCAGCAGCTGGAGCCACGCCCGCCGCTGCAGGGCTCCGCCTACAAGCACGGCCACAATCTCCCCTCGGAGCTCGGCCGCGCCCTGGATGCCCTGGAGGCCTGCGACGCCCTGGCGGACGTCCTCGGCGAGCGCTTCACCCGCGTCTATCTCGCGGTCAAGCGCGCGGAGCACGACGCCTATTTCCGGGTGATCAGCTCCTGGGAGCGGGAATATCTTCTGCTGCGTGTGTGATGTCGTCGGGTTGGGTCAAAAGGGAGCCTCCGCACGGCTCAGGTAGAGACGAGGGGATCTCCGGCGACGAGGGATCCCCTGGCGAAGAGGGATCCGCCTCCCGCGCCTCCCCGCTTGGGTGGCTGCTTTTGGCCAGAGGGGCGGGAAGCCGAGGTAGGTCGGCAAGCGCAAAGCGCTCGCCGACATCCGCGCCTGGGGTCACCGCTCGGGGTTGTACAGGCGCTGACCGCCACGGTCCTGGTTGTCCACCGTTCAAAGAGGACGCCGCAGAAGCCCGAATTGGGGCATGCGGGAGACGCGCGTAACGCGGTGCTGGCCGAGGGAACGTGTCTGCCTGGCGGGACCCTAGGCGGCATGGATGCCGCCTTGGAGCGCACAGGGATGTATTCACAGCGTGTCCCGCCAGGCAGACACGTTCCCTCGGCCCGGGCACGGCACCAGAAGCGCTCTTACTGGGCCTCCGCCTCACCGGCGGCCTCTGCTTCACCCGCTGCCTCAGCTTCGCCGGCGGCTTCGGCTTCCCCGGCTGCCTCCGCTTCACCGGCAGCCTCGGCCTCGCCGGTGGCTTCCGCCTCTCCGGCAGACTCCGCTTCTCCAGCGGCTTCCCCGGCAGCCTCGCCCTCGGCTTCCCCGGCGGCCTCGGCCTCCCCGCCGGCCTCAGCCTCGCCGCTCGCCTCGGCCGTGGCGAGCATGTAGTAGCCCTCCTGGGTGGTGGCGTCGGAGATGATTGCGTGCAGGCCGGCGGCGCCGGTGACCGCCACCAGAAGGGGGGTGGTGTAGACCAGGCTGCGGGACAGGGTGCTCAGAAGCTTCTGTCGCTGTTTGTCCTGTTCGCTCATCGCGGGTTGCCTCCGCTACGGCACCAATGGCCTCAGACCTCGTTGCCGCGGATCATCAGATAGAGTGCCAGCAGCAGCAGGGTCACCTGAAACTGCATGCCGCCGAGGGGATGCGTGGCCGTGGCCATGAAATGCCACTGGCCCCAGTGTTCCATGAAGATTGCGCCGAGCAGCACGGGAACCGCCATGGCGGCCCCGAGGCGGGTGATCCAGCCGCCGAGGAAGGCGCCGAGGATCACCAGCAGCCCGGCGCCGATCTCCGCCAGCGCCACCAGGGTCGCGATCAGCACCGGCAGCCCCATGACCGACGCGAAGCCGGTGATTCCGGTGCCGAGAAACTTGTCGATGCCCTGGTAGAGGAAGGTTGCGGTGATGGCCACGCGCAGCAACCAGTGGCTGTGCCGGCCATAGCGATCCAGGGTCGGGTCGCCGGTGGTCAGCGGTACGCCCATGTTCTGCCTCCTGCCTGCGGTTTCCAGTGGCCGGGCTCAGGCGCCGATGCTCTGGCCCTGCCGGTGTTCCAGGGTGCTCGGCGCCACACCGAAATGCTCGGGCGGTGGCTCCCCCTGCCATTCCGCGAGCAGCGCGATCAGCGCCAGATGATGCACCGTATGGCTGGCAAGGAAGGCGAGCTCCCGTGCCAGGGAGGATGCCAGACCCTCCTCCGGGGTCGCGGCGCTGTCACGGATTCGCAGCGCCTGATTTTCGTTGCGGAGGTCGCGCAGCCCCTGCCGGATGCGGGCCACGCGCGTGGCCGCGCGCTCCGGATCGGTCTCCGTGCGGCCATCGCGCTCGCGGCTGGCATAGTCCACGGCATCGCTGTCGCGCGCCAGCAGCCGGTCGTAGTGGTCCAGCACGTGCCGGGTCTGGGCGCCGATGGTGCTGCCGTGCCGGGCCGGACGCGAGCGGTAGACGGCGACCGGCAGGGTGCCCAGCAGCTGCTCCAGCTGCCCCAGCAGATGGACATTCTGTGCGGCAAGCGCATCGATGGATCGGTCCATGCGGCGATCTCCCTTCACAGCATTAAGACCGCCCCGGCGCCTGGCAGACGCCGGAGGCGGATGCGGGCTCAGCCTTCGGCTTCAGCCTCGGCTTCGCCCTCGGCCTCTCCTTCGCCCTCACCTTCGGCCTCTCCCTCGGCCTCGCCTTCGGCCTCTCCCTCGGCCTGGGCTACCAGCAGGATGCTGTCGGCCTGCTCCGGCTGTGCGGCCGGTGCGGTGGTCACGCCGGCGCCTGCGGGCAGGCTGGCTGCCGCCAGCAGCAGCGGCGTGGAAAGTAGCAGGCCGCGGGACAGCCGGCGCAGCAGCTGCTCCCGGGTCTCTGTGGTATCGCGCATGGTGCCTCCTATTGCGTTGCCTGGCTGGCACGGTGCCTTCCGTACGACGGCACCATGGGGAGTCTGGCGGTTCGCTGCGCTGCTACCCATTCGTAGATCAACGTACTTCCCCGCCGCCGCCATGTTGGGGAGACTGGCGACATCGCCTCGGTGCGGGGATGCCCCGTGCCGTGATCGACGACGCCGGCGGGAGGAGATGCCATGGGCGCCAGCGAGACGGGCAAGCGGCGGTACTGGCTTGCCGGCAAGCGCGAGGAGTCGCAGGACCGGTTCTTTGTCGAGGCTCTGGACCCGGCGCTCTGGGAGGCCGGCGATGCGCAGGCGTGGGACGCCTGCTGGTACACCGGCATGCCTGCCCCGGAGGTATTCGAGCAGCTCGCCCCGGGCAAGACCGTCAACCACATTCCCGGCAACAACGCGCTCACCGTCAAGAGCCTGCTCTACCGCACGCTGCGGGAGGCCCGCGAGCGCTGGGAGGGGCAGGGTGGTATCGCCGGCGAGCGGGCCGGCCGGCTCGCGTTTTTCCCGCGGACCTTTGCCATGCCCGGCGACTACCATGCCCTGCAGCATGAGGCCGCCCGGCGGCCGGACCAGCGCTGGATCCTGAAGCCGAAGAACGCCGCCCGGGGCAGGGACATCCGCGTGCTCGACGACGTCGCCCGGGTGCCCACCGGCGAGCGCTGGATGGTGCAGGAGTATGTGGGCAACCCGCACACCCTGGAGGGCTGCAAGTACGCGCTGCGCCTGTACGCCCTCATCACCTCGGTGGAGCCGCTGCGCCTGTACCTCTATCGCGAAGGCTCCGCCAAGCTCGCCTCCGAGCCCTACGAGCCGGAGAACATCGGCAACGTCTTCGCCCATCTGACCAATCCCGACGTCAACGCCCGTAATGTCGCCTCGCCGTCGCCGGTGCGCTTCCTCCCGCTGGCCGACTACCGCGCCCGCCTGAGGGCGGAGGGTCATGACGACGCCGCCCTGTTCGAGCGCCTGCACGATCTGGTCACGCTCACGGCCATCGCCGCGCGCGAGGCCATGCGCCGGCGCTGCCGGCGCGTGCGTGCCGATACCCGCGGCTGCTACGAGCTGCTGGGGCTCGACTGCCTGATCGACCAGGACCTGAACCCCTGGCTGATGGAGTGCAACCTCAGCCCGTCCCTGGACATCTGCGCCGCCCCGGAGGACGGCGGCATCTACGAGACCCGCACCAAGCGCCAGATGGTGGCGGATCTCGTGGCCATGCTCGGGCTGAACGACCCCGGGCCGCCGTTGCCGCCACTGGCGGAGGCCACCGATCCGGAGGCGGAGCTGCGCCGTCGGGACGAGACCGAGCTCGCCCGGGCCGGGGATTTCCAGCGCCTCTATCCGGCCGGGAATGCGGCACGCTATCTGCCCTGCTTCCCGCTGCCGCGTCTCGCCGACGTGGCGCTGGCGGATGCCCGAGCCGGGGGCCCCGTGGCGCGACCGCAGGTGACCCCGCGCGGGGTCGCGGAGGTGGTCACGGAGCGCTCGCTGTCGCTCTACGGCGAGGGCACGGGCACCCTCTACCGCCCCAACGCCACCGCCGCCTGGATCTGGCTGCAGGCCACCGCCGGGAAGGACCCGGACACGGTGGCCCGGGAGCTGGCGCAGGCCACGGGTACCCACGCCGGCGAGCGTGCGCCCTGGGCAGCGCGTGAACAGGTATGGACCGCGCTCGCCGACTGGGCCGCCTCGGGGCTGCTGTGGCAGAGAACCGGCGACACAGCGCCTGTGGAGACCGCGCCAGACACTGCGTACCCCGCAGCGCCGCCGGCGGATGCCGGCGTGCAGGTTGGTGAGCGGCGCATCCTGCTGCAGGAGGTCCCGGCGCCGGTACTGCCGCGCCTGCGGCAGGCGCTGGGCGGGCGCATCGTCGGCGCCGCGCCTGGGGCGGATGTCCACCTGCGCCTTGCCGAAACGCGCACCGGCTACACCGTATCCGAGAACGGTGCCGCGGTCGCCGAGGGGCTGACCCTGGCGACCGTGGTGCCGCAGCTGTGCCGGCTGCTCCTGGCCCGCGCCGCTGCGGCGCCCGACGAGCTGCTGCTGGACGCCGTGCTGATGGCATTGCCGATGCGGCGGGACGACGACCCGGCGGCGGTGATGGTGCTGGGGGCGCGCCACGGTCTCGCCGACGGGCTCGCCTCGGTGCGGTCCGCGCCGGCCGGGCGGGGCGTGCGCTGGGCGCCGGAGCAGGGAATCGTGTCCGGGCTCGGCCTGCCTCTGCGGCGGCCGCTGGATGACGGCGGCGTGTTGCCGGCGGGCGCCTACTGGCACGAGTGGGGCCGAGCCGAGGGCGGGCAGCTTCTGGCCGCGGACGCCGGCGCACTGGTCACTGGCAGCGTGCGCGAGCTCATGCTGGTGGACGAGGCGGCGGCCGAGGCCACCGCTGCGGATCCGGGCGCGGTGCTGGCCGCGCTGCTTCCGGGCTGCGTGACGGCCGCGGGCGATCGGCCGACTGCCGCCGCGGTGGAACGCCTTGCGGACTGGGTGATGAGCCGTTCACTCCGCGTGGCGGCCCCGGCGGCCGCCGATGAGGCGCTGGCCCGCTTGCTGCGGGCACCCGCGGCGGCGTCGGTCGACGCCTGAAAGAGCCTGCCGACGGCCCGGAAAATGCATTCAATTGACTGATCCCAGTCATGAAATCGTGATTGCACGGGCGGGCTGTCTGGCTTACTGTCAATCCTGGCTCGCGGCTGTCTGATGCGCCGTCCGCCCGGTGCCGCGGCACTGGCGGCGGGCAGGGCAGCGGGGCCTGGCACCGCCTCCGATCAGGCGGTGGCCGGCAACCCGATGTTCGACCTGACCGCGCCCCGCCGGGCCGGCAGAGCACGATGAGACCTTTGCGATGAAATCGATCTATGTGGGCAACCTGCCCTTTACCGCCTCCGAGGATGAGGTTCGTGACCTGTTCGCCGAGTACGGCGAGGTGAACGAGGTCCGAATGATCACCGACCGGGAGACCGGTCGTCCCCGCGGCTTCGCGTTCGTGCGCATGTCGCCCTCGGACGCGGATTCCGCCATCGAGGCCCTCAACGGCACCGAGATGGGCGGGCGTACGCTGCGCATCAACGAGGCCCAGGACCGCAAGCCCGCCGGTGGCGGCGGTGGCGGCAGAGGCCCGCGCCGCTTCTGATCGCGACGCGGAATGCGTTGCCCCCAAAAGCCCGCGGCCGGCCCCGGCCGCGGGCTTTTGCGTTGTGTCGGCCGCCGCTTGGCGGGCTAATGCCGCTGTAAACACAACGACACAACGGGCACAACGGTTCACAACGAAAGCGCCAGAGAATGCAGGAACCGGGAAGGCGCGGAGAACACGGACCGTCGAGCGAGAGACCGATAAATCCTCTCCGCTATCCACGACGTCTTCCCGCCCTCTGCGTCTCTCGGCGTTGTGAACCGTTGTGCCCGTTGTGTCGTTGTGTTGAATGCCAGCACCAAAGATCAGCACGCACCCAGAACAGGTGACCAAACGCCGTGGGCGCGCCAGAATGGGCCATGGCCGTTTCCCGCTTCGAGTCCCGCCACCGGGCGTTCCTCGCCGAGGCGCAGCTGCGCTACCCCTGGCAGTTCCGGATCGCCGGCGTGCGTCATGATCCCACCGAGGTCAACGTCGGCCCCGGCTGGCATGACCTGTTGCGGCGGCTGTTCGCCGAGGTCGAGTCCGCGCTGGGGCCGCGGGAGCGGGAGGGCTTCCGCTGGCGCCGGCTGCGCGCGGTGCAGGGGGCGCTGGAGCTGCGCCGGGAGGGGGGCGGGGATCTGATCATGCCGGCCGTGGTGCGCGCCCGCGACGCCGCGGCGGAGACCTGCGAGGTCTGTGGCGAGCCGGGGGTCAGGCGCCACGTGCGCGGCTGGTTTGCGGTGGAGTGCGATCGGCACTACGTCCGCCGCCTGCTGCAGCATCACCCGGGCGGCGACGGCGCGGCCGCGACCTGGTGGGCCACGCCGCGCCCGGAGCTTGACGGGCGCACCCCGGGCCGCGTCTACGAGCGCGCCCCGGACGATCCGCGCCTGCTGGAGGCGGCGCTGCAGGCCGTGCTGCCGGCGCCGCCGGTGATCAACGGCGCCCATCGGCAGCGGCTGCAGCGCCTGTGGCCGGTGCTCCGCGAGCAGTTCGGCGAGCGGCTGCGGGCTCTGCGCCTGGCCGAGTTCGACGGCGCACCGGGCCCCAGCGGCACGGTGCTGGCGGTGGTCGCCGGCGCCACGGCGGAGCGTGACCTCCCGGCCGGCGTCACCCGCATGGCCCGCGCCGGCTTCAGCGACCTGCGCCTGCGCCTCCTGAGCCCCGAATCCGTCGAGCACCCCGCCACCGCGGCGGACCCGTGGTCCGCCATGCTGGCCGTCCACGCGTCGGTGCCGATCCCGAGGCATCAGCCGTCGGCCTAGCGGCCGCAGTTCAAAGTTCAAGGTTCAAAGTTCAAAGGCTGAGCCGGCCGTGCTTTGGCCATGGGCCGCCGCTTACCGTGCACGCCCTGGTTATCACGGGTTCAATGAATGCAGCGGCCGCGACGCTGCGGGCTTTGAACTTTGAACCTTGAACTCGGAACTCAAAGCGGCTCCGAGAGGAGCCGCTTTGCGCCGTAGACATCAAACCGCGTGCTGCGCCCCTGGATGGCGTGATCCGGCTTCCGGTCGGCCAGGGGTGGGGCGTGGCGGTGGCGCTTGACGACGACGCGCTCTCGGGCGGCGCTTAGGGCGGCCTGCAACAGTGGTGCGGGGTCGTCCGGGGGGCCGAGGAGCGCCTGGAGCAGGGCCAGGGTCTTGCCTGCGGCGCCGCGGCGGCTGCCGGCGTACATCGGGTCCAGGGTGACCACCTCCGGATGCCGGTGCTCCGGAAGCTGGCGGAGCCAGGGCACGGCGTCCGTCGTGATGAGCACCATCCGTTCCGCCGTGGCGCGGGTGGAGGGGTCGGCGCGGGCGCGCAGGAGCGCATCCTCGAGCAGGGCGGCCACCACGGGCGAGTGCTCGAGCAGGGTCACCCGGGCGCCCAGGGCGGCGAGGACGAAGCCGTCCCGCCCCAGGCCCGCTGTGGCGTCGACGATGTTCAGCCCGGGACGGCGGTGCAGCCTGCAGGCCCGGGCCAGGGCTTCGCGGCGGGCCGACAGGCGGACGCGCCGGAACCCCTGGGGTCCGTGCACGAAATCCGGGCGCAGCCTGGTCGGAGGCCGCCCGGCACGACACAGGGCGAGGCCATCGGGGCCGCAGGCGAGGTAGAGCCCACTGGCGGGGGGTTCATTCGCCGCCTCGACGCCGAGGCGCGCCGCGAGGGCCTGGGCGGCCCCGGCATCCGCGCCGGGTTCGGTCACCACCGGGGGCGGATCAGCCGCCATCGACGGTTCCCCACGCGTGCCGCCGGACCATCGGTCGCGACGGTGCCGAAGCGGTTTGTGGCCATTTACAGCGGTGCCGTATGATCCCCTCCCACGCCGGGGCGCCAGGCACGCCCCGATCCCAGTCGGTTCCGGAGGTTGGCAACACGATGGCGAACGAACAGGACAATGACGTCACCACGATCGATCCGGTGGAGCTGACCCGCTCCCTCTCGGAGATCGCGGGGCGCAGCCAGCAGCTG
This sequence comes from Spiribacter halobius, assembly GCF_020883455.1. Taxonomy (NCBI): domain Bacteria; kingdom Pseudomonadati; phylum Pseudomonadota; class Gammaproteobacteria; order Chromatiales; family Ectothiorhodospiraceae; genus Sediminicurvatus; species Sediminicurvatus halobius. The sequence continues at coordinate 3,539,288 of NZ_CP086615.1, read as the reverse complement.
GTCAAGGACTTTCTCGCCCGGCAGGAGTCGGGGCACCAGATCTCCATGGACGATGCGCTGCACATGAGCAAGCTCTTCCAGGACCTCTACGCCCGGCTGATGGCGGATCCCGTTCAGCTCGCCCAGGCGCAGATGGCGTTCTGGCAGGACTACATGACCCTGGTGCAGAACGCCACCCTGCGCATGATGGGCGTGGACACCGAGCCGGTCCGCCGCCCGGACGACAAGGACAAGCGCTTCAAGCACGAGTCCTGGGAGGAGAACCCGTTCTTCGACTTCGTCAAGCAGTCCTATCTGCTCACCGCCGACTATATCCACCATACCGTGGACAACGTCGACGGCCTCGACGACAAGACCCAGCGCAAGATCGACTTCTACACCCGCCAGTTCATCAGCGCGGTCTCGCCCACCAACTTCCTTGCCACGAACCCGGAGGTGCTGCAACGCACGGTGGAGACGCGGGGACAGAACCTGCTGGACGGGCTCAACAACCTGCTGGAGGACCTGGAGCGGGGCAACGGCAGGCTCAAGATCCGCCAGACCGACCCCGACGCCTTCGAGGTGGGACGCGACCTCGCCATCACCCCCGGCAAGGTGGTGCACCAGAACGAGCTCATGCAGCTCATCCAGTACGCGCCCAGCACCGAGCAGGTGGCCCGCCGCCCGCTGCTGTTCGTGCCGCCCTGGATCAACAAGTACTACATCCTCGATCTCAGGCCCAAGAACTCGCTGGTGAAGTGGCTGGTGGATCAGGGCCACACGGTGTTCGTGATCTCCTGGCGCAATCCGGATGCCGCGCTCGCGGAGAAGGATTTCCAGGACTACATGCAGGAAGGGCCGCTGGAGGCCCTTGCCGCCGTGGAGCAGGCCACGGGCGAGCGCGAGGTCAACGTCGTCGGCTACTGCCTCGGCGGTACCCTGCTCGCCTCGACGCTGGCCTACATGGCGGCGAAGGGCGACGACCGCGCCCACAGCGCCACCTTCCTGACCACGCTGATCGACTTCGACAGCCCCGGCGAGCTCGAGGTGTTCATCGACGAGGAGCAGCTGGAATCCCTCGAGAAGCAGATGAACGAGCGGGGCTATCTGGCCGGCGGCCAGATGGCGGCGACCATGTCCAGCCTGCGGGCGAACGACCTCATCTGGTCGTTCTTCGTCAACAATTACCTCAAGGGCGAGGACCCGTTCCCCTTCGACCTGCTCTACTGGAACCAGGACTCCACCAACATGCCGGCGCGGATGCATGCGTTCTATCTGCGCAACATGTACCTGGAGAACCGCCTCAAGGAGCCGGGCGGCATCACCCTCGCCGGTGAGCCCATCGACCTCTCCAAGGTGGAGATCCCCGCCTACTTCATCTCCGCGAAGGAGGACCACATCGCGCCGTGGAAGGCCACCTACAGCGGGGCCCGGCTCCTCGGCGGCCCGACCCGCTTCACCCTGGGCGGCTCGGGGCATATCGCGGGCGTGGTGAATCCGCCGGAGAAGAACAAGTACGGCTACTGGACCAACTCCCGCAAGCCGGCGGACCCGGAGGCCTGGCTGAAGAACGCCACGCCCCACGAGGGCTCGTGGTGGCTGGACTGGGTCAAGTGGCTGGAGCCGAAGGCCGGCGGCAAGGTGCCGGCGCGCACGCCCGGCGATGGCAAGCTCAAGCCCATCGAGGATGCCCCCGGCTCCTACGTCAAGGAGCAGCGCGCCTGAACGGCCCGCACCGGCGGCCCGCCTGAGCACGGGCCGCCGGGGCAGGGACATCGGGAGCGTGAGTGAACCGCTGCACCGCGTCGAGTTCTCCGTGGCCATCGGCCCGGAGGACTGGCTCGACTACTACCGCCACCCTGCGGCAAGCGTCCTCGTCACTGCCGACGATGGCCGCCGTATCCGTTTCCCCGCGCGCCTGCTGCACCGCCATGCGACCCGCGAGGGTGTCCGCGGCCGGTTCAGGCTGCTCTACGACGGCCAGGGCCGGCAGCGGGGGCTGGAGCGCCTCGCATAGCGAGGCGGAGTTCAAGGTTCAAAGTTGGTAGGTCGGCAAGCGCGCAACGCTCGCCGACAGCCGCGCGGACCGCGGCCCTCCAGATTCGCCTGCCGACCTACTTTGAACGTTGAACTCTGCGCGCCCTAGGCGCGCAGGTCGATCAGGCTCCCGAGCGTCTCGTCGGCTGCCCGGACCACGCGGGTGGCGGCTTCGGCCTGACGGGCGGCGGTGGCGGATTCCACCAGGGCCGTCTCGGTGGTGGTGCGGGCGGGGAGGTCGCCGCTGCGGCGCGCGACCACCTCGGCGCTGCGACGCAGTCCGGCATCGGCCTGCTGCAGGCCGGCGAGCCCGGCATTGAAGGCGCTGTTCACGTCCATGGGACGGCTCCCGAGAAAACCGTGATCAGTATCACGCGATGATCGCACGCTGTCCAGAACGGCCGCTCTGGCCGTTGTCGCCGTTGCTGGTAGAATCCGCGCCTCGCTTGAGCCGCCCCCGGCAGGAGGACAGCAGGCATGGTCGAGCAGACACCGCGCGTCGGCGTCATCATGGGCAGTCGCTCCGACTGGGAGACCATGGCCCACGCCGATAGCGTCCTGAAGGAATTCGGCGTCGGTCACGAGTGCCGCATCGTCTCCGCCCATCGCACGCCGGACCTGATGCAGGAGTATGCCGCCACTGCCCGCGAGCGCGGCCTGCGGGTGATCATCGCCGGGGCCGGCGGTGCCGCTCATCTGCCGGGGATGGTGGCGGCGCAGACCACCTTGCCGGTGCTGGGCGTGCCGGTGCAGAGCCGCGCCCTCAAAGGTCTGGACTCCCTGCTCTCCATCGTGCAGATGCCGGGCGGCGTGCCGGTGGCGACCTTCGCCATCGGCGAGGCCGGGGCGCGCAACGCGGCGCTGTTCGCCGTCGCCATGCTGGCGGGGGATGATCCGGAGCTGGCGCAAAGGCTCGCCGACTTCCGCGCGGCGCAGGCGCAGAAGGTGCGGGAGGACGAGCTGCCATGAGCGGGCCGATCCTTCCCGGTGCCACCCTGGGCGTTCTCGGCAGTGGCCAGCTCGGGCGCATGTTCGCGCTGGCTGCGCGGCGCATGGGCTATCGGGTGCACACCCTCGCCCCCGGCGCCGGCAGTCCCACGGGGCAGGTGGCGGACCGTGAGGTGGACGCCGCCTACGAGGACGTGGAGGCCGTCGCGGATTTCGCCCGACAGGTGGACGTGGTGACCTTCGAGTTCGAGAACGTGCCCGCCGCGGCCACCGAGTGCGCAGCGCGGCACGCGCCGGTGCGCCCCCGCGGCGAGGTGCTGCACATCACCCAGAACCGCCGGCGGGAGAAGCGCGCGCTCGCCGATGCCGGCTTTCCCACGGCACCGTTCGAGCATGTCGCATCAATGGAGGCGCTGCCGGGGGCGCTGGAGCGCATTGGCATGCCGGCGGTGCTGAAGACCGCCGGTTTCGGCTACGACGGCAAGGGCCAGACCCGCATCGAGCCCGGCGATGACCCCGCCGAGGCGTGGCAGGCCATCGGCGGCGTGGAGGCCGTGCTCGAGGCCTTCATCGATTTCGAGGCCGAGCTCTCGGTGGTGGCCGCCCGGGGCGTGGATGGCGCCATGGCGGATTTCGGCGTCATCGAGAATCGCCACCGCCATCACATTCTGGATGTCTCCATCGCCGACATGCCGCTGCCCGGTGGCCTGGCGACGGAGGCCCGGGAGATCGCGCGGGGGGTAATGGAGGCGCTGGACGTGGTGGGCGTGCTCTGCGTGGAGTTCTTCCTCACCCGCGACGGCCGGCTGCTGGTCAACGAGCTCGCGCCGCGTCCGCACAACTCCGGTCACCTGACGTTCGACGCCTGCCTCACCAGCCAGTTCGAGCAGCAGGTGCGCGCCGTCTGCGGTCTGACCCTGGGCGCCACCGACCGCCTGGCCCCGGCGGCCATGGTCAATCTGCTGGGCGATCTCTGGCAGCCCGGGGAGCCGGACTGGGCGGCGGCGCTCGCGGACGACCGGGTCAAGCTCCACCTCTACGGCAAGGCCGACCCCCGCCCCGGCCGCAAGATGGGCCACCTCACCGCCTTCGGCGGCGACCGCGACGACGCCGCCCGCCGCGCCCTCCGCGCGCGTGCGTTACTGACATCCACGGCGGCGGGCTGAGCCGGACGGGGATTCAACACAACGACACAACGGACACAACGGGTCACAGCGCAAGAGCGGTGATGATTCTCCCAGGATCGTTGCTCTGGGCGCGGCGACGTCGTGAAACGTCGTGCCCGTTGTGTCGTTGTGTTTGACACACGGGCCCGAGATAACCGCTAGCGCTTCGACGGAACAGGAGTATCCCGAATGTGGTTCAAGAATCTCTGCGTCTATCAGCTGGCCGAGGGGTTCGCCCTCGAGCCGGAGGCGCTGGAGGGGCGGCTGGCGCCGTTCGCGTTTCAGCCGGTGGCGGGCAGTGAGCCGGAGAGTCGGGGCTGGGTGGCGCCCATCGGGCGCAGCGGGCGGCAGCTGGTGCATGCCAGCGGCGGGCGCATGATGGTCTGCCTGCAGACCGAGCAGCGCCTGCTGCCGCCGGCGGTGATCCGGGAGACGCTGGACGAGCGGGTCGCCGAGCGCGAGGGCCGCGAAGGCCGGCACCTCGGGCGCAAGGAAAAGGCGCGGATGAAGGAGGAGGTCACCCTCGATCTGCTGCCGAGGGCGTTTACCCGCAGCAAGCGCTGCCATGCCTACATCGATCCGCAGGCCGGCTGGATCGTGGTGGACACCGCCAACTGGCGCGAGGCGGAGACCCTGACCGAAGACCTCCGCGCCGCCCTCGGCAGCCTGCCCGTGCGCCCGCTGCAGAGCGAGACCAGCCCGCAGCAGGTACTCACCGAGTGGCTCGCCCACGACCGCTTCCCCGGCGACACGGAGCCAGGCGAGGAGGCGGTGTTCGAGGATCCGCGCAGCGAGGGTGCCGAGGTCCGCTGCAAGCGCCAGGACCTGCGCTCCAACGAGATCCGCGCGCACATCACCGCCGGCAAGCGGGTGCGCCGCATGAGCCTCACCTGGGACGACCGCCTCGCCTGCGTGCTCGACGCCGATCTCTCGGTGAAGCGGCTGAAGTTCCTCGACGTGGTCCAGGACGACGCCGACGACCGCGAGCCGGAAAGCGCGGAGGAGCGCTTCGACGCCGACTTCGCCATCATGGGCCTGGAGCTGGCGCGGTTTCTGCCGCGCATGCTGGCCTGGTTCGGCGGCCCCGCGAGCTAGCTCGCGGGGCCGCCGAACCAGGCAGTTCAAAGTTCAAAGTTCAAAGTTCAAAGTTCAAAGTTCAAAGTTCAAAGTTCAACGTAGTAGGTCGGGAAGAGCCGCAGGCGCTACCCGACGCGCCGGCAGGCGCATCCCTGCTGCCGCGCTGCGCGCGGCTGTCGGCGAGCGCTTCGCGCTTGCCGACCTACGACACTGCCGCGTTCCGCGCCCGCCGGCCGACGGCTACACCGCAAGCGCGCTGCCGCCGCTGCCGCGCGGAGTCGGTCTTTGAACTTCGGGCTTTGAACCTTGAACTAAGCCGCTGCTGGGGGGCAGCGCCTCAGGCGCCACCCCCCAGCAGCGGCTTGAGCTCACCCCAGACGTTGTCCAGCAGCACCGGCTGCGCGGCCGCATTCGGATGGATGCCGTCGGACTGCATGAGCTCGGCGTTGCCGCCGACGCCCTCCAGGAAGCGTGGGACGAGAGGCACGCCCTCGCTCTCGGCGACTTCCCGGAAAACGGCCTGGAACCGATCGATGAATGCGCGGCCATAGTTGGAGGGCAGGCGCACGCCGACCAGCAGGACCTGCGCCCCGGCCTCGCGGCTCAGGCGAACCATGCGGGTGAGATTGCGCCGCATCTCCGCCAGCGCGACGCCGCGCAGCCCATCATTGCCGCCCAATGCGATGATGACGGCATCCGGCTGGTGCTCGGCGAGGGCCTGCGGGAGCAGGTCGACGCCGTTGGCGGTGGTATGGCCGCTGACGCTGGCGTTGACCACGCGGGCGGGGTAGCCATTGTCGTCCAGGCGCTCGCGCAGCAGGGCCACCCAGCCCTCCTCGCGGTCGATGCCGTAGGCGGCACTCAGGCTGTCACCTAGCACCAGTACCGTGCGCTCGGTGGCGACCGCGGGCAGGGTGAGCAGGCACAGCAGAACACTCAGCAGGAGTCGATGCATGGATGAGGATTCCGGATTCCGGGTATTGGCGGCCGAGGGGCTCACCATGCGCTTCACCGCGCCGGAGGGGACCATCAGCCTGTTCGAGGACCTGGATCTTAGCATCCTGGCCGGTGACTCCGTCGCCATTCTCGGCACCTCGGGCTCCGGCAAGTCGACCCTGCTCGGGCTGCTTGCGGGCCTCGACCTGCCCACCGCCGGGCGGGTCACCCTCGACGGCAGCGAGCTCACCGCGCTGGACGAGGACGGCCGCGCCACCCTGCGGGCCGGGCGGGTCGGCTTTGTCTTCCAGGCCTTCCACCTGCTGCCCGGGCTGACGGCGCTGGAGAACGTGATGCTGCCCGGTGAGCTGGCGGGCGAGAGCGACGTCCGCCGGCGTGCCCGGGCGGCGCTGGAGCGGGTCGGCCTCGGTGAGCGCCTCGCGCATTATCCGGCACAGCTCTCCGGCGGCGAGCAGCAGCGGGTGGCGCTGGCGCGGGCCTTCGTCGCCGGCCCCCGGGTGCTGTTCGCCGATGAGCCCACGGGCAATCTGGACCACCAGACCGGGGAGCGCATCATCGATCTGCTGTTCGCCCTCAACCGTGACTACGGCACCACGCTGGTGCTGGTCACCCACGACGACGCCGTCGCCGCGCGTTGCCGGCGCACGCTCTACCTGCGCGACGGCACCCTGCACGAGACGGCGGCCTGATGCGGGCGCTGGCGGGCGGGACACTTGCACTGCGCCTGCTCTGGCGGGACTGGCGCGGCGGCGAGCTGCGGCTGCTGGCGCTGGCGGTGGTCATCGCCGTGGCGGCGGTGACCGGTGTCTCCTGGCTGGCGGAGCGGGTGGCCGGGGCCACCGAGGCCCGTGCCGCCGATCTTCTCGCCGCGGACCGGGCGGTGGAGTATCCGCGCATGATCCCGGAGGCCTGGGGCGAGCGGGCGCGGCAGGCGGGGCTCGAGACCGCACTCATCGCCGAGTTTCCGACGGTGGTGGTTACCGACGATGCCAACCGTCTGGTCTCGGCCAAGGCGGTGAGCGAGGGCTATCCGCTCCGCGGGTCGCTGCGGGTGCGCGCGACCCCGGAGGCGCCCGAGCGTCTCGCCGAGGGGGTACCGGAGCCGGGCACCGCCTGGGTGGAGCCGCGGCTGCTTACGGTTCTCGACGCCGAGGTCGGCGACACCCTCACCCTGGGCGAGCGCACGCTGCGCATCACCCGTGTGCTCACCCTGGAGCCGGATCGCAACGGATTTTTCGGCAGCCTCGCGCCGCGGGTGATGTTCAACCATGCCGATCTTGCCGCCACCGGCCTCATCGGCGAGGGCAGCCGGGTTCGCTACAAGCTGCTGCTGGCGGGCGCCGAGGAGGCGGCGGTGGGGTTCACCGACGCCCTCGTGGCCGAGCAGGGCAACGCGGTGGAGATCGAGACCCCGACCGACGACCGGCAGGGCGCCGGCGAGGTGGTGGCCCAGGCGCGGCGCTTCCTGGGTCTGGCCGCGCTGCTCACGGTGATCGTCGCCGGCGTGGCGGTCCTGCTGACGGTGCGGCACTATGCCGAGCGCCAGGTCACCGGGGTCGCGGTGATGCGCGCCGTTGGCGGTACCCGTCGGCGCATCCTGGGCCTGTTCGTCGGCAAGCTGCTCTGGCTCGGCTTCTTCGCCGGGGCGGCGGGCGCGGCCATGGGCTTTCTGCTGCATCTGGCCATGCTCGCGCTGGTGGCCGAGCTGCTGGGCACGGAGCTGCCGTGGCCCGGGCTGCGGCCGCTGGCCACCGGCTGGCTCACGGCCTTTGCCGCGCTGCTTGGCTTCGCGCTGCCCACCCTGGCGCGGCTGCGGGACGTGCCGCCCATGCGGGTGCTGCGCAGCGACCTCGGGCAGGGCCTGTTCCGCGGCGCGCTGCCGCTGCTGGTCGCCGCCGGGGTGATCCTGGGGCTGATGGCCTGGCAGGCGGGGGACCTGCGGGTCACGGCCTACGTCTTCGGCGCCCTGGTGGCGACGCTGGCGCTGCTGGCCGTGGTGGCCGGCGGCACGGTCGCGCTGGTGCGCCTGCTCTACCGCCGTGGCGGCAGCGGCCGGCTGCTCTGGCTCACCGGCCTCACCCGGCGGCCCTGGACGGCGGTGGTGCAGATCGTCGCCGTGGGCGTGGGGCTGATGGCGCTGTTCCTGCTAGCCGTGGTGCGCAACGACCTGCTCCAGGCCTGGCAGGCCGAGATCCCGCCGGATGCCCCGAACCAGTTCCTGATCAACATCCAGCCGGATCAGGTGGACGGCGTGCGGTCACTGCTGGCCGATGCCGGCGTGGAGACCCGCTTCTACCCCATGGTGCGGGCCCGACTGGTGGCGCTGAACGGCGAGCCGATCCGGGCCGAGGACTACGCCAGCGACCAGGCCCGCCGCCTGACCCGGCGCGAGTTCAACCTCTCCTGGGCCGAGCGCCTGCAGGGCGACAACAGCATCGTCGCCGGCGAGTGGTGGTCCGGCGAGGACCCGCCCCCACAGCTCTCGGTGGAGGAGGGCTTCGCCGGGGAGATCGGCGTCGACCTCGGCGACCGGCTGACCTTCGAGTCGGCCGGCGAGCGGGTCACGGCGGAGGTGACCAGCCTGCGTGACGTGCGCTGGGAGAGCTTCAACGTCAACTTCTTCGTGCTGGCCTCGCCGGGCACCTTCGACGACCTGCCCGGCACCTGGCTCACCAGCTTCTATCTGCCCTCGGAGGACACGGCGCTCATCGGCGAGCTGATCCGGCAGTATCCGAGTGTCACGCCCATCGACGTCAGCGCCATCCTGCGCACCGTGCGCGCGATCATCGACCAGGGCAGCAGCGTGGTGGAGCTGATGGCGCTGCTGACCCTCGCCGCCGGGGTGCTCGTGCTGCTGGCCGCGCTCCAGATCACCGGCGAGGAGCGCCGCTTCGAGAGCGCCCTGCTGCGGGCCCTCGGCGCCCGCGGTAAGCGCATCCGGCGCATGGCGCGGATGGAATTCTGGCTGGTCGGCCTGATCGCGGGGCTGATGGCGGGACTGGTGGCGAGTGTCGCCGGCGTCTACGTCGCCGAGGGCCTGTTCGACCTGGATTATCCCTTCCGCCCCGGCGCCATCGCCGCCGGCGGCGTGGTCGGCCTGGTCACCGTCTGGGTCGCGGGCGGCTGGGGGGCACGGCGGTATTATCGGGTGTCGCCGATGCGCCTTCTGCGTGAAGGCTAGCGCGCGCGCTTCGCGCGCGAGTCCGCGGTCCCGGTCGCTCCCGCCCCACGCCACCTCTGCTGCGCCTGTATCGTCTTCCGCGGGCGGTGATGCCGTAACGCTGGCTGAGGCAAGTGCGTAATCACTTCGAACCTTGAACTTCGAACCTTGAACCCGCCTACACAGGAGGCGCCTATGGACGGCTACGTATTCGAGGACCTGGAGATCGGGCTGCGCGCCGGCTTCGCCAAGACGGTCACCGAGGCCGACGTCGGTGCCTTCGCCGGGATCACCGGGGATTTCAACCCGGTGCACATCAACGCCGAGTACGCCAAGGGCACCAACTTTCACGGCCGGATCGCCCACGGCCTGCTCACGGCCGGCCTGATCTCGGCGGTGCTGGGTACCCGGCTACCGGGGCCGGGCGCCGTGTATCTCAACCAGCAGCTGTGCTTCCACGCGCCGGTGTTCATCGGCGACACGGTCACCGCCGAGGTCACCGTGCGCGAGCTCGATGCGGAGCATGGGTTCGTCACGCTGGACACGACGGCGCGCGTGAGGGAGCGCGCAGTGATCAGCGGCGAGGCGCTGGTCCGCGTACCGAGGCGGCAGGAGCTGCAGGACTGACGCCAGTCAATCCCCGATGCTGCGCTGCAGTGTTATCGTCGGGACAGTGATTTTCCCATAGCGGCCTGGAGGCCGCGAGGTGATACACCATGACCCGACTTCAGCACGCTTTCGAGGAAGACGCCGTAGAGCCCCAGCCGGTTGACCGGCTACTGCACGCGGGGCTCGGCCGCCTTTCCGGCGGCATCTCGCCCGCGGCGCTGACGCTCGCGGGGACGGACTGGGCCGTGCACCTGGGCCTGAGCCCCGGGCGCCAGGGGGAGCTCGCCGAGAAGGCGCTGCGCAAGGCCCTGCGGCTGATGGCCTATGCCGGTCACTGTGTGGCCGGGGATGGCGAGGCGCGCTGCATCGAGCCGCTGCCCCACGATCATCGGTTCGATGACGAAGGCTGGAGCCGCTGGCCGTTCTCGCTGATCCATCAGGCCTTTCTGCTGCAGCAGCAGTGGTGGCATGTGGCGACCACCGGCGTGCGCGGCGTCGACCCGCATCACGAGGAGGTGGTCAACTTCGTCGCCCGGCAGTGCCTGGACGTCTTCTCGCCCTCCAACTTCCTCGCCACCAACCCGGAACTGCTGCGCCGCACGGCGGCCCAGGGTGGCTGGAATCTGGTGCGCGGCTGGGCCAACTGGCTCGAGGACGTGCAGCGCCAGCTGGCCGGGCGCCCGGATCCGGGCCTGGAGGCGTTCCAGGTGGGGCGCGACCTCGCCGCGACGCCGGGTAAGGTGGTTTACCGCAACCGCCTGATGGAGCTCATCCAGTACAAGCCGAGCACGAAGACCGTGCATCCCGAGCCGCTGCTCATTGTCCCGGCCTGGATCATGAAGTACTACATCCTCGACCTGGCGCCCGGCAGGTCGCTGATCGAGTACCTGGTGGGCCAGGGGCACACGGTGTTTGCCATCTCCTGGAAGAACCCGGGGGCGGAGGACCGCGACCTCGGCATGGACGACTACCGGCGACTCGGGGTGATGGCCGCGCTGGACGCGGTCAATGCCATCGTCCCCGAGCGCAAGGTGCACGCCGTCGGCTACTGCCTTGGGGGCACCTTGCTCAGCCTCGCCGCCGCGGCCATGGGGCGGGATGGTGACCAGCGCCTCGCCACGCTCACCCTGCTCGCCGCCCAGACCGACTTCACCGAGCCGGGCGAGCTGGATCTGTTCATCGACGAGAGCCAGGTCAGCTTCCTCGAGGACGTCATGTGGGCCCGCGGCTATCTCGGCCGCGGCCAGATGGCCGGGGCGTTTCAGCTGCTGCGCTCGCAGGACCTGATCTGGTCCCGTCTGGTGCGCAACTACCTGCTCGGCGAGCGCGAGAAGCCCTTCGATCTCATGGCCTGGAATGCCGACTCCACGCGGCTGCCCTACCGCATGCACAGCGAATACCTGCGGGATCTGTTCCTGCACAACGATCTGGTGGAAGGCCGCTACGACGTGGACGGCCGCCCGGTAGCCGTGGGCGACATCGCCGAGCCCGTGTTCGCGGTGGGGACGGTGACGGACCACGTCGCCCCCTGGCGCTCGGTGTACAAGATCGTGCGCCTGGCGCGCACGGAGGTGACGTTCCTGCTCACCAGCGGCGGGCACAATGCGGGTATCGTCACCCCGCCGGGGCATCCCCGGCGCACCTTCCAGGTCGCGGTGCACGAGCCCCTCGGCCCCATCGTGCCGCCCGAGCGCTTCGAGCGAGAGACCCCGCGCCAGCAGGGCTCCTGGTGGCCGGAATGGCACCAGTGGCTGCGCCAGCACTCCGGCCGCCGCGGCCCCCCGCCGGCCATGGGGAACCTGGACGCCGGCTACGCGCCAATCACGGATGCGCCGGGGGAGTACGTCCTTATGAAGTAGTCAGTTCAAAGTCCCAGGTTCAAAGACCGCCGCCGCACGATGTGCCGTCATTGCGTGGCGTTAGCGCAATTGTTGGCCGGCCGGAGGAGTCTTTGAACTTTGAACGTTGAACTTTGAACTCTTCGCCAAGGCCGCCAATCGAGGCAGGCCTCGAGCGCGAACAACGACCAGAGGATCTCCAAGTGGCACCCTACTTCGACCTCACCGGCAAACGCGGGCTCGTCGTCGGTATCGCCAACGAGCATTCCATCGCCTGGGCCTGTGCGCGGGCGTTTCGGGCGCTGGGGGCGGAGCTGGCGGTGACCTATCTGAACGAGAAGGCCGAACCCCACGTGCGCCCGCTCGCCGAGCGGCTCGAGGCGCCGATCATTGTGCCCTGCGACGTGCGTGAGCCGGGGCAGCTGGAGGCGGTGTTCGAACGCATTCGGGAGGAGTGGGGCGGGCTCGACTTCCTGCTGCACTCCATCGCATTCGCGCCGCGGGACGATCTCCATGGCCGGGTTACCGACAGCTCCCGTGAAGGGTTCCTCACCGCCATGGACGTCTCCTGCCACTCGTTCATCCGCATGGCGCATCTCGCCGAGCCGCTCATGAACCGGGGCGGGGCGCTGCTGACGGTGAGCTTCTACGGCGCCGAGAAGGTGGTGGAGCACTACAACCTGATGGGCCCGGTCAAGGCGGCGCTGGAGTCCAGCGTGCGCTATCTCGCCGCCGAGCTCGGCGAGGGCGGCATCCGCGTGCACGCGCTCTCTCCGGGCCCGCTCAAGACCCGCGCCGCCTCCGGCATCGACCGCTTCGACGAGCTCCTGGAGCGCACCGCCGAGCGCGCACCCAGGCACCAGCTCGCCGATGTCGAAGACGTCGGCGCCACCGCCGCCTTCCTAGTGAGCGACCGGGCGAAGAGCCTGACCGGAAACGTGACCTACGTGGACTGTGGGTACCACGTGGTGGGCGCCTGACGGCGCCCACCACGAGTTCAAGGTTCACGGTTCAAAGTTGAATGACGTAGGTCGGGAAGCGCCGCGGGCGCTACCCGACGCGCCGGTAGGCGAATTCCCGGAGCCGCGCCAAGCGCGGCTGTCGGCGAGCGCGGAGCGCCTGCCGACCTACTTGGTCTGAACTCCGGGCGTCTCGAGGCGGCTCCCGAGTCGGGGATCAAGCAAGGCGATACAGAGGCGGCCTTTTTGAACCTTGAACTTTGAACCTTGAACCGCGGGCGAAGCCCGCCGTTACCCACCCCCATACGCCTCGAAGAATTCCCGTATCTCCCCCCGGCTGGCGCCCGCGCCAACCAGCAAGGACAGGGCCACCCGGGCCTTCGGTGCCGTCAGCCAGCCCGCGGTGAGGGCGCCGCGGCGGGCGAGATCGAGCTCGCCGCCGGGGTAGGCATAGGTTTCATGGAGGGTGGCCCCGGCGCGGCACCGGCTGGCCACCACCACGGGCATGTCCGCGCAGACGGCATCCAGGCGCTCGGCCATGCGTGGCGGGAGGTGGCCGCCGCCGAGGGCGTCGATCACCAGCCCCTGGTAGCCGGCGGCGGCGAGCCCGGGGAGCAGGCGGCCGTCGTCGCCGAGGCCGGCGGCGATCAGTGCCACCGCAGCGGGCTCGCGGCAGGCCTCGGCGGCGGTGGCCCGGTGGACGGCCGGGGGTGCCGCCCAGAGCACCCGGGATTCGCTCACCTCGGCCAGAGGGCCGGGCCAGGAGGCGAAGGCGTCCGGGCGGCTCGTGTGCGCCTTGGTCACGCGCGCGGCGGCGTGCGCCGTCGCGTTCAGCACCACCAGCACGCCGCGCCCGCCGGCCTCCCGGTCGGCGGCGACACGCACCGCATCCAGCAGGTTGGCGGGGCCGTCGGCGCCGGGCAGGGCCGGATGGCGCAGCGCCCCGGTGACCACCACGGGCGCCTCGTCCGCGTGCAGCAGCTCCAGGGCGAAGGCGGTCTCCTCGATGGTGTCCGTGCCCTGGGTAATGACCACCCCGTGCGCGCCGGCGGCGAGGGCGCGATCGGCGGCATCGCGGATATGGATCACTGCGGTGAGGTCCATGTGCGGGCCCGGGACGACGCTCAGATCCTCTGCGGTAACCTCCGCCACCGCTTCCAGCCCGGGAACGGCCTGGAGCAGGGCATCGGCGTCCAGCCGGGGCAGCACGCCGGCCCCCTGTCCGGGCGCCATGGCAATGGTGCCGCCGGCGCCGAGCACGGCGACACGGGAACGGGTGCCGATGAGGCGTTCAGCGTCCATGGCGTTCCCTCCCTATGGCGAATGCTCAGTGCAGCCGATGGTGCTCCAGGGTGCAGCTGCGCAGGCGCTCCGGGTCCGGCAGATGGCCATGGCCCGGGGCGTCCGGCGCGGTGATCGTGCCCGGCGCACTGAGCTGCACCTGCGGCTCGGCCAGGTCGCGCTCGTAGAGGCGGGCGCTCGGGAAGATGTCGCTCGGATAGCGGATGTTGCCACAGGTGGCCAGCGCCAGCGCCGGCCCCTGGCCGATGGCGGACTCGAGCATACCACCTACCCAGCAGGGGATGTCCGCCTGCGCGCAGCGCTCGAGGATCGCGAGCGCCGGGGTCAGGCCGCCGACGCGCCCGGGCTTGAGGTTCATCCAGCGGCAGGCGCCGATCTCGATGGCCTTGCGCGCCCGGTCGTCGGAGACGATGCTCTCGTCCAGGCAGAGCGGGGTGTCGAGCTGTGCCTGCAGGCGGGCGTGGTCGATGAGGTCATCATGGGCCAGCGGCTGCTCGATCATGGCAAGCCCGTAGGCGTCGAGCTCCCGGAACATGGGCGCGTCCTCCAGCCGGAAGCTCGCGTTGCAGTCCACATGCAGCACCGCGTCCGGGTGCGCCTCGCGCACCCGGGCGACCATGGCCACGTCCCAGCCGCGGCGCAGCTTCAGCTTCACCCGCCCGAAGCCTTCGGCAAGGGCCCGCCCCACGGCCTCCACCAGCTCATCCAGCGAGTCCATCACCGCGATGTCGGCGCCGACGCGGACCTCCGGGCCGTGCCCGCCGGCGGCCCGCCAGAGTGGTTCGCCGCGGGCCCGCGCATGCGCGTCCCACCAGGCGTTGTCGAGCGCGGCCTTGGCGAAGTGATTGCCCTTGAAGTCGGCGAGGGCGGCCTGCAGCGCGGCGCCGTCGGCGATCTCGCGGCCGAGCAGGCGCGGGCCGAAGGCATCGCGGAGCAGGGCGAAGGCGCCGGGGGCCCACTCGGGGGAGAACTGGGGCAGGCGGTAGGGGGCGCTCTCCCCCCAGCCGTCGACGCCATCGGCGCGCAGGCGCACCAGCACGCCGTCCACCGCGTGCTCCTCGCCGAAGGCGGTGCGCCAGGGGGCCTTCATGGGCATCCGTATGCGGTAGAGCTCTATTTCCTCGATGTGCATGGGACGGTCTCCGTGGCGGGCGCTCAGGTGTCGCGGTCGAGCTCGCCGAGGTCGCTCATCAGGTCCTCGATGCGCCCGAGCCGGGCCCGGCCGGCCTCGCCCGCCTGCGCCACCACCTCGGTGCAGAGGTAGTTGAGCAGGCTGATGACGCCGACGTAGGAATCGAACAGCGAGATGCCACGCACCTGGCAGGCGAAGGTCCAGGTGGCATAGCGGCGGGTGGCGACCGCGAGGCGGTCGGTGACGTAGGCGATGGGCGTGCCGGTCTGATGGATCGCGGCCATCAGTCGACGCAGCTCCGCCGAGCGCCGGCGCATGCCGATGGCGATGACCAGATCCTCCCCGCCCATGTCAACCAGGTCCTCGGACGGCACCTGGCCCGGTACCGGTAGCAGGGTGACGTCCGGGCGCACCTGGATGAGCTGCCGGCGCACGTAGGAGGCGAAGAAATAGCTGTTGCGGAAGCCGAGCGTCCAGACCCGCCGCGCGGCGAGGATACGCTCCACCACCGCGTCCAGATCCCGCGGGCGGATGCCCTCGAAAGTCTGGCGCAGGTTGGCCAGATCGCGCTCGAGATGGCGCATGAGGCTGTCGCCCTCGCGCGCGGGGGTCACCGTCGAGGTGTTGAGGTAGATCGGCTCGCCCGCCTCCTGGGCGGTGCGCACCTCGCGCTGCACCTCGCGGTAGTCGCCATAGCCGATGCGCTGCACGAACCGTGTCACCGCCGCCTTCGACACGCCCGCCCGCTCCGAGAGGGCCGTGGCGGAGAGGAACAGGATGTCCCCCGGATACTCCAGCAGCAGGTCGGCCAGCGCCCGCTCGCTGGCCGGCAGATTCTCGTAGTGGCTGTGGATGCGCCGCTCCAGGGTGCGTGCCCCGGACGACGACTCGGGCAACTGGGTCATTTCGGCTCGGGCCTCCGGTCGCGCCTTTTCTGTTTAGCAGACTGAAACAGGAATTTCGAGTATTTGACAAACCGAAATTCCTGTCTCATACCTTCAGGGCCAGCGGCGACACGCCGCAGGCACCCCAATCCGGTGCCGGGGCAGCCGCAGGGTCGCCGCTCCGGCGGGCATGGCGATTGACACACCCAGGAGGTCCGCCCATGACGCGCAAGGGGATCACGGCCGCGGCGCTCGCGCTGGCGGTGACCACGACGGGGCTAGGCGGCGGGGCGCAGGCCCAGGAGATCGTCTGGGCGCGGGACGGGGACATCGACTCCCTCGACCCGCACCGGGCCACCTCCACCCTCTCCCGCCAGCTCTGGTACCAGATCTACGACTCGCTGCTGGAGTTCGACGAGAACGGCCGGCCCACCGGCAACCTCGCCCGCGACTGGACGGTGGCCGATGGCGGGCGGGAAGTGACCTTCCAGCTCCACGACGACATCCTCTGCCATGACGGCACGCCGTTTACCGCCGAGGACGTCAAGTGGACCGCCGACCGGGCGCTCTCCGAGGACAACCCCAGTATCACCAAGGCGAGCTGGGGGCCGATCACCGAGGTGGAGGTGGTGGACGAGCTCACCGTGCGCTTCCATCTGGAGACGCCGTTCGCCGCCTTCGTGCCGTTCATGGCCGACCAGTTCACCTCGATGCTCTGCGACAGCAATGCCGAGCTGGAGCGCTTCGGCGTCGATGCCGCCGTCGGCACCGGGCCCTGGCGGTTCGTGGACTGGACCAAGGGCGACGAGATCGTCCTCGAGCGCAACGAGGACTACGTCAACCGCGGCCGCCCGGTGGAGAACCCGGGGCCGCCCCACGCCGAGCAGCTCATCGTGCGCACCATGCCCGAGGGGCAGACGCGGGTGGCGGCGCTCCGTACCGGCGAGGTGGACCTGATCGTGCCGCCCATCGAGGAGGTGGAATCGCTGCGGGGGGACCCGAACTTCGAGCTGCACGTGGCCGAGGGCACGGGCCAGAACATGTTCCTGGAGTTCGCCGTCTCCCGACCGCCCTTCGACGACGTCCGCGCCCGCCGGGCCATCGCCCACGCGCTGGACTTCGAGATGGCGCTGGGGATCGTCTTCGGCGATCTGGTGCAGCGCGAGCGCTGCCCGGTCTCCCGTGGCGTGCTCGGCAACGACCAGGACTTCTGCGCCCGGCACGCGCCGGAGTATGACCCGCAGAAGGCCCGCGAGCTGCTGAACGAGCTCGGCTACGGGCCGGACAACCCCATGGAGGTGATCCTCGCCACCTGGTACGGGGACAACCGTGATGACGTGCTGCAGGTCTTCCAGAACCAGCTCCGCCAGCTCGGCATCGAGGCGGAGATCGAGGTGATGGACATCGGCACCCTGAACGCCCGGGTGAAGCAGGAGAACAACCGCACGGAGGGCCCCGGCTTCATCGACCTGATGGGCTGGACCTGGTTCGACCCGGACGTCCTCTACCTGCTCTGGCACTCGCCGGGGGCCTACGAGGGCTATACCGACCCCGAGCTCGACGAGCTGCTGGAGGCCACCCGGACCACGCTCGATCGGGAGGAGCGCGAGGCCGTGGTGCAGGACGTGTTCGTGCACCTGCTGGAGAACGCGGTGCACGTGCCCGTCTACACCCCGGGCTGGCTGTGGATGTACGCCGGCTCCGAGGATGCCGCCGGCTTCACCATCGGTCCCTTCAACCGGCCGCTGTTCAACGACGTCGGCCGCTGACCGCGAGGCGGGGGCCGCAGGGCCCCCGCCGGGAGCCCCGGCATGACGGGATACCTGGCCAGACGGCTGCTCGCGGCGCTGCTCACCATCTGGGTGACCACCGTCGCCGTCTCCATGCTGATCCACCTGGTGCCCGGGGATCCGGTGCAGATCATGTACGCCCAGTCTCAGGGCACCACCCAGGAGCAGCTGGAGGCGATTCGCGCCGACCTCGGTCTCGATCGCCCGGTCTGGGAGCAGTACGTGATGTATCTCGGGCGGGTGCTCTCGGGCGATCTCGGCGAGACCATCCGCGGCGAGCAGCCGGTGCTGGAGCTGCTGCTGCTGCGCCTCCCGAACACCCTGGCCCTCGCCGGCACGGCGCTGGTGATCGCCATCGCCATCGGCATGACCCTCGGCTTCATCGCCGCCTACCGCCGCGGCAGCTGGCTCGACACCACGCTCATGGTCACCGCCATCCTCGGGGTGTCCATGCCGCACTTCTGGCTCGGGCTGCTGCTGCTGTTCCTGTTCGCGGTGGAGCTGCAGTGGCTGCCGGTGGCCGGCGGCGGGCCGGCGAGCCTGGTGCTGCCGGCGGTGACACTGGGCCTCTCCAACGCCGCCATCATCGCGAGGCTGACCCGCTCCTCGATGATCGACGTCTTCGATCAGGACTTCATCCGCACCGCCCACGCCAAGGGCCTGCCCCACGCCATGGTGCTGCGCAGCCACGCCCTGCGGGCGGGGCTCGTGCCCATCGTCACCATGATCGGCATGCAGTTCGCCTACATGATGGGCGGCGCCATCGTGGTGGAGAACGTCTTCGGCTGGAACGGCGTCGGCCGGCTCGCCATCCAGGCGATCCTGCAGCGCGACTACCCGCTGATCCAGGGGTTCATCCTGATGTTCGCCATCGTGGTGGTGAGCATCTCGGTGCTGCTGGACGTTCTCTACGCCTTCCTCGACCCGCGCATCCGCTACCGCTGAGGGATCCGTCATGGCGCAGACGAGCACGCAGATGGACGCCCTCCCCGCCGAGACCCCGGCGCGCCGGCCGCGCTCGGCGGGGGTGCGCTTTCTGCAGGCGGTCCTCGCCAACCGCGGCGCGGCGGTGGGCTTCGCGCTGGTGCTGCTGCTGATCGCCACGGCACTTTTCGCGCCCTGGATCGCGCCCTATTCGCCGGAGCAGATGGGCGCCGGGCAGCGCCTGACCGCGCCCGGCGCGCAGCACTGGTTCGGCACCGACGAGTTCGGCCGCGACATGTTCAGCCGCGTGGTCTACGGCGCCCGGCTGACCATCCAGGTGGGCATGATCGCGGTGGGGATCTCGCTCACGGTGGGCATGGTCATCGGGCTGGTCAGCGGCTACGCCGGCGGCTGGATGGAGCGCATCCTCATGCGGGCCATGGACGTGGTGTTCTCCTTCACCGAGACGCTCATCGCCCTGGCCGCCGTGGCGGTGCTCGGCCCGAGCCTGACCAACGCCATGATCGCCGTCGGCATCGCCGCCATCCCGATCTATGCCCGCGTGGCCTACAGCGTGACCCTGGTGGAGCGCAACCGCCCGTACTTCGAGGCGGCCTGGGCGGCGGGGGCGGGGCATCTGCGGCTGATCTTCCGCCATCTGCTGCCGAACGTGATCCCGCCGATGATCGTGGTCGCCACGCTCGGCGTGTCCACGGCGGTGCTGGCCGCCGCGGGCCTCAGCTTCCTCGGCCTCGGCGCCCAGCCGCCGTCGCCGGAGTGGGGCGCCATGCTCGCCTCCGGCCGCGAGTACCTCAGCCGCGCCCCCTGGCTCACCCTCTATCCCGGCCTCGCCATCATGGTCGTGGTCCTCGCCTTCAATCTGCTGGGCGACGGCATCCGCGAGGCCCTCGATCCGCGGCAGCGGAAACGGTGAGGTGGCTGGTATGAAGTCGGGTCTTCGGTGTTCCTGGCGGCGGTATGGGAGCGCAGCTTCGCTGCGCAAATCCCCTTCGGTGCTGGTGCGATCGTATCGGTCCTCCGGACGCGCCGGGGCGGGGCCGGGAGCGGTATTCCTCTCCGGGACACGCCGTGAATACATCCCTGTAGGCTCCACTGCGGCATCCCTGCCGCAGAGGGTCCCGGAGACGAATACCGCTCCCGGCCTGAGCGCTTCGGGGCAGCTTCGCGGCGGGGATTCGCGCAGCGAAGCTGCGCTGGTGCTGCGGAGGCAGAACGGTGCTTGCATCATCACACCCCTTTGGCAGCTTGCCTCATTGGGCTCTCGAGCTCGGCTGCAGGCCTACACAGACAGCGTCTCCGGGCTCTCGAATTCGGCGACGACCGCCGATGCGGTAGCCCGGCTGCGCCGGGCGAATCCCAACCCCGAATCCACCCCGGTGCTCGCAGGCCGGGAAGCGCTCACCGATAGGGGGGTGTGCTGATGGCGACCAACCCCGCAGACATCGACCCCCGGACTGCGGCCGACCCCGTCCTCCGGGTCGAGGGGCTGACCACCGAGTTCCGGACCTCCGCCGGGCAGGCCCTGGCCGTGGACGGGCTGTCCTACGAGGTGCACGCCGGGGAGACGCTGGCGCTGGTGGGGGAGTCCGGGTCCGGGAAGAGCGTGAGCGCGCTCTCCGTGATGGGGCTCGTGCCCGACCCGCCGGGGCGGGTGGTGGGCGGGCACGCCTGGCTCGAGGGGACGGACCTGATCTCGCTCGACCGCGAGTCCCGTCGGCGGCTGCGCGGGCGGCGCATCGCCATGATCTTCCAGGAGCCCATGAGCGCGCTGAACCCCGTGCTCTCCATCCGCAGGCAGATGCTCGAGGGCATTCGCGAGCATCTGGGGCTCGACGAGCGCGCCGCCGAGGCCCACGCCATCGAGATGCTGCGCAAGGTACACATTCCCGCCCCCGAGCGGCGGCTCAAGGAATACCCGCACCAGCTCTCCGGCGGCATGCTGCAGCGGGTGATGATCGCCATGGCCATCGCCTGCCGGCCGCGGGTGCTGATCGCGGACGAGCCCACCACGGCACTGGACGTCACCGTGCAGGCTCAGGTGCTGGCCATCATGCAGGAGCTGCAGCGGGAGCTTGGCACCGCGATCCTGCTCATCACCCACGACATGGGCGTGGTGGCCGAGATGGCCGACCGCGTAGTCATCCTCTACGCCGGGCGCAAGGTCGAGGAAGGGCCGGTGGAGGCGGTCTTCCGGCGGCCTCTTCACCCCTACACGCTGGGGCTCCTGGGCGCGCTGCCGAAGCTCGGCCGCGCGGGGCCGGTGGGCAGCCGGCAGCTCGCCGAGATCCCCGGCATCGTTCCGGCGCTCACCGACCTCCCCGCCGGCTGCCACTTCGCGCCGCGCTGCCGCTTCGCTACCGAGCGCTGCCACGCCGCCTACCCGCCGCTGGAGGAGAAGGCGCGCGGGCGGCTCGCCGCCTGCTGGGAGTCCGAGCGCCTGCCCGGGGAGATGCCCACATGAGCGCCACCGCACCACTGCTCGACGTCCGCAATCTCACCACCCGCTTCCCGCTACGGGGCGGTGTCCTGCAGCGGGTGACCGGCCATGTGCACGCGGTGGAGGACGTGTCGCTGCACATCCGCCGCGGCGAGACGCTGGGGCTCGTGGGCGAGAGCGGCTGCGGCAAGTCCACCGTGGGGCGCAGCGTGCTGCGGCTCACCGAGCCCACCGCTGGCGAGATCCGCCTTGACGGCATCGACATCGCCCGCCTGCCGCCGCGGCGCCTGCGCCCGCTGCGGCGGCGGCTGCAGATCATCTTTCAGGACCCGTTCTCCTCGCTGAACCCGCGCCTCAAGGCCGGCGCCATCGTCGGCGAGGCCCTCGCCATCCACGGGCTGGCCGGGCGGCGGGAGCGCGAGCGGCGGGTGGCGGAGCTCTTCGAGCGCGTCGGCCTGCGCCCGGACCAGATGCAGCGCTTCCCCCACGAGTTCTCCGGCGGCCAGCGCCAGCGCCTCGCCATCGCCCGGGCGCTGATCGTGGAGCCGGAGCTGGTGGTGGCCGACGAGTCGGTCTCGGCGCTGGACGTCTCCATCCAGGCCTCGGTCATCAACCTGCTGGTGCGCCTGCAGCAGGAGATGAGCGTGGCGTATCTGTTCATCTCCCACGACATGAGCGTCGTGGAGCACGTGAGCCACCGGGTAGCGGTGATGTACTTCGGGCGGGTGGTGGAGGTGGGCGAACGCCCGGACGTCTTCGCCGAGCCGCTGCATCCCTACACCGAGGCGTTGATGTCCGCGGTGCCGGTGCCGGACCCCGCCACCCGGCGGCGCAAGCGCATCCTGCTCACCGGTGAGCTGCCGAGCCCCATCGATCCGCCGCCGGGCTGCCCCTTCCACACCCGCTGCCCCATCGCCGAGGCGCGCTGCCGCAGCGAGCGGCCCGTGCTCGAGGAGAAGCGCCCCGGGCACTGGGCGGCCTGTCATCTGAGGTAGGGCGATGAGCATCTCGGGCCTGTACCAGACGCAGCCGTGGACCGCGACCGCGGCAGTGAACCGTAGGCCGTGCCCGGTAAGAGGCGCCACATTCCGCGCTGCCTTTGCCAACGCAGGTGGAGCATCCGCATGACCATTGGCATCGCCGCCTCCGGGCCACGGGCCGGGCTCGCCGTCTACCGGGCCCTCGCCGCCGTGGAGCGGGTGGCGGAGGGGGCCATCGGCGGCTTCGCCGCCTTCGCGGCCCTGGATGCGCACGGCGTCCTGCACCGGGCGGCCACCCAGCGCGGTGGCAGCCGGACGCTGTTCACCGCCGGCGAGCGCACGGGCGCCGAGCCGCCGCCGGCCGTTGCCGAAGCGCCCTTCGCGGCGCTCATGTCGAGCGGGCCGGATCGCCCGGAGCCCCTCGCGCAGTTCGTGCCGGCGGCCCGTGGCGCGGGGCTCGTCACCGGGCATCGGCTGCCCAACGCGGCTGGCCGTGCCGGCCGGCCCCTTAATCGGCTGGTGCTGGAGGCGCTGGAGGAGGGCGCGGGGGCGCGGGAGGCGGTGGAGGCGGTACTGGCCGCCGAGCCCGAGGCCGACGCGGGGCTCATCGCGCTGGACCTCCGCGGCGGACTGCACGCCGCGAACAGTGCCCGCGTCGGGCGCCGGCGGGACCTGGGTCACGCGCTGCGCGCGGCTGGCGGCGCACAGGTCGCCGTGCTGCACAACGCGATCCGCCCGGTGGGCAGCCTCGCGGCGCTGGCGGCGGAGATCGCCCTCGGCGTGCTCTGCCCGCCGCCAGCGCCGGCGGGTAGGGTCTGCGTGCGCGCGGGCACGCCGCTGCGTCCGGGGAAGGAGCCGCGGGTGCTGGTGGATGCCGGAGGCCGGGCGGTTGCCGTGGAGACCCCGGATGAGCGCCTGCTCGCCGGGCGGCACAACTGTGCGGCGCTGTACCTGGACGCGGCGGTGGTGCAGGAGGGGCAGCTGCTCGGGCGGCTCGCCTTCGAGCCCAACGTGATGGTGGAGGACGGACGGATCGTGAGCCTCAGCGGCCAGGAGGAGATGCACGTGGACTACATCGTAGCGGAGGACGGAGACGGATGAGGGTGAACGTCGATCGCGTCCGGGGCCACATCGAGCGCATCGCCGGGTTCACTGCGAGCCCCGGCGAGGGTGCGACGCGCATGAGCTACTCCCCCGAGTACCGTGCGGCCTGCGAGTACGTGATGGCGCACGCGGCGGGCCTCGGAGCCGAGGCCCGGCTCGATGCCATCGGCAGCGTGCGCCTGCGCCTGCCCAGCAGCGACGCCGCAGCCCCGGCGGTGCTGGTGGGCTCGCACCTGGACAGCGTCCCCCACGGTGGGGATCTGGACGGCGTGCTCGGCGTGGTGCTCGGGCTCGAGGTGATGGAGGTGCTGGTACGCGAGGGCGTGCGGCCCGCCCGCCCGCTGGAGGTGATCGCCTTCGTCGAGGAGGAGGGCGCCACCTTCCGCTGCCCCCTCGCCGGCAGCCAGCTCCTCACCGGGGCGCTGCCGGCGGAGGCCACCGGCGAGCTGCGCGACGAGTCCGGGCGCAGCCTGGCGGAGGCCGCGCGGGCCTTCGCCTGCGATCCGGCCCGTCTGGCGGATGATCGTCTGCGGCCGGAGTCGGTGCGCGCGATGCTCGAGGTGCATATCGAGCAGGGGCGGGTGCTCGAGAGCGCCGGGGTCCCCGTGGGCATCGTCGAGTGCATCGCCGGCAGCGAGAACCACCGCCTGCGTCTGGAGGGCCGCGCCGACCACGCCGGCACCACCCCCATGCCGCTGCGCCGCGACGCCCTCGCCGCCGCCGCCGAGGTGGTGCTCGCCGCCGAGCGCCTGGCCGGCGAGCCCGCCCGCCCGGACACCGTCGCCACCGTGGGCCGCCTGCTCTGCCGCCCCAACGCCGCGAACGTCGTCCCGGGGGCGGTGGAGCTCAGCCTCGACGTGCGCGACGTACATGCCGAGCGCCTGGACGACGCGGTGGCGACCCTCGCCGCCGCCATCGAGGCCATCGCGGAGCGTCGCGGCCTCCGCCACCAGCGCGAGCGCACCGCCCGCAGCGAGCCCGTCGCCTGCGCCCCGGTGCTGGTGGAACTGCTCGAGGAGACCGCCCGGCATCTCGGCATCTCCCATCGGCGCCTCGCCAGCGGCGCCCTCCACGACGCCGCCATCCTCACCCGCATCACCGAGGCCGCGATGCTGTTCGTCCCAAGCGTCGACGGCGCGAGCCACGTCCCGGAGGAACGCACGGAGGATGCGGATATCGAGCAGGGGGCGGAGGTCTTGCTGGGGGCGGTGCGAACGCTCCTTGAGCGTTGAGTTCAAAGTTCAAAGTTCAAAGTTCAAAGGGAGATGTCGCACGCGGCTGCGCCGCGCACGACCTACGGATCTTTGAACGTTGAACCTTGAACTTGCCACTACCAGCACTGGCCGGCGCGCGATCAGCGCGCCGGCCAGTGCTGGTACGCCCAGGTCTCTGTGAGCGCGCGCCCGTCCAGCCTCAGGAAAGCCCGCAGCTCCACCGGCTCCGCGCCCTCCGCGATGAGATCGAACGCGCCGCGCCAGTACGGCGTGTCCACCACCTTCAGGGCGTAGGGGCGTCGCACCTCGCCGCGGCTGGCGGTGACCACCATCTCCACGTCGAAGCGCTGCTCGAGCCCGGCGAGCGGGCCGCCTTCGAAGTCCACCACATATTTGACCCCGTTGGGGTGGTAGGTCTCGGGCTGGCCTGGGCGGCCGGCGCGGCCGCTGCGGGTTGCGCGGGCGCGCCCCACCGCCTCGGGTGGGTCCGGATGCTCGGCGACCCAGTGCAGGTGGTAGTCATAGCGGCGATGCCCGCCGGCGGGAATGGGCTCGGCGGGGCGCCAGTAGCAGACGATGTTGTCGTAGATCTCGTCGTCCGTAGGGATCTCGACGAGCTCGACGACGCCTTCGCCCCAGTCGCCCCGGGGGGCGACCCAGGCGCTCGGGCGGCGATCGTAGAAGACGCCGTCGTCCTGGTAGTGGCTGAAGACGCGGTCGCGCTGCATCAGGCCGAAGCCCCGCGGGTTGCGGTCCCGGAAGGCGCTGGTCTGCAGCCGGGGCGGATTGTTGAGCGGCCGCCAGAGGCGCTCGCCGCTGCCGGTCCAGAGCGCCAGGCCGTCGCTGTCGTGGATCTCCGGGCGCCAGTCGGGGCCGCCGTGGGTCTCGCCGTACCAGAACATGCTGGTCAATGGGGCGATGCCGAGGCCCGTGATCTCGCGGCGGGGAAAGAGCTCGGCGCGTACATCCATGCGCGTCGCGCCGGGTCCGCTGCAGTGGAACCGGTAGGCGCCCGCAAGGCTCGGCCCGTCCAGCAGGGCGTGGACGGTCAACGCGTGCCCCTCGTTCTGCCCGGGCTCGAGCCAGAGGTCGGTGAAGCGGGGGAATTCCTCGTTGCGTCCCGGGGTCGCGGTGTCCACCGCGATGCCCCGGGCCGAGAGCCCGTACTGATCCAGCGGTCCGGCGGCGCGGAAATAGCTCGCTCCCTGGAACGCCAGCCAGTCGCCGGGGCGGTCCCGGTGCAGGGCGCGGAAGCCGGCGAAGCCGACGCCTTCCGGCAGCCGCTCGCCGATGCCCGTGGCGCCGTAGTCGAACAGTGCCGGATCGAAGCGGACCCGCCGCGCCTGACCGTCGCTGACCAGGTGGATCCCCACCGGGCGCTGGGCGTGGCGTCCGGGATGGAACAGCTGCAGCGGCGGTGCGGACGGCTTGTCCCGCCAGAGCGTGGCCTCGGGCCGGTAGCGGATGCGCTGGCTGGCGTCGTAGTCGATGGCGTCCAGCAGGTCCGAGTGCGGGGCAGGGGCAGCCTGGTACGGGCGGGCAGCGAGGTCCCTGGCGCGGCGCCTCAGCGCCTCGAAGGTAAACGGCTGCGCCGGGCCCAGGGCGCTCGGTGTCGCCGCGGCGCCGACGGCCGGCAGCAGCGCCGCCCAGGGGCTCGCCGCCAGTGCCGCGATGGCCTGCAGCAGACGGCGGCGGTCGCGGTCAATTCCGGCATCGGGCATGGTTCTACTTCCGACCGAAAAGGCAACACGGGGCCCGCCACCGCTGGCTGAGAGTCTCGCGCGGGCCGAGGGTTCCCGTCAGTCTTCTACCGCTCGTTCAGGGCGAAGCCTTCGAGATACCGGGTCCAGTCGTGCGCCGGATCGCCATAGGCGAGGAAGTCCGGGTTGAGCACCGAGGCCTTGCGGTTGTAGCGAAGCGGCGTGCCGTCGACCCGGGTGACGGCGCCGCCGGCGGCCTCCACCAGGCACTGGGCGGCGGCCGTGTCCCACTCCGAGGTGGGGCCGAAGCGGGGATAGAGATCGGCGAGGCCCTCGGCCACCAGGCAGAACTTGAGCGAGCTGCCCACGGAGGTGGTCTCGCAGGCCGGCAGGCGCTCCAGCAGCCGGTCCACGGCAGCGTCCCGGTGCGAGCGGCTGACCACCAGCGTCAGCGGCGCATCGCCCAGGGCTCGGGTCGCGATGCGGGTGCGGCCGCCCTCGTCGCGCCGCTCGGCGCCTTCCCCGAGCACGCCCAGGTAGCTGCGCGCGAGCACCGGCGCGTGGACCACGCCGAGAACGGGTACGCCATCCTCCACCAGCGCGATGTTCACCGTGAACTCGCCGTTGCGCTTGATGAACTCCTTGGTGCCGTCGAGCGGGTCCACCAGCCAGTAGCGCGGCCAGTGGCGCCGTTCCTCGAAATCCGGGAAGCCGTCCTCTTCCGAGAGCACCGGGACCTGCGGGGTGAGCTCGCGCAGGCCGAGGCTGATGCAGGCGTGCGCCGCGCGGTCGGCGGCGGTGAGCGGCGAGTCGTCATCCTTGGTCTCGACGTGGAAGTCGCCCTGGTAGACGTTGAGAATCTCGCCGCCGGCGCGTTCGGCGATGCCGATCACGTAGTCGGCGAGCATGCCCGGGTCGAGGTCACTCATGCAGTCGGTCTCCGTCGTCGGCGAGGGCGTCGCGGGCCAGGTACATTGCGGCGACGCTGCGGGCCTCGGTGAAATCCTCCCGCGCCAGCAGCCCGTGCAGATCGTCCAGCGGCCAGGGCACCACCTCGATCTCCTCGGGCTCGTCCCCCGGCAGCGGATCGGGATACAGATCGCGCGCGAGCACGATGTGGGTCTGGTGGGCGCTGTAGCCGGGGGCGAGGCTCATCACCCGCAGTGGCTCCACCCGTCGTGCGCCGAATCCCGTTTCCTCGCGCAGCTCGCGCACCGCGGTGACCAGCGGGTCCTCACCGTCCTCCATGCGGCCCTTGGGCAGGCCGAGCTCGTAGCGATCCGTGCCCGCAGCGTATTCCCGGATGAGCAGGATGAACCCGTCCGCGCGTACCGGAACCACCAGCACGGCTCCACTGCCGCCGCCCGGTGCGAGGCGCTCGAAGTCCACCTCGACACCGTTGGCGAAGCGCAGGCTCACGGCCTGCACATGAAACAGCCGCGAGCGGGCGACAGTGCGCACGGCGAGGGTTTCCGGCTTGGGGCGCGACATGGGCAGGGTCCGGTTGACCTTGGCAGAACGACATGGTGCGGGAAGCGCGACGGCGGATGCCAGCCTCTAGCCCGCCCATCTCACCGATTCACGGCTGCGGTCGCGGATCTGGCGGGCAGTCCTGCGTTGCGCTCGGTCCGGGTGCTCGACGTACTGTCGAGTACGCCTGCGCGCCCGGACTCTCCCGCGCGTTGGGCAGCGCAGAGGCCCGCGGGAAGGGTTCTGCGCTGCCCATCTCCTGCCCGCCATCTCCACGCCCTCGCTGCGCGAATCGGTGAGATAGGCGGGCTAGCGGCCAGCCACGGGCGGCGTTGACACTCCCGGGACGGGGGGCTAGGCTACCGCTAATTCGCGCATTCGGCGCAAACTCCCCTTACGATATCCGGTTCGCCGTCTGCCCCGGCGCGTCCTTAACGTTGAGAGCGGATCCTGCCGCTGGTACCCCTCACTTTTCGACCGAAGCTAGCGTTTCCTGGAGGTCTCCCGTCGTGAGCGACAGTATCGTCCACGTCTCCGATGACACCTTCGAGCAGGAGGTGCTGAAATCGGATCAGCCCGTGCTCGTTGATTACTGGGCCGAGTGGTGCGGCCCCTGCAAGATGATCGCGCCGATCCTGGAAGAGGTTGCCGATACCTACAACGGCAAGCTCAAGATCGCCAAGCTCAACATCGACGACAACCCGGAGACGCCGCCGAAGTTCGGCATTCGCGGCATTCCCACGCTGATGCTGTTCAAGAACGGCAATGTGGAGGCCACGAAGGTGGGCGCGCTGTCCAAGTCCCAGCTCGCTGCCTTCATTGACAGCAATATCTGATCGGGCGCCACGCCAGACGCCCGGCCGGCGGCGACTGCGCCGTCGGCCCCGCCGCCCGGCGCGAGAACGATTCCAATGATGGTCGCCATCCCACGGTGGCCCAAAAAGGCTCCGGCACCTGACCCCCGGGATATCACCCGGCTCCGGCAGGCGACCGGCTTGATCGGGCAGGTCCGGTTTCCCCGGCCGCCGCTGGCTCAATCCCCTCTGAAAATCCGATGATGAATCTCACCGAACTCAAGCAGAAACCCGCCACCGAGCTGGTCGAGCTCGCCCAGGAGCTGGGCGTCGAGGGCATGGCCCGCTCGCGCAAGCAGGACGTCATCTTCTCCCTGCTCAAGGCGCACGCCAAGAAGGGGGAGGACATCTGGGGCGACGGCGTCCTGGAAATCCTGCAGGACGGCTTCGGCTTCCTGCGCTCGGCCAACAGCTCCTACATGGCCGGCCCGGACGACATCTACGTCTCGCCGAGCCAGATCCGGCGCTTCAACCTGCGCACCGGCGACACGGTGTCCGGCAAGATCCGCCCGCCGAAGGAGGGGGAGCGCTACTTCGCGCTGCTCAAGGTCAGCGAGATCAACTTCGAGAAGCCCGAGGCGGCCAAGCACAAGGTTCTGTTCGAGAACCTGACGCCGCTGTTCCCGAAGGAGCGGATGACGCTGGAGCGGGGCAACGGCTCCACCGAGGACCTCACCGCCCGGGTCATCGACCTCACCGCGCCCATCGGCAAGGGCCAGCGCGCGCTGATCGTTTCGCCGCCGAAGGCCGGCAAGACGATGCTGCTCCAGAACATCGCGCAGTCCATCACCGGCAACTTCCCCGAGTGCTACGTCATCGTGCTGCTGATCGACGAGCGCCCGGAGGAGGTCACGGAGATGCAGCGCACGGTGCGCGGCGAGGTGGTCTCCTCCACCTTCGACGAGCCGGCGAGCCGCCACGTGCAGGTCGCCGAGATGGTGATCGAGAAGGCCAAGCGCCTGGTGGAGCACAAGCATGACGTGGTCATCCTGCTCGACTCCATCACCCGTCTGGCCCGCGCCTACAACACGGTAGTGCCGAGCTCCGGCAAGGTGCTCACCGGCGGCGTCGACGCCAACGCCCTGCACCGGCCCAAGCGCTTCTTCGGCGCCGCCCGCAACATCGAGGAGGGCGGCAGCCTGAGCATCATCGCCACCTCGCTGGTGGAGACGGGCTCGCGCATGGACGACGTGATCTACGAGGAGTTCAAGGGCACCGGCAACATGGAGATCCACCTGGATCGCCGGGTCTCCGAGAAGCGCATCTATCCGGCCATCAACATCAACCGCTCCGGCACCCGCCGCGAGGAGCTGCTGATGAGCCCGGACGAGCTGCAGAAGGTCTGGATCCTGCGCAAGCTCCTGCACCCGATGGACGAGCTCGCCGCCATCGAATTCCTGCTCGACAAGCTCAAGGACACGAAGACCAACGCCGAGTTCTTCCAGTCCATGAAGCGGTAGGTCGTGCACGGCGAAGCCGTGCGCGACGCGTCCCCCGGGACGATTCCATTGCACCGCGAATGGCTTAACGGTGAGCAAAGTCGCATTCGCCCGCGGCCCTCGCGCGACTTGATGCACGGTGCCAAGCCGGGGATCGGGGCCGTCTCCCGGGACACGCTGTGAATACCTCCCTGTACGCTCCAAGGCGGCATCCCTGCCGCCTAGGGTCCCGGGAGACGGCCCCGATCCCCGCCCAAGCACACGCCGTGCCCTCCGCCGCGGTGTTGAGTACCCCTTTGAACGCTCCTCCAGTGACCTCACGGCCCGATCGAAGCCTGTAGGAGCCGCGCCCTCGCGGCGAATCCCCTTGCCTGATCGCCCGGCCGGCGTGCACGTGATCGCCTTCGCTTCCGGACGCGACCGACGCATTCATCTCCCGGTCACGCCAGCAAGGCATGCTGAACGAGTGCCAGACGCCGATCGCAGGACCGTGCCCGAGGCCCGATTCGATTCCCGAGCCGAGCGCCGGCTGCTGGTGCGCAAATGGTGGCGTCATGGCCGCGAGATCGCCGCGTTCACGCCCTCGAGCACTGCGCTGGCCGTGGCGACGTGCGCCTATCTGGACCCGACGCGTCCGCAGGTCGTGCTGGAGCTCGGCGCCGGCACGGGCCCGATTACCCGCGCCGCAGCGAAGCAGCTGCACCCGCAGTCGCGGCTGATCGCGGTCGAGCGCGATCCGGATCTCGCCGCGATGCTGGCGGAGACCGTGCCGGCGGCGGAAGCGGTGGTGGGCGACGCGAGCGAGCTGGCGGGCATGCTGGCGGAGCGGAACGTAACCGGACTCGACGTGGTGCTGAGCGGCCTGCCCATGCCGAGCCTCCCCACATCGGTACGGCAGCGCGTGCTCGATGCGATCGCCGCATGCGCCGGGGATCCGGTGTTCAGCCAGATCACGGTGATGCCCTGGGTGTATCGTCCCCTCTACCGGCGACTCTTCCGCAGCGTTCGCTTCGTGCCGGTGTGGCGCAATCTGCCGCCCGGCGGCGTCTATCACTGCCGGGGCATTCGTGGCGCGGCGCTGGAATGAATACGGGCGCCCCGCGGGGCGCCCGTGGCGCCGACCTGGCGCCAGGCCTCAGAACCGCCAGTTGGCCTGAATGGCGACGATGTCGACACTGCCCTCGGTATCGGCGGTCAGGTCGCCGCGGAACTGGTTGCTCTCCTTCTCGCCGTCCAGGTCGATGGAGGCATCATCGAGCATGACATGCGTGAAGGCGCCGGTAATGCCGAATCGCTCGTTCGGGGCAAAGGTGGCGCCAATGGAGATCCAGGTGCGGTCACTGTCGGGGATGCGTGGGCTGCGCGTGTCGTCCTGCACCGGTGATTCGTCGAAGCCGACACCGCCGCGCAGCGTCCAGCGCCCATCCAGGGCGTATTCGGCGCCGGCCGAGATCATGTAGGTATCCTCCCAGTCCTCTTCCTTGACGCTGTCGGGCGTGTCATCCCCGAATTCGACACGCAGCTCGTCGAAGCTGCTCCAGTCGGTCCAGGAGACCTCGCCCAGCAGCGTCCAGCGGTCGTTCAGCGAGTGCACGATACCGGTGCTGAAGGTAGCCGGCGTGCTGATGTTGGCAGAGCCCCCCGATTCGGTGAAGAGATTGGCCCCGGTCAGCACATCGCGAATGCCGTCGCTGTCGGACTCATAGTCGACATCGCCCTCTATTTCGTGATCGATCTCGGAGTGGTACGAGGCTCCGATTCGGGTGGTGTCTGACACCTGAAATAGCAGCCCGAGGTTAAAGCCGAAGGCCCAGTCGTCTCCCGTAACCTCCGCGAAGCCTTCCTGATTCGGATCGCCGGGCGTAGCGGCCCCCAAGGCCGCCGCGAGCATCGCTGGTGTGTTCGGATCCGCAGCTACCGCCGTGCCGACTGTGCCGAAATCCACGGCGTTGCTGAGCGTCGCATCCGCGTATTGAGCCTGGATGCCGCCCGCAAGGGTGAGCCGGTCTGTCGCGTTGAAAGAAACCACCGGGTTGATGTTGTTCGTCACCAGGTCGCTCTCGATGGCGTAGAAGCGTCCAACGAAATCACGGTCGTATTCCGTCTTCAGACCCCAGGGCGCACTGACGACGAGGCCTACCGACCACTGGTCATCCAGCGCCCAGCGAGCGGCGAATGAGGGCACGAACGCCGTTGTGGAGCCGTCCTGCGAAGGGTCACCGCTGTAGGGCACGTTGCCGAAGGTGCTGTTCGTGCTGGCTTCGGCGTCGGTGATATCAAAGGTAGGAGAGATATAACTGCCGAACAGCCCGATCTCGCTGCCCTGGCCGAAGCCGATGACCGCGGGATTGTACGCCGCCAGGGTGACGTCCCCGCTGGCGCCGCCGGCGCTGGCGCCCGCCAGGGCGTTGCCGAGCGCCGTCGCGCTCTGCTCGCGGATCTGGAACCCCGAGGCCTGGGCGTTGCCGGCCACAGCGGCGAGGGCGAGGGCGGTGAGGGCGCAGACGGTGGTATGGCGTGGGAAGCCGTGCATATTGCTCTCCTCCTGGATGTGCGGCGCTTCCGGCCGGTGTCATTATCGGGCCGTCCCCAATGGCGTGAACGACCTTGGTGGAAACACTAGCCGTGCGCGACGCCGTTGACAATACGCGAGCGTATGGTCGAGCTGAATCGGAGTTCAGGCGGCGCGCTCGTAGCGGAGGAAATCCATCGGGTAGGGGTTGTCGGCGTCCGCCGGGTGGTGGGATTCGGCCGCCAGGACCCAGTCGGGCCCCTCGAAGGGCGGGAAGTGCACGTCCCCGTCGATCTCGGCGCGCACCAGCGTGAGCTCGATGCGATGGGCGATGGGCAGAAAGGCCTGGTAGACCGCCTCGCCGCCGATGACCATGACCTCGGGAGCGTCACCGGCGGCTGCCAGTGCCGCGTCGACGTCATGGACTACGGTGCAGCCGGGCGCTGAGTAACCGGGGTCGCGCGTCAGGATGATGTTGTGCCGCTTCGGCAGGGGCCGGCCGATGGACTCGAAGTTCCGCCGCCCCATCACGATCGGCCTGCCCCGGGTCAGCGCCACGAAATGCCGCATATCCGCCGGCAACCGCCACGGCAGATCGTTATCCCGCCCAATGACTCGATTCTCGGCCATCGCTGCCACGAGGGTGATATTCAAGTCTGCCTCTCCATCAACGGGTGGTCTTCAACACAACGACACAACGAGCACAACGGATCACAACGAGGGAGAGCCGTGCACAACTCGGCGTACGCCGTCCCTCAGCAGTGGCGCATGAAAGTTGATCAGTAGTCCGAGCCAGAGCTGAGTGTGGCGCAGGTAGGTCAGTAGCTGGACCTCGTGGATGCGCTCGAGCCGTTCAACGGCCTTTACCTCGACGATGACGCAGCACTCGGCGACCAGGTCCATTCGATACGCGGCATCCAGCCGAACGCCTTTGTAGGCTACGGTCACGGGAACCTGACGACGGAAAGCCAGCCCTCGCAGGCGCAGCTCGTGACATAGCGCGATCTCGTAGCTTGATTCCAGCAATCCTGATCCGAGCGCCCGGTGAACCTCAAATGCCGCATCGAGGACACCCCTCGCCACATCATTCTCTCTTCCGGCGTCGTGCTTCGTGGTGTCCGTGGTGTCGTTGTGTTTCATCACCCAGGTCCTCCATGACCATAGGCCTTGGATTACACCGCCACAGGCGCCTTGATGTGCGGGTGGGCCTGGTAGCCCTCCAGGTGGATGTCCTCGTAGCGGAAGGCGAAGAGGTCGCGGACGTCCGGGTTGAGGCGCAGCGTCGGCAGGGGTAGGGGCTCGCGCTGTAGCTGCGTGTCGGCCTGTTCCAGGTGGTTCAGGTAGAGGTGGGCGTCGCCCAGGGTGTGGATGAACTCGCCGGGCTCCAGGTTCGTCACCTGCGCCACCATGTGGGTGAGCAGGGCGTAGGAGGCGATGTTGAACGGCACGCCGAGGAAGAGATCGGCGCTGCGCTGGTAGAGCTGGCAGGACAGCCGGCCCTCGGCGACGTAGAACTGGAAAAGCACGTGGCAGGGCGGCAGGCCCATGTCCTCGATCTGGCCCGGATTCCAGGCCGTGACGATGTGCCGGCGCGAGTCCGGGTTGCGGCGGATCTGCTCCACCACCTGGCTGATCTGGTCGATGCGCCGCCCGTCCGGCGCCGGCCAGGAGCGCCATTGCACGCCGTAGATCGGCCCGAGGTCGCCGTTCGCGTCCGCCCACTCGTCCCAGATCCGGACCTTGTTCTCCTTGAGGTAGGCGATGTTCCCCGAGCCGGAGAGGAACCACAGCAGCTCGTGGATGATCGAGCGCAGGTGCAGCTTCTTGGTGGTGACCACCGGAAAGCCCTGCCGCAGATCGAAGCGCATCTGCCAGCCGAACACCGAGAGCGTGCCGGTGCCGGTGCGGTCATCCTTGCGAACGCCGTGATCCCTGACGTGACGGAGGAGGTCCAGATACTGCTGCATCGCGTGCCCTTTAGCGCTGTGCGCCCACCTTCGCGCGCGGCTGCCGGTAGGCCCAGAGCATCAACGCCGCGCCTCCCACAACCATCGGCAACGACAGCACCTGCCCCATGGTGAGCCAGCCCCACGCCAGATAGCCGATGTGTGCGTCGGGCAGGCGCACGAACTCCACCAGGAAGCGGGCGCAGCCGTAGCCGGCGATGAACAGCCCGCCGACGCTGCCCATCGGCCGCGGCCGGCGGCTGAACAGCCACACGACGGCGAACAGCACCACACCTTCCAGCGCCATCTCGTAGAGCTGTGAAGGGTGCCGTGGCTCGGGGCCGAGGGGCGGGTAGATCATGCCCCAGGGCACCGACGTGGGCGCTCCCCAGAGCTCGCCGTTGATAAAGTTGCCGAGCCGCCCGGCGCCGAGGCCGAGGGGCACCAGCGGCGCCACGAAGTCCCCGACGGCGAGGAACGGCTGGCCGCTGCGCCGGGCGAACACCCAGAGCATCAGGATGACGCCGAGCAGCCCGCCGTGGAAGGCCATGCCGCCCTCCCAGATGCGCAGCAGCGACAGCGGGTCGGCCAGCAGCCGCTCCGTGCCGTAGAAGAGCGCGTAGCCGATGCGGCCACCGACGATGACGCCGATGGCGGCGTAGACCACGAGGTCGTCCAGCTGCCCGGGGGCGACGGCGGTGTCCGGCCGGCGCGCCCGCAGCCGCCCGAGCCACCAGGCAAGGGCGAAGCCGACGGCGTACATCAGGCCGTACCAGTGGATGTCCACGGGGCCGAGGGAGATGGCGACGGGATCGATGTCCGGGTAGCGCAGGGCCATGTTCAGATCTGGCTGTCCGCGGGCAGCACGCGGGCGGTGATCACCTTGATGTAGTCCGTCTCCGGCAGCGCCGGGTGCACGGGGTGGTCCGGCCCCTGGCGGCCGAAGTCGACGATCTGCAGGCTACGGTCGAGATGGCGGCCGGCGGCGAGCAGGGTGCTGCGCAGCTCGTCGCGTTCGAGATGCGCCGAGCAGGAGGCGGAGATAAGCACGCCGTCGTGGGCGAGCACCTGCATTGCCGCCTGGTTCAGCCGCCGGTAGGCGCGCAGTCCCTGGCGGTGGTCCTTGCGGCGCTTGATGAAGGCCGGCGGATCGGCGATGACCACGTCGAAGCGCTCACGGTCCTCCCGCAGGGCCGCCAGCACCTCCAGCACGTCGCCGCAGGCGACGCTCACGCGGTCGTCGACACCGTTCCAGCCGGCGTTGCGCCCCGCCCATTCCGCGGCATCCCGCGAGGCGTCCACCGTGAGCACCCCGGCGGCGCCGGCGAGGGCGGCCTCGATGCCCCAGGCCCCGACGTAGCCGTAGAGATCGAGCACCCGCCGGCCCGCCACCAGCGGCATCATGCGCGCCCGGTTGGCCGTGTGGTCGTAGTACCAGCCGGTCTTCTGGCCGGCGCTCGCCGGCACCGTGAAGCGTGCCCCGTTCTCCGCCACGTCCAGGGTGTCCGGGCCGGCGTCCCCCGCCCACTCGATGTAGCGCTCCAGCCCCTCCAGCTCGCGCATGGCGCTGTCGCAGCGCAGCAGGATGTGGCGCGGCCGGAGCACCCGGTGCAGCGCCTCCACCAGTGCCTCACGCAGGCGCTCCATGCCGGCGGTGTTGATCTGCGCCACCAGGGTGTCGCCGAAGCGGTCCACCACCAGGCCGGGCAGGCCGTCCCCCTCGCCGTGCACCAGCCGGTAGTAGGGCGCGTCGAACAGCCGTTCACGCAGCGACAGCGCCAGGTTCAGGCGGTGTACCAGGAGCGAGCCGTCCGGCGCGCGGTCCGGATCCCGGCTCATCAGCCGGGCGCAGATCAGCGAATGCGGGTTGACGTAGGCGGTGCCGACGGGGCGGCCGTCGGCCGCGCGCAGGCACACCGGCTCGCCCGGCGCGAACGCCTTGAGCGGCGTGCGGTCGTTGTCCACCTCGTTGCTGAACACCCAGGGGTGGCCGGCGCGGAGGCGGCGATCCTCGCCACGGCGGAGCGTCAGGTCGGGGAGCTGGAGCGTCATCGGCTTGCGGCGTCGGGCTTCGGGAAGGCCGGTATTGTCCATGAAAGCGGAGTGCCTGTCGTTAGCGGGGCAGCCATCAGCTACACTCCCTCGCCTGTATGGGCGGGTCGCTGCGGCCTGCCCGCCCACGCTTGCCGACCCCACGGGAGAGATTTGGAGTGCAGGGTTTCTTCAAGGCGCTGCTGTTCGCCGTTCTGTTCGGCGTGGTCGGCGCGGCCGGTGCCCAGTCCACCGCCTACGTCACCGACGAGCTGCGGCTGAACCTGCGCAGCGGGCCGGGCAACGAGTACCGCATCCTGCAGCTGCTGCCCTCGGGCACGCCGGTTCAGGTCCTGGAGCGCGGCAACGAGTGGACCCGGGTTCGGTCCGGTGGCAACGAGGGCTGGATGCGCACCAGCTATCTGCAGTCCCAGCCGGCCGCTGCCGTGCGCCTGGAAGAGGCCACGGAAGAGCTCGCCCGGCTCCGGGAGCAGAACGCCGGGCTGCAGGAGGCGCTGGAGGCGACCCGCGTGGAGCTCGAGTCCACGGTGGCGGAAGTCCAGTCCCTGCGCGACGAGAACGAGGCGATGTCGCGCCGGCTGGAGCAGGCCAGCGAGGGGCTGGAGCTCGCCGACGAGAACCAGGCGCTGAAGAAGCAGGTGATCGACCTCGAGCGCGAAGTCCAGGACCTCACCAACGAGACGCGGCGGCTTTCCGATCGCAGCCGACAGGACTGGTTCGTGGTCGGTGCCGGGGTCATGGCCTTCGGCATGCTGGTGGGCATCATCGTCACCCGAATCCGCTGGCGCCGGCGGAGCAGCTGGGGAGACCTCTGATGCCGGGCGCACGGGTGCCGGACGTCACCGGGATGATCGCCGAGCTCGTGGCGCTGCCGTCGGTCAGCAGCGTCGAGCCGTCCTTCGACCAGGGCAACCGGGCCGTGGTGGAGCGGCTGGCGGAGTGGCTGGAGGCGCTGGGCTTTGCCTGCGACCTGCGGCCGCTGCCCGGCCGCCCGGAGAAGGCCAACCTCATCGCCACCCTGGGCAAGGGCGACGGCGGCCTGGTGCTCTCCGGCCATACCGACACCGTGCCCTACGACGACGGCCTCTGGAGCTCCGACCCGTTCCGCCTCGCCGAGCGGGACGGGCGCCTGTACGGCCTCGGCACCTGCGACATGAAGGCGTTCCTCGCGCTTGCCATCGAGGCGGCCCGCGACCTGCGCGCCGGAGACCTGAGGCAGCCGCTGATCCTGCTCGCCACGGCGGACGAGGAGTCGGGCATGGACGGCGTCAAGGCGCTGGTGGAGGCGGGGCACCGCCTCGGGCGCCATGCCGTGATCGGGGAGCCGACCAACCTCGCGCCGATTCGCCTGCACAAGGGCGTTATGATGGAGTCCGTGCGCCTGGTCGGGCGCTCCGGCCACTCCAGCAACCCGGCCCTTGGCGTCAGCGCCCTGGATGCAATGGCCAAGGTGCTGCCGGAGCTCATCCGCTGGCGCGGCGAGCTCGCCGAGCGCTATCGCGATGCCCGCTTCGAGGTGCCGTATCCAACGCTCAACCTCGGCTGCATCCACGGCGGCGACAACCCCAACCGCATCTGCCCCTCCAGCGAGCTGCATCTCGATCTGCGGCCGCTGCCGGGGATGAGCAACGAGGAGCTGCGCGCCGAGCTCGGCGATCGCCTGCGGCATCTGCTGGAGGATTTCCCCGGCCGTCTCGAGCTGCGCTCGCTGTTCCCGGGCCAGCCGGCCCTGGAGACCGACGCCGGCGCCGAGATCGTGCGTGCCGCCGGGGCGCTCACCGGCGCCGAGCCGGGGTCGGTGGCCTTTGGCACCGAGGGGCCCTGGCTGCAGCAGCTCGGTATGGATGTGGTGGTGCTCGGGCCGGGGGACATCGCCCAGGCGCATCAGCCGGACGAGTTCCTGGCCCTGGATCGCCTGCAGCCGACGGTGGACCTGCTGCGCGGCTTTATCCGCCGCTTCTGTCTGGAACCGGCCGGAGCGGCGTGATGGACCACGAGTGGCTCGTGCGCTGGTTCCGCCATAGCTCGCCCTATATCCACGCCCACCGCGGCCGCACCTTCGTGGTCGCCTTCGGGGGCGAGGCGCTGGAGGGCCAGGCCGCGGCGGGGCTGGTGCACGACCTCGCGCTGCTCAACGGCCTCGGCGTGCGCCTGGTCCTGGTGCCGGGGGCCCGGCCGCAGATCGAGCGCCGGCTGCGGGACCGCGGCGCGGAGATCCGCTACGTCAACGGCCTGCGCGTCACCGACGCCGCCGCCCTGGAGTGCGTGCAGGACGCCGTCGGCAGCGTCCGCCTGCAGCTCGAGGCGCTGCTCTCCATGGGCCTCGCCAACTCGCCCATGGCCGGAGTGCGCATCCGCGCTGCCTCGGGCAACTTCGTCACCGCCCGCCCGCTCGGCGTCCGCGACGGCGTGGACTACCTGCACACCGGCGAGGTGCGCCGGGTCGACGCCGAGGCCATCGGCCAGCGCCTGGACGACGGCGCTGTGGTGGTGGTCACGCCGCTCGGCGTCTCCCCCACCGGCGAGGTCTTCAACCTCTATGCCGAG
Source organism: Spiribacter halobius (assembly GCF_020883455.1). Classification (NCBI taxonomy): domain Bacteria; kingdom Pseudomonadati; phylum Pseudomonadota; class Gammaproteobacteria; order Chromatiales; family Ectothiorhodospiraceae; genus Sediminicurvatus; species Sediminicurvatus halobius. Next base: position 3,500,250 of record NZ_CP086615.1, on the reverse strand, counting down.
GACGTCGCCCTCGCCGTGGCCCGGGTCACCGGGGCGGACAAGCTGCTCTACCTGCACGAGGGCGAGGGCCTGAAGGACGCCGCGGGCGAGCCTGTGGGCGAGCTCACCGTGGACGAGGCCCGTCGCCGTCTGGAGCAGGGCCAGCTGCCGGCGGACGGCATCGGCCGGCAGCTGGCGCGGGCGGTGGAGGCCTGCCAGTCCGGCGTGCCCCGGGTGCACCTGGTGGAGCGGGCCACCGACGGCGCGCTGCTGATGGAGCTCTTCACCCGTGATGGCGTGGGCACCCTGGTAACGGCGCGCTCGTTTGAGCGCCTGCGGCGGGCCAGCGTGGACGACGTCGGCGGCATCCTGGCGCTGATCGAGCCGCTGGAGCGGGACGGCACCCTGGTGCGGCGCTCCCGCGAGCTGCTGGAAACCGAGATCGAGCGCTTCACCGTCATGGAGCGGGAGGGCACGGTGGTGGCCTGTGCCGCGCTCTATCCGATGCCGGACGCCCCCATGGCCGAGCTCGCCTGCGTCGCCGTGCACCCGGAGTACCGTGGCGGCCACCGCGGCGCGCGCCTGCTCGAGCGCCTCGAGCGGCAGGCCCGCGAGGCCGGCTGCGAGCGCGTGTTCGTGCTCACCACCCGCACCGCCCACTGGTTCCTGGAGCACGGCTTCGAGCCCGCCAGCCTGGACGACCTCCCCGTCTCCCGCCGCGAGCTCTACAACCTCAAGCGCGGCTCGAAGGTCTACTGGAAGGCGGTTTGAACGCCGCGCCCCGACGTGGTCGCCACCGGCTCTTAAACACAACGACACCACGGGCACAACGGTCCACAACGAACTGATCGACGTTGTGAATCGTTGTGCCCGTGGTGTCGTTGTGTTGATCTCCGGGCTAGCGCTGCGCGAGCTGTTCGGTGGTGAGGATCTCCACGCCGGTGATGGCGTCGGCGAGGCCGTTCTGGCGGAGCATGGTGCGGAGCTCGGCGATGTATTCCTCGCCGCGCTCGGAGTAGGCGGCCAGCCCCTCGGCCAGCGCGGTCGCCCGGCGTGGGCGGCCCGCCGCGCGCATGGCGGCGCGCTGCGCGCGGAAGTCGGCGTAGGCCTCGTGGCTGTTCAGGTTGTTCAGATAGCTGGCTACCGAGGCACGCAGATTCGGAAAGCGGCGGACGTAGTGGCCGGCGTCTTCCTCGCGGTTCTCCGGCTCCAGCCCCAGCGCCTCGCTCCAGGTCCACTCGCCGAACAGGTTGTTCCCTTCCAGCGCAAAGCGCGACGTCCCCCAGCCGCTCTCGTTCGCGGCCTGCGCCAGCGCGAGGGCCGGTGGCACGACGTCCACCCGGCGCAGCAGCGCCTCCAGCGTGGCCGGGTCATCCGGGGCGCCGTCCACGCCATAGCGCCCGGCAAGCCGTGCCACCAGGCGCCGGGCGTCCTCGTCATCGAGCTCACCGTCCCGGGCGGCTATCAGGCCGTCCCGTTCGGCGGCGATGCGCGCGTTCTCCGCCAGCACCAGCGGCAGGAGGCTGCGCAGGAACAGCGACTTGCGCTGTTCCACCGGTACCTGGTCAAGGTCCGGCGGGAAGCGCTGCAGCGCAAGCCCCGGCACCCGGTCGGGTGGCCACTCGTAGCCGTAGCGGGCGAAAACGGATTCCAGCTCGGCGGCGGAATCTACCCGCAGCGGCTCCAGCGGCGGGCCATCGCTGCGGGCGCTGCCGAAGCCGCCGAGCCACCAGACGAGGCCCACCAGCACGAGCACCGCCAGCGGCAGCGCATCGACCACGACCCGCGCGGGTGTTGCCGCCGCGCGGGGGCGCGCGTCACTGCTCACCCGACGTCTCCATGGCCAGGATCGCCGCCCACTGTTCCGGGGTCACGGGCATGACCGACAGCCGGTTGCCCTTGCGCACCAGCGGCATGTCCGCGAGCGCGGGGTTGGCTTTCAGCTCCGGCAGAGGGATCAGCCGCTGCAGACGGCGCACGAGACGCACGTCCACCATGTACCAGCGCGGATTCTCCGGATCGCTCTTCGGGTCGTAGTACTTCGACTCCGGGTCGAAGGCGGTATGGTCGGGGTAGCCCTCGGAGACGATCTCGATGATGCCGGCGATGCCCGGCACCTTGGTGTTGGAGTGGTAGAAGAAGGCCAGATCGCCCGGGCGCATCTCGTCGCGCATCATGTTGCGCACCTGGTAGTTGCGCACGCCGTCCCAGTGGTCGGTCTGGTCCGGCTCCGCGGCGAGGTGCTCGATGCCGTAGACATCGGGCTCGGACTTCATCAGCCAGTAGCGCATGGGTCCCATCCGGTCGTGAGTGGGTGAACGGTTCGCGACCGCATTCTAACCACGTATCGCGACTTGCTCGCCCTCGAGCAATGACCCGCGAGGCCTCAGCAAAAACCAGGCCGTGCCCGGTACTGCCGTAGGAGCGGTCTCCGACCGCGAAACGCCGCGCAGCGGAGTCAGCGGGTCCCGGCGCCACCCCTGGGGAACCGGTACAGCCGCTGCCCCGTGATGACGGCATCCAGCGGTACGTCCCAGCTTTCGCTCGGGAGCTCGCCCACGCGCTGGCACTCGTGGGCGAGCCCCACCAGTGCCGGCCGGCGAAAGCGCCCGCGCCCGGCCAGGGTGCGGTCATAGAAACCGCCGCCCATGCCAAGGCGCCGCCCGGCGGCATCGAAACCCACCAGCGGCATCAGCACGAGGTCGAGATGGGCGAGGGGCACGGCAACGGCCCGGGGGCCGGCGGGCTCCAGCAGGCCCAGACGATTGGCCCGCAGCGGCGTGTCCGCCGTCAGCCGCCGAAAGGCGAGCGCGCCGTCGGGGCGGAGCACGGGCAGACAGATCCGCCGCCCCTCGTGCCAGGCGCGCCGCAGTATCACGCTCGGATCCAGCTCGCCGTCCGCCGGCAGATACAGCGCAACCCGCCGTGCCCGTCTCCAGGCGGGTAGACGGGTCAGCCGCTCGGCGGCGCCCAGCGCCGCCTGCCGCTGTGCCCGCCCATCCAGCGCCCGCCGCCGCGCCCGGAGTGTCCGTCGCAGCGAACGCTTGTCGTTGGCCGCACCTTGATGGTGTGCATCGTTCACACCCGCAAAGGTGACGGCACGGAGGCGCCAAGGCAAGTTCGCAGCCCGATGCGGCTGCGCCGGGAAAGGCGATGATGAGTCAGGGATGATGCGCCTGATTCAGGCGCGCCCGCGCAACGGCGCCGGCAATCAGAAGAAAAAAGCCCCCGCGGTGCCGTGCGGACAACGCCCTTGAACCCTCTGGTTCAGGTGGGGATCCCGAGTGACCCTTTAGGCTTTCCGCTCCAGGGCGGACATGCACACCAGTGCCACTACCAACGGATCCCCAAGGCGCGCAAGTGTCGGCTCAAGAATGCTAAATGCCCGCTCTCGAACACCGCAGGGAATCCTAGGATGCATGCCGTTCGGCGACCCGTCCAGTCACATCGGCCCGGCGGCGCTTCCCTAGCGCTCGAGCCCGGCCGCGATCAGCGCCGCCGGCTGGTCGGTGATGACCCCGGCCACACCCGCCTGCAGCCAGCGCCGGGCCCGGGTGGCGTCGTTGACGGTCCACGCGTAGAGCTCGAGTCCGACGGCCTCCGCCGCGGCGATGGCCCTCGCCGTCAGGCGACGGTGGTCGGGGTGCAGAGTGCTGAGCTCGAGGCGGGCGGCCAGAGTGGCGAGCTCCTGCGGCACACGGCGACAGATGAGCCCCCGGGGCAGTGCCGGCTTGGCCTGTCGGCACCGGGCCAGCAGTTGCGGCTCGAACGAGGACAGCAGCAGCTGCCCCGGCGCCAGCGGCCGCCGGGAAACAGCCGCCAGGGTGCCTTCGGCCAGCCGGTCGAGCTGCGCCCCCGGGCTGACCTTGAGCTCCAGGTTCAGGCCAAGGTCGCGCTCCCGGCACAGGTCGAGGGCGTCCTCCAGGCGTGGGATGGGGGTGCGGGCGAACGCCGGCGCGAACCAGCTTCCGGCGTCGAGATGCCGCAGCGCCGGCCACTCCGCGGTGATCAGCTGTCCGCGGCCGTTGCTGCAGCGCTCGAGGCGCTCGTCGTGGAAGACTACGGCCGTGCCGTCGGCGACGACCTGTGCGTCGATCTCGACCCAGCGGGCGCCGGCATCGGCCGCGGCGGCCAGTGCGGGAAGGGTGTTCTCGGGGGCGACGGCTGACGCGCCACGATGGGCGATGACGCTGGCGGCGAGCATGCTGATCGTCTCGGAAGTATTGTCGGGGCTCTGCGACCTGACGATACTTCAGAGACGACTGGTTTGTTCAGCGACGGCGCAGCTCGGCGGGGATCTCCACGGCGTCCAGGTACTCCGATACCCGCTGATCCAGGCCGGCGAGGCGTTCGCGCACGCGCTCGCTGCCCTCGGCCTCGCGCCGGGCCTGGAGCATCTCGTGGGTGAGGTTGAGCGCTGCCATCACGGCGATGCGGTCCATGCCGACGATCTTGCCGCTGTCGCGGATCTCGCGCATGCGCTCGGAGAGGATCTGCGCCGACTCCAGCAGCGCCGCGCGCTCCTCGGGCGGGCAGGCGACCAGGAACTCGCGATCGAGGATGTTGACCTTCACCGGCTCGGACATCAGTGGTGCTCCATGGCCTTCAGCCGGCTGATCATGGCCTCGATCCGCGAGCGTGCGGTCTCGTTCTTCTCCAGCAGGGCGGCCCGCTCGGCATTGATCGCCTCCTGCGACTCCCGCAGGACGCGGTTCTCGTCCCGGAGCTGTTCGCAGAGCCGTATCAGCCGCTCCACGCGCTGCTCCAGCTGGACAATCTGTTCATTAACGGAATCAGCCACTTGGACCACCCTCTGGCCAGAGCTTCGACTATAGGGCGGCGGGGTGTCGCGGTCAACGAAAACCGCGGCGGGGGCCGCTTCACGGCGGCGCCGGGGTGCCCGCCGGTGTTACCCTGCGAGGCTAAGCAGCGACCTTCGCGAGCACAGCCGATGAGCGACGGCCAGCGCTTCCATGAACTCGACGATGCCCTGACGGCGGTGGGCGGTGAAACCGGCGCGGCCGAGGCCCACGGTCTGCTCTGCGGCATGTTCTGCGGCCCGCAGGAACCCGAAGCCGCACGCTGGATCGCCCATGTGCTCGCCGGCGCCAGCGCCCATGGGGACGCGGCCCGTGGCTGCCTGGCGGCGCTCACCGAGGTCTACGAGCAGACCCGCGCCGCACTGGAGAACGAGGCGCTGGAGTTCCAGCCGCTGTTGCCGGCGGACGACGAGCCGCTGGAGACGCGCGCCCGTGCCCTCGGCGAGTGGTGCGAGGGGTTCCTGTTCGGGCTCGGCGTCGCCGGCAGCGAGCGCGAGCACCTGCCGAAGGAGGCCGCCGAGGTGGTCAATGACCTCGGCCAGATCGCCCGCATCGACCCGGACGCCGGCGCCGACGAGGACAGTGAACAGGCCTACACGGAGCTGGTCGAATATCTGCGCGTGGCGACGCTGCTGGTGCGCGAGAACACCGCAACCCCGGCCGCGAACGGAGAGAGCGGCCCCAGGGACCGGCTGCACTGAGTGCCGGCGTGGGGCCCCGGCGCGGAGGTGCGGGTTACCCCGCGGGCAATGGGGGGCGAGTCAGGCGCAGGGGAATTCCCACCGCGCTGCCGTACTCCTACCGTTGCGGGGAGTGTGCGAAAAGACAGCGAAGCAGGGCCCGGACGGCAGCCAGTCCGTGCCCGCAGCCGCAAAGCGATGAGTAGCCAGGCGAGGTCATACCACGGAGGCAGCATGGAGCCAGGCGAGCACGCGCGGCGGCGGCAGGAGCTAAGGCAGCTGGTGGGGGAGGACGGCATCGTCGTGCTGCCCTCGGCGCCGGAGCGCCGCCGCAACCGTGATGTCTTCCATCCCTACCGCCAGGACAGCGACTTCCTCTACCTCACCGGTTTCGGCGAGCCGGATGCGGTGGCGGTGCTGGCGCCCGGGCGGCCCCAGGGCGAGTACCTGCTGTTCTGCCGCGAGCGCGACCCGGCCCGGGAGACGTGGGACGGACGCATCATCGGTCAGGACGCGGCCGTCGCCGAGTACGGCGCCGACGACGCCTTTCCCATCGATGACATGGACGAGATCCTCCCCGGCCTCATGGAGGGGCGCGCCAAGGTGTACTGCACCATGGGCGCGGATGCGGACTTCGACCACCGCCTCATCGGCTGGGTGAACCAGCTGCGGGCGCAGAGCCGGGCCGGCGTGCGCGCGCCGATGGAATACGTCTCCCTCGAGCACCTGCTGCACGAGATGCGGCTGATCAAGTCCCGTGCCGAGATCGAGGCGATGCGCGAGGCGGCGCGGGTGTCGGTGGCTGCGCACCAGCGCCTGCTCGAGGTCCTGCGCCCGGGTCTGCGCGAGTACGAGGTGGAGGCGGAGCTGCTCTACGACTTCCGCCGGCACGACGGCTGGCCGGCCTATCCCACCATCGTCGGCGGCGGCGCCAACGCCTGCGTGCTCCACTACATCGACAACCGGGGCACCCTGCGCGACGGCGATCTGGTGCTGATCGACGCCGGCGCCGAGCTCGGCGCCTACGCGGCCGACATCACCCGCACGCTGCCGGTGGGTGGGCGCTTCAGCGCCGCGCAGCGCGCCGTCTACGAAGTGGTGCTGGCCGCCCAGCACGAGGCGCTCGCCCGGGTGCGCCCCGGGGAGCACTGGAACGCGCCCCACGAGGCGGCAACCCAGGTGCTGGTTCAGGGCATGGTGGATCTCGGGCTGCTCGCCGGCGAGGTGGACGGGCTGATCGAGACCGGCGACTACCGGCGGTTCTTCATGCACCGCACCGGCCACTGGCTGGGCATGGATGTGCACGACGTTGGCGACTACAAGGTCGACGGCCACTGGCGCGAGCTCGAGCCCGGCATGGCGCTGACGGTGGAGCCGGGCCTCTATGTGCCCCCCGGCAGCGAGGGTGTGGACGAGCGCTTCCAGGGCATCGGCGTGCGCATCGAGGACAACGTCATCGTCACCCGGGACGGCCACGAGAACCTCACCGATGCCGTGCCGAAGTCCATCGAGGCCATTGAGGCGGCGATGGCACGATGAGCGACGCCGACGTCATCATCGCCGGCGGCGGGCTGGTCGGCGCGAGCCTCGCGCTCGCCCTGGGCGGGACCGGGCGTCGGGTGGCGGTGGTCGAGCCGCTGGCGCCGAGCGCCGAGGCCCAGCCAAGCTTCGATGACCGCCAGACCGCGCTTGCGCCCACCTCGCGCCGCTTCCTCGAGGCCCTGGGCCTGTGGGAGGCGCTCCAGGACGAGGCCGGCCCCATCACCGAGATCCACGTCTCCGACCGCGGCGGCTTCGGCTTTACGCGGCTGACGGCGGCCGCCGAGGGGCTGCCGGCGCTGGGGCATGTGGTGCCGAACCGGGCCCTCGGCGCGGTGCTTGGCCCCGCCCTGGCCGAGGCGGAGCATGTCAGCCTCTACTGCCCGGCGGAGGTCGCCGGCGTCCGGCGACTGCGTGACCGGGTGGAGGTCAGCCTGAGCGGGGAGGGGGCGCCGGCAACGATGAGCGCGCCGCTGCTGGTGGTAGCCGACGGCATGCGCTCAGCAACCCGGGAGGCCATCGGCGTCGGCCTGCGCGAGCGCCCCTATGGCCAGACTGCCATCATCGCCAATCTGCGCACCGAATATCCGCTGCGCGGACGCGCCTTCGAGCGCTTCACCCCGGACGGGCCGCTGGCGGTGCTGCCCCTCGCCGACGACGCTGCCTCGCTGGTCTGGACGCTGCCGGGAGAGCAGGCCGATGCGGTTGCCGCGCTGCCCGAACCGGAGTTCCTGGCACGCCTGCAGCAGGCCTTCGGCTGGCGGCTGGGCAGGCTGCAGGCAGTAGGCGAGCGCCACTGCTATCCGCTCACGGCGGTGATTGCCGAGCGCTTCAGCGCCGAGCGCGCCGCCATCATCGGCAACGCCGCCCACGCCCTGCACCCGGTGGCCGGACAGGGGCTGAACCTCGCGCTGCGCGATGTCGCGGCGCTGGCCGAGCTCATCGCCGAGCCCGGGGATCCGGGCGATGCGGAGCGGCTGGCCCGCTTCGAGCGCGAGCGCCGGGGCGACTACCGGCGCACCTTCGTCTTCACCGACGGGCTCGTGCGGCTGTTCTCCAATCGCTGGCCGCCGCTCGCGCTGCTGCGCAACGTCGGCCTCACCGCCCTCGACCTGGTGCCACCGGCGCGCCGCTTCCTGCTGCAGCAGGCCACCGGCCGCGCCGGGCGCCTGCCGCGGCTCTCCCGCGGCCTGCCGCTCGCCCGGGAGGCGCCATGAGCCGCCAGCGCACTGACGTCGCCATCCAGGGCGCCGGCATGGTGGGACTGTTCGCCGCCCTGCGCCTGGCCCGCGCGGGGCTGTCGGTCAGCGTGCTCGATGCCGAGCGGCCGCCGGTCTGGCGCGGACGCGGCGGCGAGTATCGCCAGCGGGTGTCCGCGCTCAATCGGCACACCGAGGCCCTGCTGGACGCCGACGGCGTCTGGGCCGCCATGGCCGCAGCGCGGGTGAGCCCGTTCCGCGCCATCACGGCCGAGGACGCCGCCGGCGGCGGCCGCGTCCACTTCGACGCCGCCGAGGTGGGCGAGCCGCATCTCGGCCACATCGTCGAGAACGATCTGGTCCGCGCGATGCTGGCCCGCGCCTGCCGCGAGGCGGGGGTGCACTTCAGCGTTCCGGGTGCCGTGCAGGGCTGGGCCGAGGAGGAGTCGGCGCTGATCCTGGATCTCGGCGAGGGGCGGCAGCTGCAGACCGGCCTGCTGGTGGGGGCGGATGGCGCCGGCTCGGCCATTCGCGAGCAGGCCGGGATCGCGGTGGACCACCGCGGCTACGGCCAGCGTGCCATCGTCGCTGCCGTGGAGACCGGCGAGCCCCATGGCGAGACGGCGCGCCAGCGCTTCCTGGCCGGCGGGCCGGTGGCGTTCCTGCCGCTGGCGGACGGGCGTTGCTCCATCGTCTGGTCCCTGCCGGAGTCCGAGGCCGAGGCGATCCTCCGGCTCGAGGACGCGGCGTTCGTCGAGGTGCTGAACGAGGCGGCCGGCAGCCTGGTGGGCGGCGTCACCGGCAGCGGCCCGCGCGGCGCCTTCCCGCTCCATCGCCTGCACGCCCGGCGCTACATCGCCGAGCGCGTGGCGCTGGTGGGCGATGCCGCCCACGTCATCCACCCGCTGGCCGGGCAGGGCGCCAACCTCGGCTTCCGCGACGCCGAGACGCTGGCCGCCGAGGTCGCCGCCGCCCGCGAGCGCGGGCGCGACCCGGGCGGTACCGCCGTGCTGCGCCGCTTCGAGCGCGCCCGCCGCGGCGACAACCTCGCCGTCCAGGCCGCCATGGAGGCCTTCCACCAGGCCTTCACCCGCGGCGAGGCCCCGCTCGTGGCCCTGCGCAGCCTCGGCTTCAACCTCACCGACCGCCTCCCCCCGCTCAAGCACGCCTTCATGCGCCTCGCCATGGGCCGGGCGCTGGGCTGACCCCGCCTGCTTGAGTGAGTAGAGGGTCGCGAAGGCGCAAAGGGCGCGAAGGAGGGGGTTGCGACTGCCGCCGCCGCGAGCCCGCCAGGACCGGAGGGTTGAACACAACGACACAACGGGCACAACGGAACACCACGTGAAGAAGGAATTCCGTTCGGCCCCGACATACCGAGGAATGCCCGCGGGAGTTGATCAGCGCTTCCGTCGACCTCTATATCTTGATTCTCTCGCCGTTGTGCCCGTTGTGCCCGTTGTGTCGTTGTGTTGAATCCCCGCCTTCAGTCCCGCAGCCGCTTTGGCCAGGCAGCCAGAACGGGCCAGGTTCGCTATGCTTGCGGGCAGGGCGGCGGTTGGTCGGACCACGGGGGGTCGGTATAGTACGGCGCCCTGGCCGCGGGCCGCCGCGACTTGGAGGCAGGGCAGTATCGCTATGGGTCACCGGACAGCGCTCCATGGGCGCCATCGCGAGGCGGGTGCCCGGCTGGTGGACTTCGCCGGCTGGGAGATGCCGATCCAGTACCGCTCGCAGATCGAGGAGCACCACGCCGTGCGCCGCGCCGCGGGGGCGTTCGATGTCTCGCACATGGGCGTGGTGGACATCGAGGGCGAGCGCGCCACCGACTGCCTGCGCTACCTGCTCGCCAACGACGTCGGCCGCCTGGAGGCCGATGGCCGCGCGCTCTATACCTGCCTGCTGAACGAGCAGGGTGGGGTGCTGGATGACCTCATCGTCTACCGGCGCGATCCGCAGCGCTACCGGACCGTGGTCAATGCCGCCACCCGGGAGAAGGACCTCGCCTGGATGCGGCGGCATGCCGAGGCCTTCGGCGTGAGCGTGCGCTACCGGGACGACCTGGCGATGATCGCGGTGCAGGGCCCGGAGGCGCGGGAGCGCGCCGGGCCCGCGCTGCCGATGGCCGTGGCGGAGCCGGCGGCGGCGCTCAGGCCCTTCACCGCCGCGGAAGGCGGGGGCTGGTTCGTGTCGCGCACGGGCTATACCGGCGAGGACGGCTACGAGGTGATCCTGCCCGCGGATGACGCGGTCGCGTTCTGGGATGCGCTTATGTCGGCGGGCGTCGCCCCCTGCGGCCTCGGCGCCCGGGACACGCTGCGCCTGGAGGCGGGGCTGAACCTCTACGGCCAGGACATGGACGAGACGGTAACGCCGCTCGAATCCAACCTCGGCTGGACGGTGGCCTTCGAGCCGGCGGAGCGGGATTTCATCGGCCGCGACGCGCTGGAGCGCCAGCGCGAGGCCGGGGTGGCGCGCAAGCTCGTCGGCCTGGTGCTGGAAGGCCGCGGCGTGCTCCGGGCGCACCAGACGGTGAGCGACGGCGAACACGCGGGCGAGCTCACCAGCGGCAGCTTCGCGCCCACTTTGGGGCAGTCCATCGGACTTGCCCGGGTGCCGCAGGGCTTTGGCGAGCGCTGCGAGGTCAGCATCCGAGGGCGGGCGCTGCCGGCACGGGTCGTGCGGCCGCCCTTCGTGCGCCACGGCAGGCCGCGGATCGGGTAACCCGCATGTCTCACCGATCCGCGCCCGGAGCCGCGAACCGGTGAGACATGCGGGTTAGCGACGCGGGCGCGGGGCAGCGACGGAACCCGTAACACGACACCGACTCCAATCGGCGGGAGGGAGACGATGAGCGAAGTACCGTCAGAGCTGAGATACACCCGTACCCATGAGTGGGTGCGCGACGAGGGTGACGGCACTGTCACCGTCGGCATCACGGACCATGCCCAGAGCTCGCTGGGCGACCTGGTGTTCGTGGAGTTGCCCGAGGGCGGCGGCATGCTGGAGGCCGGGGCGGCCTGCGCGGTGGTGGAGTCGGTGAAGGCGGCGTCGGACATCTACGCCCCGCTGGACGGCGAGATGGTTGGCGCCAACGAACGCCTCGCAGACGAGCCCGAGCTGATCAATAGCGACCCCTACGGCGAGGGCTGGATCTTCCGCCTGCGGGTGAGCGACGAAGGCGCCCTCGACGAGCTGCTGGATGCCGACGGGTACCAGGAAGTACTCGAGGCCGAGGAATAGACAGCGGCGAAGACGGCCCGCAGGGGCTCAGGCCGGCCGGTGGGAGCGGCGCCCTCGCCGCAAATTCCTCTCGCCAGCTGCGCCGGATTTCACCCAGGAGGTAATGTCATGCCCTTCATCCCCCATACCGAGCAGGACGTTCGCGACATGCTCGCCACCATTGGCGTGGGCGACGTCGCGGCGCTGTTCGACGAGATCCCGGCGTCGCTGCAGGGGCATGCTCTGGAGCGCGTACCGCCGCAGGTGGGCGAGATGGAGATCACCCGGGTGATGCACGAGCGCGCGCGCCGGGACGACCAGCCCGTGTGCTTCCTCGGCGCCGGCGCCTACGACCATCACATCCCGGCGGCGGTCTGGGAGCTGACCACCCGCGGCGAGTACTACAGCGCCTATACGCCCTATCAGGCCGAGGCTTCCCAGGGCACCCTGCAGCTGGTCTACGAGTACCAGAGCATGATGGCGGGGCTGATGGCGATGGACGTCTCCAACGCCTCGCTCTACGACGGCGCCTCGGCGCTCGCGGAGGCCATCCTCATGGCCGTGCGCGCCAACCGCCGCTCCAAGACCAAGCGCGTCCTGCTGCCGCGCACGGTGCACCCGCGCTACCGGCAGGTCACCGAGACCATCGTGCGCAACCAGGGCATCGAGCTGGTGGACGTCGACTATGACCGCAAGGCCGGCCGGCTCGACCCCAAGGCGCTGGCCGCCTGGGACGAGGAAGACGTCACCGCCCTGGTGGTGCCGCAGCCGAACTTCCTCGGTCAGCTGGAGGACGTGGATGCGCTCACCGACTGGGCCCATGCCCGCGGCGCGCTGCTGATCGCGGTGGTGAACCCGATCGCGATGGCGGTGCTGCAGCCGCCGGGGGATTGGGGCGAGGCCGGTGCCGACGTCGCCTGCGGCGACGGCCAGCCTCTCGGTATCCCCATGTCCTCTGGGGGGCCGCACTTCGGCTTCATGACCTGCCGCCAGAGCCACGTCCGGCAGATGCCGGGGCGCATCGTCGGGCGCACCGTGGATATGGAGGGCCGCGAGGGCTATACGCTCACGCTTCAGCCCCGGGAGCAGCACATCCGCCGCTCCAAGGCCACCTCCAACATCTGCACCAACCAGGGCCTGATGGTCACCGCCGCCACCATCCACCTGGCGCTGCTGGGCGCCGAGGGCCTGGAGCGGGTGGCCGCGGCGAGCCACGCGAACACTCGGGCATTGGTGGCCGCCGCCAGTGCGGTGCCCGGCGTCGAGCCCCTGTTCGACGGCCCCTACCTGCACGAGGCGGTACTGCGGCTGCCCACCAGGGCGGCACCCGTGCTGGACCGCCTGGCTGCCGACGGTGTGCTCGGCGGCCTGGACCTCTCGGCGGACTACCCCGAGCTCGGCAACGCCATCCTCGTCTGCGCCACCGAAAAGCGCACCGAGGCGGACGTCCAGGCCTACACCCGCGCCCTCACGGACGCCCTCAAGCTCGCCCAGCGGGCGTGACGGGGAGAAACATGGGTCGTGCGCCGCGGGCGGCGTGCGACACGGATTCCAACATGCAAACCGGGTTGATCAACACAACGACACCACGAGCACAACGGAACACAACGAAAAGAAATTTCTATCGTTGTGAATCGTTGTGCCCGTCGTGTCGTTGTGTTTAATCCCGAAGTGCGGATAGAGCAGAGCCGCGGAAGCCGCGGATGCGCTTGACCGGATACAGGAACGCAAGGAGACCTCAATGACTGCCGTCACACGGCTTGGCGATATCGTCCATCTCTCCGGTGATCTGCCCGAGGTGGGCAGCCCGGCGCCGGACTTTCGGCTGACCCGCGGGGACCTCTCCGATGTGGGGCTCGCCGACTTCGCTGGCCGGCGCAAGGTGCTGAACATCCTGCCGAGCCTGGACACGCCCACCTGCGCGATGTCGGCGCGGCGGTTCAACGAGCGCGCCGCGGCGCTCGACAACACCGTGGTGCTGGTGGTCTCCGCCGATCTGCCCTTCGCCCAGAAGCGCTTCTGCGAGACCGAGGGCATCGACAATCTGGAGCCGCTGTCGATGATGCGCGACAAGCGCTTCGCCGAGGACTACGGCGTGCTCATGACGGACGGGCCGATGGCCGGGCTGTGCGCCCGGGCGGTGGTGGTCATCGACGAGCAGGACCGCATCGCCTACACCCAGCTCGTCCCCGAGATCCGTCAGGAACCGGATTACGACGCGGCGCTGGCCGCGCTCTCCTGAGAGGAGGCCGAACACCATGCTGATCTTCGACGCCGGACGCGAAGGCCGCCGCGCGGTGGCACAGGCCCCCGCCGAGGCGGCTGCGCTTGACGACATCCCCGCCGCCCACCGGCGGCGCCAGCGTGCCGCGCTGCCGGAGGTCTCCGAGCTGCAGGCGGTGCGCCACTACACCCGGCTCTCGCAGAAGAACTTCTCCATCGACACGCACTTCTACCCGCTCGGTTCGTGCACGATGAAGTACAACCCGCGGGCCTGTAACACGCTGGCGATGCTGCCCGGCTTTCTGGACCGCCATCCCCTGGCGCCGGAGGGCTTTGGTCAGGGCATGCTCGCGTGTCTGTGGGAGCTGCAGGAGATGCTCGCCGAGGTCACGGGCATGAAGGCGGTCTCCCTCGCGCCCATGGCCGGTGCCCAGGGCGAGTTCGCCGGGGTCGCGATGATCCGCGCCTATCACGAGGCCCGCGGCGACCATGAGCGCACCGAGATCATCGTCCCCGATGCCGCCCACGGCACCAATCCGGCAACGGCCGTGATGTGCGGCTACAAGGTGCGCGAGATCGCCACCGGCGCCGACGGCGATATCGACATGGCCGCGCTGAAGGGGGCGCTGGGCCCGCAGACCGCCGGCATCATGCTCACCAACCCGTCTACGGTTGGCGTGTTCGAGCGCCGCATCGAGGAGGTGGCGACGCTGGTGCACGAGGCCGGCGGCCTGCTCTACTACGACGGCGCCAACCTCAACGCCATCCTCGGCAAGGCCCGCCCGGGGGACATGGGCTTCGACGTCATCCACATGAACCTGCACAAGACCTTTTCCACGCCCCATGGCGGCGGCGGGCCGGGTGCGGGGGCCATCGGCGTCGGCCCGCGGCTCGCGGCCTTCCGGCCGATCCCGGTAGTGGGGCGCGAGGGCGATCGCTACCGCTGGCTCGACGAGCGCGACCTGCCCCAGACCATGGGCCGGCTCTCGGCCTTCGGCGGCAACATGGGGGTGCTCCTGCGCGCCTACGTCTACGCCCGTCTGCTGGGGCGCGAGGGCATGCCGAGGGTGGCCGAGTTCGCCACCCTCAACGCCAACTACCTGATGACCCGGCTGCGTGCCGCGGGCTTTCAGGTGGCCTATCCGGCGCGTCGGGCGAGCCACGAGTTCATCGTCAGCCTCAAGCGCGAGGCCAAGGAGCTCGGCTGCGGTGCAATGGACTTCGCCAAGCGCCTGCTGGACTACGGCTTCCACGCGCCGACGGCCTACTTCCCGCTGCTGGTCCCGGAGGCCTTTCTGATCGAGCCCACCGAGACCGAGTCCAAGGAGGCCCTGGACGGCTTCGTCGACGCCATGATCGCCATCCGCGAGGAGGCGAAGAACCACCCGGACACGGTCAAGGGCGCCCCCTACACGCTCCCGGTCCGCCGCCTCGACGACGTCCGGGCCGCCAAGGAGCTGGACCTGCGCTGGAAGGCGGCGGCCAGCGCCTGACGCGGCAGGCCCGCCGCCAAGGCCAGGCTCGACGAGAGACCGGCGAGCGCTTCCGCGCCGAGATGGAGCGCACCGCCGAGTTCGGCCGCCGGCTCGCCGAGCTCGGTCTGCTGGTGAAAAAGGACCTGCAGATCACCGACGGCGAGGGCCGCCGCTACCGCCTGCAGGACTTCCGCATCGTCGACGAGGCGAAACTCGCGGGGGTCGACGACGCCACCCTCGGCGAGCTCCACGGTGCCGGGCAGCTCGGGTGGATCTATGCCCACCTGATTTCCCTCGGCAGCGCCACCCGGCTGCCCGCCCGCCTCGCCGGCACCGCGGGCAGCGACGAGCAGGCCAGCGTGGAGACGACGGAGCCCACGCCCTGAGCTGAGTGTCGGCGGCTGCTTGCCGCCGCGCGCATCCCGGCAGGGGATTCGGCGCGGAGCGCGCCTCCCACAGGCATCATCCAACCGTGGTGCTCAACCCCACCGGTAGGAGCGGCGCCCCCGGAGCGAATCCCCGATTCCGATCCGGAAAACCGCATACACCCTCGCCGCCGTCGCGCGCTTTCGCTACAGTCGGCGCGCGGACTGTAGCGCCGTCTCGGCTACGCCGGATCCAACGGAGTGTGGCGGGTCGAGGGCGCGATGACGAAGATACCGATGCCGTGGGGGCAACACGTGACGGAAGACGATCAGCGGGGCACGCCATCGACTGCGCGCCGCGAGGAGATGCTGGCTGACGACGAGATCAGCCTGTTCGATCTCTGGGACGTGCTGATGGATCGCAAGTGGGTGGTCCTCGGGGTGTTCGTCCTCGTGGTGCTCGCGAGCGGACTCTACGCCTTGAGCCGTCCGGATACGGTGTCGTTGCGCGCCGTCGTGGCGCTGGGCCAGGTCGGGCGCGACGAGCAGACTCCGTTGCCGGATGCGGCCACCGTGGTTGACGAGCTCAACCGTATGCTCATCCCGCAACGCATGCGTGAGGCGGACGGTGGGCTGGCTACGCCCGCGGCATCAGTCAGCTCTGCCCCGGCCCGGTTGGTCGAACTGACAGTCGAGGCGCCGGCGGCCGGTCTGGACGCGCATCGGACCCTGCTGGCCGACGTGGCCGATGCGCTGCTGGCCCACCAGCAACGCCAGCGCGAGGCGCTGCTCGCACCGGCTCGGGAGCGTCGCGAACGGTTGGCCGAGGATGCGGCGACCATGGAGGAGACCATCGCTGCGCTCCGTGAGCGCATGGCCGGTATGCGGGAAGCGCAGTCGGCCGTTGGCATCGGCCCGGCGGCCAGGATCGCCGCCCTGAACGCCGAGGCCCTGATCCTGCAGGAGCTCTCGGACCTGCGTCGCGAGCGGCGCGAGGTGCTGGGAGAGCTGGCCGAGCTGGAGCAGGAGACGGCCGCCGTCAGCCCGGCCAGGCTGGTCACCGAGCCCGCGGTGACGGCGCGCGGGTCCGAGCCGAGTGCCGGGCTCATCCTCGCCCTCGGCGTTGTGCTCGGCGGTATGCTCGGCATCTTCGCTGCGTTCTTTTGGGAATTCGTCGCACGCGCCAACGAGCATCGGCGCGAGCGTGGCACGGCCAGGCACTGAGGAGCACCGGATGCTGCCCGAACTCTCCAATACCCGCATCGCCATCATCGGCCTCGGCTATGTCGGGCTGCCGCTCGCCGTGGCCTTCGCCGGGCGCTACCCGGTCACCGGTTTCGACATCAACGCCCGGCGCATAGCGGAGCTGCGGCAGGGGCGCGATCACACCCGCGAGGTGTCCGCGGACGAGCTGGCCGCGGCGGAGCAGCTGACCTTCAGCGACGACGTCGCAGCGCTGGCGGACTGCAACGTGTTCATCGTCACGGTCCCCACGCCGATCGACGCCCACCGCCAGCCGGACCTCACGCCGCTGCGCAAGGCGAGCGAGACCGTCGGGCGGGCGATCCGGCCGGGTTCCGTGGTGGTCTACGAGTCCACGGTGTACCCCGGGGCGACGGAAGAGGTCTGCATCCCGATCATCGAGCAGGTCTCGGGTCTGCGCTTCAACGCGGACTTCCATGCGGGCTACAGCCCCGAGCGCATCAACCCCGGCGACAAGGCCCACCGGGTGACGGATATCGTCAAGGTCACCAGCGGCTCCACCGCCGAGACGGGCGACTACGTGGACGCCCTCTACGCCTCGGTGATCACCGCCGGCACGCACCGCGCGCCCAGCCTGCGGGTGGCCGAGGCCGCCAAGGTCATCGAGAACACCCAGCGCGACGTCAATATCGCGCTGGTCAACGAGCTGGCGGTGCTCTTCGACCGCCTCGGCCTCGACACCGAGGCGGTGCTGCAGGCCGCCGGCACCAAGTGGAATTTCCTGCCGTTCCGCCCCGGCCTCGTGGGCGGCCACTGCATTGGCGTGGACCCTTACTACCTCACGCACAAGGCCCAGGCCGTGGGCCACCATCCGGAGATGATCCTCGCCGGCCGGCGCCTGAACGATGCCATGGGCGCGCACGTCGCCTCGCAGGTGGTCAAGCGCATGATCAAGCGCGGCCTCACCCTGCCGGACTCCCGCATCCTGGTGCTGGGGCTGACCTTCAAGGAAGACTGCCCCGACCTGCGCAACACCCGCGTGGTGGACATCATCGCCGAGTTCGAGGAGTACGGCGCCCGGGTGGACGTGCACGACCCCAACGTGGACCCCGAAGAGGCCCACCATGAGTACGGCCTGGCGCTCGAGACGGATCCACAGCCCGGCAGCTACGACGCCGCCGTCATTGCAGTCGGCCACCGCGAGTTCCGCGAGCTCGGACCGGAGGGCGTTCGCGCCCTGCTCAAGCCCGACGGCGTGCTCTACGACGTGAAATACATCTTCCCCGCGGATGCCGTGGACGGACGGCTTTAGCCCCCGATTCGGCGCGGGGGCGCGCCTCCCACAGGCCTGACCAGCCGCGGTGCCCGAACGAAGCCTGTAGGAGCGGCGCCCCCGCCGTGAATCCCCCGGTATCAGCCTCGGTTAGAATCGCGGGAACCATCGCCGGCAGCCAGGCAAACCATGCCCTACACTCCCGACCCCGAGCGCTACGACGGGCGCATGCCCTACCGCCGGTGTGGCCGCAGCGGCCTCGTGCTGCCCGCCATCTCCCTCGGCCTGTGGCACAACTTCGGCGAGAACACCGCCTTCGCGGATCAGCGCGAGCGTCTGCTGCGCGCCTTCGACCTCGGCATCACGCACTTCGACCTCGCCAACAACTACGGCCCCCCGCCGGGCAGTGCCGAGGCGAACGTCGGCCGCATCCTGCGCGAGGATCTGGCCGGCCATCGGGATGAGCTCATCCTCTCCACCAAGGCCGGCTACGTGATGTGGCCGGGGCCCTACGGGCGGATGAACAGCTCCCGCAAGTACCTGCTGGCGAGCCTGGACCAGTCCCTGCGGCGGCTTGGCGTCGACTACGTCGACATCTTCTACAGCCACCGCTTCGACGCCGACACGCCGCTGGAGGAGACCGCCGGCGCGCTGGCAAGCGCCGTGCAGCAGGGCAAGGCGCTGTACGTGGGCATCTCCTCGTATTCGGTGCCGAAGACCCGGGAGATCGCCGCCTTTCTGCGCGAGATGGGCGTGCCCTGCCTCATCCACCAGCCGAACTACAATCTGTTCAATCGCTGGATCGAGGCGGATGGCCTGCTGGATGCCCTCGAGGACGAGGGCATCGGCTGCATCGGCTTCTCGCCGCTCGCCCAGGGCCTGCTGACCGACAAGTACCTGGCGGGCGTGCCGGAAGATGCCCGCGCCCGCCACAGCAAGGCCTTCCGGGAGGACTTTCTCAGCGAGGAGAACCTGGCCGCGGTGCGGGCGCTCAATGCCATTGCCGGGCGCCGCGGCCAGACCCTCGCCCAGATGGCCATCGCCTGGGTCCTGCGCGACCCGCGCATGACCTCCACCATTATCGGCGCGAGCCGGGTCGGCCAGATCGAGGACTGCATCCGCGCCCTGGACAACCCCCGGTTCACCGACGAAGAGCTTGCCGAGATCGACCGCCACAGCCACGACGGCGGCATCGACATCTGGCGTGACTCGGTAGCATCGGGGAGGTAGCCCATCTCCGGTGGGAGGCGCGCGCCTCCCACCGGAGATGGGCTACACTCCGGCGACGCCCGAACCGATGGCACGGACGCCATGCCCCAGGCACGCCAGGACGGCGGCACCTACTGCTTCACGCTCGTCACCGGCGGTGGCAGGCCGCACTTCGCCGACCCTGCCCGCGTCCAGCGCCTGCGCACGGCCCTGCGGGCGGTGATGGCGGCGCGGCCGTTCCGCATCGTCGCCATGGTGGTCCTGCCGGACCACCTCCACGCCATCTGGACGCTGCCCCGGGGCGACGCCGACCACGCCACCCGCTGGCGCGCGGTGCGCCGGCGCACGGCCATGGACAGCCACGTGCGCGGCTTCTGGGGCCGGCCGCTGGGTGCCGTGTGGCTCGAGGGCGCCGAGGCCATCCGGCAGCACGTCGACTACCTGCACTACAACCCGGTCTGGCACGGTCTGGTTGCCAGCCCCGCGGACTGGCCGCACAGCTCCTTTCACCGCTACTGCCGGGCCGGCTGCTACCCAACGGGTTGGGGCGCCGCGCCGCCGCAGGCCCTGGCCGGATTTACCTTCTCCGCGGGAGAGCCGGTCGAAGCGATACGCGAGGCGTCGCGATAGGTGCAGCGGATAGTCGGACGATGCCTGGATCTTGCGCAGAATCCCGATCAGACGTACGTTCAGCATAGCAAGCGTACGAATGCTGGAGGCCCGTCCATGATTGAGCACCTTACCCCGTCCCGCCTCCGGGCCAATCTCTACCGCGTGCTGGATCGTGTGCTTGCCACCGGGCGGCCGGTCACAATCGAGCGGCGGGGACGGCGGTTGCAGATCGTCCCGGAGGCCAGTCGCAAGCTGGACGCCTTGAAGGCGCACCCGGATTACCTGAAGGACGATCCGGAGGCCCTGGTGCACATGGACTGGTCCGGCGAATGGCGTCCCTGATCTATCTCGATACCCACGTCGTGGCCTGGCTCTATGCCCGCGGTGGATCTGCCGTACCGGAACCGGTCGCCCTCCGCCTGGAGGCGAGCGAGGGCATCCGCATCTCGCCCATGGTGCGGATGGAGTTGCAGTATCTCTTCGAAATCGGCCGTGTCGCGGAACGGCCTCTGCCCGTTCTCGATGCCCTTGGGGCCGCTTTGGGGCTGAGTCTATGCAACTTGCCCTTCAGTGCCGTGGTGCGCCAGGCGGAGGAGGAGTCCTGGACACGGGATCCGTTCGACCGGCTGATCGTCGCCCAGGCCCGGCTCGCCGATGCGCCGCTGATCACCAAGGACGCCAGCATCCACGAGCATTACGCGCTCGCCACCTGGGCGCATTGATGCCGAGCCGGCGAGCCTTGGACCTCTCAGCGGGGGATTCGCGGCGAGGGCGCCACTTGGGGCTCCCACAGGGAACCACGGGCCGAGATAACGGCCCTCAGACCCCGTAATACTCCCGATACCACTCCACGAACCGCCGCACGCCTTCCTCCACCGGCGTCTCCGGCCGGTAGCCGACGCCCTGAACGAGATCGTCGGCATTTGCCCAGGTGTCCGGCACGTCGCCGGGCTGCAGCGGCAGCATCTCCTTGCGCGCCTCCTTGCCGAGGCACTGCTCCAGCACCTCGATGTAGTGCATGAGCTGCACCGGGCGGTTGTTGCCGATGTTGTAGAGCCGCCAGGGCGCATAGCTGGTGGCGGCATCCGGGGCGTCGCCGTCCCAGTCCGGGTTCGGCTCGGCGGGGCGGTCGCAGGCGCGGACCACGCCCTCGGCGATGTCCTCGACGAAGGTGAAGTCCCGCTGGTGATGACCGTGGTTGAACACCTCGATGGGCTGATCCTCGAGGATCGCCCTGGTGAACTTGAACAGCGCCATGTCCGGCCGGCCCCAGGGGCCGTACACGGTGAAAAAGCGGAGCCCGGTGCAGGGCAGGGCGAACAGATGGGCGTAGCTGTGCGCCATCAGCTCATTGGCGCGCTTGGTGGCGCCGTAGATGGCGAGCGGGTGGTCCGCCGGCTCGTGCTCGCTGAAGGGCATCTTCGTGTTGGCGCCGTACACCGAGCTCGTCGACGCATAGACCAGGTGGGCAACCTCCGCCTGCCGGCAGCCCTCCAGGATGTTCATGAAGCCCATGACGTTGGCGTCGATATAGGCGTGGGGGTTCTCCAGCGAGTACCGCACCCCGGCCTGCGCGGCGAGATGGATCACCCGGTCGAAGCCCTCGCGGAAGACCGCCGCCATGCCGTCCTGGTCGGCCACGTCCATGCGCACGAACCGGAAGCTGTCCTGCGCCTCGAGGCGCTCCAGCCGGGCGTACTTGAGGTTGACGTCGTAGTAGTCGTTGAGGTTGTCGAGCCCGACCACCTCATCGCCGCGGGCGAGCAGCTTCTGCGCCGTGTGGTAGCCGATGAAACCGGCCGCGCCGGTGACGAGCACTTTCATGGAAGCGTCCTGCCGCTGGGGTCCCGGAGAAGGGTCGCGGAAAGCGTACCGGTGGCGGCCAGCGCTGTACACCGCACCCCCTCGAGGATGCTCTCCACTGTGGGAGGCACCGGCCGAGGCGACGGATCGGGGCGCGACCTCGGACTCGGCCATGCGCGAACGGTAGCGTCGCGCCGCTTCCGGTTGATCCGCAACGCAAGTCCGCCAACCATGCCCTTGCCTTGCCCGCTTCGCCTGACTATAAAGGCGCCACCTTCGTTCACCCTCTGAACGCAGCGGCCGCCGCCGCAGGAGCGAATATGCAGCACTGGTACGCGATCCACTGCAAGCCGCGCGAGGACGCCCGCGCCGAGCTGCACCTGGAGAACCAGGGCTACGAGGTCTTCCGGCCCAAGCAGCGCATCCGCCGCCGGCGGGGCGGGCGCATGGTGGCGCTGGTGGACTCGCTCTTCCCGCGCTATCTCTTCATCCGCCTGGACAACGTGCATGAGAACTGGGCCCCCATCCGCTCCACCCGCGGCGTCGCCGGGCTGGTGCGCTGGGGCAGTCAGGTGCCCGTGGTTCCCGAGCCCGTGGTGGAGACGCTGCGCGAGCGCACCGGCGAGGACGGCTGCGTCGCGCCGCTGGAGGCCGGGTACCGGCAAGGCGAGCGCCTGCGCATCGAGGAAGGCCCCTTCGCCGGCCTCGAGGGCGTTTTCCAGGCCCGCAGCGGCGAGGACCGCGTCATCCTCCTGCTGGAGATCATGCGCCGGGCTCAGCGCCTTGTGGTTCCGGAGACCGCCGTCGCCCGGGCCTGAGCTGGCCAGCGGCGGCTTCTTTCCCCTGTGGGAGCGGCCTCCGACCGCGAGAAGGCGCAGCGCGGCTTAGCGTAGAGCCCGACCCCAGTCGATTTCCACCCCCGGCAATACCGTGGCCGCGAGGTTGCCCGCAAGCTCCAGGATCCGAGGCTTTCCGTACTGACCCGACTGCAGCGTGTAGACGCTAACGATGCCGTCCCCGGGGTGTACCAGCCACAGCTCGGTCACGCCGGCCCGCTCATAGACGTCGCGCTTTTTCACTTGGTCGTGGCTGGCGGTGGACGGTGAGATCACCTCGATCACCCAGTCCGGCGCCCCTCGGCAGCCGCGCTCGTCAAGCTTGGCTTCGTCGCAAATTACGCTTAGATCAGGCTGCACCACGGTGTCGATCCGCTCGTCCGCCTCATGCCCCCTTGGCAGACGCACATCGAAGGGGGCTACGTATACCCGGCAAGGGTGGCCCTCAAGGGCGTCGGCGACTTGGCGGAGCATCTCGACGACGATCTCCTGGTGTCGGCGGCCAGGTGCCGGCGCCATCGCATAGGCGATGCCATCAATCAGCTCGTAGCGCTCGTCTTCCGGCCAGCGCAGATAGTCGGCATAGGTATGGCGCTGATCGTCTCTCACAGGCAGTCCCATGGCGCGTTTCCTCCGGCTTCCGTGTCGGGTAGGCCTCCAATGGTAGCGCGGCCGTTTACGGATTTCGCCAAGGACTGCACCTTAAAGACGGGAGCGCCCTGGCATCGAGGAGGGCCCCTTCGCCGGTCTAGAGGGTGTCTCCGAGGCCCGCCCGCCTAGTCCGGGCGTACCCCCCGCAGGCGTAGCTCAGATTCACCCGCCCCGATGCCGTAGCCCCTCGAACCAAGCCCGTGGGAGGCGCGCCCCCGCGCCGAATCCTCCGCGTATTCGAAGCCAACACGCACGCGCGGCTACGTGTTCGGTCATCAATCCCCCGTAAAGATCTCCCGATAGAACGCCGCCGTCGTCCGCCAGGAGTGCCGGTCCGCCCGCCGGTCATACGCCATCGGCAGATCGAACTTCGCGCCCGTCTCGTCGGCATCCGGCACCGTGAACGAGTGCTGCACTCCGGGGTAGCTCACGAGCCGCAGCTCCGCCTGCGCGGTCTGCATCTCCTCGACGAACCCCGCCACCTGCTCCGCCGGCACAAACGGATCCGCACCGCCGGTGAACGCCAGCACCTTCGCCTCGACCGAACCCGGCTCCGCCTCGATATCGCTGCCCAGGCTGCCGTGGAAGCTCACCACGCCATCCAGGTCCAGCCCCAGGCGCGCCATGTTCAGCACCACCGCGCCGCCGAAGCAGTAGCCCTGCGCCGCGATGCGCTCCGGGTCCGTCGTCGCATGCGCCTGGAGGATCGACAGCCCTGCGGCAAACCGCGCCTCCATCGCCCGCCGGTCACCGAGCGTCGCCTGCATGAAGGCCTGCGCATCCTCCGGGTGCTCCGCCAGCTTGCCCTTGCCGTACATGTTGAGCGCAAACGCCGTATACCCGAGCTCCGCCAGCTCCTCGGCACGCCTGCGGGCGTAGTCGTCCAGCCCCCACCACTCGTGCACCACAAGCACGCCGGGGCGCTCGCCCTCCACGGCGTCGTCATAGGCGAGATACCCGACGAAGGGCTCCCCATCCACCTCGTACTCCACGGACTCCGTCCGCACCTCGGCCAGCGCCGCCCCGGTGCAGAAGAGCACCACGAGAACCGTGAACGTCGAAAGCCGGATCAGTGAAGCCATCGCGAACATCCCCCGAAACGCCGCCGGCACGGCAGCCACCCATCCACAATAGCCCCCGGCGCCCGACTCCACCACGATGCCCGGGCCAAACCCGTAGCAGGTGCGCCCCCGCGCCGAATTCCCCGAAAACCGACACCGAATGCAAGCTCTTGGGCGCAGCCTCCCGGCCCAATCCCTGATGAGAGAGGGAATAGCCACGCCCCGCGCCGAGTCCCGAGAACCGTGGCCATCCGCACAACCTGCACAGGTCAGCCTTGAACCCCACACCCCACCATGCTCAAATCCGCGTTCAAAACCTGAACGCCCAAGGTGAGCCCGAAAGGCCGTCACCCCGGCGGTAGCGTGCCCGAAGGCCAAGCCCCCACCCCGTGGGAGGCGCAAGCCGCGGCGAACCCCAACTCCAAATAGCAACCCATGCCCCTCCCAGAATCCCTCTCCCTGGCCGCCCTGCGCGCCCTGGAGAAAAACCCCGATCTCACCCAACGCCAGCTCGCCCGCGAGCTCGGCGTCAGCCTCGGGCGCACTAACTACTGCGTCCAGGCGCTGGTGAGCAAGGGCTGGGTGAAGGCCGGCAACTTCCGCCGCAGTGACAACAAGCGCGCCTACCTTTACAAGCTCACGCCCGCCGGCCTCACCGAGAAGGCGCGCCTGGCCACGCGATTTCTTCGAGCCAAGGAACAGGAGTACTCGGAGCTAGTTAACGAAATTGAACAGTTACGTGCGGAGGTGGCTGCCTCGAAGGGATTTGGAGACGGGGGCATTGAGTAGAGCGCCAGCGCAATCTCAGCGGTGTCCGCTGACGAGTAGCGCGCAGCAGCTAGGTGTCCGGCCCCGGATGATTACGCACCTCGCGCAGGAACAACTAAGGACGACTTTGCTGCTAGACCTTGAGCGCCTTCTGCGAGATGTGGCGACTGCTCAATGTATACGTGGCAGTCGCGCTTGGGCGTGGCCTCCAGGTCTGTGCGGGAGTCAAACCGGTGGCTGGCAAGGGCCTCGGTAGTGCGCCCGATGAAGCGCTTGACTATCCCGTTGGTCTGCGGGTGTAGCACCGGCGAGAGCCGGTGCTCGATGCCCGTCTCGGCGCAGAGCCGGGCGAAGGGGGGCGCCGGTGGGCTGGCGGTGCTTGTGCTCGAGCGAGGTGGTGGAGACCTTGTCGTTGTCGGTGAACGACCTGCAGATGCGCAACGGCGCCTTCGCCGAGCACTGACAGCTAGCCTCCCGTCATCGGCCAACTGAGGGAACGGTGGCCTACCTGTAAACCCCGCTGACCTGTCCAAGGCAATGGCGCCTCCCGACTAAGTGATCGTGTCGATAATAGCGACAGCTAAGTCAAAGGGACTCCAAACACACGGCCGGGAATCTCTACGGAGTGATTAATTGCGCTGCCAGGGTCAAGTCGTACGAGGCTCCGCGGTGCCCAATCTAATTTCATCAATAACCGGTGGCGCCCTCGTGGCGCTCGCCATTCGAATTTACGGTGTCATGATGACACTGGGCCTGACAGTGCTGCTTACACGGGGGCTTGGCGCCAGCGACTACGGGCGGTACGCCTTCATTTTCGCAATTATTACAATTGCGAGCATACCGGCCCAATTTGGACTTCCCGACTTGGTTATAAGAGAAATATCGCAAGCGCGAGTTCGCGGCTCGCTGCAGCACGTTGCCGGCCTGACGGATTGGGCGCACAGGTTCATTACGGTCACTTCCTGCCTTGCAATAGCCGCAGTGATTAGCTCCTTGCAACTAATTGACGACGCTGCGCGGGTGAACTTCTTCGCGGCCGCGTTCGCTGCGTCTTTAGTGCCACTATTAGCGCTGGGGAATCTACGTGGCGCAATGCTTCGCGGCTGGGGCTATAATCTGACTGGACTAGTGCCTGAGCATGCAATGCGCCCAACGGCGTTCGCGCTGGCGTTACTGGTTGCGACTGTTCTTGCTCCGGAACGGTTATCCGTCCTTAGCGTTTTCGCAATACAGGCTGGCAGCATGCTTTTCGTTCTAGGAGTAAGTATTGTTCTTCTTTGGATGATGGTGCCGAACACTCTCAGTCGGTGCGGAAACAGAAATTCAAAGAAAGTGTGGTCAAAATCCGCGTTTTCCCTAGGTTCCATCTCCGGGCTGCTGGTGCTTGCTAACACGGTCGATATTGTCATGCTTGGGGTCATGTCAACATCGACACAGGTAGGTTTGTACCGCTTGGCGAGCATGGTTAGCGCGACGGTGACGCTTGGGCTGCAAACAATGAACATGTTTTCCTTACCCTATCTCGCCGGATACCACGCAAGTCAAGATCAGGCAAGCCTGACCGCTGCGATACGGCGGACATCGCAAGTTGCGTTTTTTTTCGCCGGGGCCGTCGCGCTGGTGCTCGTGATCGCTGGACCACAGGCGCTCACTTACGTTTTTGGCGCTGAGTTCTCGCCGGCATACCCGATCCTAGGGATACTGATCATCGGCTATCTAGCTAATGCGTTTTTTGGTCCTGTCGCGAGCCTTCTAACGATGGCGGGCGCCGAAACGATTGTATTGGGCGTCACCGCGTCTGGGGCTGCCTTGAACGCTGGCCTCAACTTAATGCTGATACCGGAGTTCGGCGCCGCCGGCGCAGCGGTTGCCTCCATAATCTCAATCACTGGTACGAAGGGGTGCTTATTCATAGCCGCGCGGCAGCGACTAGGAGTCTGGTGCTGTCCGCTCCCACTGCCCGCGGTAGCACCCAGACCATATAAAGGCGAATAGTTGGAATCATGGGTCGGATATTTCTTAACTCACTGCCAAAGGCTGGAACGAACCTCTTATCCAGAGCGCTGGACTTGGCCAACTTTGAATACGGGAAGTTGGGCGTAGCGGAAACGCTCTTAATAGGGGATTACTATCACGCGCGGCAACTCCTCCGGCGTTCCTTCTTCGAGCGCGACCCATTAGTCGTCGGCCTCCTAGTTCAAGCGCCTGTAAGAAGAGCATGGCTTGACCGAAAGCTCGGGGCCATATGTGACGGAGGCTACGTTACCGGACATGCTAACGCGAGCGCTGGACTCTTGGCGTTGCTTTCCAGACACAACTACACGGTTCTTCAGATGATCCGAGACCCGAAGGATGTGCTGCTGTCTTACGTCCACTACGTTGCAGGCGAGCCCCGGCATTACCTGCACGACGCGTATAAAGTGCAGTCTTTGGAAAACCGGATACGTACAACGCTAAGGGGAGGTCGAATCTGCGGCCTTGATGTTCCTCCATTTAGCACAATGTTAAGGCGCGTACAGGCATGGATTGACATGCCAAACACGACCGTGGTGCGGTTCGAGGATCTAGTTGGGCCAAAAGGCGGAGGAAGTGACGATTGCCAAGCAGCGGCGTTTGATCAACTTTCTCGGGTGACCGGCGTGCGGTTCACTCCCAGCGAAATTGCGCCGAAATTGTTCGGGAAGTCGTCCACGTTTCGTAAGGGCAGAATTGGTATGGCCGAAGAGGAGTTGTGCGAATACACCTTGCAAGAAGTAGATCAAGAGCTTGGGGGGTTCCGGGAGGCCTGGGGCTATGCGTGAAGGGACGGAAAGCCCCCTTGTTTCCATAATAACTGTAACTCTCAACGACGAGTCCGGGATTTGCAAAACTGTCCGTAGTTTGCAAGCGTGGTCCGGTGAGGGCGCGGTTGAGCATATTGTAGTTGATGGAGGATCATCCTATGCGATTGACGCAGTCCTTGGCGCGCTGAATTGGAATGGAACGCTTTTAAAGGGCAAAGACAGGGGCTTATATGATGCGATGAATAAGGGGCTGATGAAGGCCCGCGGTAAGTATCTTTGGTTTCTCAACTCTGGCGATACTATTCCTTCAGGCGACACAGTTCGAGTTGTATGTGGGCAGCTAAAGGCCAATACGCCGGATATACTTTATGGCGATAGCTGGGAGGGCAGCGAGAAAGACGGTTGGCGCTATAAGCGGGCGAAGCCTCTTTGGGCCATGCGCACCGGAATGATTACGCATCACCAAGCAATTATTTTTAGGCGAGGCTTGATTTTGGACGGCAATATTAAGTACGACCTCGCCTTTCCCATTGCTGCCGATTATGATTTCGTCCTTCGGTCACTGGCGGCGAGTGAGCGCACCCAATACTTGCCGTTGCCTATTTGTGGTTTTGAGCCAGACGGCGTTTCGCAGCGCTACCCGCTCAGGGGGCGGCGCGACCAGTTCGCCGTGCGAAGGAAAAATGGCGAGAGCTATCTAGTCGCGGCCGCCTTGTTCGGGGGTCAAACGTTAGCTTGGCTGTGGCGCCGGATGTGGCCGACGGGGTATTGGCTCTTGAAAAGGCGACTCTGGTGAGTGCGCGGTATTAGCGTGAGAGCCCTGAAACTCGACTATTACTGGCTGCTCGTTTTCGCCGTTATGATCGGTGTTTACGGGCTGTTTAGCGAGCCAACACCTGAGGCAGTGGGGCCGTTTGAGGCGGTAGTCGGAGTCTGTTTGGTACTGTTGGTGGGATTGCGCGGTGTCGCCGCGACGGTAGAAGGGTTGGTCAGTGGGGGCCGAGTTTCACTGACGTGCTATAGCATTGCGTTGTGGTACTTGCTACTGGTGCCCACATTCGGCGGTACCATTGTGGCTGGTAATAACATGACTGATGTGGCACGGGACCTTATTCCACTGCTATACATGTTTCTCTTTGTGCTTTTGGGGCCACTGGTGCGAGACGTTGACGTGGACTGGCAGGCGGTGATTGCGTACAGCTTGGTCTTCGTCGGTGTCGCTTTCACGGTCCGGTTCCTATGGCTGGAGAACGTTAGGGTTTTAGAGATAGGGCGGGGAATCCAGTTCGGCGATATGCGTTACCTTCCGATGGAGCCAGCCGTCACCTTCAGCGCGGCGTTTGGCGCGCTCGAGGCGATTCGGGCGTTGGAGCGGAGGCGATGGGTTGTTGCCGGATGGTTCGGGTTTTTAGCACTGGTGAGTATACTGCCATTGGCAGCAATGGTGGTGCGGGCGCCTCTAATGCTACTCGCGTTGGTGGTACTGTTTCGATTGGCGGTAATGATGTGGGCGCCGATGAACTGGCGATTGGTGGCAATGATTTCGCTGGCTCTGTGGCTGGTGATGTGGACGTTCGGCGGTTCGATAGCCGGCTTGGTGCTTGAAAAATTTGAGGCGGTCGGTCTTAACACAAAGGGGCTGGAGTTGTCGGCGGTTTTCAACGTCGTGAGCGGTAGTGCCTGGAATTCGGTTTTTGGTGGGGGGTGGGGGAGTGTGTATCTCAGTCCGGCGTACGCAGAGCCCGTGCGATTCGTGCATAACTTTCCGGCGTATATGGCGCTGAAAGCCGGCACGATTGGCTTTGTCATCGCGGTGTTAATTGTTTGGCAGTTTTACATACTCCGAGGCGTAATGTGGCTTATCGCAATGCAGAATTTGCGCTTCCGCGATAAGTTCAAAGGTTCGGCGGAAGGTGCGTGTCTCGTCGCGCTAACGCCTTGTATATTGGTGCAGCCGACATTTAAATCATTGTCATTCGGGCTTCTCCTCTTGTTGACTTCGGTGGGTTCTAGAGGGCTTCAGAAGTGGTCCTCACGTTCGCAGGCTGGGGGTGTACGTGAGTAGCGAAAACATTGGTATTGGCCGGAGCGGGAGTAGCCGGCTGACAGTCTTAATCCTGACGAAAGATGAGGAACTGCATATATCCAGGTGTATTAAGAGCGTCAAAGCAATCGCAGACCGGGTGTGCGTGGTTGACTCTGGGTCGAACGACGAGACAGTCGCAATAGCCAAAGCGCTCGGTGCGGAGGTTTGGGAGAAGAGCTGGGTCAATTATGCGTCGCAATTCAATTGGGCGTTAAGGAGAATTGCGGATCCAGGGACATGGGTGCTGCGCCTGGATGCGGACGAGGTGGTGTCGGCCGAATTGGCGCGGGAGGTCGGGATTCACCTGGGGTCGCTGAGTAGGGCAGTGTGCGGGGTGAGGGTGAGGCGTCGTATGGCGTTTCTAGGCCGGCCGATTAGGTATGGTGGGGTGTTCCCGATTCGGGTGACGAGGTTATTTCGGTGGGGGCATGGGTGGTGCGAAAAGCGATGGATGGACGAGCATATCGTAGTAGAAGGAGACGTTGTGGAGTTCCGGGGGGAATTGCTGGACGACAACAGGAAATCGTTGACGTGGTGGATCGAAAAGCATAATGCTTACGCGAGTCGCGAGGTTGTGGATATTTTGGGGCGGGAGCACGGGTTTCTGCGGGAGGATATGGCCAGCGGGATCCAATTTCGGGATCCGGCTAGGACAAAGAGATGGATGAAAGAGCGCGTGTACCTAAGGTTGCCGGTGGGCGCCAGGGCGTTTCTCTATTTTGCCTATCGATATGTGCTTCGCTTTGGGTTCTTGGACGGCCAGAAAGGGGCAGCGTTCCACTTTTTTCAGGGGTTTTGGTACAGGTATCTTGTGGATATGAAATTGCTTGAAGTGAAGTGGTGTATGCGATCTCAAGGCATGGAGCCGGAGCATGCAATTAGGCATGTTCTGGGGATCGACGTGTACGCCGCGCCATGAGCTATCACACACTTTTATTTGAACCGTACCGAGTATTCCGGAGACGGTTTGGTGTGAGTAACCTGGCTTCGGCCGCCGGCTCGGCTAGCCGGTGGTAAAGCTGCTTGAGCTCTAGGGGGGCAGCGGGCGATGCTTTCCATGATTGGCGGGTGGTTGTACCAGCCCATGGGCGGCGCAGTGGGAGTTCGGAGGCCTCCACGCGGCGCCAAGAACCGCAGCGCCCCCGAGTTCCGCAGCCTCGGCGATAAGCCGTGGATATGGCAGTAGGTGAAGGTGGTATTGGCAGAGGCGACATCTAGTGTGACGGTCGGGGGAGGCGCCGTGGACGCGACGGCGCTGCGGGAGTTCGCGCTCGATGACTAGGAGGGCGGCAGTGGCCGGGGCTTTGTCAGCAGTTGGCTATGAGAGAATGAAGATCTCGGTCATAACGGCGACCTACAACAGCGCCCAGCGCATCGATGGTGCTCTGGACAGCTTGGCAGAGCAGACGATGCAGAACGTCGAGCACGTAGTAATCGATGGTGGTTCGACGGACGGAACAGTCAGACGCGTGGGCAGCGCAAAAAGGGTCCCGGAGATCGTGGTAAGCGAGCCGGATCGAGGAATTTACGATGCCCTGAACAAGGGGCTCGCACTTGCGACCGGCGATGTGGTGGGATTCCTGCACTCGGACGACCGCTACGCGGACGAGCATGTACTTGAGCGGGTGATGGCCGAGTTCGTGGCGACCGACTGCGACGCGGTGTACGGTGATTTGGAGTATGTGGCGCATGGTCCGGAGGCTAGGGTCATTCGGTATTGGAAGGGCCGCCCCTACAGCCCTCGGCTGTTGCGTCGGGGCTGGATGCCTGCGCACCCTACCTTCTTCATGAAACGGCGGCTTTACGAGAAGCTCGGCGGCTTTGATGTCAGTTACCGAATAGCGGGCGACTACGAATCCATGCTCCGGTATTTCCTCGCGGGTATAGATACCCGCTATGTGCCGCATGTGTTGGTGCGCATGCGCCTCGGTGGCGCCAGCAATGGCTCCGTGGCAGGTGTCCTGCGCAAGATGGCGGAAGATTACCGCGCGATACGACATTACGGCGTCGGGGGGGCCGTTACTCTGATGTACAAAAATCTCAGCAAGGCATCACAGTTCTTCAGAGGGCGGCATGGCTAGAAGAAAGGCGTTGATAACTGGTGTGACTGGCCAGGATGGCTCCTATCTCGCCGAGTTCCTGCTCCGGAAGGGCTACGAGGTCCACGGGATTAAGCGCCGCGCCTCTTTGTTCAATACCGAGCGCATCGATCACATTTATCAGGATCCGCATGAGGCCGACCCGCGTTTCCTGCTGCACTACGGCGACTTGACCGACGCCTCCAATCTGACCCGCATTCTGGCGGAGGTGCGGCCGGAGGAGGTATACAACCTCGGAGCAATGAGCCATGTGGCGGTGTCTTTCGAGTCGCCGGAGTACACGGCGGACGTCGACGCGATCGGCACCCTCCGTCTGCTCGAGGCCATCCGGTTCTTGGGAATGGAAAAGACCTGCCGGTTCTACCAAGCCTCGACGTCGGAGCTGTACGGCGAGGTCCAGGAAATACCGCAACGGGAGACTACGCCATTCTATCCGCGGTCACCCTATGCAGTAGCTAAGCTCTACGCTTACTGGATCACCGTCAACTTTCGGGAAGCCTATGGCATGTACGCGTGCAACGGCATCCTATTCAACCACGAATCGCCACGCCGGGGCGAGACCTTCGTCACCCGAAAGATCACCCGCGCGCTCGCTAACATCGCACAGGGGCTGGAGGGCTGTTTGTATCTGGGCAACATGGACGCGAGAAGGGACTGGGGGCACGCCAGGGACTACGTCGAGATGCAGTGGTTGATGCTGCAGCAGGAGGAGGCGGAGGACTTTGTCATCGCGACCGGCGTGCAATATTCCGTCCGGGAGTTTGTAGAGACGGCGGCGCGGGAGTTGGGCGTCGAGTTGCGCTGGCAGGGGCAGGGGATCGAAGAGAAGGGTGTTGTGGTGTCGGTTGCTGGAGACCGCGCCCCCGCGCTGCGCGAGGGGCAGACCATTGTAGCGGTGGACCCGAAGTACTTTCGCCCTGCTGAGGTGGAGACTCTGCTCGGGGATCCGAGCCGGGCGCGGGAGCGTCTTGGCTGGGAGCCTACCACTAGCCTTGCGGAGCTGGTCCGGGAGATGGTCGAGCATGACCTTCACCAGGCGCGACGCCATGCGTTGCTCAAGCGGCATGGGTATGACGTTTCATTCAGCGTTGAGTAGCGCGCGTCGCTCGACAGAACAGGCGCATCGGTAACCGACACATGCATCAGAAGACAGTATTCGTTGCCGGCCACCGAGGAATGGTTGGCTCGGCCATCGTACGCCAACTCGAGGAGCGGGATGGTGTACAGTTGCTGCTACGCACTCGAGCGGACCTCGATCTGACCAGCCAGGCCGAGGTACGGGAATTCATGACCGAAACACGGCCCGATGAGGTCTACCTGGCGGCCGCAAAGGTCGGAGGCATACACGCCAATAACACGTTTCCCGCGGACTTCATCCATCAAAACCTCATGATCGAGGCGAACGTGATCCACGCGGCTTACGCCGCCGGTGTCCCTCGCCTGCTTTTCCTCGGCTCCTCCTGCATCTATCCCAAGCTCGCCGAGCAGCCGATGCGTGAGGAGGCGCTTCTCACGGGCCCGTTGGAGCCGACCAACGAGCCCTACGCGATTGCCAAGATCGCCGGCATCAAGCTTTGTGAGTCGTACAACCGTCAGTACGGTACGGATTACCGCAGCCTGATGCCCACGAACCTGTACGGGCCAAATGACAACTTTCATCCGCAGAATTCGCATGTCATTCCCGCTCTGCTGCGGCGGTTTCACGAGGCCAAGGTACGAGGTGAAGCAGAGGTATCGGTATGGGGAACCGGCGGCCCCCGGAGGGAATTCCTTCACGTGGATGATATGGCGGCGGCGTGCGTGCATGTCATGGAACTTCCGAAGGCAGTGTACGAGGAGCACACACAACCGATGCTCACGCACATCAACGTCGGAACAGGCACCGATTGCAGTATCAGCGAGCTGGCAGCGGTAATTGCCAGGACGGTCGGATTCGAGGGACGGATCTCCTTTGATACCTCGAAGCCCGATGGTGCGCCGCGGAAGCTGTTGGACGTTACTCGGCTGAATGCTCTGGGCTGGCAAGCCTCTATACCGCTGGAGGAAGGGCTCGCGGACACCTATCGTTGGCTCTTGCAGCACGGAGTTGCGGAAGAAGGCAACTGACTGTATTCCGGCTGCCCCCTGCAGAGCGCGCTGGGGGAGCCGGCGGACGTGGTGGTGATCAGCGCGGGGCATAGCCTCTACCGGCGGCCGGAGACGATGGATTTGCTGCTCGCGGGCGAGGGGCGGCTCGTCTACGACACCATCGGACTGTTCTCTGCGGAGCGGATCGTGGCGCTGCGGGAGCGGCACCAGGTGGAGGTGTTGGGGCGGGGGGATTTGTGAGCTCTGGGGCCGGACTGCCCCCTCTGCTGTAGGAGCGGTCTCCGACCGCGAAACCGTGCGAAGGGAGGTGCGGTTTTCGCTGGAGGCTGGTTTCGGGGCTGGTGTCGTTGTCCGAGCTTGTCGGTTCGGCGCTCCGCGCCGTTTCGCGGTCGTGACCTGCTCCCCGATATCCGGACCACCAGGAAGTTAGTACAGTCCGTCTAACCGCAAGGAGACGGCTGTGAAGAGCAAGCGATTCAGCGAGGAGCAGATCATCGCGGTGCTGCGCGAGGCGCAGGCGGGCGTGCCGGTCAAGGAGCTCTGCCGCAAGTACGGCTTCAGCGACGCGACCTTCTACAACTGGCGCTCGAAGTACGGCGGCATGGAGGTCTCGGAGGCCAAGCGGCTGAAGTCGCTCGAGTCGGAGAACGCGCGGCTGAAGAAGCTGCTCGCGGAGTCGATGCTCGACAATGAGGCGCTGAAGGCCGCGTTGTCGGGAAAATACTGACCCCACAGGCCAAGCGCGAGGCGGTGGCGGTGATGCGTGAGCGCACCGTCATCTCCGAGCGGCGGGCCTGCCGGCTTGTGGGGATCTCGCGTTCGGTGCTGCGTTATGAGTGCGCGGTTTGCCCTGAGGAGCAAACGCTCAGGGCGCGTATCACGGAGCTGGCGCAGGAGCGGCGGCGCTTCGGCTATCGTCGGATACACGCCTTGCTGCGCCGCGAGGGCACGGCGGTCAACACCAAGCGCGTCTACCGGCTGTATCAGGCCGAGGGTCTGGCGGTGCGCAGGCGCCGGCGGCGCAAAGGCGTGGCGCTTGAGCGCGAGCCACTGCAGCTACCTGGCGCACCGAATGAAGTCTGGTCCATGGACTTCGTCATGGATGCGCTCTCGGACGGACGGCGTCTGAAGATGCTCACCATCGTCGATGACTTCACCAAGGAGGCCGTCGACATCGTGGTCGATCGCAGCATCTGCGGAGCCTACGTCAGCCGAGCGCTGGAGCGAGCGGCAACCTTCCGCGGTTTACCCAAGGTGATCCGTACCGATCAGGGCCCGGAGTTCACCGGCAAGGCCCTCGATCAGTGGGCGTACGGGTGCGGTGTACAGCTCAAGCTCATCCAGCCCGGGAAGCCGACCCAGAATGCCTTCATCGAAAGCTTCAACGGTCGCTTTCGGGATGAGTGCCTGAACGAGCACTGGTTCACGAGCCTCGCTCACGCCCGCGCAGCGGTGGCGGCCTGGCGCCAGGACTACAACCAGCAACGACCCCACTCGGCGCTGGGCTACCAAGCTCCAGCAGAGTTCGCCGCCGCGTGGCGGCAAGTACCCTCCACCGGCACTGAGCCGCTGGAGATCGTGGACTGAAAGGGACTGAGCTAACTGCCAAGCGGTCCTAATTCCGGGGGCAGGTCAGCCGACTTGGATCTGCGAGATCCTCTCCCCGGCGACGGCGAGCAAGGGCCGCGAGGTGAAGATGCCCGTGTATGCGCGCTACGGGGTGCGGTATGCGTGGATCGTTAATTCGCGGGAGCGGACGCTGGAGGCGTACGAGCGGCGTGATGACGCCTGGGACGTCATGGCCGCGTATCAGGAAGGGGACGAGGTTTGTGCCGCGCTCTTTGAGGCGGCGGTGTTCCGGGTGGGGGACCTCTGGGAGTAGATTTCGGGGCGGTCGCCGCGGCTCGCGCCTCCCACGGGTGCAGCAGCCCGCGGGCGCGGTCCCCGATCCGCGTGTTGCCCGTGCAAGCTATGCAGGGACGGGTATATGAAGCTTCGTGTGGTTCTGGATAAAAGCGAAGAGGGCGGCTTTATGGCCTACGTGCCCTGCTTGCCGGGATGCATCAGCGAGGGAAACACGCGGGAGGAAGCCCTGAGGAATATCCAGGAAGCGATTGAGCTCCATCTGGAAGCGGTGGAGATGAACTGATTAGTGAGTTCCACAGGATTACCGTCAATCGCGACCAGTGCGGTGTTCGCGCCTGCGTTCGTGAATTGAGGATTCGAGTCACGGGCTTGCTGGAGCTTTTGGCGGCGGGTGCCGGTCGGGAAGAGATCCTGGCTGACTACCCGTTTCTGGAGCCGGAAGACATTACTGCCGCCTTGGAGTTCGCGGCGCGTCAGAGTGATCACCGCCTCGTCCATGTGGCGTGAGGCGGTTCGTTGTTTACGTGCAACTCCCGACAACGCTCGCTTTCGAATCGCGCAGCCTTCTAACGGGAGGTGATCCTCCCGTGCAAGACGGAGCTCGAGGGCTGGTACATCCGCCGCCGGTCGGTCGGGCTGTATCTGCTGCTCATTTTCCTCACGGCCTGGGTGGTAGTCTTCCCGCGGTCGGAGACCGCTCCCACGGGGAGGAGTCCTGGTCGGGGCCGCTCCACAGGTGGGATGTCGCACACGGCTTTGCCGTGCACGACCTACGAGTAGAACGCTTCAGGCGCTGCGGGAGGCGGCGTCGGATGGCCAGGGACGTGGCCGGGGTGGTGGCCTGTGGGGCTGCCGCGGTTGATGTTTCTGCCGGGATGACGGACCGTCCGTGAATCTTCCTCTGCTCGCGCCGCTTACCGCCTTCCTGCTCTCCGGGCTCGCGATCCTCGCGCTGCGGCGGCCTGCCAAGGCGCTGGGGCTTGTCGACCGGCCGGGCGGGCGCAAGCAGCACCATGGCACGGTGCCCGTGATCGGCGGCGTGGGGCTGCTGCTCGGCTTCGGCGTCGCGAGCCTGCTGCTGCCGGTGGCCCTTCGGCCCTATGCGGCGCTCTACGTGGGCCTGCTGCTGCTCACGGTCTGCGGCGTGGTCGACGACGCCTGCGAGCTGCGCAGCGGCAGCAAGCTGCTGGCGCAGTTCGTGGCCGCGGTGCTCATGGTGGGCTGGGGTGGGATGCAGCTGGCCGCGATCGGCATCATGCCCGGCAGCAGCGCGCCGATGGACCTGGGCGGCTGGGCCATCCCGCTGACGTTCCTGGCGGTGGTCGGCTTCGTCAATGCGCTCAACATGCTGGACGGGGCCGACGGCGTCGCCGGCGGTGTGGCGTTCGTCATGCTGGTGTGGCTCGGCATCGCCGGCGTGCTCGCCGGCGCGGAGGCGATGCCGGGGCTCGCGCTGACGCTCGCCGCGGCGGTGGCGGCCTTCCTCGTCCACAACATGCGCAACCCCTGGCGGCGCAAGGCGGGCGTTTTCCTGGGGGACGCCGGGAGCATGGCGCTTGGCTTCGCCATCGCCTGGTTCGCGGTGGAGGCCTCGCAGCTGCCCGGCGCCCGCGTCTCGCCGGCCGGCATTGCCTGGATCGTGGCGCTGCCGGTGGTGGATACGCTGAGTCTCATGGTCCGGCGCTTGGTCAAGGGGCGAAGCCCCTTCGCCGCGGATCGCGAGCATCTGCACCACGTCTTCCAGCGCGCCGGCTACTCGGTCGCGCAGACGAGCTACGCGTTGACCCTGGTCGCGGCGGCGTTCGGGGCGGTGGGGGTGTTGGGCTCCCTGGCGGGCGTGCCGGACGTGCTGCTGGCGCTGGGGCTCGTGGCCGTCGGCGTGGCCCATTACGTCTTCATCCGCCGGGCCTGGCGGACCATGCGCGCGCTGCGCCGCCTCCACGGCTGGGCCTCCCAGGCGCCAGGGGGGCGGCCGCGCTCGTTCGCGCCCGGGAGCGTCAGCCGCTGGCTGGTGCCCCCCGTGGTCGGCTGGCGGCGGCGGGTAGCCCTCGGCGGGGTCTACCTGCTGCTGTTCTCGCTGCCCCTGGGCCTCACGGGCGTGCGTATGGGGTTCGCGCTGGTGTTGCTGGCGACGCTCTCTGCCCTGCCGCCGCTCTGGCGCGATCTGCGCCGGCTCCCCGCCGCCTGGGTGGCCCTGGCCCTCGCGGCCCTCATCGTCCTCCGCGGCCTGCTGGGGCCGGGGCAGGGCGTGCCGTCCGCCTGGGACTTCCTCTGGGTGAGCGGCCCGCTCTCGCTGGTGGTGGGATGGTGGCTGGCCGGGGCGCGCTCCCACTGGCTCTGGTGCTTCCTCACGCTCATCGCCGGTGGCAGCGTCGCCTTCGCCCTGCAGGCGGACTGGCGGGCGCTGGAGTCGGGGCGTTTCGGCAACCCGTGGGACTGGGGGATGCCCTCGGTGACGGGGTTCGTGACCGCGGCGGTGATCGTCACGCTCCTCGGCGGGATCATCGCCGGACTGCGGCGGCTCGGGCGCGGCTGGCGGCCGCTGGTGGTGCTGGTGGGCTTCGGCGCCATGACGGTGCCGGTGGTCATCGTGCTGGTGGGCACGCAGTACACCACGGGCTGGCTCGGCGCGCTGGCCGGGGCGGTGGTGATCGCGCTCGCGGCCATCGTGTTCGGCGTGAGCCGCCGGCAGTGGATGGGCTTCGTGGGTGGGGCCGCCTTCCTGCTGGCGCTGGCCGTGGGCATGTGGACGGCGGTGATCGGCAATCCCGGGCCGTCCCGGGACGCCTTCGCCCAGCCGCTGCAGGCGGTGGCGCTGTACCTGGGGGGCGAGGCCGCGCTCGCCGAGCGTACGCACGCGCCCACCGCCCAGCGCCTCGACCTCTGGCGGGCGACGGTCACCCGGGTCGCGGAGCGGCCGCTGACGGGGTGGGGGCATGGCGGTCTGCCCGAGCAGGCCCGGCGCGCCGGGGACTATGGGAACCTGCAATCCGTCTACGGCGCCACGGCGCTCGCTTTCGGGCTGCCGGGGCTGCTGCTGTTCGCGGTGTTGTTCGTGCTGTTGCTGCGCGAGCTGCTGGCCGTCGCCCGGGAGCAGCTCTGGCCCATCGCCTGGGTGCTGGCGGCCCTGGGGGCCGGGGCGGCGATCCATGCCATGCTGGTGCTCTCCCTCCAGATCCACGAGCCCGCCAGCCGCACGGTGATCGTGATGGTGACCGCGGTCTACGCCGCCGCCATGTTCCAGCGCCGCTGGCTCGCCGAGCAGATGCCGGCGAGGGCCATGCGCCCGGCCGCGGCGCCGCGCCTGCGCGCGGTGGCCGGGCGGCGGACGGGGACGGATGGGTAGCCGTACCGGTTGAGCGCCTGCGGGAGCGCTCTCCGAGCGCGAAACCGCTCGGAGCGCGGTATGCGTCCCTTTTGGGGTCACGGCGTTTCGCGCCGTCTAGTGGTCGTAGACCGCTTCCACCCGAAGAACGAATTCGCGGCGAGGGCGCCGCTCCTACAGGTGTGATCTGACGCCGCGGGCGATACTGCCTGTAGGAGGCGCGCCCTCGCGCCGAATCCTCTGCAGGTGTCGGGAACCAGGGCTCCTGGCCGGCGCCCCTGGCTACGCTAGTATGGGACCAGGACCGACCCGGCCATCAGGGAGGAGGCCATGTCCGGAGCCACCGCCATGCGGGATCTCTACGCCGCCATCGCAGCGCTGCCTGAGGGGGTGACAGGGGAGATCATCGACGGGCAGCTGCATACACAGCCGCGGCCGGCGGGGCGGCACATCCTGGCCGGCTCCAATCTCGGCGCGGAGTTGCTGCCCGCCTACGGCAAGGGCCGTGGTGGCCCCGGGGGCTGGTGGATCCTGATCGAGCCGGAGGTCCACTTCGTGCGCAATGCCGAGGTGCTGGTCCCCGACCTCGCCGGCTGGCGCCGGGAGCGCATGCCGGAGTTGCCGGAGGATCAGCGCTTCGAGGTAGTGCCGGACTGGGTCTGCGAGATCCTCTCTCCGGCGACGGCGAGCCGGGACCGAGAGGTGAAGATGCCCGTGTATGCGCGCTACGGGGTGCGGTATGCGTGGATTGTTGATCCGCGGGAGCGGACGCTGGAGGCGTACGACCGGCGCGATGACGCCTTGGAGCTCGTGGCCGCGTATCAGGAAGCGGACGAGGTTTGTGCCGCACCCTTCGAGGCGGCGGTGTTCCGGGTGGGGGCGCTCTGGGAGTAGGTTGCGGGCAGGTCGCCGCTGCTCGCGCCTCCCACAGTGGGCCCCGGAGCCACCGCCGCCCGCCGTGGGAGGCGCGAGCCGCGGCGATCTCCGACAGATGGCGGGAAGCGGGACGGACACGCGGCCTACTGCTCAAAGACTCCCGGTCCTGAAGTTACGGGGGCGTCGGGCTCTGCCCCCACAGGCCCCGCACCCATGCCCACGACCGCCCCAGGTACTCGTGCCACGCCCGCTCGCTGGTTTCCAGGTCCCGGGCCTGGGGCGTGAAGTCGCGCGGGAAGTGGAAGCCCCGTCGCACGGCGCGGTGATCCGTCGGCGCCGGGATGGGCTCGATCCCCTGGGCCCGGAAAGCCGCCACCGCCCGTGGCATGTGGGCGGCGGAGGTGACCAGCACCGGGCGCCCGGGCAGTTCCAGGGCCGCGTAGGCCATGGCTTCCGCCTCCGTGTTGCGGGGGCGAGGAAGCGCATGGATCGTCTCCGCCGGCAAGCCCAACGCCTGCAGCAACCCCGCGGCGAGCTCGGCCTCCGGCCGCTCCGCGCCCCAGCCGGAGACGACGAAGCGGGCCTCCGGGCGCTCGCGCCAGAGCCTTACCCCCTCCGTCAGCCGCCGTACCGCCGTCGCGGAGAGCCGGCTCGTCACCGGCAGCTCCGGTGCCCAGACCGAGCCCGCGCCGAGCACGATCACCGCGGGCACCGCCTCCGGCAGCTCTTCCGGCGCCAGGGCCGGATATGCCGACTCCAGCGGCCCGATCACACGGTCTGCCACCGGCCACCAGGAGAGCAGCGCGAGAGCGAGCGTCCCGGCGGCCGTGATGGCGAGTCCGCAGCGACGCCACCGCGTGAGCGCCGCCAGACCCAGCCCCAGCACCAGGCCGAGCAGAATCAGCGGCAGCGGCATCAGCACCGCGCCGAGGATCTTGGTGAGAAAAAAGGTCATGCAGTTGCCGCCGGCCGCAGTTCCATGGAGCGCCTCGGCACGATAACCGACTCTTGGGGGCAGGGGCATGAACTTCCGTGGCTGGGCCCCGCTCCCTTCCTTCGCCGGTTCGCGGTACCCTGAAAAGTTTGATTGGCGACCGCAACCGCAGGGGAGTCGGGTGTCCGACGCATTGCAGCGCTGGCTGAACGATTACGGCGAGCACGTCATCTGGGCGGATTTCGACCCGCAGTATCTCGAGCGCGGGCTGCGCTATGCCGAGGAGGACCGGGTGCTGGACATCGACCCGGCGGGGGACGGCTTCTTCGCCCGGGTCCACGGCTCCGGGCGTAATGTCTACCGGGTGCACGTGCGCATCAATCCGCCGCCCTCGCGCCGGCCGGTGACCATCGACTGCAGCTGCCCCCTGGGCGGCGACTGCAAGCACGGCATCGCCGCGCTCATCCGCTTTCTGGAGGCGCCCCGCGAAGGCACGCACAACGGCGTCTCGCCGGCGACGCGGTTGTGGCTGCAGGATATCGGCGCAACGCTGGAGGCGCAGGATGAGGCGCGCAGGCCGGCGGAGACCCTGCTCTACGTGCTCGACGTGCGGCCCGGGGCGGCGCTGGAGGTCTCCGTCTGGAAGGGGCGCCGGCGCAAGGACGGCTCCCTCGGACGGCTGTCCCCCTATGCCGGAGACGGGGCCACCGGCGCCCGCTTCCTCACCCCGGGGGACCGGCGGGTGCTGCCGCTGCTGCCGAATGGCAAAGGGCCGGTAGACCCGGTACAGGTGCCGGTGGTGCTGCGCGAGCTTGCCGAGCTCGGCCGCGCGCACTGGGGCAGCGCCGGAGGCACTGTGCTCAGTCCCGGCCCGACCCGCCGTGGTGCCCTGCGCTGGCAGGTCCTGGAGGATGGCTCCCAGCGCCTGGTAGCGGACGCGGCGGGCGAAGACGACGAGCCCCTCGTCGCGCTGCGCGGGGAGCCGCCCTGGTATGTGGCGACGGCCAGCGGCGAAGCCGGGCCGCTGGAGCTGGGTCTGCCGGCGCGGACGGCCTCGACCCTGCTGGCGGCGCCGCCGGTGGCGGCGGCGGAGGTGGCCGATGTCGCCGGTGCGCTGCGGCGTCTCGGTGACGTCGTGCCGCTCCCGGAGCCCCCGCCGCGTCGGGAGATAAAGGATGTCACCCCGGTGCCCTGCCTGGTGCTGGAGCAGGATCGGCTGGTCAGCGACGAGTACTGGGGCGATGGCTTCGACGAGCCGGAGCCGGTGGCGCGGCTCGCCTTCGACTATGATGGCGTGACCCTGCCCCCCGGCGGCCAGCAGGAACGCGCCCGCCAGGTGAGCGAGGGCGCCCTGGTAGAGGTGCTGCGGGACCGGGCGGCCGAGCAGGCGGCCGCCGAGCGCCTGCGCGGCTTCGGCCTTACGGAGCCGCCCTCGGTGGAGGCGGGGCGCTACGTCCCCGGCCGCGGTACGGACTGGCTCGAGGTCATCACCCGGGCCGTGCCGGAGCTCGAGGCCGCGGGCTGGCGGGTGGAGACCACTGCCGCCTTCCCCTGGCGGCTGGTGGAGCCGGATGACTGGTACGCCGACCTGGACGCGGAGTCCGGCAACGCCTGGTTCGAGCTGGAGCTGGGCGTTGAGGTGGAGGGGGAGCGGCACTCGCTGCTGCCGCTGCTGATGCAGCTCATTCGCCGCCAGCCCCAGGCCATGTCCCAGCGCCATCTGGACGCCGTCGACCCCGAGGCGAGCCTGCTGCTGGACCTCGGCGACGGCCGCCTGCTGCCGGTGCCGGCGGCCCGCTTCGTGCCCATCCTCCGCACCCTGAGCGAGCTCTACGACCCGCAGGCCGACGCCGAGGACGGCCGCCTGCGCCTGCCGGCGCTGCGGGCGGGGGCGCTGGAGGCCTTGGAGGCCGGCGCGCCTCTGCGCTGGGAGGGCGACGAGGCCCTGCGCGAGCTCGGCCAGCGCATCGCCGCCCTGGGGCGGATTGAGCCGGCGGAGGCCCCTGCCGGCTTGCAGGGGGCGCTCCGCGGCTACCAGCGTGAGGGCCTCGGCTGGCTGCAGGCCCTCGCCGCGCAGGGGCTCGGCGGCGTGCTCGCCGACGACATGGGCCTTGGCAAGACCATCCAGGTGCTGGCGCATCTGCTCCGCGAGAAGGAGGCCGGCCGGGCCGCCGACCCGAGCCTGGTGGTGGCCCCCACCAGCCTGCTGTTCAACTGGGAGCGCGAGGCCGAGCGCTTCGCCCCCGGGCTGCGGGTGCTGCGCCTGCACGGCAGCGACCGCCATCGCCGGCGCGAGCCCCTCGGCGCCTATGACCTGGTGCTCACCACCTATGCCCTGGCCCACCGGGACGTCGAGGCCCTCGCCGCCCAGCCCTGGCATCTCTGCGTGCTGGACGAGGCCCAGGCGGTGAAGAACCCCCGCGCCAAGGCCGCCCGTGCGGTGCGCCAGCTACGCGCCCGGCAGCGCCTGTGCCTCACCGGCACGCCGCTCGAGAACCACCTCGGCGAGCTCTGGACCCAGTTCGACTTCGTCCTGCCCGGTCTGCTGGGGGACCAGGACAGCTTCAACCGCGTCTTCCGCCGCCCCGTGGAGCGGGACGGCGACAGCGGCCGCCAGCGCGGCCTGCGGCAGCGCATCAGCCCCTTCCTGCTGCGGCGGACCAAGCAGGCCATCGCCCGCGAGCTGCCGCCCAAGACCGAGATGCAGCGCCACGCCGAGCTCACCGGCGCCCAGCGGGACCTTTACGAGACCGTGCGGGTGGCGATGGACCAGCGCGTGCGCCAGGAGATCGCCCGCCGCGGGCTCGGCCAGAGCCAGGTGGTGGTGCTGGACGCGCTGCTGAAGCTGCGCCAGGTGTGCTGCGACCCGCGCCTGCTGAAGATGGACGCCGCCCGCGGCGTCGAGCGCTCGGCCAAGCTCGAGCTGCTGATGGATCTGCTCCCGGAGCTCATCGAGGAGGGGCGCCGGGTGCTGCTGTTCTCCCAGTTCACCTCCATGCTCGCCCTCATCGAGCAGGCGCTGGCCGGCACCGGCATCGACTACGCCATGCTCACCGGCCAGACGCGGGACCGCGAGGCGCAGGTGGCGCGCTTCCAGTCCGGCGCGGTGCCGCTGTTCCTGGTAAGCCTCAAGGCCGGTGGCACCGGGCTCAACCTCACTGCCGCCGATACCGTGATCCACTACGACCCCTGGTGGAACCCGGCGGTCATGCGCCAGGCCACCGACCGCGCCCACCGCATCGGCCAGGCGCAGCCCGTGTTCGTCTACCACCTGCTGACGCGGAACACCGTGGAGGAGAAGATCATGGCCCTGCAGCAGCGCAAGGCCGAGCTGGGCGATGCGCTGCTGGGTGGCGAGCAGGGCAGCACGGCGGCGCTGGAGATGGCGGACGTGGAGCAGCTGTTCGCGCCGTTGCGGTAGGCCGGGTGCGAGTACGCCGCAGCCGGCGCGGGATCGGTCTCCGGCCGCAATAGCGTGCGCAGAGCCGTAGGTCGTGCGCGGCGCAGCCAGGTGCGACGTTTCCGCACGGGGTTCGGGATGTCGCACACCGCCTTCGGCGGTGCACGACCTGCCGGCTGGCGCCCGGAGATTCGCGGCGGGGGCGCCGCTCCTACAGGCCGCGCCAGCTTCGTTTCTCCTACACCCGGTCGGCCAGCCGGTCCGCCAGCTCCGTGGGCGAGGCGGC
This sequence comes from Spiribacter halobius, assembly GCF_020883455.1. Taxonomy (NCBI): domain Bacteria; kingdom Pseudomonadati; phylum Pseudomonadota; class Gammaproteobacteria; order Chromatiales; family Ectothiorhodospiraceae; genus Sediminicurvatus; species Sediminicurvatus halobius. The sequence continues at coordinate 3,455,592 of NZ_CP086615.1, read as the reverse complement.
GGGCGGCAGGCAGTGCGTCCCGCGGCAGACCCAGGCGCCGTGGCCGCTGGCGGGTACCGGTCCGATTGCTGCCCCGGCCCCCGGCGCGAACACCATCCGCTGCGGCTGGTAGCCGGCGTCGGCGATCTCCCGCCAGGGCGCCGGATCACCGTCCGGGCGCAGCACCACAAGCTCCGGCGGTTCCAGCTGCTCCTCCAGGGCGTCCATCAGGGCGCAGTGCCCCGCCGGCTGCTCGCCCATGGCCACGGCGCCGGCGCGCACGGTGCGCTCTGCGGCCTCGAGGTAACGCGGCTCTGCGAGCAGGTGCCCGAGGCGCCCCAGCGCCTGGGCCGCCACCGCGTTGCCCGCGGGCAGGGCGTCGTCGGCGAAGGGGCGCGGGCGCTGGATGAGCGCCTCGTGGTCATCGGCGGTGAAGCGGAAGCCGCCGTGGTCGGCATCCTCGAAGCGCGCCAGCAGCAGCTCCGCCAGCTCGCGGGCCCAGGCGAGGCGGGCGTCGGACCAGCGCGTCTGCTGCAGCTCCAGCAGTGCCGCGAGCAGGAAGGCATGATCGTCCAGGTAGGCGGGCAGGGTCGCCGTGCCGCCACGCCAGCTCGCCAGCAGCCGGCCGTCGCGCCAGAGGTTCTCCCGCAGGAAGCCCTCGGCGGCCTCGGCCGCATCCACCAGCGCCGGCCGCTCCAGGAAGCGCCCCGCCCGGGCCAGGCCGCGGATCATGAGGGCGTTCCAGGCGGTGAGCGCCTTGTCGTCCCGGGCCGGGCGGGGCCGGGCGTCGCGGGCAGCGAGCAGGGCCTGGCGGGCTTCCGCCCAGCTCGCCACCAGCTCCTCCCGCGGGCGCTGCAGGCGCTTGGCGAGCTCGGAGAAGCTCATGTGCACGTGCAGATGCCAGCGGCCCTCGAAGTTGGGGCGCTCGTCGAGCCCGAAGCGCAGGATCACCAGCTCCGCCTGCTCCCGCGGCAGCACCTCGCGCACCTGGTCCGGCGTCCACAGGTAGAAGGCGCCCTCGCCGCCCTCGCTGTCCGCATCCAGCGCCGTGGCGAAGCCGCCCTCCGGCAGCGTCATCTCCCGGCGCACCCACTCGGCCGTCTCCTCGGCGATGCGGCGGTAGAAGCCGTCGCCGGTGGCGCGCCAGGCGTCGGTGACGGTGGCGAGCAGCAGGGCGTTGTCCGAAAGCATCTTCTCGAAGTGGGGGATCATCCAGTAGGCGTCGGTGGAATAGCGGGCGAAGCCGCCGCCGACCTGGTCGTAGAGCCCGCCGAGCGCCATGCGGCGCAGGCTGTGGCAGGCCATGTGCAGCGCCTCCCGGTCTGGCTGGCCATGACGCACGCTGCGGGCGTAGTGGCGCAGCAGCCGCCGCAACAGGGCGGGCTGCGGGAACTTGGGCGCCTCGCCGAAGCCGCCGAAGGCGCTGTCGAAGGTCTCCGCCAGGTGGTCCCGGGCCGCCTGCAGCAGCTCGGGGCCAGGCAGGGCCGTGCCCGGGGGCGGGCCTTCGAGCTGGCGCAGTGCGTCCTTCAGGCGGGCGTTCTGGTCCTCGATCTGTGCGCGCTGTTCCTGCCAGGCGCCGTGCACCCGCGCCAGCACCTCGGTGAAGGCGGGCATGCCCTGCAGCGGCCGCCGGGGGAAATAGGTGCCGCTGAAGAAGGGCAGCTGGTCGGGCGTCAGGAACACCGTCAGCGGCCAGCCGCCGGGGCGGCCGGCCAGGAGCTGGTGGGCGAGCTGGTAGATGCGGTCCAGATCCGGGCGCTCCTCCCGGTCCACCTTGATGTTCACGAAGTAGCGGTTCATGACCGCCGCGGTCTCCGGGTCCTCGAAGGACTCGTGGGCCATGACGTGGCACCAGTGGCAGGCCGAGTAGCCGATGGAGAGCAGGATCGGGCGACCGCTCTCGCGGGCGGCCTCGAGGGCCGGCTCGTCCCAGGGCTGCCAGTGCACGGGGTTGTCCGCGTGCTGTCGCAGGTAGGGGCTGGTGGCGTCGGCGAGGCGGTTGCGCTCGAGGACGGGCTCGGCCATGGGCGGCCTCCGGCGGACGCTGGCGGCAAAGGCGAATGGTATCATTGCGCGCCGGCGCAGCAGGCGAGCGGGAGCTGCAGGGTGCAGGTCACAGAGGATGACGCCATGCTCGAGGGCGCACGGTTCGTGCCCTCGCCGAATCGCGACGCGCGCCCGCCTGGCTGCGCGCCGGAGCTCGTGGTGCTGCATGGCATCAGCCTGCCGCCGGGGGTGTTCGGCGGGCCCGAGGTGGAGCAGCTGTTCACCAACCGGCTGGACCCGGCCGCGCATCCCTATTTCGCGGCCATCGCCGGGCTGCGGGTTTCGGCGCATCTGTTCATCCGCCGGGATGGCGCCCTGGTGCAGTTCGTGCCCTTCGCCGAGCGTGCCTGGCATGCAGGAGATTCCGCCTTCCGCGGCCGCGCCCGCTGCAATGATTTCTCCATCGGTATCGAGCTGGAGGGCGACGACGAGCGCCCCTACGCCGAGGCCCAGTACGCCGCGCTGGAGGCCGTGCTGCCGGCGCTGATGCGGGCCTACCCCGCGATCACCCGGGAGCACGTGGTGGGCCACTGCCACGTCGCGCCCCATCGCAAGACCGACCCCGGTCCTGGTTTCGACTGGGCGCGCCTGCAGCGCACGCTTGGCGTGCCCCGGCCGCAGACCCAGGCGCTGCCGGAGGCGGGCGCATGAACCTGCTGGCGCTGCTGGCCGCCCTCTGGCTGAACGGCCGCCTGCCCCCGGGCGGCTGGCGCAGCGCCCGGGGCTTCTACCGCTACGGCCGCTGGCTGCGGGCGCGCCTGCAGCCGCTCGGGCTGTGGAACCACGGCGGCGGGCTCGCGCTGCTGCTGATGGGCCCCCTGCTGGCCGTCCTCGTCGTGCAGTGGCTGGTCTACGATCTGCTGTTCGGCCTCGGCGGGCTGGCCCTCGGGGTGCTGGCGCTGTGTTTCGCCTTTGGCGGCGGCGAGCCGCTGGAGACGGAGCTGCGGCGCTTTCTCGCCGCCCTGCGGGCAGGGGACACGGCCGGTGCCCGCGCCGCCCTGGCCGGGTTACAGGGTGGCCAGCCGGCGCCCGCGGATGACGAGGCCCTGCCCGAGGCAGCGGTGGTCGCCCTGGCTCTGCGCGCCCGCACGCGGGTATTCGCGCCGGTGTTCTGGTTCCTGCTGCTGGGGCTGATAGGCGCCTTCGGCTACCGCCTGCTGGTGCTCTCCCGCGCCTTCGGGGACTGCCACGACAACGCCGGCCCCGGCTACTGCGCCGCGGCGGGCCAGGCCGTCGCCTTCGCGGACTGGCTGCCCAATCGCCTGCTCGCCCTGGCGCTGGCGCTGGCCGGTGACTTCGCCGCCGTCCGCCGGGCCTGGAGCGGCGCCGTCGCCGAGGACGACCGGCGCCTCGGCGCCGCCGCCCTCGGCGCCCTCGGCATCCCGCCCACCGGCGGCGAGCGGGACCTCACCGCCGCCGCGGTGCAGGATGCCGGCCGCCTGATGCGCAGGGCGCTGTACGTCTGGCTCGCAGGCGTGGCGGTGGGCGTCCTCGCCGGTTTTCTGTAGGTCGGGAAGCGCCGGCAGGCGCTAACCGACACGCCGTCAGGCGAATCGGTGGTCGGCCGCTCTGCGCCCGTCTGTCGGCGAGCGCTGGCGCGCTTGCCGACCTACACCTGGCTGTCGCACGCGACATCGGCGCCGTTCCGTTCCATGCTGTGGGCCACCGCCACAATCCGTGAGGAGGCAGAGATGCTGCGAACCACCATGATCTTCGGCCTGATCGGCGCCCTGGCGGCGGGTGTGGCCGGCGCCCAGAGCCCCGACCTGGAACCGGGCGAGTGGCGGATGGAGAACCGCATGAGCTTCGGCGGCGGTATGCCGGACCAGTCCTCCGAGAGCACGCAGTGCGTGACCCGCGAGCAGATCGACAGCGGCCTCCAGGCCATGCTGGAGGACCCGCAGGGCAACTGCGAGGTGACCAACCTGGAGCAGAGCGCCTCGTCCATGCGCTACACCATGAGCTGCGACACCGGCGGCGGTGGCGAGATGACCATGGACGGCGAGATGGAGTTCATGGGCGACCGCATGCGCGGCAGCTACTCGGGGGCGATGAGCGCCGGCGGGCAGGAGATGCAGATCCGCATGGAGATCACCGGCGAGCGCGTCGGAGACTGCTGAAGGCCTCGCAGGCTCGCGGGCAGTTATCCGATGGGTGCCGGCATCTGTAGGTCGGGAAGCGCCCCAGGGCGCTACCCGACGCTTTCCCAGGTGAATCTGCCCGGATGGCGCGGGCGATCGGCAGCGCGCCCGCCGGGGGCGTCAGTCCCTTAACTCCCGCCCGGTGAGCTTCAGGAACACGTCCTCCAGGCTCGCCGGCCGGTAGAGGTACCGCGGGCCGATCTCGGCCTCCACCCTTCGCAGCAGCGGCTCCCGCTCGGGGCCGTAGACCAGCACCGTCTCGCCCACGTTCTCCACCCGCAGGTCCGTGGTGTCCCGCTCGCGACCGCTCCAGGTCAGGGCCAGATCGCCGCGCAGCTCCACCACGTGGGGCTCGATGTGGGTCTCGATGAGCCGCGTCGGGCTGTCGCAGGCGACGATGCGGCCGCCGTCGATGATCGCGGCGCGGTCGCAGAGGCGCTCGGCCTCCTCCATGTAGTGGGTGGTGAGCAGCAGCGTGCGGCCCTCCCGGCGCAGGTGGTGCAGGCGCTCCCAGATGTGCTGGCGGGCCTGGGGGTCGAGCCCCGTGGTGGGCTCGTCCAGCACCAGCAGCTCCGGGTCGTTGACCAGCGCCCGGGCGAGGGTGAGCCGGCGCTTCATGCCGCCGGAGAGGGCCTGGATCGGTGAGTGCGCGCGCTCCCGCAGCTCCGCGAAGCCGAGCAGCGTGTCCATCCGCGCCTCGATGTGTGCCCGGGGCAGACCGAAATAGGTGCCGTAGGTGATCAGGTTCTCGCGGACGGTGAAGTCGGGGTCGAGGTTGTCGAACTGCGGCACGATCCCGGCGCGCTGGCGCATCTCCCGGGCCCGCAGCGGGATGGGCTCGCCCAGCACCCGGATCTCTCCGTCGCTCGGCGGGGTCAGCCCGAGCAGCATCCGCAGCGTAGTGGTCTTGCCGGCCCCGTTCGGCCCGAGCAGCGCAAAGCACTCCCCCCGCCGCACCTCGAGGTCGATGGCGTCAACGACGCTGACACCGTTGTAGCGGCGGGTAAGCCCAGCGGCCCAGGCCGCCGCCGCGGTGCCGGTTGCTTGATCGTTAGTCGCGTGCTCAGTGGTTGCTGCGTCCATGCCGTTTAGGGCTGCAGTTTCGAGTGCAAAGTTTCCCCTGACCGGCAACGACCTTCAGCTATTTCACCGCCAGGAACCCGCGGCGTAGGGACGCCGTAGCAGCCGTGCCGGGCGCGAGGCGGGGCAGGAGCGCCCGGGACACGCCGTGAACCCATCCCTGGGGGCTCGTAGGCGAGGTCCCTCTCGCCTACGGTCCCGGGCGCTCCTGCTCCGCCTCGCTCGGCCGCCGTGGGTACCCACCGCCGCGGCGATACGGGCTCACGGCGCAGGCGAAACTCGTTGCCACTCAGGATCCGAGATGGCTGTTCCGCCAGCTTGGGAGAGCCCTGATTACCAGTCGGGAGCCTGACTGCAGGAGACTTTGAACTTGCAACTTTGAACCTTGAACTCCCGCATCCTCCACCACATCAGTGGTGGAGGATGCGGGACAGGAAATCCTTCGTCCGGTCGTGCTCCGGCTGGTCGAAGATCCGCTCCGGCGGGCCTTCCTCGACGATGCGGCCGTGGTCGATGTAGATCACCCGGTCCGCCACCTCGCGGGCGAACCCCATCTCGTGGGTGACCACGATCATGGTCATGCCTTCCTTCGCCAGCTCGCGCATGACGTCCAGCACCTCGCCGATCATCTCCGGGTCCAGCGCCGAGGTGGGCTCGTCGAAGAGCATCAGCCGCGGGTCCATGGCGAGCGCACGGGCGATGGCCACGCGCTGCTGCTGGCCACCGGAGAGCTGGGTCGGGTACTTCTCCGCCTGATCGGCGATCTCCACGCGCTCGAGCAGTTGCCGGCCCTTGCGGTCCGCCTCGGCCTCGGAGAGGCCCTTCACCTTGGTCGGGGCGAGGGTGAGGTTCTCGATCACGGTGCGGTGGGGGAAGAGATTGAACTGCTGGAAGACCATGCCCACCTGGCGCCGGATGCGGGTGAGGGCCTGGCCGTTGCGCTCGTTCGGCTTCAGCTCGTTGCCGTCCACCTCGATCCGCCCCCTCTGGAAGGGCTCCAGGCCGTTGAGGCAGCGGATGAGGGTGGACTTGCCGGAGCCGCTCGCCCCGATCACCACCACCACCTCGCCGGTCCGCACTGCCATGTTCACGTTCTGCAGGACGTGGAGGTCGCCGAAGTACTTGTTGACGTCCTCCATGTGGACGATGGTCTCGCCGTTGCTCTTGCTCACGCGGCTCCCCCGGGCGTGTCAGTTCAGGCTGCCGAAGCCGCGGCGCTCGTAGAGCCGCAGCAGCATGGCGAGGCTGAAGGTGATGGCGAGATACAGCAGCGCCACCATGAAGTAGGTTTCCAGCGCCGAGAAGGTATCGGCGATGTAGATCTGGCCCTGGCGCACCAGCTCGCCGACGCCGATCACCGAGAACAGCGAGGTGTCCTTGAGGCTGATGATGGCCTGGTTGCCCAGCGGCGGAATCATCCGTCGCAGGGCCTGGGGCCAGATCACGTAGTAGAAGGTCTGGCCGCGTGAGAGCCCGAGGGACTGCCCCGCCTCGCGCTGCCCGCGGTCGATGGACTGCACGCCGCCGCGGACGATCTCGGAGATGTAGGCACCCGCGTTCAGGGCGATAGCGGCGACGCTCGCCGTGATCTTGTCGATCGGCCCGCCCAGGATCTGCGGCATGCCGTAGAAGATGAACAGCACCTGCACCAGCACCGGCGTGCCCCGGAAGATCTCGATGTAGGCGATGGCCGGCGCGCGCAGCGCCTTCACCGGGCCGATGCTGAGCAGCCCGAAGAAGATCCCGATAAAGAAACCGATAAAGAGCCCGCCGCCGGCGATGGCCACCGTCCAGGGCAGGCCCGTCAGCAGATAGGGCAGGGCGTCGATGGTGGCCGCCCAGTCGAACTGGAATTCGAGATCCACTTAGTGGCTCCTCGATAAGCAAGGGGCGCCCGCGCCTCCGCGCGGGCGCCCCGGGCCGTGGGGCAGGCTCAGTTGCTGTCCGGCGCCTCGCCGAACCACTTCTCGTAGATCTCGTCGTAGGTGCCGTCTTCCTTCATCGAGGCCAGCGCCTCGTTGACGGGCTCCACCCAGTCGCTGCCCTCGACCAGCGCCAGACCGTACTGCTGGCCCTCGTAGAGCGGGCCGACCGTCTTCACCCGGCCATCGCCCCGGGTCTGGGCGAAGTAGCCCACGTTCGGGGCGTCGTACAGGACGGCATCCACGGCTCCGCCCAGCAGCGCCTGGTACATGTCGGCGCTGCCCGGATAGGGCTCGATGGTGACGTCCTCGGCCTCCAGCCGGTTGCGCAGGAAGTCGTGGCTGGTGCTGCCGGTCTTGGTGCCGACGCTGTGACCGGCCAGGTCCTCCACGGTCTGGATGTCGTCGTTGTTGGCCATCACCAGCAGGCGCAGGCCGGAGTCGTAGTAGGGGTCGGAGAAGTCCACCACCTCTTCACGCTCTTCGGTGATGGTGATGCCGGCGATGGCGATGTCCTTGTTGCGCGTCTGCAGGGCGGGAATGATGCCCTGGAAGTCCATGGTCTCGAGCTCGTACTCGAAGCCGGCGCGCTCGGCCACCTCGGCGAGGATGTCCATGTCGAAGCCGACCATCTCGCCGGTTTCCCGGTCACGCATCTCGAAGGGGACGAAGCTCGGATCGGTGACCGCCTGCAGGGTCTCCTGGGCCTGCAGGGAGCCGGCGGTGAGCGCCGCCGCCAGCGCGGCGGAGACGACGGTAACGTGCTTGCGTAGCATGGCTGTTCTCCTTGGTCTGTGCCATTGGCGCCCCGGGTTCGGGGCATGAACCTTTTCTTTGACCCTAGCGCGTTTCGTGGTGCTGCTCAAAGCCTGTTTCGCGGCGGGGCGGGAAAACCCTGCGTAAGCCTGGTCCGCGGCGGTGTGCACCCGACGCCGACGGGCAGGCCTCGTGTGCCGCCCGATGGGACCCTCTGCGACGGGGATGTCGCAGTGGAGCCTCCAGGGATGGATCCACGGCGTGCCCCGTCGGGAGGCACACGGTGTCTGCCCCGGCACCGGGGTAGATGCGCCGGGGCGTCGCGGATCAGCCTCGTTGGATCGTGGGCGGGCGTTGTCGCCGAGAACGGCGCCCTCGCCGCGAATTCCGAAGGCAACGCGCCATCCGTTGATCGTGGTGGGTCGTGCGCGGCCCCGCGGCGTGTGACGTCTCACGGGCCTATGCGAGAGGGAACGTCGCATACGGCTGCGCCGCGCACGACCTGCGGTGATGTCGGCGGAGCAGGGTGGCTTCAGGGCTCTCCGTAGCCGCCGCCCCCGGGCGTCTCGATCACGAACACATCGCCGGGCTCCACCTCTCGGCGGTCGGTGCCGGAGAGGGGCTCGTGGCGGCCGTCGGCGCGCTCGATCCATTGCCGGCCGGGGGTGCCGTCGGCGCCGCCGGCGAGGCCGGGTGGGGCGATCCGGCGGCGGTTGGAGAGGATCGCCGCGGTCATCGGCTCGCGGAAGCGCAGGCGGCGCACCGCGCCGTCGCCACCGTGCCAGCGGCCCGCGCCGCCGGAGCCGCGGCGGATGGCGAAGCCCTCCAGCAGCACGGGAAAGCGCCACTCCAGCACCTCGGGGTCGGTGAGCCGGCTGTTGGTCATGTGTGACTGCACCGCGCTCGCGCCGTGGAAGCCCGGGCCGGCGCCGGTGCCGCCGCAGAGGGTCTCGTAATGCTGGTAGCGGGCGTTGCCGAAGGTGAAGTTGTTCATGGTGCCCTGGGAGGCCGCCATGGCGTCCATGGCGGCGTAGAGGGCATCGGTGACCACCTGGCTCACCTCCACATTGCCCGCCACCACCGCGGCGGGGGGATGGGGGTTGAGCAGCGAGCCCTCGGGGATCACCAGCTGCACGGGCTTCAGGCAGCCGTCGTTGAGGGGGATGCGGTCGGCCACCAGCGTGCGCAGGACGTACAGCACCGCGGCCCGGGTCACCGCCACCGGGGCGTTGAAGTTGCCCGCCTGCTCTGCGCTGGTGCCGGTGAAGTCCACCGTCGCCGTGCGGGCGTCGCGGTCGACTCGCACCGCCACACGGATCTCCGCGCCGTTGTCGAGCTGCATGCCCGCCTCGCCGTCGGCGAGGGCGTCCAGCACCCGGCGCACCTGCTCCTCGGCGTTGTCCTGCACGTGGCCCATGTAGGCGTGCACCACCTCGAGGCCGAACTGGCCGATCATCCGGCGCAGCTCGGCGATGCCCTTCTCATTGGCGGCGATCTGCGCCCGCAGGTCGCTCAGGTTCTGCTCGATGTCCCGGGCCGGCCGGTCGCCGGCGGCGAACAGCTCGCGCACGGCGGCCTCCCGCAGCTCGCCGTCGGCCACCAGGTGGAAGTTGTCGATCAGCACCCCCTCCTCGTCGATGCGGCGGCTGTCCGGGGGCATGGAGCCCGGCGTGGTGCCGCCGACATCGGCATGGTGGGCGCGGCTCGCGATGTAGAAGACGATGCGCTCGCCGGCGTCGTCGAAGACCGGCGTCACCACGGTGATGTCCGGCAGGTGGGTGCCGCCGTGGTAGGGGTCGTTGAGCATGAAGACGTCCCCCGGGCGCATGCTGTCGGCGCGGCGGCGGACGATGGCGCGCACGCTCTCGCCCATGGAGCCGAGGTGCACCGGCACGTGGGGGGCGTTGGCGACGAGGTTCGCGTCCGGGTCGAACACCGCGCAGGAGAAGTCGAGCCGCTCCTTGATGTTCGCGGAGTAGGCCGTCTTCTGCAGGGTGACGCCCATCTGCTCGGCGACGGACATGAACAGGTTGTTGAACACCTCGAGCATGACCGGATCCACCCGGGTGCCCACCGCCTCGCGCTGCGGGCGCGCCGCTGTCCGGCGCAGCATGAGGTGCCCGCGCGGGGTGATCTCGCCGCGCCAGCCGGGCTCCAGCACCAGGGTGGCCACCGGGTCGCGCAGGATGGCGGGGCCGTCCACGGCGTGGCCGGGTGCCAGCGCCTCGCGCTCGTAGACCGGGGTGGCCCGGTAGTCGCCGTCGAACCAGGCCTGCACCCGGGCCAGGGGGGCGGGGAGCGGCGCATTGCTCGGAGCCTGCTCGGGCTCCTCGGCCGCCGCCTCGCCCTCGCCGATCACCTCCACCGTGGCGGCGCCGGCCACCAGCGGCTTGCCCGGCATGAGGAAGCCGAACTGGCGCCGGTGGGCACGCTCGAAGGCCTCCCGCATGCCGCCGGCGTCGGCGAGATCGATCTCCAGCGGCGTGTCCGTGCCCTCGTACTTGAGGTGCAGGCGGCGCTGCAGGCGCATGCGCTCCGGCGGGCAGCCCTGGGCCCTCAGCTCCGCGCGGGCCTCCTCGGCCAGCGTCTCCAGGTCCGGCGCGAGCCGCTCCAGCAGCCCGTCATCCAGGCGCTCGTCCACCGGCAGCTCGCGCACCGCGGTGAGGTCGGCGAGTCCCATGCCGTAGGCGGAGAGCACGCCGCCCAGCGGGTGGATCAGCACCTGGCTCATGCCGAGGGCGTCCGCCACCCGGCAGGCGTGCTGGCCGGCGGCGCCGCCGAAGCAGTTGAGGGTATAGGTGGTGACGTCGTGCCCGCGCTGGACGGATATCTCCTTGATGGCATTGGCCATGTTGGCGACGGCGATCTGCAGGAAGCCCTCGGCCACCGCCTCCGGCGGCCGGTCGTCGCCGGTGGCGGCGCGGATCTCCGCGGCGAGCTCGGCGAAGCCGCGCTCCACGGCGGCGACGTCCAGCGGCTCGTCGGCGCCGGGTCCGAATACCCGCGGGAAGAAGTCCGGCTGCAGGCGCCCGAGCATGACATTGCAGTCGGTCACGGTGAGCGGGCCGCCGCGGCGGTAACAGGCCGGGCCGGGGTCGGCGCCGGCGGAGTCCGGGCCGACCCGGTAGCGGCTGCCATCGAAGTGGCAGATGGAGCCGCCGCCGGCGGCGACGGTGTGGATCTGCAGCATGGGCACGCGCATGCGCACCCCGGCGATCACCGTCTCGAAGCTGCGCTCGAGCTCGCCGGCAAAGTGGGAGACGTCGGTGGAGGTGCCGCCCATGTCGAAGCCGATGATGCGCTCGCAGCCCGCCATCTGCCCGGTGCGGGCGCAGGCGACGATGCCCCCGGCGGGCCCCGAGAGGATGGCATCCTTGCCCTCGAAGAAGCGCTGCTCGGCGAGCCCGCCGTCGGACTTCATGAACAGCAGCCGGGTGTCGCCGAGGGCCGCCGCCACCTGCTCGGCATAGCGGCGCAGGATGGGCGAGAGGTAGGCATCCACCACCGTGGTGTCGCCCCGGCCCACCAGCCGCATCAGCGGGCTCACCCGATGGGAGATGGAGACCTGGCCAAAGCCGATGCGCTCGGCGATGGCGGCGGCTCGCTGCTCGTGCTCCGGGTAGCGGTAGCCATGCACCAGGCAGATGGCGCAGGCGGTGCAGCCCGCCGCACGGGCGGCCTCCAGGTCCTGCACCAGCGCCGTCTCGTCCAGCGGCGTCAGCACCTCGCCCTCGGCGGTGACCCGCTCGTCGGCCTCGATCACCTCGCGGTAGAGCAGCTCGGGGAGCTCGATGTGGCGGGCGAAGATGTCCGGGCGGGACTGGTAGCCGATGCGCAGGGCGTCGCCGAAGCCCCGCGTGATCACCAGCGCCGTGGGCTCGCCCTTGCGCTCCAGCAGGGCATTGGTGGCGACGGTGGTGCCCATCTTCACGTGCTCGAGCGCCTCGGCGGGGATCGGATCCTCCGGAGCCAGCCCCAGCACCTCGCGGATTCCCTGCAGGGCGGCGTCGCGGTAGCGCTCCGGGTTCTCCGAGAGCACCTTGCGGGTGACGAGCTCCCCCTCGGGGCTGCGGCCGATGACGTCGGTGAACGTGCCGCCGCGGTCGATCCAGAACTGCCAGCCGCCCATCAGCGCCCTCCCATCCGGTCCGGAAGCCAGGTGGCGAGCTCCGGGAACACCACCAGGATCACCACGGCGAGCAGCAGCACCAGGAAGAACGGCAGTGACGCCCAGGCGATCTGGAAGATGTTACGGCCGGCGAGCCCCTGGAGCACGAACAGGTTGAACCCCACCGGCGGTGTGATCTGCGCCATCTCCACGATCACCACCAGGAAGATGCCGAACCAGAGCAGGTCGATGCCGGCGGCCTGGACCATGGGCAGCACCACCGAGGTGGTGAGCACCACCACCGAGATGCCGTCCAGAAAGCAGCCCATGACGATGAAGAACACCGCGAGCGCGGCCAGCAGGGCCAGCGGCGAGAGGTCGAGGGCGGCGATCCACTCGGCGAGCAGCCGTGGCACCCCGGTGTAGCCCATGGCCGTGGTCAGGAAGGCCGCGCCGGCGAGGATGAACACGATCATGCACGAGGTGCGGGTTGCGCCCATCAGCCCGTCGCGGAAGCTCGCCCAGGTGAGCGACCGGGTGCCCGCAGACAGCAGCAGCGCGCCGGCGACGCCGAGGGCCGCGGCTTCCGTAGGGGTCGCCACCCCCACGTAGATCGAGCCGATCACCCCCACCACCAGCGCCAGCACCGGGATCAGCCGGCGCGCGTGCCACAGCCGCTCGCCCAGCGGCAGCCGGGGCTCCGCCGGTGGCATCCGCCCCGGGTGCAGCAGCGCCCATAGCGCCACGTAGCCCATGAACAGGCCCACCAGCATCAGCCCCGGCAGTATCCCGGCGATGAACAGCCGGGCGATGGAGAGCTCGGCGCTGATGCCGTAGACGATGAGGATGATCGAGGGCGGGATGAGCAGCCCGAGCGTGCCGGAGCCGGCGAGGGTGCCGATGATCATGCGGTCCGGATAGCCGCGCTCCCGCAGCTGGGGGATGGACATGCGGCCGATGGTGGCCGCGGTGGCCGCCGAGGAGCCGGAGACCGCGGCGAACACCCCGCAGCCGAGCACGTTGACGTGCAGCAGCCGCCCCGGCAGCCGCCCGAGCCAGGGCGCGAGCCCGGCGTACATGTCCTCCGAGAGCCGCGAGCGGAACAGGATCTCGCCCATCCACACGAACAGCGGCAGCGGCGCCAGCGACCAGCTCGCGATCGCGCCCCAGAGCGACGTCCCGAGGGCGAGCCCGGTGGGCGAGGTGGTGAAGGCCTCCATGGCGAACAGCCCCACCGCGAACAGCGCCACCGCCACCCAGATGCCGCTGGCGAGCAGGGCGATGAGCACCGCGGCCAGGATGAGGCCCATGGCCACCGCGCTCATCGGTTCCAACCCGGCAGGTCAGCCGCGGACTCGGCCTCGACGTAGGCGGGGGGCTGGCCGCGCAGCGCGGCCTGGAGATTGTCCAGCAGCGCGACGGCGCACATGCCGAGCCCCAGCGGTAGCGCGCACTGCGGGATCCAGAGCGGGATCGCGAGCTCGCCGGGCGAGCGGTCGTCGAACTCGAAGGAGCCGATCACCAGATCCAGCGCCCACCAGGTCGCATAGCCGACCACGGCCAGCGCCAGCAGCAGGCACCAGACCTCCACCCAGCGCCGCAGCGCCGGCGGCAGCACCTGCAGCGCCAGGTTCACGCGGATGTGGGTGCCGGCCTGCAGGGTCGGCGCCAGGCCGAGGAAGGCGGAGCCCGCCACCAGGTAGCCGGCGATCTCGTTCGCCTCCGGCACCCGGAAGCCGAGCCCGCGCCCGGCGATCTGCGCCAGCACCACCAGGGCGATCCCGGCCATGCAGAGCGCCGCCAGCACGCCGGCGAGGCGATAGAGTCCGTCGAGCACGATGCGCATGCGCCGGCTCCCGGCCGCCGCACCAACGGTGCGGCGGGTGCTTCGGTTTCGGGGGTCAGTCGGCCCGGTAGGCCTCGATGATGGCCTCGCCGTCGGCGCCGGTGTCCTCGAGCCACTCCTCGGTCATGGTGCGGCCGATCTCGGCGAGCTGCTCCCGGAGGGTGTCCGAGGGCGTGACCACCTCCATGCCGTTCTCCGCCAGGGCGGCCTTCTGGGCCTCGGCCTCCTCGCGGCTCATCCGCCAGCCCCTCTCCTCGGCCGCGGCGGCCGCCTCGAGTACCGCCGCCTGCTCGGCCTCGCCCAGCGACTCAAAGGCCTCACGGTTGACGATCACCATGTTCTTCGGCAGCCAGGCCTGGATGTCATAGAAGCGGTCGACGAAGTCCCAGGCCTTGCTGTTCACGCCCGTGGTGGGCGAGGTGATCATGGCCTCGACGATGCCGGTGGAGAAGGCCTGCGGGATCTCCGGCACCTCTACCTGGGTCGCCTCCATGCCGGTGAGCTCGGCGAGCCGCGAGGTCGCGGCGTTGTACGCACGAAACCGCAGCCCCTCCAGGTCCTCGACGCTGTCCACCTCGCGCGAGGTGTACAGCCCCTGGGCCGGCCAGGGCACGGCGTAGAGGAGCATCAGCCCGTCCGCCTCGAGCCGGCTCTCGATCGGCTCCCGGGAGGCCTCCCAGAGGCGCTCGGCATCCTCGTAGCTGGTGGCGAGGAACGGGATCGAGTCCACGGCGTAGACCGGGTCCTCGCTGCCGAGCAGGGAGATGAACACCTCGCCCATCTGCACCTGGCCCGTGCGCACCCCGCGCTTGATCTGCGGGTGCCTGATCAGCGACCCGGCGCTGTGCACCGTCACGCTCAGGGCGCCATCGGTGGCGTCCTCGATGTCGGCGACGAAATCCCTGACGTTCTGGGTGTGGAAGGTGGCGTCCGGGTAGGGCGTGGCCATGTTCCAGCTCTGCGCGGCACTGGTGCCGGAGGCCGCGAGGCCGGCGGCGAGGGCGATGCTGAGCAAGCGGCGCATGACTGTCTCCCCATTCGCGTGTCACGTGCTGTCCATTATGGCCGCTTGTCCGTGTTCTGCCGAAACCGCCGATTCGGGGCCCCGCTATCAACACAACGACACAACGGTTCACAACGAGAAGACCTTGCAGGGCCTGCCGTGCAGGCACAGAGGCCGTTCAGGCTGAGGGACACCACCGAGGTTCCGGTGTGGTTATGCCGTTCCGTGCGTGCTCTTCGCCCTGCTGCTCAATCCCCTCTTGCGTTGTGCATCGTTGTGCCCGTGGTGTCGTTGTGTTCAACCCAGCGCCGGAGGAGGTTCCTCGGGGCTGCTGTCGATGCCATTAGATGCCCTCGATCACGCGAACAACTTCGGGGGCCTCGCGCTCGCTCCTGGCCAGCGCGCGATGCAGGCGGTCGCTCCATCCGGCACCGCGCTCGACGAGCCGGATCTTCGCCTCGCGAAGGTCGTCGGGCGCCTCCTCGATCAGAACCTGGAGGAGCTGCAGCGCCTGAATGCGATCCTTCCCGGCCTTGCTGGAGAAGGCGGGGGGGCGGGACTCGGACACCAGCAGCTTGTGCAGCGCGAAGCGCTCCGGCAGCGGCACGTTCGCCAGCACCAGCGCACGCCGTCCCGCGATCGCCGCGGGGATGGCCCCTTCCAGCAGGTAGTCGAGGAAGCGCACCGGCTGCGCCGGCGCGTTGAGCGCCGGCACGCGGACTGCGCTGCCCGTCGCTTTTCCGACTTGCGGCGCGAGCAGATCGACCCGCAGCTCGCGTCCGCGGACGCGGAACGAGGTGGAGGGGGAGCGCGGATCGAGTGTGGGCACGGGAATGAACCCCATGCCGAGCTGCTCGAGCACGTCCGGTGCGCTCGTGCGCGGGCGCCGCAGGGCGATGTCGATGTCCGCCTCGCCGGCCAGGTCGAGATCCTGCGTGCGCATGTGGGTGCGCCAGCGAACGCCCAGCAGGTTCCCCAGCGCGTTGAAGGCGTGCGTGCCGACCAGCACCGCGCTCCCCGGGCCGGGCTGCAGCAGGCCGGCGTCGGCGAAGGCTTTCAGTACCCGCAGCGGTGCCGAGTCCATGGGGACGCCTCCCGCTGCCAGGAACGCGGCGCGCAGCTCGTTCAGCCGCTGCAGGTCCTCCGCCCGGTCGTGGGCACGCTCGCGCAGCTGATCGACCCACCGGCGCGTTCGCTTGTCGTCCGGGCCGAGGTAGGCCTGCCGTGTCTGACCGGAGAGATCCCGGTACTGGTAATAGAGGTACCGGTTCCCGCGCACGGTCTTCGGCACCACGGTGCCGGGCGTCTCCGCCAGGTTCTCGGTGGCGCCGATGGCCAGCGTCTGCTCCCGGAGCTCCGCGTACAGGGTGCGGGCGGTAAGTGACAGCGGCTCGGGCGTCATGGGTGGTTGCCGTTATACGCAAATTCACGCGACATTACGTATAACAGCTTTCAGGACAGTCTGCGCGCTGATATTCCCCGTCGATAAAACGGCGATGCCTGCCAGAAGCAGGCATGCAAGACGGCACCAGTGGCGGCTTGTCGAGGTTTTGCCGTCCCCGCCGACCTGGCCGCCCCGCTATCAACACAACAACACAACGGGCACAACGGTTCACAACGAGAAGAGCTTGCAGGTGCTGCCGTGCAGGCACAAAGGCCGTTCAGGCTGAGGGACACCACCGAGGTTCCGGTGTGGTTATGCCGTTCCGTGCGTGCTCTTCGCCCCGCTGCTCAATCCCTTCTTGCGTTGTGAACCGTTGTGCCAGTGGTGTCGTTGTGTTCAACCCAGCGCCGGAAAAAGCGCCAGCGCCGGCGCCGGAGCTCAGGTCGCGGAGGCCCACTGGGCCCCCGCGTGGACAACGTGCCGGCGCCGACTACGCTTCGGGTATTGCGGCTGGAGCGGGCCATGCCCCGTTCCCCGTGTCAAGAGGTTGCTGCCATGGTCCGTTCGATATTCGTCGCCGCCGCGTGCGGCCTGCTTGCCCTCCCGGCTCTCGCCGACACGACCGATGTCACCTGGCAGAGCCGGGTGCTGGTGGAGAAGCAGGGTGAGCACTGCGCAGACGACCCGCATTGCTTCAACCGCTATCACCCCGCCATCGAGCCGGTGGCGCGCGCGGCGCCCGGCGACTACGTCGTCTTCGAGACCCGGGACGCGCTCGACACCGACCTCACCCTGGACTCGAACGCGGACGACCTGGCCGCCCTCGACCTGAACCTGGTGCACCCGATGACCGGGCCGGTACATATCGAGGGCGCACGGCAGGGCGATGTGCTGGCGGTGACGCTCGTCGACATCGAACCGGACCAGTACGGATACACCGTGATCGTGCCCGGCTTCGGCTTCCTGCGTGACCGCTTCACCGAGCCCTTCCTGGTGAACTGGAAGCTCGACGGCAATGCCGCGACCTCCGACCAGATGCCGGGCGTGCGCGTGCCGATGGCGGCGTTCATGGGGTCGGTGGGGGTGCTTCCGGGCGAGGCGGAGGTGCGTGCCTGGCGGGAGCGCGAGGCCGCGCTGGCGGATGCCGGCGGGGTGGCGCTCGCGCCGCAGCCGATCGGGGCCATCCCCGCGGATGTCTGCGGTCCCGACGCGCCGCACGCGGATGCCTGCCTGCGCACCATTCCGCCGCGCGAGAACGGCGGCAACATGGACGTGCAGCAGATGCAGGTGGGCACGACACTGCTGCTCCCCTGCTTCATCGACGGCTGCGGGCTGTTCGTGGGCGACGTGCACTACGCGCAGGGGGACGGCGAGGTCTCGGGGACCGCCATCGAGATGGGCGCCAGGGTGACCGTGCGCACGGAGATCCTGCGTGGGCGCGCCGCGGAGACTCCGGCCCCGCAGTTCCACGGCGACGACCAGCTGAAGACCATCGCCCCCGCGGATTTCTACGCCACCGTTGGCTATCCGCTGAAGGAGTCCGGCACGGTGCCGCCGTCTCACGAGTACCTCAGCGGTACGGTGATCCCGGACCTGCAGAACCTCAACGAGGATCTCACCCTCGCCGCGCGCAACGCCCTGCTGGACATGATCGACTACATCGTCCGCGAGCACGGCCTGAGCGCGGAGCAGGCCTACATTCTCTCCAGTGTGGCCGTGGACCTGGTGATCGGGCAGGTCGTGGACGTGCCGAACTACACGGTTTCTGCAGTACTCGACCTCGGCGTGTTCGAGGATCGCTAGCGCCGCGGGAGTGGTTCGATGCGAAGGCGCGACCTGTTGCGGCTTGCCCTGCTGCTGCCGGCAGTTCTGCCCCTGCTCGGGCATACGCCGTACCGGCAGTGGCAGGTGTACCGCCGCAAGCACCTGCTCATCGGCAGCCACCGGGTCGATGAGCCCACCTATCCCCTCGGGCAGCGGCTCGCCGAGGTGCTCGCGCGCGAGCTCCCCGAAAGCCGCGCACGAGTCACCCGGGCACCGAATGCCTGGCGCCTCGCCAGCCTGATTGCTACCGATCAGCTGCAGGTCGTGCTGCTCTCCGGCACTGATGCCGAGGCACTCCGGGATGGGCGGGACGGCTTCGAGTCCTTCGGCCGTACCGAGCTGCGGGCGTTGTTCCGCTTCGGGCCGCACTGGCTGATCACCCGTCCGGACTTCCCGGGCTGGCAGGCCTATCTCGTGGTCGAGGCGCTCGCGGGGCACGCCCGCGAGCTGGGCGGCGAGCCGGCGGCCGCGCACCGCGACCCGCCGGTGCCCGTGCATGCCGGCGCGCTCGCCTACGCCCGGGGTGAGCCGCCGCCCGAGCGGGTTGAGTAGACGTTATGTATAACAGCGTCAGGACGCTCTGCGCGCTGATCCACTACCCGCGGCAGGAATCGGACGTGTAGCCGCTTCGGGGTCCTCGGCGGGCCGTGTGCCGACGTTCCACCCCGATTTCGTCGCCCCCCGCTTCAACACAACGACACAACGGGCACAACGGTTCACAACGAGAAGACCTTGCAGGGCCTGCCGTGCAGGCACAGAGGCCGTTCAGGCTGAGGGACACCACCGAGGTTCCGGTGCGGTTATGCCGTTCCGTGCCTGCTCTTCGCCCTGCTGCTCAATCCCTTCTTGCGTTGTGTACCCGTTGTGCCCGTTGTGTCGTGGTGTTCAACCCAGCGCCGGAAAGAGCTCCGGCGCCGGAGCTCAGGCCTCGGCGGCTCGCTGGGCCGCTGCGTGGTCGCGGGCCAGCAGCAGGTAGAACGCCGGCAGCACGAACAGGGTGAACAGGGTGCCGATGCCGAGGCCGGTGGCGATGGTGAGGCCGATGTGGAAGCGGCTCACGGCGCCCGGGCCGCTGGCGATGAGCAGCGGCACCATGGCCACGATCAGGGCGATGGAGGTCATGATGATCGGCCGCAGGCGGATGGCGGCGGCCTCCTCCACGGCCTCGCGCTTGGAGTAGCCCTGGCTGATCTGCAGGTTGTTGGCGAACTCCACGATCAGGATGCCGTTCTTCGCCACCACGCCGATCAGCGTGATCAGCCCCACCTGGGTATAGATGTTCACCGTCGCGAAGCCGAGGGTGATGAAGGCCATGGCCCCGGCGATGGACAGCGGCACCGACACCAGGATGATCGCCGGATCCCGCCAGCTCTCGAACTGCGCGGCCAGCACCAGGTAGATGACCAGAATCGACAGGAAGAAGGTCACGATCAGCGCGCTGCCCTGGTTGGCGAACTGGCGCGACTGGCCGGTGAAGTCGTAGCCGAAGGTGGAGGGGAAGAGCGCCTCCGCCTGCCGCTCCAGATAGCCGAGGGCATCGCCCATGGGCACCCCGGGCGCCATCACGCCCTCCAGCGTCAGCGAGTTGAGCTGCTGGAACTGGTTGCGCGCGCTCGGCTCCACGTCCCGCTCCAGGGTGACCAGGGCGGACAGCGGCACCGGCTCGCCGGCGCCGGTCTCGACGTAGTAGTCCTCCAGCATCCCGGCATCGAGCCGGAACGGCCGGTCCACCTGCGGGATCACCTGATAGCTGCGGCCGTCCAGGTTGAAGCGGTTCACATAGCCGCCGCTGAGCATGCCGGAGAGGGTCTGGCCCACCCGCGCCATGCTGATGCCGAGGTCCGCGGCCTTGTCCCGGTCCACCTGCACGGTGGTCACCGGCCGGTCGAACTCCACGGACTTGTTCAGGAAGATGAAGTTGCCGCTCTGCTGCGCCCGCTGGGCGAGCTGCCCGGCCACCTCGTCCAGCTCCTCGTAGCTCGCCGAGGTGGTGATGACGAACTGGATCGGCAGGCCGCCGCCGGAGCCCGGCAGGCTCGGCCGCGGGAAGACGGCGGTGTCGAAGCCGGGGTTGGCGCTGAACTTCTGTGACATCTCCGGCTGTACCGCCATCTGCGAGCGCTCCCGCTCGGCGGTGGGCACGAGCTTGAGGCCGCCGAACACCGTGTCCGGCGAGAGCCCGCCGAGGATCATGAAGCTCTCGTTGTACTCGTCGATGGACTCGGCGGCGTCCTGATAGCGGCTTGCGAAGTGCTCCAGATAGTCCAGGGTCGCGGTGCGCGGGGCGCTGCCCTGGAAGAAGATGATGCTCTGGTCCTCGGTGGGGGCGAGCTCGTTCTGGCTGGTGGTGAACATGAAGTAGTTCGACACCAGCACCGCCACGCCGAACAGGATGAGCACCGGCACCGTGTCCAGCAGGCTGCGCAGGCTGCGCTTGTAGCCGCGGGCAAGGCCGTTGAAGAACCGCTCCACCCGCTGCTCGAAGCGCCCCGAGCTGCCGTGGGGCTTGAGCACCCGCGCCGAGACCATGGGCGAGAAGGTCAGCGCCACCACGCCGGAGATGAGCACCGCCCCGGCCAGGGTGAACGCGAACTCGGTGAACAGCGTGCCCACCAGCCCGCCCATGAAGCCGATGGGTGCGTACACCGCGAGCAGCGTGGTGGTCATGGCGATGATCGGCACGGCCAGCTCCCGCGCGCCCGTGATCGCCGCCTGGATGCGTGAGTGCCCCTCCTCGATGTGGCGGTGGATGTTCTCCACCACGATGATGGCGTCGTCCACCACCAGGCCGATGGCGAGCACCATGGAGAGCAGCGTGAGCAGGTTCAGCGAGTAGCCGAGGGCGAGCATGATGAACCCGGCGCCCACCAGCGACAGCGGCACCGCCAGCGCCGGCACGATGGCCGCACGGATCGAGCCGAGGCACAGGTAGATCACGAAGATCACGATCAGCACCGCCTCGCCGATGGTCTTGAACACCTCGGCGATGGAGTCCTCGATGAACTCGCTGGCGTCGTAGGGCAGGGCGGCGCTCATGCCTTCCGGCAGCTGGCGGCGGAGCTCCGGCAGCGCGTTGCTCACGGCGTCGGCCACGTCCAGCGGGTTGGCCCCCGGGGCCTGCTCGACGGCGATGAACACCGCCGGCTGGCCCTTGTACCAGGCGGCGGAGTCGTAGGTCTGGGCGCCGAATTCGGTGGCGGCGATGTCCTCCAGGCGGATGACGGTGCCGTTCTCCTCGCGCACCACCAGGCGCCGGAAGTCGTCCGGGTTGCTGACGTCCGTGGTCGCGGTGAGCGACACCTGCACGTACTTGCCCTTGGTGCTGCCGACGCCGGCCTGGTAGTTGTTCGCCTGCAGGACCTCGCGCACCTCGCCGGCGCTCACGTTCAGCGAGGCCATCCGCTCGGGATCCAGCCAGATGCGCATCGCCGGCGGGCGGCCGAACACCCGGGCCTTGGCCACGCCGGGCAGGGCCTGGATCTGCGGCTGGGCGACGCGGTTGACGAAATCCGTGATCTGCGGGATCGATACCGTCTCGCTGTAGATGGCGAGATACATCAGCGCCGTCTGATCGCCGGTGCTGGACTCGATCACCGGGTCCTCGGCATCCGCCGGCAGCACGTTGCGCTGGCTCGCCACCTTGGCCTGGATCTCCGCCACCGCCGCGTTGGCGTCGTAGTTGAGCTCCATGTGGACTTCTATGGTGGACTGTCCCTGGATGCTCTCCGAGGTGATGTAGTCGATGCCCCCGGCCTCGGCGATGGCCTGCTGCAGCGGCTGGGTGATGAAGCCCTGGATCAGCT
Source organism: Spiribacter halobius (assembly GCF_020883455.1). Lineage (NCBI taxonomy): Bacteria > Pseudomonadati > Pseudomonadota > Gammaproteobacteria > Chromatiales > Ectothiorhodospiraceae > Sediminicurvatus > Sediminicurvatus halobius. Next base: position 3,433,700 of record NZ_CP086615.1, on the reverse strand, counting down.
CGCTGTCCGCGCCGGGAAAGGTGGTGGTGACGGTGACCACCGTGTTCTCCGTGGACGGGTACTGGCGCACCTCCAGCAGGTCCAGGGAGCGCACGCCCACCAGCAGGATCAGCAGGCTGATCACCGTCGCCAGCACCGGGCGCCGGATGAAGACGTCGGTGAACCTCATCGGCCGCTGATCTCCGAGTGGTCAAGCGCCACCGTCTCGTCGATCTCCACCGGCTGGCCGTCGCGCACCCGCACCAGGCCGGCGGCCACCACGCGCTCGCCCTGCTCCAGGCCCTCCAGCACCTCGACGTAGCCGTTGCGGCTCTCGCCGGTGCGGATCTGCACCCGTTCGGCCACCAGGCCGTCGCCGGTCTCGTTGATGCGGTAGGTGAAGTCGCCGTAGGTGTTGAAGCTCACCGCCGTGCGCGGGATCGTCATGACCTCGCGGCGCTCCGGGGCCAGCACCGCGACCTGGGCGAACATGCCCGGACGCAGGCGGCGGTCGTCGTTGTCCAGGGTCGCCCGCACCGAGATGGAGCGGGTGCCCACGTCGACGCCGCTGTCGATGGCGGTGATCTCGCCGCGGAACACCTCGTCGTAGGCGTTGACCTCCACCTCCACCGTGCGCCCCGGCTCGAGCTCCGGCAGGAAGCGCTCGGGGAGGGAGAAGTCGGCGTAGATCGGCGCCAGCTGCCGCAGCTCCACGATGGGCGTACCCGGCGAGAGGTACTCGCCGACGCTCACTCCGCGAATGCCGAGCAGGCCGGTGAACGGCGCGCGGATGGCCTTCTGGCGGATGCGCGCCTGCTGGGTGCGCACTGCGGCGGTGGCGTTGTCGAGCTGAGCGCGGGCCTGGTCGAACTCGGACTGGGAGATGGCCCGCCGCGGCAGGAGGTTCTCGGCGCGCTCGAACTCGATGCGGGCAAGCTCCGCCTGGGCGCGGAGGCCCTCGAGCTCGGCCCGGTCCACCTCGGCGTCGAGCTGGACCAGCAGATCGCCGGCCTCGACGGCCTGGCCGGAATCGAAGCTGATGCTCTCGATGACCCCGGCCACCTCGGTGCTCACGGCTACCGTGTCCACCGCCGAGAGGCTGCCCACGGCGGTGCGCCGCCCCTGCCACTCCTCGCTCGCCACCTCGGTGGCGGCGACGCTGGCGGTGGGCAGCCCGGAAGGCCCGCCACCGGCACCCTGCATCTGCTGGTAATACTTCCAGCCGAAGATGCCCCCGAAGATGCCGCCGAGCAGCAGCAGGGCAACCAGGAGACGGATAAAGGTGCGCATGCGGAGAAATCCCTAGCTGGACGGAGGCCTGTCGAACTTACTGAGGACAGTATGCCCAGGGCGGAGTTTCACGCCGATGGCAGCGGCGACGGGCGCCGCTCCCCGAGCGTACTCAGCCCTTCGGGCCGAACAGCAGCCAGGCGAGGAGGCCGAACACCGGGAGGATCAGGATTGCCACGATCCAGACCGCCTTCGCCAGCGCGCCGGCATGGCTGCCGGCCGTGCGGATAATAGCGTAGACGTTGGCGACGAGCAGTAGCAGCCCGAGCAGGCCGCCGATTTCAATGCCCATGCGCTGAGCTCCCCCACTGGCCAGTCGGCGAGAGCCTAACGGAATCATTGCTGCACTGCACGCAGGGCCGCGCGATTGACCGTGGTCAGGATGGCGTGCCCGCAGACTGCCATGCTGACAGTGAACCCGAACGGAGGGGCCGTCATGCTGAAGGACGTCCTGGTCTATCTCGAGGAAGGCCACAACACCAACGAGCGCATCGGCGTCGCCGCCGAGCTTGCCGAGCGTTTCTCGGCCCATCTCACCGGCATCGCCGTCAGCGAGCCCATGGCCGCCCGCGCCGAGTTTCTGCCGCCAGAGGCGCTGGAGGGCTATCGGCGCAGCTGGCAGGTGCGCAACGCCCGCCTCGGCGAGGCCTTCCGCGCCGAGACCGATCGCCGGGGTCTGTCCGCGGAGTGGCGCGCCGTGGAGGACATGCGCCTCGATCTCTCCGTGGCGGACATCCTCGCCCGCCACGCCCGCTATGCCGATCTGCTGGTGGTCGGCCAGTACGACCCGGACGAGCCCCACGGACTCGTGCCGGACGACCTGGCGGGCCACCTGGCGGTGCTTGCCGGGCGCCCCGTGCTGGCGGTGCCCTACGCCTGGCAGCCGGTGCCGGTGGGCCGGCGCGTGGTCATTGCCTGGAATGCCGGCCGCGAGGCGGCCCGCGCCGTGGCCGACGCGCTGCCGCTGCTGCGCGAGGCCGAGGTGGTGCACCTTGCCGTGGTGGAGGGGCACGATCGCCGTCGTGGCGACCACGGCGAGCTCCCGGGCGCGGATATCGCCACCCATCTCGCCCGTCACGGCGTCGCGGTGGAGGCCGACCGCCTGGTGATGCGCGACGTGCCGGTGGCGGACGCGCTGCTCTCGCTCACCGCCGAGCAGGGCGCGGATCTGCTGGTGATGGGCGCCTACGGACGCCCGCGCCTGCGCGAGCTGGTGATGGGCGGCACCACCCGGGGCGTGCTGGAGCAGATGACGGTGCCGGTGCTCATGGCGCACTGAGGGCTGCCGGTCGCGCGTGCCACGCCCGTATACTCCGCGCCATGACGCTGACGGGGTGGCTGTCGCTGGTGGCGGTGTGCGTGCTCGGGGCAATGTCCCCCGGGCCGAGCCTGGCCGTGGTGGTGCGCCACACCGTGGCGCACTCAGGTGCCCACGGGTTCTGCGTGGCGGTCGCCCATGCCCTCGGCGTGGGCCTGTACGCCATCGCCACCGCCCTCGGGCTCGCCGCGCTCATCGCCGAGACCGGGTTCGTCTACCGCGGGCTGGCACTCGCCGGCGCCGCCTACCTGCTGTGGCTCGGCGCCAGCGCCCTGCGCGCCACGGGCGGCGGCCGCTTCGAGGCCGGGGCGCCCGCCACCGGGGCGAGCCTCAAAAGCGCAGCGCGGGACGGCCTTGCGATCGCCCTGCTCAACCCCAAGATCGCCGTGTTCTTCCTGGCCCTGTTCAGCCAGTTCGTCCGCCCGGGGATGGGGCTCGCGGAGGTTGCCCTGCTTTCGGTGACCGCCACGGTCATCGACGGTACCTGGTACGCGCTCGTGGCCCTCGGCCTCTCGGGTGCGGCCCCGGGGCGCTGGCTGCGGCGCCACGCGGCGTGGATCGAGCGGGCCACCGGGGCGCTGCTGGTGCTGCTTGCCCTGACCACGGCCATCCGGGTGCTGGGGCTGGAGAGCCCCTAGCCCGCATAACTTCCCGCTACCCCTCGCGGCTCGCCGACATGGTGAGCGAAACCGAATCCGAGAAGCGCAGGGCGTGGGGCTTGTCCACCTCCACCTCGACGTGGCGCACTGGCGGGTGGGCCAGCACCAGCTCCAGGACGTCGTTCACCAGCTTCTCCAGCAGCAGGAAGCGGTTGTTCTCGACGTGGGCGATCACCTGCTTGGTGATGGTCTTGTAGTCCAGCGCCCGCTCCACCGAGTCGGCCTGCGCCGCGGCCAGGGCGTCGTAGTCGATGCGGATGTTGATCACCACATCCTGGCGCTTTTCCTGCTCCTCGTCGTTGAAGCCGACATAGGTGCGCAGGCGCAGGTTCTTGATGCGGATCCGCGAGAGGTCGCGGTGCAGGCGATCGTCGGCCACGGCGACCTCAGCGGCGGATGAGCTGGAGGAACTCGTTGCGGGTGGACTGCGAGGTGCGGAAGCTGCCGAGCATCACCGAGGTGCTCATCTCCGAGTTCTGCTTGTTCACCCCGCGCATCATCATGCACAGGTGCCGGGCGTCCATCTGCACCGCCACCCCCTTGGCGCCGGTCACCTCGAGCACCGCCTCGGCCACGTCCCGCGTGAGCTTCTCCTGGATCTGCAGACGGCGGGCGTACATGTCGACGATCCGCGCGATCTTGGACAGGCCCAGCACCCGCCCGTTGGGGATGTAACCCACCTGCGCGCGCCCGATGAACGGCAGCATGTGGTGCTCGCACAGCGAATAGAACTCGATGTCGCGGACGATCACCATCTCGTCACTGTCGGACTCGAACAGCGCGCCGTTGACCAGCTCCGAGAGGGACTGCTGGTAGCCCTGGGTCAGATACTCGAAGGCGCGGGCTGCGCGCTCCGGCGTCTTCACCAGCCCCTCGCGGCCGACGTCCTCGCCGATGCCGCGGATAATCTGCTCGAAGTGGTAATCCAGGTCGTGATCCATGGCAGTGCTCCAGCACGATCCCTATTCCAGCGCGACTGTACACACCTTGTACAAAGGTGTCACCTGTCCGTCATGGAGGTACGTTGGGGCTGCACGACCGAGCCAGCGGCGGTGCCCTGCTCGCGGTCGGCTCAGGGGTGCTGGCGCGCGGGGATGGAAACCGGCACGCCGACCTCCACCGTGCCGCGCTCGAGCCGCAGCCAGGCGGCGGCTCGGCGCTGCAGTTCGGCGGGCAGCCCCGGCCGGCGGTCCTCGTCCTCGACATGGATCAGGGTGCGCCCCTGCCAGAACGGCCGCCAGAGGGACTCCACCAGATACAGCACCTCGCTCACCACCAGCCGCTCGCTGACCTCGTCCAGGTACAGCGTGACGCCCAGCTGGCTTTCCGCCGGCAGCGCCGGCAGGTGCTCCGGGCTGGCCTCGGGCTCCAGGCGCAGATGCAGCCCCCGCGCCCGCAGCCGGGCGCTGGTGAGGTCGAGGCGGTGCAGCAGGGCCGCACGGGCGTTGGCCAGGCGCTCCGCGGCCCACGGCCCGTCGAGCCCGCCGGGCGGGAGATCGTGGATCTCGAGATGATGATAGCTGTCACGGTGCATGGCGCACGGAACCTGCGCTGGTCGGGTGCGGCGGTGGTGCCGGCAACGATCCTTACCGTAGCGCTTTCGCCGGCGTCGGCGCCAGTGCAGGGCGCACGTGCCGGCGGCGCGCTGCGCGGTTGTTGCGGACCATCCCGCCCCGGCGCTGGTACCCTTCACCGCAGCCGCGAACCCGATCGAGGATGTCCATGGCCATCGAACCCGCCGACCATCGCGCGCCTCCCGCCCCGCCGAGCCCGGACGCCGTTGGCGCGCTGCTCCGCGGCCGCCGCAGCATCGCCCGCTTCCGCCCGGAGCCGGTGCCGCGGGAGCGGGTTCTGGATGCGCTGGAGGCGGCTTGCTGGGCGCCGAACCACCATCTCACCGAGCCCTGGCGCTTCCGCCTGCTCGGCCCGCAGGCCCAGGCGGCCATCGTCGAGCTCAACGCCGAGCTCGTCACCGCGAAAGCGGGTCCCGCCGCCGGCGCGGCCAAGCGCGAGCGCTGGGCGGCGATTCCCGGCTGGCTGCTCGTCACCTGCGAGCGCAGCAGCGACCCGCTGCGCGCCGAGGAGGACTACGCCGCCTGCGCCTGCGCCGTGCAGAACTTCGCGCTCCATCTGTGGAGCGCAGGCGTCGGGACAAAGTGGACCACCGGCGAGGTGACGCGCGACCCGCGCTTCCACGATCTGGTCTGGATGGATCCGGAGGCGGAGCGGGTGGTCGGGCTCGTCTGGTACGGCTACCCGGACGAGTCCCCGGATTCGACGCGGCGGCCGTTGGAGTCGGTGCTGGTGGAGTTGCCTTGAGGGGAGATCGGGGCCGCGGCGCCGAGCGTGGTTTGTTGGCCGTGCCCGGTGCGAGTCGGGGTGGGAGCGAGCGGGACACGCTGTGAATACATCCCTGTAAGCTCGTAGGCGAGGTCCCTCTCGCCTACGGTCCCGCTCGCTCCCACCCCGACTCGCACTGCCCGCGCCGTACCCCTCCGCCGCGCCGACAGGTGGTGCAGGAAGGCTTCGGCCACGGTGGGACCCGTTGGCCAGATATCGGGTGTCGCCGGCTTGTTCTCGGCAAATTGGAATCAGGCAACCGTCGAAACGCGCGTTGGGCGTTGGATACATGGTTGACCGGAGGCGGTGGGTCGGCGCGGGACCCTCTGCGGCATGGATGCCGCAGTGGAGGCTACATGGATGTATTCACGCCGTGTCCCGCGCCGACCCACCGCCTTCGGTCTCCCCGTCGAAGCGCCTCCCGTGCGAAATAGATCAATTGAGGAGGTGTCAGTGCCCCTGAAGTGGCTGCCCTGGAAGTGGTTGTTGCGCCGCGCGGCGCGGTCCCACGGGTTTCTGGATCCGCTGGCCCTGATGGCCCGGCTGCGGCGGTTCGGCCAGCCCTCCGAGGTGGCGGAGCCCATCGAGCTGCTGCGGGCCGGGATGGTGTTCCACGCCCGGGGGCTCATCAACACCCGGGTAATCCAGCACAACCTCGACTGGGTCTGGCCCTACTGGATCGAGCAGCAGTTCGACCCCCACAGCGAGGCCTTCCTCCCGCGGGCGTTCAGCATCACCCATGTGAACCTCACCCACCGCAACTGGACCGCCGTCGGGCGGCCCGACTGCACCGAGCTGCCCATCGTCGACCCGCGGGGGCTGGTGACCCCCTGGTATGACGGCTGGTCCCTGGACGGCTGGGTGCTGCCGGACGACGGCGAGCCGCTGTACCCGTCGCGGACGTCGGATTCGCAGCAGTGGCTGGAGACGGACGACGGGGTGGCGGTGGTCTCCCGCAGCAGCCGGGACGGTATCGAGCTCCAGCAGCGCGCCCGCGTCGTCAGCGAGGGCAACGGGAGCGAGCTCGTCATCGACTACCGCGCGAGCGCGCCGCACCCGGCGATGCTGGCCGTGGCGCTGCGGCCCTACAACCCCGAGGGGATTGCCTTCATCCACCGCCTGCGGCGGACGGGCGACGTCTGGGAGGTGGACGGGCACCGGGCCGTGCGCTTCGAGGAGACACCGGAGGCCCACTATGCCTCCGACTACGAGCACGGCGACGTCGCCATCCACCTGCACGAGCCCGACGGCGCCGGTGGCGAGGACTGCGAGACGGGGCTCGTCACCGGCGCGGCGCTGTTCCGGATCTCTGCCGGTGGCGAGCGTCGGCTGCGGGTACGGGTGCCGCTGCCCGGGCCGGAGGCGGAGCCGCTGCCGGCGGATGCCGCCGGGAGCTGGGGCGAGGCGCTTGCGGGCACCGCCGCGCTGGAGGTCCCGGATGCCGGCTATCGCTTCCTCTACGACGCCGCTATGCGCACGCTGGTGCTGCACTCGGTGGCGGACGTCTATCCCGGGCCGTACACGTACAAGCGCTTCTGGTTCCGGGATGCCGCCTTCATTATCCACGCCCTGCTCGCCGCCGGCCTGACCACGCCCGCCCGCCGCGCGCTGCTGCGCTTCCCCGAGCGCCAGACGCGCGCCACGGGCTATTTCCACAGCCAGGAGGGCGAGTGGGATTCCAACGGCCAGGCGCTGTGGATCGCCGCGCGCTTCACCGAGCTCACCGGCGAGGCGCTGGATGAGACCTGGCTGCGCGCCATCCGCCGCGGTGCCCACTGGGTGGCGCGCAAGCGTACCGACAGCGACACCAGCGCCCCCCACGCGGGGCTGCTGCCGGCGGGCTTCAGCGCCGAGCATCTGGGGCCGAACGACTACTACTACTGGGACGATTTCTGGGCCGAGGGCGGGCTGCGCACGGCGGCGGACGTGATGGAAGCCGCCGGGCGCGGCGAGGATGCCCGCTGGATGCGTGCCGAGGCGGACGATCTGCAGCGCTGCCTGCGCCGGGCCCTGGAGAACGACGAGCGCCGCCTCGGCCGCGCCGCCATGCCGGCCTCGCCCTACCGGCGCCTGGATGCCGGCGCGGTGGGCTCGCTGGCCGTGGGCTATCCGCTGCAGCGCACCGCCGCCGACGACCCGCGTCTGCTCGGCACCGTGGAGTACCTGCTGGAGCGCTGCCGGGTGCACGGCGGGTTCTTCCAGGACATGATCCACTCCGGCGTCAACGCCTACCTGACACTGCACATGGCGCAGGTGCTGATGCGGGCCGGGGACGACCGCTGCTTCGAGCTCATGGACGCGGTGGCACGCCTGGCCAGCCCCACCGGGCAGTGGCCGGAGGCGATCCACCCCCGCACCGGCGGCGGCTGCATGGGCGATGGCCAGCACGTCTGGGCGGCGGCCGAGTGGGTGCTTATCATGCGTAATGCCTTTCTGCGGGAGGAGGGCGAGCAGCTGGTGCTGGCCGGCGGCGTGCCGCCGCGCTGGCTGGCGAGCGGCGAGCCGATGGCCTTCGGGCCGGCGCCCACCCCCTTCGGCAGCGTGCGTGTCACCCTCACCCCGAGCGCCGGGGGCGGCACCACCGTCGCCTGGGAGGCGGAGTGGCGGCGGCCGCCGGAGGCCGTGGTGGTAGCCCCCGCCGGGCGCACGCCGGTGACGGCCGGGCCGGAGGCGGGCAGCGTGACCCTGCCCGGGAGCGAGCATTGAACATCGTCATGATGACCAACACCTACACCCCGCACGTGGGCGGGGTGGCGCGCTCGGTGGACGCCTTCAGCCGCGCCTACCGGGCCCGGGGGCACAAGGTGCTCGTCGTCGCCCCCGAGTTCCCGGGTATCCCCGACGACGAGACGGACGTCGTTCGCATCCCTGCGATCCAGAACTTCAACGGCAGCGACTTCTCCGTGGTGCTGCCGGTCCCGGGCTATCTGGACGATGCCCTGGACGACTTCCGGCCGGACATCGTTCATTCCCACCACCCGTTCCTGATGGGGGCGACCGCCATCCGCGTCGCCTCCCACCGCGACTGCCCGCTGGTGTTCACCCACCACACCATGTACGAGCAGTACACCCATTACGTCCCCGGGGACTCGCCGGCGCTGAAGCGGTTCGTGATCAAGCTCTCCACGAGCTACGCGAATCTCTGCGACCAGGTGTTCGCGCCGAGCGAGAGCGTCGCCGAGACCCTGCACCGGCGCGGGGTAACCACCCCTGTGGACGTGGTGCCCACCGGTGTGGTGCGCGAGCAGTTCGCGAGCGGCGACGGCACCGGATTCCGTCGCCAGCTGGGCGTTCCCGAGGGCGCCCGCGTCATCGGCCACGTCGGCCGCCTCGCGGCGGAGAAGAATCTCGGCTTCCTGGCCCGCGCCATGGCTGCCGTCGCCGCGCAGCAGCCCGACGTGCACTGCCTCGTGGTGGGCGCCGGTCCGGCGGAGCCGGAGATCCGCGGCGCCTTCCGCGCCGCCGGGGTGGGCGAGCGCCTGCACCTCGCCGGCAAGCGGGTGATGCCGGAGCTGGCGGATGCCTATCACGCCATGGACGTCTTCGCCTTCGCCTCGCTCACCGAGACCCAGGGCATGGTGCTGGCCGAGGCCATGGCCGCCGGACTGCCGGTGGTGGCGCTGGACGCCCCCGGCGCCCGCGAGGTGGTGCGGGACGGTGAGAACGGCCGCCTGCTGCGCGAGCAGGACGAGGCCGCCTTTGCGGCGGCGCTGACCGAGCTTCTGGCCCTCGACGGCGAGGCCCGGGAGCGCTATCGCGCCGCCATCGCCGACACCGCGGCGGCCTACGACCTCGAGGCCTGCGCCGATCAGGCCCTGGCGGTCTACCAGCGCCTGGATGCCTCCGGCCCGGAGCCCGGCCCCGAGCGCGATGCCTGGCACGCCAGCCTGCGGCTGGTGCGCGCCGAATGGGAGTTGCTCAAGGGCATGGCCCAGGCCGCCGGGGCGGCATTCTCACGCCCGGAACGCGATCGTCGCGCGCCGCGTTAGGCGGTCTGCTTGCATCCAGGGTCCGATTCTACTGGCGCAGAGTAACGAACGACGTTACGCTGCGCCAGTGGAATCGGATTCTCGCCATCGTAATCTGGCTGACTACGTCAACGCCCTGGCTGAGCGCGGCCAGTACCATTTCACGGTTCCTCAGCTGCGACAGGCGCTCGGGGTGTCTGCGCCAGCGGCCCGCAACGCACTCAGGCGGCTGGCCGCCAAGAACGGCATCGCCTCGCCCGCCCGGGGCTTCTACGTGATCATCCCGCCCGAGTACCGCAGGCTCGGCTGTCTACCGGCGGAACAATTCATCCCGGCGCTGATGGAGCGCGAAGGCCGGCGGTACTACGTTGGGTTGCTGAGTGCGGCGCAATACTACGGCGCGGCGCACCACCGTCCGCAGGAATTCCAGGTGTTCCTTGAGAGCAACCGGCGCCCGGTTGAATGCGGCGCGGTTCGCGTCGCCTTTTTTGCGCGCAAGCGCTTGAGGGACGTACCGACTCGCCTTTTCAACACGCCACGGGGCCCGATAGCGGTGTCGACACCGGAGGCGACGGCCATCGACCTTGCCGGCTATCCCGGTCGTGCCGGCGGGCTTGATCAGGTCGCGATGACCATTTCCGAGCTTGCAGAAGAGATCGATGCCGAGCTGCTGGTCAAGGCGGCCGAAACCGCGCCGCTGCCATGGGCACAGCGCCTTGGCTATCTGCTGGAGCTGGGGGGAGCGGATGAGGCCGCGCAGCCACTGTGCCGCTTCGTTGTGTCGAATGCGCGTGACTACACGCTGCTGGCGCCAGGTGCCGAGGCGCCGTCTGCGCCTCGGCACCGCCGCTGGAAACTGGTGATTAATATGGAAGTGGAACCGGAGTCTTGATCCCGCTGGACTACATCACGGAATGGCGTAGCGAGGCGCCGTGGGTTGAGAATCACCAGGTGGAACAGGATCTGGTCATCAGCAGGGCGCTGGTGGCTATCTTCTCCCACCCTGTGCTCCGTCGTTCCCTGGCATTCCGGGGCGGCACCGCGCTCTACAAGCTCTTCATTCGTCCCCCGGCGCGCTACTCGGAGGACATCGATCTGGTGCAGGTCCAGGCGGCGCCCGCCGGGCCGATCATGGGCGCGCTTCACGAGGTGCTCGACCCATGGCTCAGCCCACCTCGCTATAAACAGAGCGAGGGCCGTGTCACGTTCGAGTACCGGTTCGCGTCCGAGGACCCGACACCACTCAGGCTGAAACTCAAGGTTGAGATCAATACGCGGGAGCACTTCACGGTCCACGGGATTGTGGCAGTGCCGTTCCGCGTATCCTCTCGATGGTTCGCGGGAGCCTGCGAGATACGCAGCTACGCGCTTGACGAGCTGCTGGGTACGAAGCTGCGGGCGCTATACCAGCGCCGCAAGGGTCGTGATCTGTTCGACCTGGCCACCGCGCTAGCCGATGGCGAAGCCTCGCCGGAGCGAATCGTCGAGTGCTTCGGGGCCTACATGGGGCACGGCGGTCAGACCGTGAGCCGGGCGGGATTCGAAGCGAACCTCGCTGCGAAGCTGCGCGATCGCCGATTCGTCGCCGATATCGGGCCGTTGCTCGCCCGCGGCCGCACCTGGAACCTGGACGCCATGGCGAAGAGTGTGTCTGAGGCGCTGATCAGCCGGCTGCCCGGCGAGCCGTGGCAGGGCGGATAGTTCGGACCACCGCACGCCATCGCGCGCACCTGGAAGGTTTCGTCGCTCGATGTCAATCGGGGTGCGTAAGCCGCCACGGCCGCTCGCCGAAGCGGGCCACGAGGAAGTCCACGAACGCGCGCACCTTGGCGGGCACCCGGGGGGTGTAGGGGTAGACGGCGCTGAGGCTGAGCGGGGCGATCTCGTGGTCGGGCAGCAGGCGCTGCAGGCGCCCGGCGGCCACGCTCTCCGCGGCGATGAAGTCCGGCAGCATCACCAGGCCCGTCCCCTGCTCGGCGGCTGCGAGCAGCAGCTCGCCGTTGTTGGCGCGCAGGTTGCCGCTCACCGGCACGCGATGCGCGCCGCCGTCGGGGTCGGTGATCGGCCAGTAGTCCCCCAGCGGCGAGTAGCTGTAGCTGAGGGCGTTGTGCCCGGCGAGCTCGCCGACCCGGCGCGGGTGGCCATACCGGGCCAGGTACGCAGGCGCACCGCACAGCCAGACGTCGCAACGGGCGATGGGCCGGGCCATCAGGCTCGACTCCTGCAGCTGGCCGATGCGCACGGCGGCGTCGTAGCCCTCGTGCACTAGGTCCACGAAGCGGTCATTGAGGGTGATGTCCACGCTGAGCGAGGGGTAGCGGGCCAGGAACTCCGGCAGCACCGGGCCGAGGTGCTGCAGCCCGAAGGAGACCGGCGCGTTCACCCGCAGGGTGCCCTGGGGCAGGGCGTGCAGGTCGCCCACGGTGCGCTCCGCCTCCGCCAGGGCCTCGAGCAGCGGGGCGCAGCGCTCGTAGTAGCGGGCGCCGGCCTCGGTGAGAGTCAGCCGCCGGGTGGTGCGGTGGAGCAGCCGCGTGCCAAGGCGGCGCTCCAGCGCCTGCACCTGCTTGCTCACCCGCGACTTCGTCACCCCCAGCCGTTCTGCAGCGGCGGTGAAGCTGCCGTGCTCGGCCACCTGCAGAAAGGCGTCGATGCTCTCGAGACGGTCCATGGCAGGCCTCTCCCGAACCCGCGACTATCGTATCCGATACGGCAACAATAAGTTGCCTTTAATCGGGATTGTTTCTTTCTGCCGGCGGTCCTAGTCTGCGTGTTGTCCGCGAACCCAAAGGGAGACCCGCCATGAGCCGAATTCTCGTTCTCTACTACAGCATGTACGGCCACATCGAGACGCTGGCGGACGCCATCGCCGAGGGCGCCCGGCAGGTGCCCGGCGCGGAGGTCGTCGTCAAGCGCGTTCCCGACACCATGCCCGAGGACGTCGCCCGCCAGGCCGGCGCCAAGCTCGACCAGCAGGCCCCGGTGGCGAGCCCCGACGAGCTCGCCGACTACGACGCCGTGATCTTCGGCACGCCCACCCGCTTCGGCAACATGGCCGGGCAGCTGCGCAACTTCCTCGACCAGACCGGCGGCCTCTGGGCCCAGGGCAAGCTGGTGGGCAAGGTGGGCAGCGCCTTCACCAGCACCGCCACCCAGCACGGCGGCCAGGAGACGACCCTGACCTCCATCCACACCACGCTCATGCACCACGGCATGGTGATCGTGGGCGTGCCCTACGCCTGCCAGGAGCTCGCCAACATGGACGAGATCACCGGCGGCACCCCCTACGGCGCCACCACCCTCGCCGGCCCCGACGGCAGCCGCCAGCCGAGCGAAAACGAGCTCGCCATTGCGCGGTACCAGGGGAGGCATGTGGCGGAGATCGCAACGAAGCTCGCCGGCTGAAGGCGGGCGGGCTTCGTTGCGATCGTTGTCAGTTCTAAGTTCAAGGTTCAAAGCGAGGTTACGACTCCGCCGCGCGCGGAGGGAGTCTTTGAACTTTGGACTTTGAACTCCTCGATTGAGCTCGCCGACCAAGGGGAGGCGCAATGGGTCTTTTGATAAACGGCACCTGGCACAACCAGTGGTATGACACCGAGAGCACCGGCGGGCGGTTCGAGCGTCCGAAGACCGTGTTTCGGGACTGGATCGAGCCGGGTGGAAAGTTTCCGCCGGAGAAGGGGCGGTATCACCTGTATGTCTCGCTCGCCTGCCCATGGGCGCACCGGGCGCTGATCCTGCGCAAGCTGAAAGGGCTGGAGGATGTCATCAGCGTTTCCGTGGTGCATCCGTACATGGGCGAGTACGGCTGGCACTTCGATGCGTCCTATCCGGGGGCCACCGAGGATCACGTCAACGGCTGCGAGTATCTGCACCAGGTCTACGTCAGGGCCCGGCCCGACTACACCGGGCGGGTGACCGTGCCGGCGCTGTGGGACCGGGAGCGGGGCACCATCGTCAACAACGAGTCCGCGGATCTGGTGCGCATGCTCAACAGCGCCTTCGACGAGTGGGGCGACGCGAGCCGTGACTACTATCCGGCCGATCTGCGCGAGACCATCGATGCCATCAACGCCGACGTCTACGACCGCGTCAACAACGGCGTCTACAAGGCAGGCTTCGCCACTGCCCAGGATGCCTACGAGGAGGCGGTGACGCAGCTGTTCGACTGCTTGGACAGCCTCGACGAGCGTCTCGGGCGCCAGCGCTACCTGGCCGGTGACCGCATCACCGAGGCGGACTGGCGGCTGTTCACCACGCTGGTGCGCTTCGACGCCGTCTACGTCGGCCACTTCAAGTGCAACCTGCGCCGCATCGCCGACTACCCGCACCTCGCCGGCTACCTGCGCGAGCTCTACCAGGTGCCGGGCGTGGCAGAGACGGTGAGCATCGACCACATCAAGCGCCACTATTACACCAGCCACCCCATGATCAACCCCACGCGGATCATCCCCGCGGGGCCGGTGCTGGACCTGGAGGCGCCGCACGGGCGGGGGCCGTGATATCGTGACGCGCTCCCCGCAGCCTGCAGCAGGTGTCGCCGCCGCCATGCCCATGCCGCCCGCCACGCCCCGTGCGCGTCATGCCGGTTCCGCCCGGCTGCCCACCGAGTGGGGCGAGTTCGTGATCCACGGCTTCGAGGACGCCATCGGCCAGGAGCATGTGGCACTGGTGATGGGGCAGCCCGAACAGGCCGAGGCGCCGCTGGTGCGGGTGCACTCCGAGTGCCTGACCGGCGATGCCCTGTTCAGCCGCCGCTGCGACTGCGGGCCGCAGCTGGAGGCGGCGCTGCGACGCATTGGCGAGGCCGGCGAGGGCGTGCTGGTGTACCTGCGCCAGGAGGGCCGGGGCATCGGCCTGCTGAACAAGATCCGCGCCTACGGCCTGCAGGACAGGGAAGGCGCGGACACGGTGGAGGCCAACGAGGCCCTGGGCTTCGCCCCGGACGCCCGGGACTACGGCGTTGCTGCCGCCATGCTCGAGGCCCTCGGTATCCGCAGGCTGCGGCTGCTCACCAACAATCCCCAGAAGGTGAGCGGGCTCGAGGCCGAGGGCATCGCGGTCACCGAGCGCCTGCCCATCCTCGCCGGGCGCAACCCGCACAACCACGCCTACCTGGAAACCAAGGCGGCGAAGTTCGGGCATTTCTTCGACGCCGACTGATCCAGGCGCCAATGAACCCGTCAGCCGGCCTGCCGCTGACCCTGAAGCCCCCTGACGGCCGCCTGCACGGCCTCCGCCGCCTCTCCCGGACGCTCCAGCGGGAAGAGGTGACCGCCCGGCACCTCGTGGACCGCTACCCCATGGTGCCGGCGGAAGCGGGCGAGGTCGCCCCGGTGGGTGACGGTGGAGCCCCGGGCCGTCAGCACGGCGCCGGGCACGGGCACCGGCGCCGGTTCCCGGTGCAGCCAGGCCGGCAGCTGGCGGAAGATCTCCACCTCCACCGCCGGGTCGTAGGCGAGGCGCACGCCGTCGCCGTCCGCGACCGTGCCGGCGGCGACGTAGTCCTCGATGGCCTCGGCGTCGAAGTCCCGGAACAGCGCGCGGCTGCGGAAGTGCGCGGCGGCGCTGGCCGCGTCCGGCCAGCGGCTGCGCCGGCCCTGGCTGCGGCCGGCGGGGGTGAGCCGGTCGATGAGCCCGAGCCGCCGGGCCGTGGCGAGCGCGGGCCCACGCCAGCCGAACACCAGCGGCGGGTCGAGCATCACGAAGCCGTGCAGCCGGCGCGGCTGGCGCAGGGCGGCGAGGAAGGCGAGGACGCCGCCGAGCGAATGACCCACCAGCCAGGTGCGCTCGCTGCCGCCGGCGCTGATGCGCTCCAGCAGCTCCTCGGCCAGCGTCGGCCAGCCCAGTCCCACCGGGTAGGCCGGGTCGTGGCCGAGCCGCTCCGGCGCCTCCACCCGGAAGGCGGTCTCCAGCGCAGCCAGGAAACGCCGGTAGCTGCCGGCAGGGAAGCCATTGGCATGGGCGAATACGAGCCGCGGACGCTGGTCGTTAGCCCGCATATCTCACTGATCCGCACCCGCAGCCGTGAATCGGTGAGATATGCGGGCTAGAGGCTGCCGCGGTCGGCTGTGCATCGCTGGCTGGCATGGCCTGGCGGGCCGACACGCCAGTACGCGGCGACGGCGCGTCTGGCGGGGGTTGCTGGGCATCCATGCCGGCGTCGTCAGTCCAGCGGCTGCGGGTCGATCCCCGCCCGCAGGGTGATGCGGGGCCAGCCGCGGTGCCGGGCGGTCTCCGCCAGGACCGGGTCCGGGTCCACGGCCACCGGCCTGTCCACCCGCTCGAGCAGTGGCAGATCGTTGCGGGAGTCGCTGTAGAAGGTGCTCGCCTCCAGGGGCTCGTCACGCTCGGCGAGCCACGCCTCCAGGGCGTGGATCTTGCCTTCGCGGAAGGTGGGCGTGCCGCGATGGCGGCCGGTGTAACGGCCATTGGCGTGCTCGGGCTCGGTGGCCAGCAGCTCCTCGATGCCGAACAGCGCCGCAATGGGCTCGGTAACGAAGCGGTTGGTGGCGGTGATGATCAGCGGCACGTCGCCACGGGCGCGGTGCGTCTCCACCAGCTGGCGGGCGGCGGGGAGCACCAGTGGCCGGATGCGCTCCTCGACGAATCGGCGGCGCCAGGCCTCGAGGTCTTCGGGCGCGTTCTCGGCCAGGGGCCGCAGGGCGAAGGCGAGGAACTCGTCGATGTCGAGCTCACCGCGCTCGTACTCGCGCAGATAGCGCTCGTTGGCGCGCTCGTAGCGCTCGCCGTCCACCACCCCCAGCTCCGCCAGGAAGCGGCCCCAGAGGTGATCGCTGTCGCCGCCAAGCAGGGTGTTGTCGAGGTCGAATATGGCCAGGCGCAAGGGGGGCTCCGCTGGTTGGCGCCCTGAGTCGGGCGTTTGCCGCGGGATTCTGCAATGTGGAAGAATAGCTGGCAACGAAATTACAAGCTCGGTGCCATAAGTGATTGATTCGGATGGTTTTCGACCGAACGTCGGGATCATCCTGACCAACGACCACGGACAGGTGTTCTGGGCCCGGCGAATCGGTCAGGATGCCTGGCAGTTTCCGCAGGGCGGCATGCGGCGCGATGAATCGCCGGAGGCGGCGCTGTATCGCGAGCTCCGCGAGGAGGTGGGCCTCGCGGAGGACGATGTCGCCATCCTCGGCGCCACCGAGGGCTGGCTGCGCTACCGGCTCCCGCGGCACCTGGTCCGCCGGCGCCAGCGGCCGCTGTGTATCGGCCAGAAGCAGGTCTGGTTCATGCTGCGGCTGGTGGGTGAGGAGTCCGCGGTGCGGCTGGACCTGAGCGAGCGCCCGGAATTCGACGACTGGGCCTGGGTGCCGTACTGGGAACCGTTGCGTCAGGTGGTGTTCTTCAAGCGCGGAGTCTACGAGCGTGCGTTGAGCCAGCTGGCCCCACTCATCTTTCCGGACGGCGCGCCGCGGCGGCCGGCCGGCCTCGGCCGCGGGCAGCCGCCGGTGGTCGGGCGACGGCGGCGCGGGTAGGCGGGCGCCGTCGGGGGCACGGCGCGGAACCGCCCCAGGGCCGCCGCAACGCCGAGGATTAGCCGCATGCTCGAGACCCTCCACCGCATCGTCCAGGAGGTGAGCGCCGCCGAGGATTTCGGCGAGGCGCTGCGCATCATCGTCGAGCGCATCGCCGCCGCCACCGAGGCCGACGTCTGCTCCGTGTACCTGCTGGAGGAGGACCAGCAGCATCTCACCCTGATGGCGACACGCGGCCTCTACCCGGATGCCGTCGGCCGGGTGCGGCTGCGCCTGGAGGAGGGCCTGGTGGGGCTGGTGGCCGAGCGTGAGGAGCCCATCAACCTTGAGAACGCCGACCAGCATCCCCGCTTCCGCTATTTCCCCGAAACCGGCGAGGAGCGCTTCCACTCCTTCCTCGGCGTGCCCATCATCCACTACCGCCAGCGCCTCGGCGTGCTCGTGGTCCAGCGTCAGGGCCGCCAGCGTTTCGGCGATGCCGATGTCGCCTTCCTCGTCACCATGGCGGCACAGCTCGCCGGCGTCGTGGCCCACGCCAAGGCCAGTGGCGGTCTGGATCTGCTCGCCGGCCACCCGGAGGCCACCCGGGAGCGCCCGCTGGTGGGCGTGCCGGGTGCCACCGGCGTGGGCATGGGGCGGGGCTTCGTGCTCTATGCACCGACGGCCCTGGACGAGGTGCCGGACCGCCCCGTCAGCGACCCGGAGCGCGAGGAGGCGGCGTTCCTCGCCGCGGTCCAGGCCGTGCGGGAGGACGTCGAGGCGCTGGCGGGGCGCATGCACGGCACCCTGCCCGAGGGCGAGCAGCTGCTGTTCGATGTCTACCTGCGCATGCTCGAGGGCGACAGCCTGGTGCGCCAGACCTGTCGCCGCATCAAGGCCGGCAACTGGGCGGCGGGGGCGGTGCGCCAGACCATCGCCGAGCAGGTGCGCCGCTTCGAGGAAATGGAGGACCCCTACCTGCGGGAGCGCGCCGGCGACGTCCGCGACATCGGCCGACGGCTGGTCATGCGCCTGCTGCTGGTGGACGAGGACCGCCGCGAGATTCCCCAGGACGCGGTGCTGGTCGGCCAGGAGGTGAGCGCCTCGCAGCTCGCCGAGGTGCCCCTCGGGCGGCTCGCCGGCGTGGTCTCCGCCACCGGCTCGGCCAACTCCCATGTCGCCATCCTGGCGCGGGCGCTGGGCGTGCCGGCGGTCATGGGCGTGGCGGATCTGCAGGTCCGCAGCCTGGAAGGTCGGGAGCTGGTGGTGGACGGCTACCGGGGGCGCGTCTACGTGGACCCGCCCCAGGCGGTGCGCAAGGAGTACCGGCGGCTGCTGCGCCAGGAGGCGGAGCTCTCGGCGGGGCTGAAGAGCCTGCAGCACGAGCGCTCGATCACCCCCGACGGCGTCGCCATCAAGCTCTACGTCAACACCGGCCTGGTGGCCGACATCGGCGCCTCGCGCGAGGTGGGCTGCGACGGCGTCGGCCTGCACCGTACCGAGTTCCCGTTCATGATCCGCGACCGCTTCCCCGGCGAGGAGGAGCAGGCGCAGCTCTACCGCGAGGTGCTGGAGGCCTTCGCCCCGCTGCCGGTCACCCTGCGCACCCTGGACGTCGGCGGCGACAAGACCCTGCCGTACTTCCCGATCCACGACGACAACCCCTTCCTTGGCTGGCGCGGCATCCGCATGACGCTGGACCACCCGGAGATCTTCCTCACCCAGATCCGGGCGATGCTGCGTGCCTCCGAGGGGCTCGGGAACCTGCGCATCATGTTCCCCATGGTCAGCCGCCTGGAGGAGGTGGAGGAGGCGCGGCGCCTGGTGGAGCGGGCCCGGCGCGAGCTGGCGGAGGAGGGCGTGGAGGCGCCGGCGCCGCTGCTCGGCGCGATGGTGGAGGTGCCCGCCGCCGTCTACCAGGCGGAGAGCCTGGCCCGGCGGCTCGACTTCCTCTCGGTGGGCAGCAACGACCTCGCCCAGTACCTGCTCGCCGTGGACCGCAACAACTCCCGCGTGGCCTCCCTCTACGACGAGCTGCACCCGGCCGTGCTGCGCGCGGTGAACGAGGTCGCCGAGGTGGGCCGGCGCATGGAGGTGCCGGTGACGGTCTGTGGCGGCATGGCCGGTGACCCGGGCATCGCGCTGCTGCTGCTTGCCATGGGCATGGACGGGCTGTCCATGAGCAGCGCCGGGCTGCTGCGGGTGAAGTGGGCCGTGCGCACCGTGCCGTACCGGGACGCCCGGCGGCTGCTCGATCGCGCCCTCGGCATGGAGTACCCCAGCGAGGTCCGACGGCTGACCAACGAGACGCTTGAGGCCCACGGCCTCGGCGGCCTGATCCGCGCCGGAAAGTGAACCGGAGCGGTCCAGTTTGAAACTGTTCTAAACAAGAATCATTGTTATTGACGCCCTGCCGCGGGCTGGGTACTCTCCCCGCCAAGCTGCCTGGATTCATCACGTGGGCCGGTGCCCGGGGCTGGTGAAGCCGGCAGGCCAGTGCCCCCCGGACGCGTGGGCAGGCACGTCAGAGAAACGGCTGCACCACGGGCGAGGGGCTGCATGTACGTCTGCGTCTGCAAGGCTGTCACCGATTCCCAGATCCGGGCCGCCCTCGATGATGGCGCCCGCTCCGTGGGCGACCTCCGCCGCGAGCTCGGCTGCTGCACCGGCTGCGGCCGCTGCGGGCCATTCGTCCGCGCCATCGTCGCCGAGTACAAGGCCGAGGAGCGCCTGTTCCCCCTCATGCCCCAGGCGACCCCGGCGTAAACACTCCGATTCCCGCCGGCATCCGTCGCGAGCCCCACCACCTCATCACCTAGTCACCCGGTCACCCAGCCCCCCGCGCCTGGGGGCACCCACGAACCCTTTCTCCCGTGCTATATTGAAACCGTTCCAAAGAAGTATGGTCGCACCGACTGCGTCAGCACGGGAGGCAGAACAATGAAAGGCGACGCCAAGGTCATCGAGCATCTCAACCAGGCGCTGACCAACGAGCTCACTGCCATCAACCAGTACTTCCTGCATGCGCGCATGCTGGACAACTGGGGTCTGGAGAGGCTCGGCAAGAAGGAATACGACGAGTCGATCGACGAGATGCATCATGCCGATGTGCTGATCCAGCGCATCCTGTTCCTCGAGGGTCTGCCCAACCTGCAGGATCTCGGCAAGCTGCTGATCGGCGAGAACGTGAAGGAGGTCCTCGAGTGCGACCTCAAGTACGAGCTCAACGGCATCGCCCACCTGCGCACCGCCATCGAGCACGCGGAGAACGTCCAGGACTACGGCAGCCGGGATCTCTTCGAGCGCATCCTCAAGGACGAGGAAAGCCACGTGGACTGGCTGGAGACCCAGATCGAGCTCATCGACCGCATCGGCCTGCAGAACTACCTGCAGACTCAGATGAAGGCGGCGGACGAGTCGGAGGAGTAGCCCGACGCTACGGGGTAGAGCGCCCTCTGCAGTGCGAGCGATGTTCGACCGCGAAACGGCGCGAAGCGCCGTAACTCCTCGCTCGATCACCCCCGACCTTCAGCACTTGGGGCACCAGGAGTCCGCGACGTAGGGGGGGATGCTCACTACATGGTGCCGGGCGCGAGGCGGGGCAGGAGCGCCCGGGACACGCTGTGAATACGTCCCTGTAAGCTCGTAGGCGAGGTCCATCTCGCCTACGGTCCCGGTCGCTCCTGCCCCGCCTCGCTCGGCCGCCGTGGGTGCCCTCCGCCGCGGAGGGACTGTCTTGCAGCGTGTCTGAACTTCGTTGCTAATCGGGGCCACGGAAAATCGAGTAGCCGGGGCGGTCACCCGCCCCGGCTCTCACACCACCGTACGTACGGGGCCGTATACGGCGGTTCACGCAGCGCTCGCAAGTCGACGGTGCTCGCCGAGGAAGCTCACGAGACCCTGACGGTGCAGCCAGCGCGCGGGGATGGCCACGTGCATGTGGGCCGCCCCCGCGTTCCACCACGGGCCACGCCCGTTGGTGGCGGAGCGATACGCTCGCAGGCGCTCGACACCGTGCTGCATCAGCCGCCGGGCGCGGGTGCGCCAGCGCTTCCACTGCCGCCACAGCAGGCAACGCAGGCGGCGCCGGAGCCACTGGTCCAGCGCCTCGAACGCCGCCTTGACTTCGGCGAAGCGGAAGTAGGCCACCCAGCCCCGGATGAGCGGCTGCAGCGCCGCCAGCACCCGCTGCAGGTGGCGGCCCCGCCCGCGGCGCAGCGCGGCCCGCAGGCGGGCCTTGAGCCGCTGCACCGAGCTGGGGGCCACCCGCAGCCGCGGCTCACGGTGCGCGGTCATGCTGTAGCCGAGCAGCGTGCGCTTCCACGGGCGGTCCACCGCACTCTTCTCACGGTTGACCACCAGGCGCAGCCGCCGCCACAGGAACCGCTCCAGCGATGCCAGCACGCGCGCACCCGCTTCGGGCGAGCGCACGTAGACGCTGACGTCATCGGCGTAACGCACGAAGCGGTGGCCGCGCCGCTCCAGCTCCCGGTCGAGCTCGTCCAGCAGGACGTTCGAGAGCAGGGGCGAGAGCGGCCCGCCCTGCGGCGTCCCCGCCGCCCGCGGCGAGACCACGCCACCGGCCATCACCCCGGCCTGCAGGTAGCGCCGGATCAGGCGCAGCACCCGCCGGTCCTCGATCCGACGCGCTAACCGGGCCATCAGCACGTCGTGATTGACCCGGTCGAAGAACTGCGCCAGATCGAGGTCCACGACCCAGCGCTGCCCCGCCGCCACGTGCCCGCGGGCACGCTCAACGGCCTGATGGGCACTGCGCCCCGGGCGAAAGCCGTAGCTCTCACCCGAGAACGTCGGGTCGAGGATCGGGGTGAGCACCTGCACCAGCGCCTGCTGGATCAGCCGGTCGACCACGGTCGGGATGCCCAGTGCCCGGGAGCCACCCCCGGGCTTGGGGATCTTCACCTCCCGTACCGGCGAGGGACGGTACGTCCCCTCCAGCAGCCGCTCGCGGATCGACGACCAGTGCGCCTGGCAGTAGGCCCACAGCTCATCGACGGTCACTCCGTCGATGCCGGGGGCCCCCCGGTTGCGCACCACCCGCCGGTAGGCCGCCATCAGGTTCTCGCGACACAGCGCCGCCTCCAGCAGCGCCGTCGACTCGGACCCGGCTCGTCTCGAGCGCGCCGCAGCCGCTTGGCGTCCATCACCCGTACCTCCGACGGTTCCGCCGTCAGCCCTCCGGGGATGCGGCAACCTCTCAGCCGCCTCGCCTACGCCTGCTTCGGCCATCGAGCGCTCCAGTGCCGGATCGGCTCCACGCGTTCGGCCCTTCGCCGCCCTGTGCCGGCGACTACTATGGCCTCGGCTGACTTCTGCCAGGCCTTCCCGGCACCTCGCGGCGCCGGTAGCTCACAGCAGCCCGACAGACCTCCCGGGGTAAGGCGCGTGACCTTCACTCCACACCCGCCGCATCTACGTATCGCCGCTCCGGGGTGACATCGGGTTCGCAGATCGTTGCCTGCTCGCCCGCGACGACACGCCTCCTATGCGGTTCCTGTTCGTCGGGTCGGAGATTCGCCTGAGGCTTCCTTCAGACAGCACCTCACGATGATGCCCTTGCCGTTCGGCTCGCGGTTCCCGTCACCAGGGCCCGCAGGGGACTTCCACCCCCAGGCCACTTCCCGGCTCGCTTTCGCTCACCGGTTATCCAGCGCCGGTCACGGCGCCGGCGCGCCGTGCCCGGCGCACAACAAAAAAGGCCCCGAAGGGGGCCTTTTTCCGTGCTACCAGGCCGCCTGCCTCAGGATGCTGCAGCCCGGCGCACCCGCACGATGACGTCGACGCCCTCGATGCTCGTCCCCGCCGGCGGCGAGGGCAGCTGGGCGACGCGCACGTCATCCGCCGGGATGTCGGCCATCTGGCCGGTATCCTCGTCCAGGAAGTGGTGGTGCGGATGCACGTTGGTGTCGAAGAAGATGCGCCGCGGGTCGGCCAGGATCTGGCGCAGCAGCCCTGCCTCGGTGAACTGGTGCAGGGTGTTGTAGACCGTGGTCTGAGAGACGCGCAGCCCGGCCTCCAGCGCCTCGCTGTAAAGGCCTTCTGCGGTCAGGTGGCGCTCGCCTTGCCCGAAGATAAGCTGCGCCAGCCCAAGCCGCTGCCTGGTGGCACGCAGGCCCGCGCGCTGCAGCAGATCCCGCAGGTAGGCGTCGTGTCGGTCTTCGTGCAGCTGAGTGCGCATGTTTGCCTTTTCCATACCGGACTACCTTGGTCCTGATTAAGGTAGCACGTTCATTCGCCAATCAGAAGGGCTTTACCACAACCAGGATCACCACCGCCACCAACACCAGCACGGGCAGCTCGTTGAACACCCGATACCACACGTGGCCGTGCCGGTTGCGCTCTTCCGCAAAGGCCCGCAGCAGCCGCCCGCAGTAGAGGTGATAGCCCACCAGCAGCGCCACCAGGGCGATCTTCGCGTGCAGCCAGCCCTCCTGCAGCCACCAGGGCGCGAGCCACAGCAGCCAGACCCCGAGTCCCACCGCCAGCACCGCGCTGGGGTTCATGATGCCGCGGTAGAGCTTGCGCTCCATCACCTTGAAGCGCTCGCGCCCGGTCTCGTCCTCGGCCATGGCGTGGTAGACGAAGAGCCGCGGCAGGTAGAACAGCGCCGCGAACCACGTCACCACGAAGATGATGTGGAATGCCTTGACCCAGAGCACCATCAGGCGGTGTCGCCGGCCGGCAGCATGCCGCGGATCTCCTCGCGCAGGCGCTCGAAGTCGAGCAGACCCACCCGCTGCCAGACCACCCGGCCCTGGGGGTCGATGAGCACGGTGGTGGGCGTGAGCCGGACATCGCCGAAGGCCTGCGTGACCTCGCCGCTGCGGTCCAGGGCGATGCGGTAGGGCAGGCCCTTCTCCGCCACCATCGTGCGCACCTGCTCCGGCGGGTCGTAGGGCATGGCCACGCCCACCATGGCCAGGCCCTGGTCGGCGAAGTCCTCGTGCAAGTGCACAAGCTCCGGCATCTCCGCCACACAGGTGACGCAGGTCGTGGCCCAGAACTGCAGCAGCACCGGCTGGCCCTGCAGGCTGGCGAGCTCCAGCTGCCCGCCCTCGAGCATGTCCATCCGCACCGCCGGCGCCGGCTCCCGCGCCGGCGGGGCGAACCACAGATAGCCCACCGCCGCCACGATGGCCAGCGCGAGCACACCGGTAACGATCTCCTTGCGGGGCATGGCGCAGACCTCCGTCGCGCGGTGCGTGATCACGCTCTCAGTCTATCAACTGACAGCGCCGCCAGCGCTTCCTGCCGGCCAAGCGCAGGAAGCCGCTGCGAGCGGCGCGTCCCGCGCCCTACCCGAAATACTCCCGCTCGATGTCCCGTCGGGTGAGCACGCCGTAATAGCGCCGTCGGCCGGGGGCGTTGGTCTGTACGACATACAGCGCCTCGGCGCGTTCCCGCCGCAGGACCTCCAGCGCCTCGCGCAGGCTGGCGCGGATCTCCACCGCGGCGGGCTGCAGCCGCTGGGCCGGGATGGCCAGCAGATCGATCTCCTGCTCGCGCGGGTTCTCCTCCAGGTAGCTCAACACGTCCGCCACCGGCACCAGCGCCACGGGCCGCTCGCTGGTCTCCTCCAGCAGCAGCCAGCGCGGCTCCTCGTCCAGGGCTTCGAGCAGTGCGCTGCGCTCGAGCCGCCGCGGCAGCACGGTCAGGCGCCGGTCCATCAGCCGCACGATGCCGAGCCGGCTGAAGGCCTGCAGCAGCGGGTTGCGCCGCGGGTCCAGTCCCTTCTCCCGCAGCCAGGCGAGGAAGATGGAGTCGGTGCGGAAGACCTCGCTGGTGGTCACCGTCGCCGCGACGATGGCGAGCATGCCGGGGAGGATGACGTTGGGGTTGGCGGTGAGCTCGAGCATGGCAGTGAGCGCGGCGAGCGGCGCGCGCAGGCTCGCGCTCATCATCGCGCCCATGCCGATGAGGGCGTAGAAGGCGGGGCCGGCGATGGGGGCCGGGGTGAGCGCCGCGGCCACGATGCCCAGGGCGCCGCCAGCGGCGGCACCGATCACCAGGGTGGGGCCGATCAGCCCGCCGGGCACGCCGAGGCCGAGCACCGACGCGGTGGCCACCAGCTTCGCCACCACGATCGCCAGCAGCAGCCCCAGTCCGAGCTCGCCGCGCAGCGCCGCGGCGACGGTGTCGTAACCGACGCCCATGACCTCCGGCACGGCCAGCGCCACCACGCCCACCACGAGCCCGCCCAGCGTCGTCCGCAGGACGATGGAGCGGTCCACCAGCCGGTGCGAGGACCAGGTCAGCGCCCGGTTGAAGGCGGCAGCGACCGCACCCAGCACCACGCCGGTGACGATCACGTGGGGGATCTCGATCAGCCCCCGGATCTGCAGGGCGGGGATGGTGAAGGCGGGGTCGGCGCCGTACACCGCCTGGGTGAGTGCCGTGGCGCTCACGGCCGCGAGGATCACGGGGAGGAAGCCGGCGATGGTGTACTCCATCACCACCACCTCCATGGCGAAGGCGACCCCGGCCAGCGGCGTATTGAAGGAGGCGCCGATGGCGGCGGCGGTGCCGCAGGCCACCAGGGTGCGCATGCTGTTGTTGGGCATGGCGAGGAGCTGGCCGAGCTGGCTGCCGGCCGCCGCACCGAGATGCACGCTCGGCCCCTCGCGACCCACGGACTGGCCGCTGATGATCGCCGCCCCACCGGCCACGAACTGGGTAACGGCGTTGCGCAGCGGCAGCCGCCCCTGGTGATAGGCGGTGCGCTCCATGACGTAGGCGACGCCGGTGCGCTGGTCGCCGCCGGCGAGGAAGCGCAGGTAGAGCCCGATGAGAAAGGCGCCCGTGACCGCCAGCGCCAGCCGCGCGAGCGGCGGCAGGGCCTCGAAGTTCTCCGGCTGCCCGCCGGGCAGGAGGAGCGTCTCCATCCCCTCCACCAGCCCGCGAAAGCCGATGATCACCAGGCCCGCCAGCAGCCCCGTCACCGCTCCCAGCAGGGAGAGGACCAGCAGCGCGTCGCTGTTGGACAGCCGGAAGCGCTGACGCTCGAGATAGGCCTGCCAGCGGCTGGTCGGCGGATTATTCGTTCTTCTCGGCATGGCCGTGCATGATAGCGAGGCGGCGGCCCCCAGTCCCGCAGCCTGGACGCGGCGCCCCCGCCGCGAGCCATTCCGCCCGGATATTCGGCGCGAGGGCGCGCCTCCTACAGGCGGGATTCTGCCGCGCTGCCAGGCAACGCCTGCAGGAGCGGCGCCGCCGCGAACGCTCCCCGCTCCCGCCGCCCCCGGCCACCGGCGTACAATGGGTGTCCAGTCCCAGACGGAGCATGTTCAATGATCACGGCCGGCATCGTCGGTGGCACCGGCTACACCGGGGTGGAGCTGCTGCGGCTGCTGGCCGCCCACCCGGAGGTGCGCCTCGAGGTCATCACCTCCCGCGGCAACGCGGGCACGCGGGTGGACGAGCTCTTCCCCAACCTACGAGGCGTGCTGGATCTCAGCTTCACCGAGCCCGACGCCGGGCGCCTCGGCGCCTGCGACGTCGTCTTCTTCGCCACGCCCAACGGCACCTGCATGGCCATGGCGCCGGAGCTGATCGAGCGGGGCTGCCGGGTCATCGACCTCGGCGCCGACTTCCGCCTGCGGGACCTCGCCGTGTTCAGCGAGTGGTACGGCATGCCCCACAGCTGCCCGGAACTCGCCGCGGAGTCCGTCTACGGCCTGCCGGAGATGCACCGCGAGGCGATCCGCGATGCGCGCCTGGTGGCCAACCCCGGCTGCTACCCCACGGCGGTGCAGCTCGGTTTCCTGCCGCTGGTGGAGTCGGGCCTGGTGGACATCGAGCATCTGATCGCCGACGCCAAGTCCGGGGCCAGCGGTGCCGGCCGGCAGCCGAAGCAGCACACCCTGCTCTGCGAGGCCGCCGAGAACTTCCACGCCTACGGCGCCGCCGGTCACCGGCACCTGCCGGAGATCCGCCAGGGCCTGGCCGAGGCCGCCGGTCGCGAGGTGGGGCTGACCTTCGTCCCGCACCTGGTGCCGATGATCCGCGGCATCCACGCCACCCTTTACGCCCGCCTGCGCGATCCGGCCGCCGACCTGCAGGGGCTCTACGAGGAGCGCTACGCCGCCGAGCCCTTCGTGGACGTCCTGCCGCCCGGCAGCCAGCCGGAGACCCGCAGCGTCCGCGGCGGCAACATGGTCCGCATCGCCGTCCACCGCCCCCAGGGGGGCGACATGGCGCTGGTGCTCGCGGTGGAGGACAACCTCGTCAAGGGCGCCGCCGGCCAGGCCGTGCAGAACATGAACCTGATGTTCGGCCTGGACGAGACGGCAGGCCTGAAGCACGTGGCGGTGTTGCCGTGACGTGCGACGCGTCACCCGCCCCCAGATTGACCCCCAGGCCAGGCAGGCGGACAATCAGCGTAGCTATCGATTCCCATTGCCGGAGGCAATGACCATGACCGAAGTCGCCGAGCAGGAAGAGCTGCTGATCTTCACCGACAACGCGGCCACCAAGGTGCGCCAGCTCCTGGACGAGGAGCAGAACGAGGAGCTCAAGCTGCGCGTGTACATCACCGGCGGCGGCTGTTCCGGGTTTCAGTACGGCTTCATGTTCGACGAGAACCAGGAAGACGGCGACGCGGTGATCGAGAAGGGCGGCGTGACGCTGCTTGTCGACCCCATGAGCGGCGCCTACCTGGAGGGCGCGGAGATCGACTACGTCGAGGGCATCGAGGGCGCCCAGTTCGTCATCCGCAACCCCAACGCGGCCACCACCTGCGGCTGCGGCAGCTCCTTCGGCGTCTGACGTTCGCGGGATTCGCGGCGAGGGCGCCGGTGCTACGGGCGCCTCGCCGTAGGTCGTGCGCCGCAGGCGTGCGACATTCCCGTCCTCCGTGTACCCCGATGTCGCACGCGGCATTCGCCGCGCACGACCTACGTGAAGGGGGATTTAAGCCGGGTAAATGCCGCCGAGCCTTACCGGATGCCTTGAGCCGGTAACGCGCCGCAGATCCACCGCCCGTCCCGCCAGCGTTTCCCCCGCAAGCCAGGCGAAACCGACCGCTTCCACCGCCTCCGGCGGCACCCCGGCGCTGGCGGTGCTCGCCACCCGGCAGCCGGGTAAGGCGGCAGCAAGCCGCCGCATCAGCTCGCCATTGTTGGCCCCGCCACCGCAGACCAGCACCTCTCCGGCCTCCGGCGCCCACTGATTCACGGCGTCGGCCACGCTGCGGGCAGTGAGCTCGGCCAGGGTCGCCTGCACGTCGGCGGGGGCCTCCCCGCCGGCAAGGTGGTGTTCCAACCAGCCCAGATTGAAATGCTCCGGCCCCGTGCTGCGCGGAGGCGGGCGCTGGAAGTAGGGGTCGGCCAGCAGCCGCGCGAGCAGGGCCTCGTCCACGCGACCCGCCGCCGCCCAGTGGCCATCCTCGTCCATGGGTCGGCCCAGATGGCGGCGGGCCCAGGCGTCCAGCAGCGTATTGGCGGGGCCGCAGTCAAAGCCCTGGCGCACCCGGGCACCGGCACCGAGGACGGTGAGGTTGCCGATGCCGCCGAGGTTGAGCACCGCGCGAGGGGCGTCGCCCCCGAACAGGGCTGCGTGGAAGAGAGGCGCCAGCGGCGCAGCCTCGCCGCCGGCGGCCATGTCCCGCTGGCGGAAATCGGCCACCACGGTGCATCCGGTGGCCTCGGCGAGGCGGCTCGGGTCGCCGAGCTGGCAGGTTACCGGCGGCGTTGCATTTGGGGCGTGCCAGACGGTCTGGCCATGGCAGCCGATGACGTCGACCTCCGCGGCCTTGCAACCCGCAGACGCCAGCAGGGCACCCACGGCCCCGGCGAACACCGCCGCCAGCTCGGCATCCAGCGCCAGCACCTCGGCCAGTGGCGTGCCGGCATCCACGGCGCGCAGGCGGTCGGCGAGGGTCTCGGGATAGGGCTCCGCCAGGAAGGCCTCGAGGCGGGGTGGAGCGCCATCGGCAAGGCGCACCAGGGCGGCGTCGACGCCGTCCATGCTGGTGCCGGACATCAGGCCGACGGCGCGGGTCGCCCCGGGCATGCCGATCAGTCCGTTTCGATCTGGGCGAGCAGCGTCCGGCTCAGGGTGTCGAGCCTGGCGATGTAGTCCCGGCTATGGGTCTCGAATTCGTCCCGGTATTCGGCGGCGATGGGTGTGGCCTCCGGCAGGTCCACGGTGCGCGGGTTGCGGTGGGTGCCGTCGACGCGGAACTCGTAGTGCAGGTGCGGGCCGGTGGAGAGTCCGGTGCTCCCGACATAGCCGATGACATCACCCTGCTGCACGCGGTCACCCACCGAGAGGCCCTGCCGGTAGCCGCGCATATGCGCGTAGAGCGTGGTATAGCGGGTGCCGTGCTGGATGATCACCGTATGCCCGTACCCGCCCTTGCGACCGCGGTGGATGATCTTGCCATCGCCGGCGGCCTTGATCGGGGTGCCCGGGGGCGCGGCGTAGTCCGTACCGAGGTGCGGGCGGCGGGTACCGTGGATCGGGTGCAGTCGGCTCGGGTTGAAGTTCGAGCTCACCCGGGCGAAGTTCACCGGCGTGCGCAGGAAGGCCTTGCGCATGCTGCGGCCGTCCGGGGCGTAGTAGTCGCTGTCGCCGTCCGGCTCGGTGAAGCGGATGGCGCGGTAGCGCTCGCCCCGGTTGATGAATTCGGCCGCCAGGATGTTGCCGTTGCGCAGCTTCTCGCCGTCCCGGTACAGCTCCTCGTAGATGACCACGAAGCTGTCGCCCTTGCGCAGGTCCAGGGCGAAGTCCACGTCCCAGCCGAAGATGCCGGCGAGCTCCATGATCAGCCGGTCGTCCAGCCCGGCGTTGAGGCCGGCCATGTACAGGGAGCTGTCGATGCTGCCGTGGGCCTCGGCGACGCGCCGCTCCAGCGCCCGCGTCTGCACTTCGCTGGTGAACTCGTCCTCGGCGCTGCGGGTCACCAGCAGGGTTTCGGTCTCGTTCAGCTCGTAGCGCACGCCGTGCAGCGTGCCGGCCTCGTCCAGGCGCAGCTCGACGGTGTCGCCGGGGAACAGTCGCACCAGCTCACCGGCGCGGCCGCCGGCATTGACCACTTCGTGCACGTCCCGCGGGCCAAGCCCCGCACGCTTGAACACGGCGGCGAGGTTGTCGCCGGAGCGCACCTCGAGCGCCTGCCACTCGCCCGGCAGGTCGCTGCCGGCGGCCTGCTCCGCGGCGGCGAGCAGGGCCTCCTCCACCTGCTCGGCGGCGGCGCGAACGGCCTCGCCGGGGTGGTTCGCGGGGCTGGCGACGTCGGCCTCCGCGCTGGCGGCGCCGTCCTCCGCCGCGGGCACGCTGGCGCGCACGGCGGCGGGAACCAGGCGGCCCTCGTCCGGAGTGGTCTGTGCATCGGGCGCGGGCGTCAGCCGCGTGGGGGCGGGGGCCGGGGTATCGGCTTCTGCTTCGGAGGCGCCGTCGCGCCGGGGCGCCGGCGCCTCTCTGGGCGACTGGCCGGGTAGCGTCAGCGTGACCTCCTGGCGCTGCCCCGAGTCCGCCACCGGCGTCGGAGCGTTGGCCTCCGGGGCATTGCCGCCCGCGAGGAACAGCCCGATGCCGCCCGCCGCGGCCGCAATGCCGAGCACGAGCGCGCCACGCCGAAGCCTGCCACGCCGGGGCGGCCGCTCGCTGAAAACGCTTCTCGCCATGCCTGCGCGACGTGCCATGCCAGTGCCCGCTAGCCTTCGGATCAAGGGCGGAACCTTAGCCGCAACCCCAGGGGTGGTCAATCTGCTGACACGCGGTCTGAAGGCTTACCCGTAACCTCTCAGGATAGGCGACATTTCTCCCCGTGCTGTGTGGCGCGCCACGTTTCCGCTAGAATCCCGGCCCTTGCGCCCCGTCCGGCGGTGCGGCAATCGGGAGGGATGACTGGCAATGACGTCGACCGACGACGCCCTGGCGATCCTGCGCCGAGGGGCGGAGGAGATCATCCGCGAGGACGAGCTGCGGGAGCGCCTTGCGGCCGGCCGGCCCCTGCGCGTCAAGGCCGGGTTCGACCCCACCGCGCCGGATCTGCACCTCGGGCACACCGTGCTGATCAACAAGCTGCGCCACTTCCAGGATCTCGGCCACCACGTGCTGTTCCTGATCGGCGACTTCACCGGCATGATCGGCGACCCGAGCGGCCGCAGCGCCACCCGCCCCGCGCTCACCCCCGAGGACATCGCCCGCAACGC